>CANQXG010000012.1 GCA_947627735.1 uncultured Oscillospiraceae bacterium | reverse complement strand
GGGTGGCACTTGGAGCAGATCTCAACGGTGATGTTCTCCCGGGTGGAGCCGGTCTCGATCACGTTGCCGCAGGCGCACCGGATGGTGGTCTTGTAGTACTTGGGATGGATGCCTTCCTTCATAGCTTTTCACCTCAAATCGAGCTGTCTTGAGTGCGGGAAACTGCCGCCGTTACAAGACGCAACAGCTATATTACCATAGCTTTTTCAAAAGCGCAACGGTTTTTTGCGCCAAGCGGCTATTTTTTCTCCGGCAGGGGGCAGTACGCCGCCTGCCGCCGGCGCAGATACCACAGCGCCGCCTGGCGCACCGGGCGCCGCCATATCCGCTCCATGGCCGCGGCGTATGCCTGCAGCTGGGCGGTGTGGCGCTCTGGGACCACCTCGGCGTCGGTCTTGAAGTCGATGACCGTCAGCGCTCCCGCCTCCTGGATGCAGCAGTCCACCACGCCCTGGAGCAAAATCTGCTCCTCCTGGCCGGCCTGGGGCGCCCACAGCCCGGCGGGACACAGCAGGGAGAACCGGAACTCCCGGATCACCCGCTCCGCCGACAGCACCCGCGCGCCCAGCTCCGAGCGGAAGAAGGCCAGGATGTCCTCCGGGTCCACCGCCGCCGCCTGGCGGCTGTCCAGAAAGCCCATGCTCTCCAGCCGGGCGATCTCCCCGGCGATCTGGTCCCGGGAACCGGTGTGCGCCAGGTCGATGTACTGCATGACCAGGTGGGCCGCCACGCCCCGCTCCGCCCCGGTGAGGGGCCGGTCCGCCCGGCCAAAATCAGGCCGGCGCAGGGGCGCTGCCGCCGTGCGGGCCGGAGCCAGCTCCGCCGCCTCCGGGTCCGCCGCGCCGGGGGCCATCTCCCCCGCCGCCGTGGCCGTCAGCTTGGAGGGCAGGGACACCGCCTCCTGGAAGGGATAGCGCCAGTCCAGCCGCCGGTCCAGCTCCTGTACCAGCGCCGGGTCCGCCGGGGGGATGTCCGGCTGGACCTGCGCAGGGGCGGGCCGGGCCGCCTCCGGGGCCACCAGTTTCATATCGATGGTCCGGCCCCCGTCCGCGGCAGCCGCCGGCAGGAGCCAGTCGGCGGTGCTCCCGGCCCGGAGCAGCACCCGGGGGCTGATAGGTCCGTCGGAGGCGGGACCCAGGCCGGCCAGCTTCTCCGCCGCGCCGTGGAGCGTGCATGTCATGATAAGCCGCTCCTTGGCCCGGGTCATGGCCACATAGAGCACCCGCTCCTGCTCGCTCAGCTCCTCCCGCTGCTCCAGCCGCCGGATGGCCCGCCAGGGCAGCGTGGGCCAGCGCACGCCCCGGACCGTGTCCGTCATGCGCATGCCCAGGCCCAGCCTGTCGTGGCACAGCACCTGGCCGCTCTGGCCCCCGTTCCAGCCGTGGCTGTTGTCCGCCAGGAACACCACGGGAAATTCCAGGCCCTTGGACTTGTGCACGCTCATCAGCCGCACCGCGTCCCCCGCGTCGGAGGCCGCCGGCTCCATGCCCCGGCGCTCCAGCTCCCGCAGCCAGCCCACGAACCGGAACAGGCCCCGGCCCCCGTCCTGCTCAAACTGGCGGGCGTACTCATACAGCTGCATCAGATCGGCGATCCGCCGGGAGCCGTCGGCCATGACGGAGCACACGGTGATGAGGTCCGTCATGTCGTACAGCCGCCGCAGCACCCTGTCCGTGGCCTCCTCCCGGGCATAGCTGCGCAGCTCATCCACCACCCGGACGAACCGGCGGCAGCGCTCGTCGCTCTCCGCCCGCCGAAGCAGCGCGTCCCACATCATCCCCGGCCCCGCCGTCCGCACGGCGCTCAGCTCGTCGGGGGTGAAGCCGAAGGGCGCGCCCCGTAGCGCCGCGATCAACGGCACGTCCTGGCGGGGGTTGTCCACCACCGCCAGCAGGGACACGGCGAAGCTCACCTCGGGCCGGGAGAAGAATGCCCCTCCCTGCCGGGCGCTGACGGGCACGCCCGCCTCACTCAATGCCCGGCGATAGGCCGCGCCGGTGGTGCCCGGCGTGCGCAGCAGCAGGGCGATGTCCCCATACCGTACCGGGCGCGTGCCGCCGTGGCCGTCGCTCACAGGCTCGCCGGCGTCCACCATGGCCCGGATGCGCCCGGCCACATACCGGGCCTCCAGCAGGGTCCTGTCCGGGGCCTCCTCCCCCCCGGCGCCGTCCGCCTCCAGGACGCACAGCTCCGGCCTGACCTCCCCCTCGGGGGGATAGTCCGATGCGCCGCATATCAGCCGGGCCTCGTCGTCGTATTCCACGTCCCCCAGCCGGCGGGACATGATCCGGCCAAACACCGCGTTGCAGGCGTCCAGGACGCCGGCGCGGCTGCGGAAATTCTCCCGCAGCAGCACCCGCTCCCCCGCCGTACCGTCGGCGAAGGCGTCATAGCGGCGGATGAAGATGGCAGGCTCCGCCAGCCGGAAGCGGTACACCGACTGCTTCACGTCCCCCACGGTGAACAGGGTCCGCCCCTCGTGGGACACCCGCCGGAAGATGGCCTCCTGCACGCCGTTGACGTCCTGGTACTCGTCCACCATCACCTCGGCGAACCGGTCGGACACCGCCGCCGCCAGGGCCGTAGGCCCGCCGTCGTCCCGGCACAGGAGCCGGACGCACATGTGCTCCACGTCCGCGAAATCGCACACGTCCGCCCGCCGCTTCCGGGCGCCGTACTCCCGCTGCAGGGAGAACACCAGCTTCATCAGCGCCGTGAGAGGTCCCTTGGAGGCCGCCGCTCCCGCCAGGGCCGCTGCCCCGGAGCCGGTCACGGTCTTGCGCAACCTGTCCGCCGCCCGCTTGCTCCTGTCCCAGACCGCCTTCATCCGCTCACGGACGGCCTCGTCCGCGTCCTTCCCGACCCGGCCCAGCCGGGGATCGGGCCGGTCCAGCACGGCACGGGTGCCGTCCCAGCTGTCCGCCGCCGCCCGGGCCACGTCCCGGAACAGCAGCGCCATGTCCCCGAAGGCCTGGCCGTAGCCCTTCATCACCGGGGCGTTGTCCGGCAGGGCCATCTCCCCGATGGCCCGCTCCAGCTCTTCGGCCTGATAGGCGGCCTCCTCCGCCGCGTCCGAGAGGAGATAGGCCCCCCAGGGGGTCTCCGCCGCGTCGGCATAGGGCGCGTCCAGCATATCCAGCGCCTGCTGCGCCCACTTCTCCGGGAAGGCCCGGCTCTGCATCTGCCGGTCCAGCTCCAGCACCAGCTCCGCCAGACGCCGGTCGTCCCGGCCTGCCCCCACGCTGTCCACCAGCGCCCGCAGGTCCTCATCGGCATCGATGGCCTCATAGGCCCGGTCTAGCACGTCCTCCAGCGCCCGGGCGCGGATGGCCTGTGCCCGCTCCTCGTCCAGCACGGAGAAGTCCGGCGACACCCCCAGCATGTGGGCGTTCTCCCGGACCAGGTCCGAGCAAAAGCTGTCGATGGTGCCGATCTTCGCCCGGTACAGCAGGGCGTTCTGGCGCTTCAGATGCCCATCCCGGGGCGACGCCGCCAGGCGGGCGTTCAGCTCCGTCAGGATGCGGCTTTTCAGCTCCGCCGCCGCCGCGCGGGTGAAGGTGATGACCAGGAACCGGTCGATGTTCTCCCCCTCCAGCACCCGGGCCATCAGCCGCTCGGTGAGCACCCGGGTCTTGCCGCTGCCCGCCGCCGCGCTGACCAGCACGGGCCGACCCCGGACGTCCACCGCCCGGCGCTGGGGATCGGTCAATCTGATGTCACTCATGGCCCTCTATCCTCTCCCACGCTTCCTCTATGGACAGCTTTGTCCGCATCCGCCAGCCGTCCCCCGCCTCGTCGAACAGACACGCCTGCCGGTAGTCGCACCAGGCGCAGGCGTTGTCCCGGCTGGACCGGAACCAGGGGTCCGCCGTCACGCTCCCGTCCCGCAGGGCCTGGGCCAGCTTTTCCAGCGTTTCATCCACATACCGGCTCAGCGCGCCGAACTGCTCCAGCGTGGCCAGGCAGGCCGCGCTGTCTTTATAGGGCGAGCCGTCCTTTTTCAGCCGCACCGGCAAAAATCGCTTGTCCTCCCCCGGCTCCATGGCCTCCAGGATCTCCTGATCGTTCAGCACCAGGCCGCTGCGCCGGGCCGTCTTTTTCCGCAGGGCCGCCAGCTCCTCCGCCGTCACGTCGCTGTCCGCGTCCACGATCTCGAACCGGGCCGGGACGTACAGCACCCCCGCCGGCTCGATCCGCTCCACGCCGTACCGGGCCGCCGCGCCCTTCTGCAGGGCGAACAGATACAGCAGCATCTGCATGTTCAGCCCCTGGCACACGTCCGACAGGTCGAAGGCCTTCACCCCGGTCTTGTAGTCCGTCACCCGCAGATACAGCGTATTGCCCCGGACCCAGCCGTCCACCCGGTCGGCCCGCCCGGCCAGGGGCACCTGCCCGGCTGCCGCCGGGTCCAGCACGCCCTCGCCCTTCAGATCCAGCTCCAGGTCCAGGGGCTGGAATTTGGACAGGCGCAGCTCCTGCCACATGTCCTGCGTCACCTGCCGGACCGTGGTCCGCAGCCGCCGGAACAGATAGGCGAACCGAGCGGTCTTGTCGGCGAAGCCGTGCATCTGCTCGTCGATGTATTTGTCCACGTACTCGTCCGCCAGCGCGCCCACCTGCTCCGCCGTCACGGCGGCGAACCCGCCCATGTCCAGCACCCGGCGGGCCACGTTTTCCAGCACGTAGTGCATGAACGTGCCGTAATCCCTCGGATCGAACACCGCCTGCTGCCGGGGCCGGGCCTTCAGGCCGTACTGCAGAAAGTACCCGAACCGGCAGTCGGCAAATTTCTCCGCCCGGGTGGCGGTGAGGGTGGGGGACGGGCCGTACAGCGCCCGGACCGCCTCCGGTCCCAGATCACCCTGGCCGGCTCCGGCGGAGGCCGCCAGACGGGTCAGCTCCTCCTCCCGGCCAGCCCGGATGAAGTGCTCCCGGGCGGCCAGGCACACCGGCTCCCGCCCGCCGGTCTGGCCCCGCAGGGCCAGGCCGAAGGCCGCGTCCGCAGAGAAGGTCCGCGCCCGCAGCAGGTCCCCCCGCACCGGCCTCACCCCCAGCAGGGTCTGGGCCCGGCCGATGAGCAGACTGGGGCGGGCCTCGCCGCCCTCGCCGTCGGAGGCGGCCCAGCTCATATACAATGACTGATCCGGCAGGGACAGGCAGCTGTATATCCGCCCCAGCTCCCGGTCCAGATCCTCCTCCGCCCCGCCCAGGGCCAGGCCCATGGCGGACAGCTCCTCCCGCTCGTCGGCGGTGAACAGGCCGCCGCCCTCCTCCGGGGCGGGCACCCGGCCGTCCGCCGCGCCCAGCACCAGCAGATGGCGGATGTGCCGGCGGCGCATCCCGTCCATGTCCCCGGCGCCCACCCGGTCCAGGGACACGGGGATCACGTTCACGTCGTATTTGGACAGCATCAGGCCGAACAGGTCCTGGAATTGGGCGCCGTCCATCTCCATATCGCCCAGCAGGGCCGCGAACTGCTCCAAGGCCCCGCACACCGTTTCCCACAGTCGGCCATACTCCGCCGCCGCCTCCGGCCGGTCCTGCTCCAGCAGCTCCGCCCGCCGGGCCTGGAGCCGCTCCGCCATGCCGGCGTCCTCCAGGAAGGCTGCCAGGGCCATGGCCTGCTCCGCGGCGGTATGGGCCTGCTTCACCCGGCCCTCCAGGGCCTTCATGGGCCCCATCACCGCCCGGCGCATGCCGTTGAGCGCCGCCAGCTCCTCCTGGGCCGCCTCGTCCATGTCCCGGTTGTACCCCTCCGGATGCATGGTCCAGGGCCGGTCCCACTGGCCGCCCCGGATGCCCCACAGCAGGACATAGTTCTCCAGCCGGTCCACATCCTCCTGGGGCAGCGGCCCCAGGCCGGTCTTCAGATAGCCGAACATCGCCTCGTACTCATAGCCCCGGCACACCGCCTCCAGCGCGGAGGTCAGCGCCAGGGGCACGCTCTTTTGCAGCGTGTCGCCCCGACCGGACAAAAACAGCGGCACCCCGTAGCGGGCGCAGGCGCTCTCCAGCGCCGTGCGGTAGTCGCCGAAGCCCCGCACCGCCACGGCCATGTCCCGCCACCGGCTCCCGGACCGGGCCAGCTCCGCCATATAGGCCGCCGCCAGCTCGCACTCCTCGTATACGTCCGCGGCCACCACCGCCCGCACCGCGCCGGAGCCATCCTCCCGGGCCGGGGCGGCGAAATCGAACAGGTTCTCGCAGAAATAGGCCACCGGGCCGCTTTCCGCCCGGTCCGGCTCCAGCCACTGCTCCCGGCACTCCGTGCCGCACTCCCGGGCCAGGGTCCGCAGCCAGCGGGCCGTGCGCCCGGTCAGGCGGAAGGCCGGCTCGTCCTCCTCCCGGCCGCAGGTCAGGCACACCGTCAGGTCCGCCCCCGCCCGGACGATCCCCTCCAGGACCCGCTTTTCCAGGGCGGTGAAGTCGGAAAAGCCGTCGGCGTAGAACACGCCCTTTACGGCCCGGCTCTGGCCGATCAGCTCCGCCAGCAGCTCCAGCTGTCCCGCCGGATCCACGCCGCTGCGCTCCTGGACGGCGGCGTAGGCCTCCATCAGCTTCGCCAGGTCCTCCAGCTTGTCCCGCAGCAGCTCCGACGCGCTCTCCGCCGCCCGGGTCAGGTCCAGGGCGGTGACGCCGGCGTTTTTCAGCTCCTCCACCGCCCGGGTCAGACTGTCCAGGGTCCGGACGTTGGACCGCTCCCGCTGGTAGGTGCGCATCTCCCCCACGCTCCGGGCGGCCACCGCCATGCACAGCAGCCGGCCCGCGCCGTCCATCACCGGGCGGGCGCCGCCCAGCTGGGCGAACACCTTCCGGGCCAGGCCCGTGAAGGACAGCACCTCCCCGAACCGGCTCAGGGTATCCCCCGCCGCGGCGCACAGCTCCCGCTCCGCCTCATGGCTGTACTGCTCCGGCACCAGAAGGACCACGTCCTCCCGCTCCCGGCGCACATATTCGGTTATCTCCCGGAACACCAGGGCCGTCTTGCCGGCCCCGGCCCGGCCCAGTATCAGCCGTATCATACGCTCTCTCCCGGTTTACCGCTCGTCCGCGCCCCCGTCCAGGGCGCGGAAGCACATGTCCAGATATATCTTGTGGGCCACGGTGATGATGGTGTTGCGCAGCATCAGCTTCTCGTCGGTGGCCTCCGTGCCCACCGTGTCCGGCGCGCTCTTCAGCCCGAACACGAAATACAGCAGGTTCTCAAACTCCGCGCAGAAGTAGTCGTATGCCACCTGCAGGTCGTAAGTCCGCCGCTGCATCTCCATCAGCAGGTCGATGTTGTCCAGGCTCAGCACGTTCTTGGCCACGGCGATGTAGATGAGGCAGGCGATCTGGCCCCGGCCGTACTGCTTCTTCACCGGGTTGTCCACCAGCCCCCGCTTGACGTAGTTGCTGATCATGGAGCCGGTGATGGTCACGTCCCCCAGCGGCGCCAGACAGTCGCAGATATACTTCGTCACCTGCTCCAGATAGAGTCCCACGTTCGGTATCTCGCCGTATCGGGGCAGGCGGAAATCCCTCACCGCCGCCGCCATCGCGTCCTTCATTTCCCGGGTCATGGCACATCCCCCTCTCCTTTATGGCTATTCTACCGTCCCGCCATGTGCAAGTCAAGGAAAACCGCAAAAGAACTTTTCGAATCCCTTGACAGGGTTTTGAAAAGCTGATATGATGGCATGGAAAGGTTTTTTATAAACCGATAAAAAGCTATCGAAAACGAGGTGATTTCCATGGGCCGTGTGATCGCGGTGGATTCCGCCGCCAATCTCCTGTCGCTGCCGGGCGTGGGCTTTGCCAGCATACCGCTGAAGATCGTGACGGCGGAGGCGGAGTATACGGACGACGGCGCGCTGGACGTGGACGACATGGTGGCGCGTCTGGCGGCGTACAAGGGCCGGTCCGGCTCCTCCTGCCCCAACATCGGCGACTGGCTGGACGCCTTCGCCGGCGCGGAGGAGGTGTTCGCCGTGACCATCACCAGCGCCCTGTCCGGCTCCTGGGCCTCGGCGGTCCAGGTGGGGCAGGAGCATATGCGCCTGCACCCCGGTGCCCGGGTGCATGTGCTGGACAGCCTGTCCGCCGGGCCGGAGATGCAGCTGCTCGCGGAGAAGCTGCGGGAGCTGACCGTCCGGGGCGCGGGCTTTGACGACACCGCCGCCGCCATAGACGCCTACCGGCGGCACACCCATCTGCTGTTCTGCCTGAGCAGCATGAAGAACCTGGCCCGGAACGGCCGGGTCAGCCCGGCAGCCGCGGCCCTGGCGGGGGTGCTGGGCATCCGGGTGGTGGGTGCTGCCAGCGAAGAGGGCACGCTGGCGCTGCTGCGCAAGTGCCGGGGCCGGGGTCCGGCCCGGGAGGCCATCCTCCAAGCCATGGCGGAGCGGGGCTATGCCGGCGGGCGTGTGCGCATCGCCCACTGCCAGGATCGGGAGGGCGCGGACTTGCTCCGCGCCATGCTGCTGGACGTCTGGCCCGAGGCGGACGTGCAGCTCCTCCCCGTCCGCGGCCTGTGCGCCTTTTACGCCGAATCCGGCGGCCTGATGGTCGGCTTCGAGGGCTGAGGCCCAAACAAAAGGACACGCTCCCGCGTGTCCTTTTCATTTGTATTGTATCCCCGGACCACTCAAAGGACTCGCCTGCCATTTCAATGTTCGCGCGAAGTCGCGCGTACCGCTTCCCCACGTGGCCCCCGCGCGGCACGCCTGTCGCGCGGGGAAAAGGAAGAACGGCTCTGACCGATGGAAGGGACTCGCTTGCGGGTACCTGACATCTTCAGAGCCGTTCTGACGTGCCTAATAGCACTGACTTGGATACGAATCCTCAGGGGTGAAGCACCCCGTTTTATCCGTTCTAATTCTTCAGCGCCGTTCCATTCTCGTCCCCCAGGACGTCCCGGATCACATGGGTCACAGCGTCTCTTCCCGCATTATAATAATATAGATATTGCATTTGATACCCCTTCAAGCGCCAGACCACCAGCACGCCGCCGTCGTTCTGCACATAGGTATTGCCGTCCAGTTCGGGCTGCCACTTCTCCGGCGCGCCTGTTTGCAGCAGCGCGCCCGTACTGAGATAGAACACGTTATCGACGATGCGGAAGTTCTCCGCCGCGTTCGGATAGCCATATCCCTGGTAAGCTGCGCCCGGGTCTTTTTTCTCCATATACCAGCCGTAGCCCGTATACAGGAAATAGTTCCCCTCGATCAGCACGTTCTCCATGCGGTGCCGGCCGTAGCCCGCGTCATCCTCCAGGGCAAAGAAGATTTCGACAGGCATACTGTCATAGGCAAATACGTTCCGGGCATAGGTGATGTTTCGCTGGATGACATCATAGGGTTCGAAGTTCACATCGCCCGTCACCTCCGGCGATTCCGTAGGATCCTGGTTGGAAACGCCCGCGTCGTAGCACTGATAGATGTAGCAGTCCGTGACGGAATAGTGATCGTAGCTGCCGTCGCACTCCACGCCGTTGCCGAACAGCACCGGCTGACCGTCGTCATAGCGGTAATACTGGGGCGAGCCCCCGATCCATCCGATCTCGCAAAACGAAACGTCGTAGCCCATTTCTCCGCCATAGATACCATGCGCGCCGGTATATTTCAAACAGAGATTGCAAAATACGGCGTCATCGGCGGGCAATACGATGTTTTGCCGCACGGCGAACTCGATACTGTTGAACACCTCACCGGGATCGCCTTCGTCACAGCGCAGATACAGGGGCCCGACCACCTCTTCGGGGTATTCGCCCCGGTCGTCGTTGTCCATGACCGTATAGCGGAAGGGCGCGCCGTCATAGAGGATGCTGTCCGCCTGGGAGAAGAACATCAGGTCCTCTGTCAGCTCGCTCCTCACATCGAAGGGCTGCCCCTCATCCATGGTGGAGCGGTAGCCGTCCAGATAGACGGGCGCCACCTTTTTGCCCCAGCTCTCGCCGTCGTCAAAGACGAGGATGCCGCAGTCCATCATATCCCGGTGATAGACCCATATGTTGTCCGTGCCGTCCAGAAGCGACCACTTATCCGAGCCGGCGCCGTTTTCAGGGGAGGCGAATATATTTGGCTTCGGCCCCTCCCCGTAAGCGGCGTAGATCACCCCGTCCTGCGCCCAGAGCTGCCCGCGCCAGGTGCCGCCCCGCTCAAAATACACGCCGTCGCCCCGGGAGAGGCCGGCGGCGTTCACTTTGTCCAGGCTCGCCCAGGCAGTCCCCGGGGTCAGGCCGTCGTTTTCATCGTTGCCATTGCCGGAAACATAGTACGCCGTCCCCTCGCAGGCCGGCTCTTCCGTATGGGAGAGGATCGCCTGCTTTCTGGCCTCCGCCGCCGCAAGGAGCGCATTCTCCTCGTTGGGCTCTCTCGTCACGAGGGTATAGTCATACTCCAGCATTTCTGAGTTGTAGAGACGAACGGCTGCCGCGACGGCATCCTCCCGGGTCAGGCCCAACTCTCCCGCCGTCGCTGTTTCTTCCGACAGCTCTCCCTGGGCGCTGGCATAGCCGGGCAGCGCCCCCGCGATCAGCGCGGCACACAGCAGCACGCAGATCGCCAGCCTTCTCCCCTGCATACAGCGCCATAATTTGGTGTAAACGATCGACATGGCATTCACCCCAACACGAATTTGTGTAATATCATTATAGCAGGGATTCTCATTGGAAACAACAAAAGTTGTGTGAACGCAGACTTTTGCCTCTCGGAAGCCGGATCTTCTGCTATGACTTGTCATATGTGGCTCGTGTTGCTTACTTGCAAGTTGAAATAACGTGATAATTACATGTAATGTGCTCCCCATGTCAAGGACAAAATTAATCGTTCATTCCAGCCGGAAACCTGCTTTTAGATCCTGAGCCCATGGCGCAAGATACATAGAACGCAGCCACACCTTGACAGCATAGCGGAGAAAAATGCTACATTTACTGATCGACGGTGAGGGCCAATCGTCCTGCTTCTGAGTCCTTCGCCGTCGCGTCCACAAATGAAGCATTTTTCGGAGCGCTGTCAACGGCTGGCGGAAATGGCGGCATCAGCCCCTGCTTACATAAAGGGTGAATCCCGGTTCGGACGTAATCGTAATACTGGTTCGGTGAAAGCTTGGCGAGCTGCCATTGGTACCGATCATTGTTATAGTAATCCATCCAGTCATCTATGGCAGCCTTGACGTCCAGAAAGCAGGACCATGATGGGATTATTTCTGCAAGCTCATCTTTCATGTGGCCAAAGAAGCTCTCTTGGGGGGCGTTGTCCCAACAATTGCCCCGGCGGGACATGGACTGTCTGAGGTCAGCATCTTTCACGATTTGGATAAATTTGTGGCTGGTATAGTGGGCTCCCTGGTCGCTGTGGATCAGTGTCTCAGCAGTTAAGGAAATTCCATGGTCGCGGACGAGGATGTTTACTGTGTCCAGTACAAAGTCCACTTCTAAAGATTCGCTCAGCACATAGGCCAAGATCTGCTTCGTAAATGCGTCCAAGATGGTCGACAGGTAGCAGAACTCCCCATTCAAGGGAATGTACGTTATGTCGGTCAGAAGGACCATCCGGGGGCCATGGGATTCAAATTCCCGGTTCAAAAGATTGTCTGCCACATTATTGGTTCGCATGGCCTTGGCCATACGGCGATAAGGATTTGCTTTTCGGATGGGGCAAAACAGATTGTATTTTCGCATTAACCGCCGGATCTTTTTAGGATTCATCACGACGCCCATGTGGAGGAGCCGCATGTTGATACCACGGACGCCTTTTGCGTAGCCACGGAATTCGTAGGCGGCAAGGATAAGCGCGAAGTCCTCCTGATCCTTGATTTCACGTTTCAGCCGTGTTCCAGCTGACGATAACCAGTTATAATACCCCGACCGGGAAACACCAGCCAGCGCACACATCTCGCTCACCGAAAGCCTGTTGTTTGGCTCCTCCATGGCGGCGTGTATGATCTCAAACCTGCAATCTGGAGCACCCATGATCATTTCCCTCGCTTTGTCCCATTGCCCGCTTGCATAATTTTTTTTAGAAATTCTACTTCCTGGCGAAGATATGAAACCTCTGCTTGCAAGCGGCGAAGAGAGCGCGAGGGCGCACTGGAGGCTACTTCCTCCTCAGTAACAGCCCGAGCGGGTGTACGTCTGCCCTCATGAAGGCCCTCTGGTGATTCGGCTTCCTTGGTAATGTGATACGCAATACCTTTTACGCGGGAATCTCCGATCACTGCAGGGTCATATCCAAGTTCCCGCATTATGCTTTCAGGTGATTTTCCCCGCTGAAGCCCATCCAGCATCACCTCTTTAAACTTCAATGTGAAGGTGATGGTCTTTTCTGTTGCCTTTAGCGTGTACGGATTGTTTCTCAGCGAAACTACTTCTTCCGGAGAAAAGACTTTCCATTTCATGTGCAACCCTCCAAACCGACGTCCTAAATTATACCATTCAACACCGGCCGGGACTATCTCTTCTCCGAGAACAATTGTCATGTCCAGACTTCGGGTCCCGAACAATTACACTGTCCAGAGATTGGGTCCTGAACGATAACAAGTGTCCAGTTTCTGGGGTACATTTTACACGATAGCCCCCATGATTACACGATAGATGGCCACAGTTACACGATTCCCACCATGATTACACGATAGCGCCCCTCCGCATCAATCCCACCAAAGGGAAAACACTACAAAGAAGATTGACCGGCTGGAGTTATTCTCCCAGCCGGCCATAAGCAAAAAGCCTGAAAAGCCCAGAAACACCGTGCTTTTCAGGCTTTTTCAGATAAAAGAAAAGAAACGGCGATTGTATCCTAATCACCGTTTCTATTTGGTGCACCACGGCAATCCAAATCCGAACCCGCGGCCTGTTCATCCAGAGCCGCTTTCATCTCGTCAAAAGTGACGGTCTTTGTCCCGTCCTTGTAGTTGATGTGGAGCGTCAGCTTGTCGTCGAATAAGTACACCGAGTTGACGAACGTGTCTATGAGCTGCTGACGATGCTCCTTCTTCCGCATGTCCAGCTTCCGGAACCGCTCCAGCCACATGGTCACGAACTCCGCCGTCAGCTTCGGCTTCGCCAGTTTCTCGTTGGCGATCCTGATTTCTAATTCCTCCTTGGTCGCTTCCAGTTCTTCCAAGCGGCTTTTGGTGGACGGCGTCAGGATGCCCTGCTGAATGGCGTTGAGCAGGTTGTTGATGCCGGTTTCCGCCTCTTTCAACTGTTGCTCATACAGCGGAAGTTGGGTGTTTTCCTGTTCCTGCAGGTCCATCACCGTGGAGACGATGGCCTGGATCACCTTGTCGTCCCGTATCTCCTTCATCGTCTCGTGAACGATGAAATCCTCAATAAACGCCTTGCTGACAGGCTTCTTGTGGCAGTCCCCGCGTTTCTTTTTCACCGTGGCGCACTTGTAGTAGTGGTGGACCTTCCCTGTGTGGCTGGTACCGCTTTCTCCGCACATATAACTGCCGCAGTAGCCGCAATAGAGCTTAGTCGTGAGCAGGTAGTCATCTTCAGCCTTGTGCCGGGCTGGAGCTTTTTTGTTCTTTGCCAGCTTTTCCTGCACCCGGTCAAACAAATCCTGGGGCACGATGGCCGGGATACCGTCGGGGATGACCGTATCACGGTAGCGGAACTCACCCATGTACCGGCGGTTATTCAGCAAGTGCTGGATGCTGTTGTAGGAAAACGGCTGACCGCGGGTGTTCTTTACGCCTTTCTCGTTTAGCCAGTTGCATATCTGCGTCATGGTATATCCGGCGTTGTATTTCTTGAACGCTTCCAGCACATAGGGAGCTGTCAGCGGGTCGATCTGGAAGTGCTGTTCGCTGTCGATGACGTAACCTGTGGGCAGGGTCCCACCGTTGAACTTGCACTTGAGGGCGTTGTCCGTCATGCCCCGGATGACCTTCTCGGACAGGTCTGCGGAATAATACTCGGCATAGCCTTCAAGGACCGATTCCAAGATAATGCCCTCAGCGCCCTCGGAGATAACTTCCGTGGCCGACACCACTTTGACGCCGTTCTTCTTGAGCGCGGCCTTGTACCTGGCGCTATCATACCGGTTACGGGCAAAGCGGTCCAGTTTCCAGACGATGATCATGTCGAACAGCTTCTTCCCGCTGTCCTTGACCATGGCCTGAAATTCAGGCCGATTGTCAGTCTTGGCGGAGAACGCCCGGTCTATGTAGTGGCGCAGAACGGTGATGCCGTTTTTCTCTGCGAAAGCGGTGCATTCACGAATTTGCCCTTCTATGCTCTCCTCCCGTTGGTTGTCTGAGGAGTAACGGGCATAAATCACAGCGGTCATTTCGTTTCCTCCTCCAGCATCTGCACCAGCGTCTTTTTCAGCCGCTTGCTCATGGGGGATTTGGGATCGAAGCACATTTCTATGAACTCGTTCATCTCCGGGTGCAGCTTGCCCAAGTCCGGCTCGTTGGAATACACCTTGCCTCTGGGATCGTCCGTGCGGCCATAGAGATAGTCCAGCGACACGTCAAAATAGTCGGCATAGCGGAGCAGCACCTTGGCAGATGGCTCACACTGGTTGTTCTCGTAGCGGTTGACACCGGACTGCCGTAGACCCAGGATAGGAGCCAGTTTGTTCTGGGACACGTTGATGGACAGCCGCAGCGCCCGCAGCCTGTCCGCCATGATCTGCATGATGAACCCTCCCGTACCATTTTTCTACATCATAGCACATAGACAGTTATAATTCAATATTAAGTTTGCATAACATAGTGTACTCTATATAGCCAATAAAATAGGACCATTATAGCATAATCATTAACTATGATGGTCCATCTGTAGAGAACAGTCTGGTTCAAAGTGTCTACAGTATTGCCTTGGGGCCATATTGGAGCTTTTCAATTTCATATACGGTTACGGAGGTACATTCAAATAAATCCGGATCGAATATTGCCAGATTATACCCCGAAGGGTTTGCAGTACTAGTGTACTCTATTCCATTGTATTCTTGTATACCATCTGTTTCAATACTCTTTATGTAATCAACTATGTATTGGGTCGGAACATAGTCTAGTGTGCTGTCACTTCTTCGCAAGGGACGACTCATTTCATGATTAAGCCGCTCTAAGTGAGGTTTGTTTATCGCGAGCTTCAAACAATCCAGCTTATTATTAAATGGACTAATTTTCAATATAACGCTTAAATCAACAACCGTAATATCATGTTTAAGTCGAAACTTACCAACACTTACATAATCAAAAAGCCCTGCTCTCACCTCATGGAAAGCAGTATCTATATCACTTGCAACATACAAACAGGTAATTCCTCTAGCATTTGCACGCCCTTCTGCGCTTTTCCCCACAGGAGGTGCAGACATTTTGTCTAGGCCGTAACCTTGTCGATCAGATATGCGTCCACGATAAAACTCAGTTCCTGCTTTATAGTCTTTTCTAATAAAAGCACAATACTCTTCCAGTATTTTAGAGTTTAGCTGCCGAGAATGATATCGATTTTTTGTCTTTATTTCATCCACAAATAAATTCCAGTCGTTATCCAAAAGAAGAGAATTATCTCTCAAATAGCTGTCGTTAAACAACTCAGGAATACAGACTGAATCGTTAAATATCTGAGGGCTATTATCGTATAGTTCTTTACAGATTGCAGTTAAGATAGTCTGGATGGTTTGTTCTGATAGCCCCGGAAAAAGTCGCCACCGCTTAGTAATTTCCGATACTAACGATGTTCCTGTTCCATACGGAAGCGCATCCCCCTGAATGTCAACGGGTGAATATATGCTGATAAGATCTTCAAAATAGGGCGTCAATTCATTTTGGGCTTCTGTATCATACAGGCAAACAAGATTTGCATGGCACGTTGGGCAACATCCAATTTTTCTTGAGGCAACTGAACGAATGATTGATGAAATCTCCGCATCGCCAACACAGTGTTCGCAAAATATCATCTTCTTGCTCCATCTAAAAAGTTACTCATGAGTTCCAAATGATGCATCAAAGAGTACTTTTTTACAACCCCAAGGCCTGGATATGTTCGATTAAAAAACTCTTTCTCAAATGCTTGTATACCAGCAGTTTTTAACTCCATATGTTGATTCCAAATAACTAGTTTTTCGACAGCCTCTGAGAACTTTCTTGCTGGGTCAGAAAAATCGTCATTAGAATCTGAGACGAAATGTTTAATATTAAGCACATTACCTTCATCAAAATACACTATATGAATCGCAACGGCATATGGAGCAAAACCTGCATCATTATACTCTTCTCCAATTATAGAATAGTCGGAAAAGCCTATATAGCCATCTTCCGAATAGAATAAATGATCTGAAGAGAAGAACTCAGTTTCATTTTCCAAATAATCTACATTTCGTGGCCTTTTTGGAAAATGATCTTCACACAATACTCGGTTGTCACGAATTGCTCGTCTAAAATCACGCTTGTCCGGAATGACACAGAAGCGAGGTTTTATATCGGATGCTGCACGCAGATATGACGGTATGTTTTCTTGCTTATTACATATCAAAAGCATATTGCCCACGGAGATACCATTTTCGGCTGCAACCGTATTTAAAAATTGGTCAATCTGCGGTGTTACATACAGAGAAGAAATAACGTTTGGTTCATTCAGCTGTGCTTTAGCAGATACGACAATCGGCTGATTGCCACTCGACCTACTCTCTTTTGTCCAAGAGCCTACTTGCGGGTTACGGATAATGGCTATAGGATGCTTATTATTAATAAATGCATCAACTGTCCTAACATATGTTGAAGAGCATTTTACTGGTTCTATAACAGGAATAATCTTATCACTCAACAAATTATAGTTAAGACATTCCTGAAGGGCAAGCAACTCGAACTGCCTTCCACGTAAGATAGGAAAATACATAACTGCCTCCTATTGCCTTAAGAAATCATAGAGCTTTACATAGTCATTTTTACTTAATTCCAGAAAATATGCTAAAAACTTCAACGCAAGCGGAATTGATGCGTATTCGTCTATTTCAACTCTCGCTCGCTTTTTTAATTCCGTAACGAAGTATTGATAAGCTATATCCATATCTAAAGATTCAAACTGAGCCTTACATGCTCGATAATACTCAAACTGAGATACAGATGGTAACGGTAATGCTAGTCTTGAGAAAACACTCTCGTACTCCGCTTTTCGTAGTATTTTAAACATAGTAGATTTTGAAAGACTATCAAGCTTTTCTTCTGGCTCTTTTCGTCTACTTAAGGTTCCCCTTTTTGTGAGTATGTAGATTCCGGTAGGAGTATCTTTTAACTTGCGATCAATTTCAAAGTAATTATCTTCCGATGTAACAACTACAACACGAGAAAAAGCCTTATAGTAATCTTCTAGCTGCCCTTCAAGACGGTCAAAATTGTCCAGTTCTGTTTTTATTTCATATACAACCGCTTTTCCGTTTATAAGAATAAAGTCTGCCTTTGATTTTCCAACCGGAACCTCTGTTAAGGCTGTTGTTGTACGAGGGCTGTGAGCACCACCCAGCAACAATTTATTCAAAAGAGTATTCTTATAGTAGTATTCATTCCTATAGTTTTTTTGCAAATATTGATATATCTCACTTATACATTCACCGTTAGTTCTGCTATCTGCGTCAGTAACATACCTTCTGATAACCGCTGTATAAGTTTTGCTCTCCCCGTCATCCAGCAGTTGCCTAAAGGTGTTCCGGGTAAAGAAGCGGTTAAGGAGTATAGAATTAGCTGCATCCACACGGAACACCTCCTCAAAACTTCAAGTAAGCCCATATTATGCACAAATTATACTTTATATTGTATTCAGATGTAGACATTTTGTCAAGAGCGCAGCTCTCTTAAGCAATTGGATCTATCTTTTCCGTTTTCCCTTCCCATGCGTCATGGGTGAATTGCTTCGGCCGCGCTGGTTGTAGGGGCTTTTCAGGAGTTTGGACTTCTTCAATATCCCGATGAGCGTCACAAACTCCTCTTTTGTCAGGCCGTCATAGTCGATCCCGAGCTGAGCGAGGAACACGCGGGCCTTCTTCTCGTTCTCGCTGCCCTCGTAGCTCATAGCCTGCTGCAGCTGCTTCTGGGCATCCGCTGCCGGGGAAGCCGTGTCCGCCGTGGTCGTATCCTTCTTGTGCCGCGCCCGGATGTCCTTCAAGATCGCGCCCATATCGCCGGCAGCGATATGGCTGAAGTACTCGTCCTCTTTTACCTGGGCCACTTCCAGCGTCCGCACATACAGGTCGTTCTCGCCCGGGTCGTACTTCTGAATGACCTGCTCCCGCGCAGCCGCCAGCATGGTATTCATATCGTTGACGCGCATATCCGCGATACGATCCACATAGATCTCCGCATCCACCAGGAACCGCTGGAACCCCTCATGGGTCACTATCTCGCAAAGCAGCCGGTTATTGAGCTGTCCGCTCTTTAATACGTCGATCATCCCATCACTCAAATGCAGCTCATGCAGAGCTGTGTTTGGGTGATTTTTTGTTTCCGTTAGGCCCATCAGATAGTCTGTGGACACCTCGTAGAACTTGGCCAGCTCCGCGATGGCAAAGGGGCTTATATCCTTGTAATCGTCCGATTCATACTTGCCTAGGGCCGACTTGGATAGTCCCGTCTCCTCGGCCAATTGCTCCAGTGTCAGGTGCTTTTCCACGCGCAGATCCTTCAGCCGCTCCTGGGTAGATAACTTCGCATACATGGCGATTCCCCCTTTTCTGGGGCTATTATAACACATTTCCACGTTCGTGGAAATTTTCGCTTTTCAAGCGGATTTCCATCCTTTGAGACATACGGGAAAGGGCGTGTTTTTTCGCTAGAATGGTCATGTCGCAAGACGATGCAGCTTGAAAACCACATGACCGTCTGAAAGGGATATGTTCTCCGGGGAAGTCATCGCCATGATATGAGCGGGCCAAAGAGACAAAACGCCGGGGTGAGAGTCCCGGGCAGGAACGGCTTTCAGATAGAACGGCAAAACAGACCGTTTGCCAAGCGGCGAAAAACTTGTCCCTTTGTGCCCCTATCCCTATGAAATAGCGTCATGCGGACCGGCGAACCGAAGCCGCCGATCCGTGTGCTTTATCACGGGACCGCGCAAAAGCACACATAACTATGAAAACGAAAAATGCCCCATTGACCAGGGCATCGAGAGAGAGGATCGCCAGGCAAAAGGCACTCTTTCAAAAATCACGCTCTGCGGCGAAGTGCCCTGCTGATTCGCAGACCACGTTCGCCGGAGGGATAACAGAAATATTGGAGGCAAGAATGAATATCAGAAACGAGATCAAATCATACATCGTCCGGGAGGGCTTCACCATGTCGGAGCTTATTGAAAAAATGGCCGAACAATACGGCTGGAGCGGCAGCGTCCCCAATTTCTCCGGCAAGCTCCAGCGCGGCTCTCTGCGATATGGCGAGGCCGTGGAGCTGGCCGACGCGCTGGGCTACGACTTGGTTTGGCGCAAGCGAGGGAAAGAAGGTTGATGATCCAATAGCGAACTACGGTTATATCCGCGTGAGCACCCGGGAGCAGAACGAGGACCGGCAGCTCATCGCGCTGCATGAACTGAACATCCCGGAGAAAAACATCTATATGGACAAGCAGTCCGGCAAGGACTTTGAGCGGCCCCAGTATAAGCGCCTGGTGCGGCGCATGAAGCGGGACGATCTGCTCTACATCAAGAGCATCGACCGCCTGGGCCGCAACTACGGGGAGATTCTGGAGCAGTGGCGCGTGCTGACCAAGGAGAAGGGCATCGACATCGTGGTGCTGGATATGCCCCTGCTGGACACCCGTCGGGGCAAGGATTTGATGGGCACGTTCCTCTCGGACATCGTTTTGCAGGTTCTCAGCTTTGTGGCGGAGAACGAGCGCGTCAACATCCGCCAGCGGCAGGCGGAGGGCATCGCGGCGGCCAAGGCCCGGGGCGTGCGGTTCGGACGGCCGCCAAAGCTGCCGCCGGAGGATTTCGGAAAACTGGTGGACCTTTGGGAGCGGGGCAAGGTCTCGTTTGCCGACACGATCCGCCGGTGCGGCATGAGCGAGGCCACGTTCTACCGCCGGCTGCGGGAGTATCGCGCAGCGCAGGGGGTAAAAGAATAGCTATCATAAGGTGTACCTTCTGATAGCCGGACATTTTTACATAGTATAGCGTGTTTTCCACCTGTTGGCAACTGTTTTCGGGGATTTTGCCTGTCAAAAAGCGTGTTTTTGAAAGACAAAAGCCGGTTTCCAGACGGGAACCGGCTTTTGTCAAATAGTACACTTTTTGACAATCGTTGGGAGAAACCATGTTGTAATCCCTTCATTTTCAACTAGTCTTTCAAGAAAGAAAAAATAGGAGAGATTGAGATGACAAAAGAAGAATTGCTCAGGCTGAGAACCAACGCGATCCGACACGAGAACAAGACTGGATACCCGCACTTGGATTTGGCCCATTTGCAGTTTTATTCGGAGGCGGCGCTGGACAATTATGACATTCCAGACATCTCTATGTATGGATTGCTATATGGACGGATAGTCGAAGAAAACTTCCAGGACCTTATTGCTATGGAGTACTTTGGAAAGAAGATCACATACAGAGATTTTCTTTACGCAATCAACGACTATGCCTCCGCTTTCCTCAACATAGGGGTCAAAAAGGGCGATGTGGTCAGCATCGCAAGTCCCAACCTCCCGGAGGTGTTCTACTCGATCTATGCGCTGAACAAGATCGGCGCCGTCGCAAATCTGATCGACCCTAGAAACAATCTGGACCGTATCAAACAGTTTATCACTCAAAGCCACTCAGAGACATTGATCATGCTGGATATCGTCTATCCTAAAATCGCAAAGATCATTGACGACACTTCAGTAAAGAGAGTGTACACGATTGCCGCCGCCGATTCTCTACCGGTCGGTCTTAGCTGTCTGCAACGGGTCAAGACCAGT
Organism: uncultured Oscillospiraceae bacterium; assembly: GCA_947627735.1. Taxonomy (GTDB): domain Bacteria; phylum Bacillota; class Clostridia; order Oscillospirales; family Oscillospiraceae; genus CAJOIG01. The sequence goes on along the minus strand of CANQXG010000012.1, from coordinate 46,510 downwards.
GTGGAGCGCCGTCGCAGTAAGCTGCCGGTCTGCCCGAAATCGGGGATTTATTACCCACTGGTGAAGATGGTCGCTGAACAGAGGGACACGTCGCGGACGGAAACACCGCTGGAATATATTAACAAAGCGTCGGTAAAAGATGACGTCGCGGTCATCATCAACACGTCAGGAACAACAGGCAGTCCCAAAGGTGTCATGCTGACCAATGAGAACTTTAACGCCATTGCAAATAGCTACATCAATACTGATGCGAATTTTACGAAGGGAGACACGTTCTTAGGCATCATGCCAAATTTTCTGGCGTATGGCATGGGGCTTGGTGCACATGTGTTTTTTATCCTTGGCGCGAAAAACGTCCTTATTCCTGCGTTTACGCCTGAAGAGTTCCCAAAGCTTATACTGAAACACAAACCCGCGCATTTTGCAGGAGTTCCAAACTATTTTCAGTATTTAATGTCTGATAAAAAAGTTCAAAAGGCAGACCTTTCGTTTATAAAGAATCCTTGTGCCGGAGGCGACAGTATAGATCCCAATTTCAAGAAGGTGTGCAACGACTTCTTGTATGCGCATGGATGCAAGTACAAAATCATGGTTGGATATGGTTTAACAGAGAACGCTGGAATGAGTACAGGACAGTTCTATCTTGGTGAGTCAACCAATGAGAACGAACTGCTAACTGTCGGTATGCCCGCACTGTATAATACGTTCTACGTTGCCGACCCGGAAACCGGCGAGTTTCTGAAAACAAATCAGCCCGGCGAGCTGGTCATCTCCGGCAAAAGCGTCATGAAGGGCTATGTTGACAACCCGGAAGAGACGAACAAGGTCATCGAGGAAAAGGGTGGAGTCAGATACCTGCACACCGGCGATATTGGCTATGTCGATGACGAGGGCATGGTTTATGTGATCGACCGGATCAAGCGGATCATCATCCGTCCAGACGGCCACAATGTCTTCCCGGCCTATATCGAAAACGTGGTCACTAAGCACCCCGATGTAAAAGAATGCGTCTGCGTCGGCGTGAAGAAGGCCGAATTCGCCAATGGCAAAATCCCCGTCGCATTTCTTGTTTTGGAGGATGGACACAAAGGGGAGGCTGATGGTATAATAGAAGAACTTAAAGAGATGTCGCTCCGCGAACTGCCCGAGCGGGACGTGGCCCTGGATTATATCGTCATCGACAAGATGCCCATGACCGACGCGGGCAAGGTGGACTATCGTGTTTTGGAGGCAGAGGCCATATATAGCTAATGCAATAAAAGGAAGGAGAATCAATATGAGGCAAACAGCAAACTCGCTACTTTACACAGTGCTTTCTTTAGGGAAATGGTTTGCGGTGGCCATTTCCATCATAGGTATATTCCCTTCATTATTCTCGTTGTATAAAATACTTAGGAAACGGTGGAAACTACGCCCGGTCATATTCATTCCTGCCGTGTCTGGACTCGTTCTGTTTACTTCTCTGCTTGTTGTATGTGTATTACTTAACCTGTTGCTTACCATAGTTCCTCCAATTGATGGATTAACTGTTGCAGAGGCTGAAATAGAATTATTTGACCATGATTTGCAAATCTCGTTACCGCAAGGACAGACAAAACAGAGCTGTTCTCAGCATATCGTTGAATTACAAATCCCAACTGCAGGAACAGTGATTTTGCGTGGGGAATCGGTTACAGTAAGACCTGTGGATGTTAATTACTATAACTCCCGTCCGGCTACACCTTCTACCTCAAGCTCTCAGCCCACTGACATACCAGAGCCTTCAAACACCCCATTGACAACCCCCGTTCCCACTGAAACTAGCACTACTGAGCTTAATACAGACGGCTTGATATGTGTTCCAAATGTATGCGCAATGGAAGAAGCCGCCGCTGTGGCAATGCTGGCGGAATGTGGATTGGATTCGCAAGTGTTCTGGACATATCCCGATGAACTTTTTTCAGAGCAATATTATATAATTGATCAGTCTATCCCGGCCGGTTCATATGTTGCACCTGGAACACTTGTTGAAATTGAGCGAGGAATAACGCAGACGGAAACGTCGAGTTTTATACCTGAAACTACAGAAATGGTGGTAGTTCCTAATGTTTATAGTCTAGAGGAATCTGCTGCTATAACCATTCTTGCGGAAAACAAGCTGACATCTTCCGTCTATTGGTCTGAGGGAAATGACACGCCCCAGGATGAATACTATGTCATTGCCCAGTCTATTCCCAGCGGTTCCATCGTCCCTGTCGGAACGGAAATCAAGTTGGAGAGAGGAATCGTTCAACCGGGAACTTCAGTTATTGTTCCCGATGTAGTAGGAATGGAACAAACTGCCGCAACAAAACTATTGGTTGCAACCGGTCTCCAATTCCAAGTCTCATGGTCTGCAGAAACAGATGATCAGGCAGGGCAATATTATATTGAAAGTCAATCGTTTCCCAAAGGTACTACTGTTCCGGCGGGAACGTTGGTAGAATTAATGCTAACAACCTCAGCACCATAAACCGATATGGCACAACAATCCCTTTAGAACAAAGGGCGCACTTCTATACATGGCCTGACGACCATGTATGTGCGCTCGGCGAGGCACAGCCCGGACACCTGAATGTCCGGGCTGTTTTGCGTCGCTGCTGCTCCGGACAAGGGGCGGCCCCCTTGCGACGCTTGCGCGTCTATCCCCCTGTTGCCTGCGTCCTGTTAAGTTTGACTTTTAGGAGTAAGGGCATTGAAAGTCTTGTCCTGTTTTTTGAAATGAGCTTGTCCTGCCATTTGCCTGTTTTTTCTGAAATACAACATAACTATGATAGAGAGGATGATGAAGCGTCTGCCGCCCGGCAGGCGCTTTTTGCCTCTCAAATCCAATCTGAAGGGGTGATCACAATGCTCCCGACAAGATACAAAACACCGCTTTTCGCCGCCCCGCTGTCCCGGCACGGCGGGAAGGCGAAAACGCGCTCACAGCGCCGAAAAATCGCCAAAATGACACCGGGAATATACAGACATCTTCCCGGTCCACCAAATCTAAACTATCGTTTGAAAAGGAGTAACAATGCCGCGCATGAGCAAGAAACGGCGGGAGGAATGGTCTTTCTTCCTTGACCGCCGTAACAGAATTACATATAACCCTATCTGTAGAGGCTGCACCCAGGACTGCAAGCAGAGCTTTCGCATGGGCATCGTCGTCTGTGACCGCTACTGGTCCAAACGCTGGAAGCCCCAGGAGGATCGCAGATGAGCAAGACGTTGGAGCAACTGAGAGCGGAACAGGCCAGAGACAAGGCGCTGCTGGAACAGTACCAGCACCGGCTGGAACGGTTGGAGAACCGGGCAAAGTATTTGAGCAAGGCCGAGCGGACCGCACGGACGCACCGGCTCATCACCCGCGGGGCCGCCGTGGAGAGCATCGTCCCGGAAATCAAAAGCATGGAGGAAGTGCCGTTTTACTCCCTCATGGAGCAGATACTTTCTCTGCCGGATGTCCAGGCTGTCATCTGTAGGGCGTTGCATGGGGAGAATTTGTAATGGCCCTCTATCATTTTCATGTCACCCAGATCAAGCGCAGTGCCAGTCAGTCAGCCATCGCCTCCGCCGCCTATCGTTCAGGCGAAAAGTTATACAGCGAATATTATGGCGAGACCAGCGACTACAGCCACAAGAAAGGCGTGATCTGTTCCGAAATACTTCTTCCGCCAAATGCGCCACCAGAATACGCTGACCGGCAGACGCTCTGGAACGCCTTGGAAAAGGTGGAGCGGAACAAAGACGCCCAGCTTGCATATAGCTTTGACATTGCCTTGCAGAACGAGTTTTCCCTGGAGGAGAACATCGCGCTTGCAAGGCAATTTGTATCGGAGCAGCTTGTCAGTCGGGGTATGATCGCAGACTTCTCCATCCATAAGCCGGACAAAGAGATACAAAATCCCCACTTCCACATCCTCTGTCCCATTCGGCCATTGAAGGAGAACGGGAAGTGGGGATACAAGCAGCGCCGCGTGTATCACTTGGACGAGAACGGCGACCGCATTCTTGACGAGAACGGCAAGGCGACCTTTGACGCTGTGCCTACCACCGATTGGGGCAGCCCGGAGCGGCTGGAATCCTGGCGGGAGGCGTGGGCCGCGCTGTGCAACGCCAAGTTTGAGGAAAAGGGCCTGGACTGCCGGATAGACCACCGCTCTTATGAGCGTCAGGGAGTCGACCAGATACCGACGATCCATGAGGGTCCCGCCGTCCGGCAGATGGAGGCGAAGGGCATCCCTACCGACAAGGGCGATCTCAACCGCTGGATTCGCTCTACTAATGCCGCCATCCGCAGCCTGCGGAAGAAGATCGCCACGTTGCTGGACTGGCTGAAGGAGGTCAAGCATGAGCTGTCCCAGCCCCAGCAGCCCAACCTGGGCCAGCTTTTGGGCGATTACATCGCCATACGAAACGCCGGGGCCTGGAGCCGGAAAGCAAAGCTCAACAACCTGAAGCAGTTTGCGGAAGCCTACAACTACATCATGGAGAACAGGCTGTTCACGGTGGAGGCGCTGGAAGAACGTGTTGCTGAACTCAACGGCCAAGTGTCCGGGCTGAAATCGGAAATGGACGCATCCAACAAGCGCCGGAAGGAACTGAAGGACCTGTTGCAGCAGGCGGAGAACTACGCCCGGCTAAAGCCGATCTTTGACGAGATGAACGGCATCCGGTGGAAGGGTCAGCGGGAGAAGTACAGGCAGGAACATGAAAGCGAGCTGCGGCAGTTTTATATGACCAGACGCAAGCTGACGGACGCCTTCACGCCGGACGGCAAGCTGCCCATCTCCGCCTGGCGGCAGGAGATGGAAACGCTGGCGCGGGAGCATGAGGCAGCCTATGCCTGCTACAAGCCCCTGCGGGATGATCTCACGAAGCTGCTTCAGGTCCGACACCACGTCAATGTGGCGCTGGAGCGGAGAAATATTGAAGTTCCTGTCCTGCACCGGGACAAATACGAACGATAAGGAGGTGAACCAAAAGATACCATCCATCCGGTATCCGCAACTGAATATTAAATGGAGGTAAACATTGGGTCGTAAGAAAAAGCTCGTAAACGACACCAACATCCCGCAGCACGAGATCGAAAAACTCGCCCGGTGCTTCCTGCCGGACATCCTCGCGTACTATGAGAGCGAGGAAGGTCAGCGGGAGTTCGCGGCGTGGAAAGCCCAGCGGGAGAATGAAAGACACCTCCAAGACACCAAGGCATAAATAACGCCAGCGGCGGCAGTCGAATGACTGCCGCCGCATCCAGATTTGCCTCAGCGTTTTTTCTTTTCAAGGTATGCTATAACCGAATACAATAGTCAATCAACGATATCGCGCAATACTTCTTTTAACAACCTTGCGCTTGCAAAAGCAGAAAAATCCCGTATCCCTTCCTCATCTTTGGCTTTATCCCCATCTGCAAAATCTTGCACAGCTTTAGCAACAAACCAACGTGTTCTAAGTGCACCAGCGGCAAGAGCAACACCATAACTCTCCATATCAATACCATAGAGATTGTCATTTACTGTTGCAGCCGCATCCATTGTCTGATTGTCATCGATTACTGATGTGCCACTTGCGATTGTTTTCATATGGATAGAGATCCTATGAGGAACACGACTTCCTTTCCACTCTTGGAGTATTAAATCGCTGACCTTGTCGTTATTTAATATCTTCGTCGATATACAGTTGCGTATAGTATCGTCAGCAGAAAATGACAGGGGACGTGGAGAAAATCTATCGACATATTTCTTGCCAGCGGTATAGTCAAACACTTGATCCGCTACAATAATATCTCCCAAACCAACTTTTGTTTTGCGTCCTGCGCAGATACCCGTCATAGCCACGAGTTTAGGTTTCATGGCAAGTATCGCACGAGTTGCTAAACTAGTCGCGGCAGCCATGCCCATAGTATTTTGTGTTGCTATCGCGATATTAAATTGAGCATAAGTAAACTTTTGATAAACAAAATTATAGTCTGCCCTAAAACTTTGAATGATCCTTCTCCGGTCTTCCTCTGGCACTGCAAATGCATCAAAGACGCGATCTCTTTCATCTGGCAATGCACATATTATTAGAACATCATAAGTATCTTTTTCTAATGCACCAGAGTCATCATTAGATAGGGGGATATGATCAATAACATCTTTTACCGGGACTTTTCCAATCTTTTCTATAAACTCATTAACAAAGTCTTGAGGATCGGATCTCTTTCTCCCAATCGCCATTGCCGCTCTCCTTAATGCCCTAGTCTAGTCAACAGCGATGTCAATCTGTCCGACTCCATCTCGCGCAAAATATATACCATCTGCATCAACCGAATTTCGTATGAATTAATTTCCTCTTGGTCATCAGATGCCGGCAACGATATTCCAAGCTCGTTCAACAAAACAGAAGCTTTCTGCGTTTTTTGTGAAAAATCTGATTTAAGGATATAGCGAATTCGTTGGCCTTCTCGTGCTGACCGATGAAGAAGTTCGGAAAACCTATCATTAGACATAGAATATAAAGTAGATTCATCTATTTTAAAATACGGTATTCTTTTATCAATCAGTATATAATACAATGCAAATATTCTCTTGGCATTAGTATCAAATAGGATAGACTCACTTATGAGTGTCCATACTGTCTGATAGAATACTTGTTCATCGTTGTTCTGTTGGCTATATGTCTTAATAATACTATTAACAATATCTCCATATTGCTCCTCAAGCCGGTCCTTCTGAGCACTATATACAGAAATTGGGACAGTCTCTTTCTCCAAAGGTTTGATCGTTCCATAAATCTCACAAAGATACTGAAACAATTCGCTTTGCTGGTCAGGATCGACTGCAGATATCATTTGAAAAAGTACATCACATTTGTCAAAAGGCTCACCACCAAAAGTCTGCAAAAAATCTTTTATTCCTCTTTTCGCTAAATCCAATGAAGAAGCACCCATCTAACAATCCTCCCTATTATTGAGTAAATCACATTGTAATTACTATGCTGAGTATAACACATCACCAGAAAAATGCAATATCAGTGCTCAACCTATATTTCTTTCTTCTTCGGTCCCCGTGGCTTCGATTCCGGCCTCTTTCGCACCCCGTTCCTGAAGTGTGTGGCCTCATACGGTTCAAACCAAAACACAAATCCGAACCCATCGCCTACGGGATACGGTCCCAGAGGTCTTGGGTTCGGATTATGTTGGTTTGGTGCCGGTGGCGGGGGTCGAACCCGCACGGTGTCGCCACCGCCGGATTTTGAGTCCGGTACGTCTGCCAATTCCATCACACCGGCATGGCCCACCTATCATACCATGTCGCGCGGTTCCGGCGTCAGCCGGGAGCGCGACCGGTATCATTTTGGTATAATAGCGGCTTTGCCGCTGTTATACCATGTCGCGCGGTTCCGGCGCTAGCCGGGAGCGCAACCGGTATCATTTTGGTATAATAGCGGCTTTGCCGCTATTATACAGGCAGGCAGGGGGAAAATCAAGCCTTTCAGCCCGCCTTCATGGCCAGGAACGCGTTGATGAACCCGTCGATGTCCCCGTCCATCACCGCCTGGATGTTGCTGTTCTCAAAGCCGGTGCGGGTGTCCTTGGCCAGGGTGTAGGGCATGAACACATAGGATCGTATCTGGCTGCCCCACTCGATCTTCATCTGCACGCCCTTGATGTCCTCGATCTTCTCCAGGTGCTCCCGCTCCTTGATCTCCGCCAGCTTGGCCCGGAGCATCTCCTTGCAATTCTCCAGATTCTGGAAGTGGCTGCGCTCCACCTGGCTGGACACCACGATGCCCGTGGGGATATGGGTCAGGCGGACGGCGGAGCTGGTCTTGTTGACCTTCTGTCCGCCGGCGCCGGAGGAGCGGTACACATCCATCTTGATGTCCTCGTCCCGCAGCTCGATCTCCCCGGCGTCGCCGATCTCCGGCATGACCTCCACGGCGGCGAAGCTGGTCTGGCGGCGGCCTGAGGCGTCGAAGGGGCTGATGCGCACCAGCCGGTGCACGCCGTGCTCGCTCTTGAGGTATCCGTAGGCGTTCTCGCCCTCGATCTTGATGGTGGCGGACTTGATGCCCGCCGGGTCGGCGTCCTGCCAGTCCAGGAGGGTGTACTTGAACCCGTGGCGGTCGGTCCACATAGTATACATCCGGTAGAGCATCTGCGCCCAGTCCTGGGCCTCGGTGCCGCCGGCGCCGGCATGGAAGGTGACGATGGCGTTGTTGGCGTCATACTCCCCGGTGAGCAGGGTGGACAGGCGGGTCTGCTCCAGCTCCGCGGCAAATTTTTCATAGCTCTCCGCCAGCTCCGGCAGGAAGCTGTCGTCATCCTCCTCCTGGGCCATCTCGCACATGGTCATCATGTCGTCCCAGGCGGCGGACAGCCGGGCGTGGCGGTCGCACTTGCTCTGGAGGGTCTTGAGCCGCTGCTGGGCCTTCTGGCTCCGCTCCAGGTCGGACCAATAGCCCGGCTCCTCCGCCTCGGCGTGGAGCTTTTCGATCTCCATCCGGGCGTCGGCCAGGTGCATGGCCTCGGCCAGGTGGTCCAGCTCCGGCCTGCAGGCGTTCAGCTTTGCCTTGTACTCGTCAAATTCCAGCTTTGCCATTGAAATCCAGTCCTCTCAAAAAATCGCCTAAAAATTATACAATAAATATTTCCTTTTGTAAATCTCAGGACGAAAAAATCCCCCCGCCGCCCCCGGATTTGCAAAACGCGCGGGGATGTGGTATCCTAATATCGCTATGAAACGACTTCTTTCTATCCTTTTCGCCCTGGCGCTGCTGCTGGCGGCGCTGACCACCGGCTGCCACCGGGAGCCGGAACCCACCCCCTCGCCGCCGCCCACCGTGGACCCCCACGCCGGGGAGGTGGAGGTGCTGGACCCCTCCGGCGGGACCATGTGGGTGCCCCGGGCGGACGCGCTGACCCCCTTCGGCCGCACCGCCACGGACTTCAACGTGGTGGACCAGATCCCCTATTACGCCAAGAGCGACCTGACCATGATCCAGGGCATCGACGTGTCCGACCACCAGGAGCAGATCGACTGGCAGCAGGTGGCCGATTACGGCATCGAGTTCGCCATCATCCGCTGCGGCTACCGCTCCTACGGCGAGGGCGTGCTCCACGAGGACAACCGCTTCCGGGACAACATCCAGGGCGCCCTGGACGCCGGGCTGCGGGTGGGGGTGTACTTCTTCTCCCAGGCTTTGGACATCGTGGAGGCCGCCGAGGAGGCCCTGTTCACCCTGGACCTGATAAAGGATTACGACGTGCAGCTGCCGGTGTTCTTCGACTGGGAGAACATCGAGGTGGACGCCGCCCGCACGGACAACACCCCGGGCAGCACCATCACCGACTGCGCGGTGGAGTTCTGCAGGCTGATCCAGGCGGCGGGCTATGAGCCGGGGGTGTACACCTTCCTGTACCAGGCCTATTTCCGCTATGAGCTGGACCGGCTGAAGGATTTCACCCTGTGGATGGGCGACCCGGGCACCAAGCCCATCTTCTACTACGACCACGACTATTGGCAGTACTCCTACACCGCCAGCGTCCCGGGCATCGGCGTGAACGTGGACCTGGACGCCATGTACCTGAAAGACCCCAATTACGTCCCGCCCCTCATCACCGCCTCCCCGGAGCCTGTGGGCTGAGGGACGGCCCGCTCCGCTTCCTATGGGACACACGGCGCATCACCGATATGGTGATGCGCCGTTTTCGCTCTGTAGGACAGTCCGGCGCGGGCCATTTTCCTGTTTATTTTTTCGCAAAAACATGCTATCATTTCATTATCAACGGCAAGGGGACGGAACATGAGCGAGCAGGCAAAAAAGATCATGGTGCTGGACGGCAACTCCATCGTCAACCGGGCCTTCTTCGGCATCCGGATGCTGAACGCCCCGGACGGCACGCCCACCAACGGCGTTTACGGCTTCATCGCCATCCTGCAGCGGCTGCTGGACCTGGAGCAGCCGGAGGCGGTGGCGGTGACCTTCGACGTGCACGCGCCCACCTTCCGCCACCAGATGAGCGACGCCTACAAGGCCACCCGCAAGCCCATGCCCGAGGAGCTGCGTGGCCAGATCCCCCTGCTGAAGGAGCTGCTGGACGCCATGGGCATCCGCCGCTACGAGCTGGCCGGCTGGGAGGCGGACGATCTGCTGGGCACCATCGCCGCCCGGTGCGAGGCCGACGGCTGGGACTGCCGGCTGGTCACCGGGGACAAGGACGCCTTCCAGCTCATCACCGACACCACTCACGTCATCCACATCAAGACCCGCATGGGCCAGACCGAAACGGTGGAATATGACCCGGACCGGTTCCGGGCGGAGTACGGTCTGGAGCCGATGGGCATGGTGGATCTGAAGGCCCTCATGGGGGACAGCTCCGACAACATCCCCGGCGTGCCCGGCATCGGGGAGAAGTCCGCCCTGGAGCTGCTGCACCGGTTCACCACCCTGGACGGGGTGTACGCCAATCTGGACGACGGCTTCGTCAAGGCCGGCCAGCGGGCCAAGCTGGCCGCCGGCCAGGACAGCGCCCGGCTCAGCTATACCCTGGCCACCATCCGGCGGGACGCGCCCATCGATTTCGCCCCGGCGGACGCGGTGTGGTCCCTGCGCCCCACGGGCGCGCTGTACGACATCTGCCGCCGGCTGGGCTTTGGCCGGTTCATCGAGCGCTGGCACCTGGTCCCGGACGAGGACGCCAAGGCGGCGGCTGATCCGGCCCTGCCCCACATCGCCGGGGACGCGGAGGCGGCCCTGGCCGCGGTGCGGGCGGCGGGATATGTGGCCGTGCTGCCCGCGGACGGCGGGCTGGACGGACTGGCGGTGTGCGACGGCAAAGCCGTATATGAGCTGACCTGGTCCCAGGGGGGCGAGGCCTACGACCGGCTGCTGCGGGCGGTGTTCTCCCCCGATGTGAAAAAGCTGGGCCACAACATAAAGGACCTGATGGGCCTGCTGCTGGCCGAGGGGCTGAGCACAGAGGGGTTCGTGTTCGACACGGCCCTGGCGGGCTATCTGCTGGACGCCATCGCCTCCGACTACAGTCTGCCCCGGCTGAGCGGGCAGTATCTGGACCGGGAGCTGGACGGCGCGGAGGCGGTATGGGACCTGTACCAGGTGCTGCCCGGGAAGCTGGACGAGCTGGGCATGCACGGGTTATATTACGACATCGAGCTGCCCCTGTGCGCCGTGCTGGCGGACATGGAGCGGGCAGGCTTTCTGGTGGACCGGAAGGCCCTATATGACTTCGGCCAGGAGCTGAGCGCCGGCATCGCCGCCCTGCAGGAGGACATATGGGCCCAGGCGGGCGGCCAGTTCAACATCAACTCCCCCAAGCAGCTGGGCGAGGTGCTCTTCGAGCGGCTCCAGCTGCCCACAGGCCGGAAGAACCAGCGGGGCTGGAGCACCAACGCCGAGACGCTGGAGCGGCTGCGGGACAAGCACCCCATCGTGGGCCAGGTGCTGGAATACCGGGAGCTGACCAAGCTGAAGAGCACCTATACCGACGGCCTGCAGAAGGCCATCGGCCCCGACGGGCGCATCCACACCACCTTCCAGATGACCGCCACCGACACGGGGCGGCTGTCCTCCCGGGACCCCAATCTGCAGAACATCCCCGTCCGGCGCCGGCTGGGCGCCGGCATCCGGCGCATGTTCGTGGCCGGGCCGGGGAACGTGCTGGTGGACGCGGATTACAGCCAGATCGAGCTGCGGCTGCTGGCCCGCATCTCCGGCGACGAGGCCATGAAGGAGGCCTTCCTGTCCGGGGAGGACTTCCACGCCGTCACCGCCAGCCAGGTGTTCGGCCTGCCCCTGGGCCAGGTGACCCATGAGCTGCGCAGCCGGGCCAAGGCGGTGAACTTCGGCATCGTGTACGGCATCTCCGCCTTCTCCCTGGCCCAGGACATCGGCGTCAGCCAGGGGGAGGCCAAGCTCTATATCGACACATACCTGGCCAAGTACCACGGCGTGCGGGAGTACATGGACAGCACCATCGCCCAGGCCAAGGAGCGGGGCTACGTGACCACCCTGTTCGGCCGGCGGCGGACGCTGCCGGAGCTGCACAGCTCCAACTTCAACCTGCGCTCCTTCGGCGAGCGGGTGGCCCGGAACATGCCCATCCAGGGCACCGCCGCGGACATCATCAAGCTGGCCATGATCCGGGTCCATGCCCGGCTGGCCCGGGAGATGCCCCAGGCCCGGCTGCTGCTGCAGGTCCACGACGAGCTGATCGTGGAGTGCCCGGAGGCCCTGGGCGAGCGGGCGGCGGCCATATTGAAGGAGGAGATGGAGCACGTGGCGGACTACCCGGTGCCCCTCATCGCCGACGCCGGCCTGGGCCGCAGCTGGGCAGACGCCCACTGACCGCCCGATACCATAAGGAGGAGAGCCATGGACGCGCTCATACTCATGGGCAGCCCCCGGAAAAACGGCAACACCGCCGCGCTGCTGGACGCCTTCGTGCCGGCCATGACCGACCGGGGCTGGCGGTGCGACACGGCGTGGCTGTACGACATGTCCATCTCCCCCTGCCGGGCCTGCCGGACCTGCCAGAGGGACTGGACGGTCTTCGGCTGCCCCATTCAGGACGACGTACATACCCTTTTCCCCCGGGTGCTGGACGCCCGGCTGCTGGTGCTGGCCACGCCCATATATAGCTGGTACTGCACCGCCCCCATGAAGGCGCTGCTGGACCGGCTGGTCTACGGCATGAACAAATATTACGGCCAGACGAAAGGCCCCTCCCTCTGGGCGGGCAAGAGCGTGGCCACCATCGTCACCTGCGGCTATCCGCCGGAGAAGGGCGCGGACCTGTGGCAGGAGGGGCTGAAGCGCTACTGCCGCCACAGCAAGCTGGAATACGCCGGGATGCTGGCGGAGCGGCACATGGGCTACGGTGTGCCCTTCATGGACGAGGACAAGGCCCGCCGGGCCGCGGCCTTCGCCGAAGCGCTGAACCGGCGCGCCGGCGGCGGAGAGGCGGGCTGAGATGACCGTCCGGAACGCGACCGTGGAGGACCTGCCCGCCATCGCGGCGCTGGAGCGGGCATGCTTTCCCGCCGACCCCTGGCCGGAGCGGTTTTTTGCCCTGGGCATGGGCGGGCTGCTGGCGGCGGAGGAGGACGGACAGCTGCTGGGCTACGCGGTGCTGTCGTCGGTGCTGGACGAGGGCAGTCTGGACAACATCGCCGTATCGCCGGAGCACCGCCGCCGGGGCGCTGCGGACCGGCTGCTGGCCGGCGTGGAGGAGCTGGCCCGGGAGCGGGCGCTCAGCTTCATCACCCTGGAGGTCCGCGCCGGGAACGGACCGGCCATCGCCCTGTATGAAAAGCACGGCTTCGCCCCGGTGGGCCGCCGGAAGAACTACTATGAAAAACCCAGAGAGGACGCCATTTTGATGACGCTGGTGCTGTGAACATGCGCATATTAGCCTTTGAATCCTCCTGCGACGAGACCGCCGCGGCGGTGGTGGAGGATGGCCGGAAGGTGCTGGCCGACGAGATATTCTCCCAGGTGAAGCTCCACGAGATATACGGCGGCGTGGTGCCGGAGATCGCCGCCCGCAGCCATCTGGAGGTGATCTCCCTGCTGGCGGACCGGGCGCTGAAAACCGCCGGCGTGACCCGCCGGGACATCGACGCCGTGGCCTGCACCTACGCCCCGGGACTCATCGGGGCCGTGCTGGTGGGGGTGAACTTCGCCAAGAGCGCCGCCCTGGCCCTGGGCGTGCCCCTGATCCCGGTGCACCACATCCGGGGCCACATCGCCGCCAATTACCTGGCCTTCCCGGACCTGGAGCCGCCCTTCGTGTGCCTGGCCATCTCCGGGGGCAACACCATGCTGGTGGACGTGCGGGGCTATACGGACATGTCCGTGCTGGGCCAGACCCGGGACGACGCCGCCGGGGAGTGCTTCGACAAGTCCGCCCGGGTGATGGGCCTGGGCTACCCCGGGGGCAAGCCCATCGACGACCTGTCCAGGCAGGGCGACGACCGGGCCTATGACCTGCCCAGGCCGGCGGTGAACGACGGCAACCCCTTCGACATGAGCTTTTCCGGCTTAAAGACGGCGGTGGTGAACATCGCCCACCACGCCCAGCAGACGGGCCAGCCCCTGGATAAGCCGGGCCTGGCCGCCAGTCTGTGCCGGGTGGTGAGCGAGATGCTGGTGAGCCGCACCATGGACGCGGCGAAGCTGCTGGGCTATAAAAACGTGGCCGTGGCCGGGGGCGTGGCCGCCAACTCCCGCATCCGGGCGGACTTCGAGGCCGCCTGCGAAAAGGCGGGGAGGGCGCTGTTCGTGCCGCCGCTGCGGCTGTGCGGCGACAACGGCGCCATGATCGGCGCCCAGGCGTATTACGAGTTCCTGGCCGGCCACACCGCCGACAGCAGTCTGAATGCCTACGCCACTATGACCTTATGAGAGGTTCGACATGACCTACACCACCCATTCCGAAAAAGAAACCGAGGCCCTGGGGGAGCGGTTCGCCGAGGCGCTGCCCGCCGGGGCGGTGGCGGCGCTGTACGGGGACCTGGGCTGCGGCAAGACCGCCTTCGTCCGGGGCATGGCCCGGGGCATGGGCCTGGACGCCGCCGTCACCAGCCCTACCTTCACCATCGTCAACGAGTACCTGGGTCCGCGGCCCCTGTTCCATTTCGACATGTACCGCCTGGGCGGCGCGGACGAGCTTTACGACATCGGCTGGGAAGATTACCTGGGCCGGGGCGGCGTGTGCGCCGTGGAGTGGAGCGAGAACGTGCCCGGGGCGTTCGAGGGGGACGAGTACACCGTCCGCTTTGAAAAGACCGGCGACAACGACCGGCAGATCACCATCGAGGGGGGACCCGTATCATGCTGACACTGGCGCTGGAAAGCTCCGCCAAGGCCGCCTCGGCGGCGGTGTTCGACGACGAAAAAATGCTGGCCTTCACCATCCAGAACGCCGGCCTGACCCACAGCCGGACCCTGCTGCCCATGGCGGAGGGACTGATGCGGGGGCTGGACATGGCCCCCTCCCGGCTGGACCGGGTGGCAGTGAGCCGGGGGCCGGGGTCCTTCACGGGCCTGCGCATTGGCATGGCGGAGGCCAAGGGCCTGTGCTGGGCGCTGGACATCCCCGCCGTGGGGGTGTCCACCCTGGAGGCCATGGCCTGGGGCGGGCCGGTGCTGGACGGGCAGATGCTCTGCTGCTGCATGGACGCCCGCCGGGGGCAGGTGTACAACGCCCTGTTCACCGTGGAGGGCGGCAAGCCCGTGCGCCTGACGCCGGACCGGGCCATCAGCCTGCCCGAGCTGGAGAGCGAGCTGATCGCCCGCCAGGAGCCGTGTATCCTACTTGGCGACGGCGCCGCGCTGTGCTATAATACACTGGACAGGTCCCAGGTGACCCTGTTCATGGCCCCGGAACCCCTGCGGCTGCAAAATGCCCGGGGCGTGGGTCTGGCGGCCATGGGCCAGCCGGCCGTCCCCGCCGGGGAGCTGATGCCGGCCTACCTGCGGCTGAGCCAGGCGGAGAGGGAACGTCTGGCAAAACTGGAGCGAGAATAAAATTTCAACAAAGGAGAGTCTGATATGAGCAATGTCATGGTTTTCGACCACCCCCTGATCCAGCACAAGCTGTCCATCCTCCGGGATGAGCACACCAGCGTCAAGGAGTTCCGGGAGCTGGTCAGCGAGATCGCGAAGCTGATGTGCTACGAGGCCACCCGGGACCTCCCTCTGGAGGAGGTCAAGGTCAAGACCCCCGTGGCGGAGGCAGTGTGCCGCCGCATCGCCGGCAAGAAGCTGGCCATCGTGCCCATCCTCCGGGCCGGTCTGGGCATGGTGGACGGCATGGTGGACATGATCCCCAACGCCAAGGTGGGCCACATCGGGCTGTTCCGTGACCCGGAGACCCTGGAGCCGGTGAAGTATTACTTCAAGATGCCCCCCGACATCACCGAGCGGGACGTGATCGTCGTCGACCCCATGCTGGCCACCGGCGGCAGCGCCATCGCGGCGGTCTCCTTCCTGAAGGAGGAGGGCGTGAAGAACATCAAGCTGATGTGCATCATCGCCGCCCCCGAGGGCGTGGAGGCCATGCAGAAGGCCCATCCGGACGTGGAGATCTTCGCCGCGGCCCTGGACGACCATCTGAACGACCACGGCTACATCGTCCCCGGCCTGGGCGACGCCGGCGACCGCATCTTCGGAACGAAATAAGATATACCGCTTCGACGGCCCCCTCTGACGAGGGGGCTGTCAGCGCCTTCATGGGGTCCCCAAAAGGCACGCCTGCCTTTTGGGGAGAGGAGAGATCGCGGAATATCCGGCTTCCGGCGCATGCACCGGAAGCCGGCCTATGGAGCGAATCTCGACGACGCAACTGTCGGTTGACACATTTCCGGGTCGGATTGGTTGCGAAAACCGGAGCTGGCCGGTATACTGGACGCCAAGGTGATCGCCCGAAAAACGACAAGGAGGGTTTGCCTATGCCTTTGGCAGACAGGATCATCGAGCTGCGGAAGAAGCAGGGCTGGAGCCAGATCGACCTGGCCGACCGGCTGGACGTGTCCCGCCAGTCGGTGTCCAAGTGGGAGATGGCCCAGGCCGTGCCGGAGCTGGACAAGATCATAAAGATGAGCGAGCTGTTCGCCGTCACCACCGATTATTTATTGAAAGACGACGCCCCCGGCCCGGACAGCGCCGGCGGCGCGCCGCCTCCGCCTCCCCCGGAGGAGCCGCCCCGGCCCGCCCCGGAGCCGGAAACGGCAGCTCCCCCGGCGGCCCCGAAAAAGCGCCGCCGGCGGTGGATATTGGCGGCGGTATTTCTGTTTTCTGTCTTTTTGATCTGCGTCTATACGGTGCTGTCCGCCACGGGGGCGGTGAGCTATACGTCCGTGCGGACGAAGTCTACCCCCCCGCCGCTGGCGGAGAGCGTGGCGGAGGGGGCCGCCGGTCTGACCATGGAGCAGGAGGCGGTGTACGACCCGGACGCCGTGGAGGACGGCATGACGGAGTACGCCTACGAGGGCGAGTCGGTCACCGCCGGCGGCTTCGACGAGGCGACGCTTCGGGCTATAGCCGCGGAGTACGCCCCCTACGGCCTCACCTGCGACGGGGAGCGCCACTGGTATCTGGACGGCGAGCGCATCCGCACCTTCACGGACGTGCTCACCACCAACGGCGAGAGCCTTACCGGCGGGGATTTCCACGGCACTCTGCGGACTTTCAGCGGGGACGGATACATCGACGTGCGCGCGGTGCGGGACTATGACCGCTGCGATGACGAGGGCCACGGCACGCTGCTGTATCTGGAGAGCTGCGACATCCGCCTGGACAGCGAGCACTGGGTGGCGCACCATGCCGACGAACACCACGAGGAGGACCACCACGAATAAAAAAGACACACCCTTTTGGGTGTGTCTTTTTTGTTGTCATTCCAGGCCGAACTTCCCGCGGTACGCCGCCGGATCGCGCCTATACTCCCGGTACTTCTCCCGCAGGCAGCAGCCACAGGGGCGGTAGCCCGCCGCCAGGGCGGTCTTTTCGTCGGCGAAAAACACCCGGGTCTGCTCATAGTGACCGGGGAAGCGCCCCATCGAGGACAGCGCCGCCGGGCAGTCCAGCCGGCCATAGATCTTCCCCCGGCTGTTCCCGCCAAGGGTCCCCGGCGTGTCGGACAGGACGGTCCGCCCGTCCGGGCCAAGCAGCTTATACATCTCCCCGCCCGGTCAGTCGTTGAACTTGAACAGGTTCAGGCCCACCTCCGGGGAGTACTCCCGGTCCACCGCGGCGGGGATGGCGTGGAGGATGAACTCCCCCGTCAGGCTCACCACGCCCCGGGACAGGTGGCCGCCCACCACCAGGCCCTTGGTGGGATTGGCCGCCGCCAGGTGCACATGGAGGTAGCACTTCCCGTCCATGGTGGTGATGTTCCCCACGCAGGAGGCGATCTCCATGTCGCAGGTGTAGTCGGTGGTCTCGTAGACGAACTTCTCGCTGTTGAACACCCCCAGGGTGAGCTGGCCCACGGCGCCCAGGCCGGTGATGCTGCCGGTGAGGATGTGCTCCCGCTCGCACACGGCGCGGATGCTCTCCAAAATCTCCTCGCCCTTCTGGATGCGAAGGACCACGTCGTCTCCGTATCTGCGGTATTCCATGCTGTGACCTCCTTGACGGTCAGGTGCCCGGCGGGTCGAACAGGGTCTGGACCCGGTCCGCGCCGGCGCGGATGTTGTTGTATTCCATATAGTAATAGGGCGCCAGGGTCCCGAACAGGGGATCGTCCGGGGCGAAGGAGCCGTACTCGCCCTCCGCGGTGCGGTATAGGCCGGTGCTGAGCCGGCAGGGGACGGCGTCCCGCAGCCCCAGGATGGTCCGGTAGAAGGGACTCAGGGGCAGGCCCGCAAGCTGGAGCACCGTGGGCGCCAGGTCCACGCAGCTCAGGTCCATGCCGTCCATCTCCGCCGGCAGGGGGCCGAAGGCCTTGTTGGCCCAGATGATATAGGGCGTCTGGCGGGAAACGGTCTCCCGCTCCTGGTCGGACAGGCCCTCCCGGGCGGGGAGCTGGGTCAGGAAGTTGGGGCCGTGGTCCCCCACCATGCACACGATGGCCGGCCTGTCCGACTCGTCCAGCGCCGCGAACAGCTCCCCCAGGGCCTGGTCGGACAGGCGGATGCTGGTGAGATATTCGCTCACGTCGTCGGTCAGGTCCCCGAAGTCCCGGCGGGCGTGGACGGTGTCCAGGGACGGGTCGTTCTGCTCATAGCCGCCGTGGTTCTGGTAGGTGAGCAGGTAGGTGAACCGGGGTCCCTCCCCCTCCTCCGGGTACCAGGACAGCATGTCCCGGTAGTTGGCCCGGTCGGTGTTGTTCCGATCACCGTAGGCGTCGGCGGTGAACCGGTCCCGGAAGATGGTTTCGTCAAAGCCCAGGGCGGGATAGGTCCGGCCCCGGTTATAGTTGGTGGGGCTGGCCTGGTGCATGGCGCAGGCGGTGTAGCCCAGCGTTTTCAGATAGCTGACCAGGCTGTTGGCCCGGGTCATGTCCATGGTGATGAAGGGGGCCTGGGCGGAAACCAGGAACATGGAGTTGGAGGTGAGCAGCTCGAACTCCGCCCGGTTGGTGCCGCCGCCCACCCCGGGGATGGCGGCATAGCCCCGGATGGCGTTGTCCGCGGCGTGGTAAGCCTCCAGATAGGGCGCGTCCGCCTGGGTGTCAGTGTACAGGTCCAGGTCATAAAAAGTTTCGTTGAGGATGAAGAAGATGTCCGGCGTCTCCCCGGTCCCGGGGGTGCCCGTGCCGTCCAGGGCCTCCGCCGTCCGGGCCATGGCCTCGTCGTCATAGCCCGCGGGAGTCTGGACCTGGTGGACGGTGAGCAGGCCCTGGCGCAGGAAATACACCGGGTAGCCCTGGGCGGTCAGGTACACCTGGGACGACCACAGCACGTCCGTGTCCGTCCGCTCCAGCAGCCCCGCCAGGCCGTAGGCCCCCGTCAGCATGACCGCCAGCGCGATCGGCGCCAGGGCCATCCGCTTCCAGGGGATGGGTCCGCTCTCCAGCGCCCGCAGGGCGATGGCCATGGCCGTCCCGGCCAGGAAGGCGGCGATGGCCGCAGCCACCGGCAAATCGAAGGGCAGCCGGTATCCGGCCAGCACATCCATGGCCGTGCCGGCACTGAACAGGGTGGTGACGGTGATGGGTTCGCCGCTGAACATCCAGGCGTAGTGGTCGGCGACGCTCCATATGAGCGTGAGCACATTGGCGGCCAGATAGGCCGCGCTCCACCGGCGGGTGAACAGCAGAAACACCAGGTCCACCAGAAACAGCAGCGCCATGTTCACCGGGATGAACACCGGGCTGCGGCGCAGCACCGTGGCCACCCGGGTGCCGCAGCTCAGATCCAGCTGCAGCCACTGGATGGCGGTCATGGCCAGGATCAGCGCTACAAAGGCGATCCGGCGCAGCCGGGGCCGGGCGGCGAAATATTCTCTTGTCCGTTCCAGACGCTTTTTCATGGCCGTCACTGTGCCGGCGGGGCGAACAGGGCGCCGAGGCGCTCGTCGGGGCTTTGGAGGTTGTTATATTCCATATAGTAATAGGGCGCCAGGGTGTCAAAGAGGGGGTCGTCCCCGGCGAAGGTGCCGAAATCGCCCTCTGCGGTCTGATACAGGCCGGTCATCAGCCGGGTGGGGACCTGTTCATCCAGCCGGCGCATACAGGCGTAATAGGGACTCAGGGGCATCCCCGCCAGGTCCAGCAGGGTCGGCACCAGATCCACCAGGGTCACATTTTGGCCGTCCGCCTCCGCCGGCAGGGCGCCGAAGGCCCTGTTGGCCCAGATGATATAGGGCGTCTGGCGGGAGACGACCTCCTTTTCCATGGCGGACATCCCCTCCCGGGCGGGGAGCTGGGAGATGAAGCTGGGGGCATGGTCCCCCACCATGCACAGGATCACCGGCCTGTCCACGCTGTCGAAGTAGTCCGTCAGCTCCCCCAGGGCCTGGTCGGACAGCTGGATGCTGGTGAGGTACTCGTCCACGTCGTCGGTCATGTCCCCGAAGTCCCGGCGGGTGTGGACGGTGTCCAGGGCGGCGTCGTTCTGCTCATAGCCGCCGTGGTTCTGGAATGTCAGCAGGTACATCAGCCTTGGGGCCTCCCCCGCCGACTCGTACACGTCGATCAGGTCCCGGTAGTTGGCCGCGTCTGTCCACTGGCGCTGTCCGTAGGCGGAGGGGGTGAATTTGTCGGCGAAGCGCACGTCGTCAAAGCCCATGGCGGGATAGCTGATGGAGCGGTTATAGTCGAAGGAGCTGAACGAGTGCATGGCCCAGGAGGCGTAGCCCATGCTCTCCAGATAGTTCACCACGCTGTTGGCCCCGAACATGTCCACCACGTTGAAGGGGGCCTGGCAGGCCAGCAGGAGCATGGAGTTGGAGGTGAGCAGCTCATACTCCGCCCGGTTGGTGGCCCCGCCGATGTTGGGCACGGCGGCGAAGCCCCGGACGGCGTTGGGCAGGGAGTGATACGTGTCCAGATAGGGCGCGTCCGCGTCCGTGTCCGTATAGTGCTCCAGGTCGTAGAAGCTCTCGTTCAGGATCAGGATCACGTCCGGCGTGCCGCTGCCCGTCCGGCCCTGGCCGGCGTAAGTCTCCGCTACGGCGTCCATCTTTTCGTCGTCATAGCCCTCCGGCACCTGGACCAGCTGGATGGTCTGCACCGCCTGGCGGAGGAAGTGGACCGGGTAGCCGTAGTCCCGCACGTCGGCGCGGGTGGACCAGTCCACGGTGTTGTCCACCTTCTTCAGCGCCGTGAGCGCCCCCCAGGACCCGGCGCCCACCGCCGCCATGGCCAGCGCCACCGCCCACAGCCTCTTCCAGGGGATGGGCCGGGGCCGGATGCGCCGGACAAGCAGCGCCAAAACGATGTTCATCCCGAACGCAACGATGGCCGCCGCCACCGGCAGGTCGAAGGGCAGCCGGTACCCGCCCAGCACGTTCACGGCGGTGCGGAAGCTGAGCAGGGCCGTGATGGTCAGCACGTCGCCGCTGAGCAGCACCGTGTAGTGGTCGGCGATGCTCCACACGAACACCAGCACGCCGCCCAGCAAGTATGCCATATGCCACCGGCGGGTCAGCAGCAGGAACACCAGATCGATCACGAACACCAGCGCGCAGTTGATGATATGGTACACCGCCCGCCGCCCCAGCAGGGACACGATCCGGGTGCCGCAGCTCAGATCCAGCTCCAGCCACTGGATGACCGTCATGGCCAGGATGAGCAGCACAAAAGCCCCCGCGCGAAGACGGGGGCGTTCGTTCAGATATGCGTCAAATTTTTCCAGGAGTCTTTTCACGGGTCAGTTTTCCGCCTTATCCCAGCAGGGGCGCGGCTTCCTCGGGGAAGCCCCGGCCATTGAACAGCGCCTTGTCCTCCTGGGCCAGGCACACGCCCCGGGGGCTTACATGGATGCGCTGGCAGGCGCCGGCGCCGAAGAGCTTGTCCATCCCGGCCTGATACAGCTCGAAGTGCATCTCGGGCATCAGGGCCAGCACGAACCCGGCGAAGCCCAGGCTGTGGACCCGCCAGGCGCCCCGGCCGGCCAGCAGGTTGCCGGAGGCCTCCAGGCACCGGGCCAGCCCGTCGCCGCAGCCCTCGGCGGTGATGTTGCGCAGCAGCTTTTCCGAACTGCGGCCGGACTGGTTCATCAGCTCCATATACCGCTGCCCGTCCCGCAGGCCCAGGGCATCCGCCATGGAGGACACCCGCCAGGTTTCGTCGAAGAAGTGCCGGGCGCGCATCCACTGCCGGTCGGTCTGGTGGGCGGGCCACTGCTCCTCGAACACCGGTCCCCGCACCCGGGCCAGCACCGGCTCGCCGAACTGCTGGGCCACGGCGGTCATATCCGCCGCGATCTGGGCGTAGGCCGCCTCCGCCTGGCGGTTGTTGTCGCCGGTGTCCGTCAGGCACATGGCCAGGCCCAGACTGTCAAAGTCGCAGTCGATGGGCAGGATCTTGTTCTCCAGCACGTCCATATAGACCCCGCCGCCCATGGCGCAGGTCAGGGTGTCCACCAGGGCGCAGGGCTTGCCGAACCAGCGGCTCTCCGCCTTCTGGGCGGCCCGGGCCAGCTCCTCCGCGGGGATTTCCGCGCCGGAGAAGGTGGCCAGGATATACCCCACCAGCACGCTGAGGGTGGCGGACGCGGCCAGTCCCCGCCGGGGCGGCAGACTGCTGAACAGGTACGCGTCGAACCCCCGCAGCTCCGGGATGATCTCCGCCAGGCTCCCGGCGATGCCCCGGACCAGGGCGCTGGGGCGGCCCTGCTCCTTCTCGTCCGGCCACAGCCGGCTCAGCTCCACCTCGATGGGGTCGAAGCCCTCGCAGAATACTCTTATAACGCCCTCGTCATTGGGCTCCGCCTCCGCCGTGATCCCCCGATCCATGGCGGCGGCCATGACCCGGCCCCGCTGTTGGTCCGTGTGGTTCCCGGCCAACTCCACGCGGCCGGGACAGAAGAAACGTGTCATTCTCTCTCCGCAGCCTCATATTCCGTCTCCCGGCCGCTAAAGGCGGCGGGAGTATCGATCATTTTCCCCCCCCGCCGGACCCTCGGTCCGGAAAAGAGGACAATACTGTGCCATTATTGTTCAATGCCATATTATTATATATTTGATTTCTTCCCGTTTCAACGTTATAATACGTAAATAAAGTTACAATTATCGGTTTCCCGGGAAAGAGAGGCACGAAAAATGATAAACGACAAGGGCGTCAACCTGACCATGCTCTGCGATTTTTACGAGCTGACCATGGGCAACGGATATCTGGCGGCGGGGATGGAGGACAGGATCACCTACTTCGACCTGTTCTTCCGCAGCGTCCCTGACGGCGGCGGCTTCGCCATCGCCGCCGGCCTGGAGCAGATCATCGACTACATCCAGGCCCTGCGCTTCGAGCCGGAGGACATCGCCTACCTCCGGGGCCGGGGCATCTTCTCGGAGGAATTTCTGGAATACCTGGCCCACTTCAAATTCACCGGCGACATCTGGGCGGTGCCGGAGGGCACGCCCGTGTTCCCCCGGGAGCCGCTGCTGATCGTCCGGGCGCCGGCCATCCAGGCCCAGCTGCTGGAAACGTTCATGCTGTGCATGGTGAACCACGAGAGCCTGATCGCCACCAAGGCGGCCCGCATCGTCCGGGCGGCCAAGGGCCGGACGGTGCTGGAGTTCGGCTCCCGCCGGGCCCAGGGCGGCGACGCGGCGGTGGTGGGCGCCCGGGCGGCCTATATCGGCGGCTGCGCCGGCACGGCCTGCGCCCTCAGCGACCAGCTGTACGGCGTCCCCGCCGGGGGCACCATGGCCCACGCCTGGGTGCAGATGTTCGACACGGAGCTGGAGGCCTTCCGGGCCTACTGCCGGACCTATCCCACCAGCGCCACGCTGCTGGTGGACACCTATAACACCCTCCAGAGCGGCGTGCCCAACGCCATCCGGGCCTTCGACGAGATCCTCAAGCCCCTGGGCATCAAGAAATGCGGCATCCGCCTGGACTCCGGCGACCTGACCTATCTGTCGAAGAAGGCCCGCCAGATGCTGGACGAGGCCGGCTGGACCGAGTGCACCATCACCTGTTCCAACGCCCTGGACGAGTACCTGATCCGGGACCTGCTGGGCCAGGGGGCCTGTATCGACTGCTTCGGCGTGGGCGAGCGGCTCATCACCGCCCGCAGCGAGCCGGTGTTCGGCGGGGTGTACAAGCTGGTGGCGGTGGAGCAGCCCGACGGCTCCGTCACCCCCAAGATCAAGATCAGCGAGAACGTGGGCAAGATCACCGTCCCCCACTTCAAGAAGCTGTGGCGGTTCTATGCCCGGGACACGGGCAAGGCCATCGCGGACTACCTCACCGTCCACGACGAGGCCGTGGACGACTCCGACACCCTGGAGATCTTCGACCCGGACGCCACCTGGAAGCGGAAGACGGTCTACGATTTCCAGGCCAAGGAGCTGCTGGTGCCCATCTTCCGGGGCGGGGAGCTGGTGTATGAAAAGCCCACCCTGCCCCAGATACGGGACTACTGCGCCGCCCAGCTGGACACGCTGTGGGAAGAGGTGCGCCGGTTCGAAAACCCCCACCACTACTACGTGGACCTGTCCCAGAAGCTGTGGGACATCAAAAACGGCCTGCTGCACAACCGGCAGTAAGCCCGGCGGGAAGCAAAGGCCCGGAGCGCCGCTCCGGGCCTTTTTCGTTTTCCCCGTTGATGGACCGGACACATGTGTGGTAAACTAAGAAAATACGGCAGACGACTGCCGGCGCGGGGCATACGGCGGCGCGCCTCAGCCCGAAAGGAGGGCCAATGGCCGGGAAGAACAGCAAATATTGGACCCTCGGCACGCTGAAGAGCCGGGGCTGGACCAACAGCCTCATCGGCGAGCTGCTGCCCCGGCCCCGGTACCGGCATCTCAACGGCGGCACGGTCAAGACGTGGCAGTCGGACCTGGTCCTCACCGCCGAGGACAGCGACCGCTTCCGGCGGGTGGCCCAGTCCAACAAGGCCGCCCAGGCTGCCCGGGAAAAGACCGGCGTCACCGCCGCGGACATCGGCCCCGCCCTGGAGGGGGCGCAGGAGCTGCTCACCAAAGCGTGGGAGGGCTGGTCCAGGCCGGATGAGCCTGCCGCCGTCCTGGCCCGGCGGTACCATGAGGCCATCCTGCGCCAGATCCCCGGCGCGGGCTGGGCGGTGGTGCTGTCCCCCGGACAGGCCGCCGGACGGACGGAGAATTTCCTGGCCCTGGCGTCCCCTAAGGCGGACGTGAAGGAAAAGCGGGTGATGAAGAACTTCGTCACCGCCGCCCCCTGGCTGGGCCTCAACTCCGACGCCAACATCGCCCAAAAGCTGCTGCGCGGCTATGGCGACACCCTCCTGGCCGTGGCGCGGCGGGAGCTGGAGGCCTTCACCGCCGCCCAGCCGGAGGCGGACCTGGCGGCCCTGCTGGCCATGGAGGATTTCCCCGTCCAGGAGCTGATGAACAACGGCCTGGGCTATGTATACTCCGTGTTCTATGTCCCCCGGGCCATCCGCACCAGCCTGGACGTGCTGGTGGCGCTGAATCCCAAGGACGAGTATCCCGAGGCCCGGGCCATCGCCCGCCACTTCGTGGTGCACATCGGCGGCACCAACACCGGCAAAACCTACGCCGGCTTCCAGCGGCTCATCCGGGCCAGGACCGGGGTATATCTGGCGCCGCTGCGGCTGCTGGCCCTGGAGGCCCAGGAGCTGCTGCTGGACGAGGGCGTGGCCTGCTCGCTGACCACCGGCGAGGAGGAGGACCGGCAGGAGGGGGACACCCACGTGGCCGCCACCGCCGAGAAGCTGGACCTGAGCCGGGAATATGAGGTGGCGGTGATCGACGAGTGCCAGATGATCGCCGACGCCGAGCGGGGCTACGCCTGGACCCGGGCCATATTGGGGGTGCGGGCGCCGGAGGTGCACCTGTGCGCCGCGCCGGAGGCGAAAAATCTCCTTCTGCGGATCATCCGCAGCTGCGGGGATACCTTCGAGGTCATCGAGCACCGGCGCAAGACGCCCCTGATCTGCATGAACCGCACGGTGGATTACTCCGATATCCGCCCCGGCGACGCGCTCATCACCTTCTCCAAGGTGGGGGTGCTGTCCGTGGCGGAGGACCTGCGCAGCCGGGGCAAGGAGCCGGCCATCATCTACGGCGCCCTGCCCTACGCCACCCGCCGCAAGCAGGTGGAGGGATTTCTGAACGGACGGATGCAGTATGTGGTATCCACCGACGCCATCGGCATGGGCCTGAACCTGCCCATCCGGCGGATCATCTTCATGGACACGGAGAAGTTCGACGGCCATGACCGCCGGCAGCTCAAGCCCGAGGAGATCCAGCAGATCGCGGGCCGGGCCGGGCGCTACGGCATGTATGACAAGGGCTTCGTGGGGGCCATGGAGGACCTGAGTCTGATCCGGGCGGGACTGGAAACGGTGGTGCCGCCGCTGCAGTACGCGGTGGCGGGCTTCTCCGACCTGATCGCCTCGGTGGATTTCGATCTGCTGGAGGTGCTGGAGGTGTGGAACCGGATGCCCACGGCGGACCCCTACGTGAAGCTGGACATCAGCCGGTACATCACCATCATCTCCCGGATGCGGGAGGCGGGCTTCCATCTGACCCGGGAGCAGGAGCTGCGGGCGGCCAACATCCCCTTCGACGAAACGGACCCGGCCTTGAACGAGCTGTTTTTCCGCTTCCTGCGGACCTGGGCCGCGGGCGGGGCGCTGGAGCGGCCCGCCCTGGGGGAGAAGCAGACCGCCTATACCCTGCCGGAGCTGGAGACCCACTACCGGAAGCTGGACCTGTTTTTCTCCTTCGCCAAGGCCTTCAACTGCGACCTGGACCGGGACGGGCTTTACGACGAGCGCGCCCGGACGGCGGACGAGATCAACCAGATCTTACTGTATAACCTGAAAAACAACATCCGTTTCTGCGCCAAATGCGGCCGGGTCCTGCCCCTGCACCAGAGGGGGCGGCTGTGCCAGGCCTGCTATGGCCGGACCCGGGCGGTGCCCCGGCGGCACCCGGGCCGGCGATGAGGCGCGCGGAGCCAGCATAGGGAGAGCGTATCGCATGAAGAGAAAACAGAGCTTCGTCCAGGGGATGCTAGACGGCGTGCCCATAGGGCTGGGATACTTCGCCGTGTCCTTCTCTCTGGGCATCCTGGCCAAGAACATCGGCCTGACGCCCCTGCAGGCGGCGGTGATGAGCCTGCTGAACAACGCCTCCGCCGGGGAGTACATGGGTCTGACCATGATCGCCGCCGGGGCCACCTACTGGGAGATGGCCGTCGCCACGCTTATCACCAACGCCCGGTATCTGCTGATGAGCTGCGCCATGAGCCAGCGGATGGACCCGGCCATGGGCCTGCGGCACCGGTTTTTCATGGCCTTCGACATCACCGACGAGCTGTTCGGCATCACCATCGCCCGGCCCGGCTACCTGGACCCCTGGTACATGTACGGGGCCATGGTCCCCGCCATCCCCGGCTGGGCCATCGGCACCGCCCTGGGCACCCTGGCGGGGAGCATCCTGCCTCTGCGGGTGGTGAGCGCGTTCAGCGTGGCGCTGTACGGCATGTTCATCGCCATCTTCATCCCCCCCGCCCGGAAGGACCGGGTGATCGCGGGGCTGGTGGCGCTGGCCTTCCTGGCCAGCTGGGCCTTCTCACGGCTGCCGGTGGTGTCGGCCCTGTCCGACGGCACCCGGACCATCATCCTGACGGTGCTGCTGGCCGGCGGGGCGGCGGCGCTGTTCCCCCGGAAGGACGAGGAGGTGCAGGGATGAAGGTCTACCTCTACATACTGGTCATGGCGGGGGTGTCCTATCTGATCCGGGCGTTGCCCGTGACGGTGTTCCGCAAGCCCATCAAGAGCCGCTTCATCCGCTCGTTTTTGTATTACGTGCCCTACGCCACCCTGGCGGTGATGACCTTCCCGGCCATCCTGCACGCCACCCAAAGCCCCCTGTCCGGCGCCGCGGCGCTGGTGGTGGGCCTGCTGGCCGCCTGGTTCGGGGCGGACCTGTTCAAGACCGCCGTCGCCTGCTGCGCGGTGGTGTTCGTGCTGGAATTTTTCGTGCGCTGACCGCGCGGCCCCTTAAGGGCCGGACAGAGAAAGGAGCATGACCGTGATCCGCAAGATCATCCGCATCGACGAGGAAAAATGCACCGGCTGCGGCGCCTGCGCCCGGGCCTGCCACGAGGGGGCCATCGCCATGGTGGACGGCAAGGCGAAGCTTCTCCGGGACGACTACTGCGACGGCATGGGCGACTGCCTGCCCCAGTGCCCCGCGGGGGCCATCAGTTTTGAGCAGCGGGAGGCCGCGGCCTATGACGCCGGGGCCGTGGCGGCGAACAGAGCGTCCGCCGCGCCACCCGCCGGCTGTCCCGGCACCGTGAGCCGGCGGATACGGCCCGCCGCCCCCGCGTCAGCCGCGTCCGAGGCCGACCCGGCCTCCGCCCTGGGCAACTGGCCGGTGCAGATCAAGCTGGCCCCGGTGCGGGCGCCCTGGTTCGACGGCTCCGAGCTGCTCATCGCCGCCGACTGCACCGCCTATGCCTACGCCGGGATACACAGCCGGTTCATGGCCGGCAGGATCACGCTGGTGGGCTGCCCCAAGCTGGACGGGGTGGATTACAGCGAAAAGCTGACGGAGATCGTCCGGCAGAACGACATCCGCGGCGTCACCGTGGTGCGCATGGAGGTGCCCTGCTGCGGCGGGCTGGAGCTGGCGGTGAAGAAGGCCATTGAGGCCGGCGGCAGGTCTATCCCCCTGCAGGTGGTCACCATCACCGTGGACGGCCGCATCAAGGACCCTGCGGGCTGACGGGAGCGGGGCTAAAGTCACTGCCAGATCAAAGCCTCCCCTGTGCAAGGGGAGGTGGGCCGCCAAAGGCGGCTCGGAGGGGTTGTCACCAGTCCCGGATGTTTACCTGGCTTGGTAACAATCCCCCAGTCTCCGGCT
Source organism: uncultured Oscillospiraceae bacterium (assembly GCA_947627735.1). Classification (GTDB taxonomy): domain Bacteria; phylum Bacillota; class Clostridia; order Oscillospirales; family Oscillospiraceae; genus CAJOIG01. Next base: position 17,500 of record CANQXG010000012.1, on the reverse strand, counting down.
GACGCCGGAGCCAGCCCCCTTTACACAAGGGGGCCTTCCGTGTGGTATATAAATTAGACAGGCAGACAGGACGGGCGCCGTGCCCGCGCCGGAAGAGAGGTGCTATCTTTCCATGGAACTCAGCTCCCAGATGCTCCCCCGCATCCTGCGGGACGTGAACGACGGCGTGATCGTACTGGACGGCCAGGGGACGGTGCTGTACGTGAACCCCAGCGGACAGGAGATGCTCCTGCTGCCGGAGGACGCGGCGGGCCGGAAATACGCCGCGCTGATGCAGGAGGACATCGCCTCCCGCAACGACGAGTTCAACCAGTTCCTTCTGGACGCGATCTATGACAAGCAGAGCGCCCACCGGGGCGAGTGCGCCTATCTCCGGCGGGACGGGACCCGTCTGCAGCTGCACATGGTCACATCCTTCCTCCGGGACGACGCCGGGCAGAAAAACGAGGGCGTCGTGATCCAGTTCACCGACATCACGGAGCTTGCCCGGATGCACCAGAAGGAGAAGGACGCCTCCATCGTGTTCGTATCTACGCTGATATTCGTGTGCGCGTGGGTGCTGCTGGTGGCGCTGTGGGAGTTTCTGGACCGGCCCCTGCCGGCCCACCTGCTGACCCAGGCGGTGACGTTCCTGGGCGCGTGCATGATGGTGTTCCTGGTCAGGACCACCTCCATCACCTGGCGGGAGCTGGGCCTGTCCACGAAAAATCTGCGGAAGGTGCTGATAACGGACAGCCTTGTGGCGGCGGCGGGCCTGGCGCTGATGATCGGGCTGAAATTCGTGCTGCTGCGCGTGGCCCCGGGCTTTTTCGAGGCCGGCACGCCCTTTTGGAACTGGCGCGCCCTGCGCCTGAGCGGGGTATTCTATCCCGTGACGGTGTTCCTGCAGGAGCTCATCAGCCGCGGCCTCATGCATGAGAGCATGCGCCGCATCATCACCGGGAAATACCGGGAGCTGGCGGCCATCGCCGTGACCAGCCTGGCCTTCGGCGCGCTGCATCTGTTTTTGGGGCTGATCTACATGCTGGGCGCCGTCATCCTGCTGGGCGGCCTGGGCGTGCTGTACCGCCGGCAGAACACCATCTGGGGCCTCTGCATCCCCCACTATGTGCTGGGCATGGCCCTGGTGTTCCTGGGCTTCGCGTGACGGAAAACGCGCCGCATCTCCGGGGAAAAACGGAAGTTTTGCCATGAAAGCAGAACAAGGCCCGGCCTGTGAAAAGCAGGCCGGGTCTTTCTCGCGCAAAGCAGCGCGGGGATCATCCCACGGTGATATAATAGGTGGCGCTCTCAGCGGAGGTGTCGATGACATCGACGGCCTCGGTCATGGCCTCGTCGGCATAGATGGCCACGTCCTCGCCCTCCAGGGCGGTGAACTGCACCTCCAGGCCCAGGGCCACGTTGAGCTGCTGGGTCTCCTCGTTGTCCTGGCCGGGGTTGATGACCAGCGTCAGGGCGCAGAAGCTCTCCGCGCCGCCCTCGCTGACCGTCTCGTCGAACTCGGGGTCATAGGGGATGCCGTACTGGTACACGTAGTGGGAGCAGCCGTCCTCCACCTCGCCGCCGTCGGAGGCGACGTAGGTCACGGCGTTCTTGCTGGTGATCAGACCGCTCTCCTCCTCGGCGAACATGTCGGTCACGGTGCGGGCGTTCTCATCCGCCGGATCGGGGGTGGCCACCACCAGGATGATCGAACCGTTGTACACGCCGTAATCGACCACGGTCTGCTCGCCCCGCTCCAGGCCCAGGGGGTCCAGGGCGAACTGCTCATACTCCCAGGAGGGCATGCAGTACAGGACCTGGCCGTTGTTGCCGCTCCAGAACATGCTGCCGGGCATATCGTCGGCCACGGAGAAGTTGGCGAAGATCTCGATGTCGCCCTCCTGCAGGTGGACGTTGGACAGCACCTGGCCATCCTCCGACAGGGAGAACTGGTAGTGGGCGAAGCCGGAAGGCTCGCCCTCGGCGGTCATCATCTGCTCGTCGATGCGCAGGGTGCCGTACTTCTCCAGAACAGCGCGGGGGTCGTTGATCTGGGTGATCTCTTCCTGGGTGAACGGGGCGTCCTCCAGCTCGGCGGCGGCGAACGCCGGCGTGCACATGCCCAGGAGCATGAGCGCGCTCAGAAACAGGGCGGTCAGTTTTCTCATAACAGGAAACCTCCAAAAAGTGATAGATCATAAGTATCACTTTTTCCCGGCGGCGTCAATGCCCCCTGCACGAAACCCCCGCCGGGAGCGTGAACGGCCACCCGGACATCAAAACAGTGGGCCGAACCTTTGAGCGCGGGAACTCTCACTTTGTGTCGTGGTATTTTTTGCAAAGCTCTGTTATGATCTTTGCGAAAGGAGGCTCTGGGATGGATCAGCAAAAGACAGGCAAGTTTTTGAAATGACTTCGCAAGGGCAAAGGGCTGACGCAGGAACAGCTGGCAGAGAAGTTCTATGTTTCTCCCCGCACCGTTTCACGGTGGGAAAACGGAAACAACATGCCCGATTTGGATATCCTCATTGGCCTTGCGGATTTCTATGAGGTGGATCTTCGGGAACTTATCGATGGAGAGAGGAAGAGCGGGAACATGGATAAAGAAACAAAGGAGACCGTATTAAAAGCGGCGGAGTACATGAATATGGGAACAGAACGATATACGAAGCGTGTCCACTTGCTTCTGCTGACAGGGGCGGGTTTTTGGTTCGCGGCGAGCTTGATCGGCCACACGGAACTAAATAATAATGCCGTTCTGAATGCCGTTTCAGACTTTGCCGAAGGCGCCGCGATCGGGATGACTTTATGCGTCATTGTCTTTACAGCCGTTACGGGCAGAGGATAAGAGCGTTCAAACAGCGTTTGCTGAAACGGCAGTGACGGACTTCCCGTCTGTGCCGCGTGTGATGAAAATGGGAGAGTCTTAATATATTCGATGAATTTTTCTGCCGGGGCGCTCAAACGTGCGCTTCTTTGCCAGATCAGGGCCACGCCGGGAGCTGGCGCATCCACCAGCGGACGCATCACCAGCGGCCGGCCGGAGAGCATATCGCCCGCCGAGGCCGGGCAGATAGTCACCCCCAGGCCCTGCTCTGCCAGAATGACGCCATTTATCAGAGGCGCGTACTGACAGGATATGTCTGCCTCCATGCCCGCCTCCGAGAACCAGCGGGCGACCTCGGTGCTGCGGCGGATGGGAACGATCAATTCTGCGCCTGCCAACTGGGCCAGCGTTAAGCTGTCCGCGTTCGAAAGGGCATGATCTATACGCACCAGCGCCGCCCATGGCTCATCCAGAATGTGAACGGACTCGAATTTCTCCCCGTTGAACGGTTCCCGGATGAGAGCGACATCTACCAGGCCCTTTTCCAATCTTTCTATCACGTCATCGGAGTTGCCGCTCCACAGGCTGTATCGCACGTCCGGCCAACGGGCCTTGAAGCCTTCCAGCCATTTGGGCAGGAGCGCCGGTCCCGCTGTCTCGATAGAGCCGATGTACAGCGTACCGGTCAGTCCCTCACCAATTTGGCGTACCTGCTCTGCCGTCTTGTCTGCCAGGGCCAGTATTTGCTCGGCCTGCTGGCGGAAGAATCGTCCCGCCTCTGTGATATGCAGGCGTTTTTTCTCCCGGACAAACAACTCTGTACCCAGTTCCGCCTCCAATGCCTGAAGCTGCCGGGTGAGGGGAGGCTGGCTCATGTGCAGAGCTTCGGCAGCCTGCGTGATGTTTTCATATTCCGCGATCTTCAGGAAGTTTTCCAGTTGACGCAGTTCCATGCGGCATATACCTCAAAAGTATGATCCTATGGATATGATACCGCTGAAACGCAGTCCCGTCAAGGACACAGGACCTCCATTACATGATCTACTGCCGCGTTGCTCACCCGATCCAACGCCTCATTCGTACTGCCTCCGATGTGGAGCGTGGCAATAAAGTTGTCCAAGGTCAGCAGCGGTGCGTCCTTTGCCGGAGGTTCGGAAACAAATACGTCCGACGCCGCGGCTCGTATCTTACCGGTGGTCAGAGCGTCATAGAGAGCGCCCTCGTCTACTACCCCGCCTCTGGAGGTGTTGGCCAGTAGCAGAGAGGGGTTAGCGTTTTCAAAGACTGGATAGCTGATAAGGTCCCGTGTGCTGTCCGTGAGCGGAATGTGGATGCTGACCATATCCATGTCATGAAAAAGCTGCTCCAGGGTATCCATCTTTTTGTAGCCCATTGCCGCCAGCTCGTCGGCATTCTTATGGGGATTCCAGCACCAAACATCACATAAAAAAGCGCCGCGCATGATCTCTGCTACTCGTCCGGCGATGTGGCCTGCACCTACCAGGCCCAGCTTTTTGCCGTAGAGTTCTGTGCCTATGAGAGAGGTCTCTCCAAAGTGGTGATACCGTCCCTCCCGCAGGCCGCGGTCGATGGGGAGCAGTTTCCGACTCAAAGCCATCAGATATGTGACTGCAAGCTCCGCCACAGATTCTGCGCTGCCTCCGGGTACGTTCATCACGGGAACGCCATGACTTTGGGCGGCCTCCACGTCGATGGTGTCCAGACCCACTCCATGCATGGAGATGATCTTCAGCTTCTTGGCACGGTCGATCACGTCCCCGGTCACATGGGCCCGGCGGACGATAATGGCATCCAGATCCTCCGGGTGGTCGAAATTATCCACGATAGTAAAATGTGATGCCAGCCGCTTGTACGCCGACGGTGCGATATGCTCACTCAAATATACGGTCATTTTGACGCCTCCTTTTGTCCTGCCCAGCATAACACAGTGTTGTTCATGCGTCTAATACTGTTTTACTCGGAAGTTCATACTCTCAGGGTATAAACTTCTTCTGATAACGGTATTTCACACCAGGGGCCAGACTGTGATATGCTTTCGTCAAAAGGAGGCGCCGGATATGGACGTTTTTGTGAAAATGCTCACGCTGCAATCGCAGCTTTTTATCCTTATTCTGCTGGGGATCCTGCTGGCAAAGCTGGGTGTCATAAATGGAGCAGGCCGCAAGTGCCTTTCCGCGCTGCTCATCGACCTCATCCTCCCCTGCAACATTGTCAATTCCTTTCTTGGCCGAGCCTCTGTCACAGCGGACTTTATGAGAAACTGCCTATATGCTTTTTGTATCTGTACCGTCATCCAGATCGCTGCTATCCTCGGCAACCGTGTGCTGTTTCGGCGGTTTGAACGAGCAAAGAGCAGCGTCCTGTCTTATGGCATGATCTGCTCCAATTCCAGCTTTATCGGTCTGCCGGTCGCGGAGGCGCTCTATGGCAGCATGGGCGTCATGTACACATCTATCTTTCAGATACCGATCCGTTTTACCGAGTGGACGGCGGGCTTGAGCCTGTTCACAAACGTGGAGCGGAAGGATGCTCTGAAAAAGCTGGCGGTCCACCCCTGCATCATCGCCATCTTTGTCGGGCTGGCTCTCATGGTCCTACCGGTAGAGCTTCCAGGTTTTGCGCTGGAGACTGTGGCCGCGTTGAGCCGCTGCTGCATCCCTGTGTCCATGCTGGTGATCGGTTCCATTCTGGCGGGGGCAAGCATAGGCTCTCTTTTTGACCCAAAGGTCCTCTGGTTCTGCTTCCTGCGCTTGGTTGCCTTTCCATTGGCTGTCTATGGCGTCCTCTACTTCCTGCCCATCGATCCTCTGCTGAAAAGCATCAGCGTACTGATGACCGGTATGCCTGCCGGAAGTACCACCTCGATCCTGGCGGAGCAGTATGGCTGCGACAGCCTGTTTGCATCCCGGCTCGTCTTTGCGTCTACCCTGTTTTCGGTAGCGACCTTGCCGCTGCTTTGTGTTATTCTGTAAAAGCTATTCGTACAGGAAACGTTTAGGAAAGAAAGGTCTATCACCTCTCTCCGGGTTGGATTTGTATATTTTGTATATGATAAAAGGCCCACCTTGGCGGCGGGCCTCGTTGACAGGATAATGCGTCACACGGCCAGACGCATATCCGGCAAAAAAGAGAAAGAGCATTGGCCTTTGCCAATGCTCTTTCTCTTGGTGGAGATAAGCGGGATCGAACCGCTGACCTCTTGAATGCCATTCAAGCGCTCTCCCAGCTGAGCTATACCCCCATCCCGGAACGGGATACATCATAACAGATTGGAGGTCGGTTGTCAATGTTTTTTTCGCCCGGCGGGAAAAAACTACAAACGCAAGTTGCTTCTATTGCGCCATGTCGTGCGGTTCCGGCGCAGGCCGGGAGCACGACCGGCATCTTGAGAGGAGCAATAGCCAGCGGCTATTGCTCCATGAACTGGATCATGTCCTCCACCATCCGCTCCAGCAGGGCCAGCTCCTCCGGGGAATATTTCTTCTTCAGCTGCTCCACGCTCTCGGCGATGAAGGGGTAATCCGTATCGTAATAGGAATAGAACCGCTCCCCCACGGACACCCGGCACTCCCGCCGGTCCGTGTCGGAGGCGGTGCGCACGGCATAGCCCTTGGAGGCCAGGTTGTTGATCTTATAGGTGGCGTTGGGCTGGGAGATGCCCAGGGTTTCGGCAAAGGCGCTGACCGTGGGGTCGCCCAGCAGGTAGATCACGTCGGCGGCATAGGCCTCCGTGGCGCTCAGGGAGCCGTCCCGCTCCTTCACGCGGCTGAACAGGTCCCGGTAGTTCTTCAGCCGCACTTTTTCATACAGCGTCTTCAGACTCTGGAACAGCATATCGGTCGCCTCCGTCAGATTTTACTCACTGTTATATCAGTTTATCCCATCAAACCGAAATTGTCAATCCCATCCAGTTGGACAGCGGGGTGCAAAACCGGGGAGAATATGCTATACTGATACCGGCGAGCGGCCTCAGCCCGCCCCTGAGCGGGGGCGGAAAATACGTATCAGGAGCACAGATATGGTAGAATTGCGATTCAATGTCAGCGACGTGGACTTCGACGCGGTCATCAACGCCCTGGCCGGGGGCATGGCCGGCCCCGCGGCCATGATGGCCCGGGCGCTGCCGGACAGCGCCAAGGAGGACCTGGCGGTGAAGTATATCAACGCCAATGCCTCCCGGCTGGAGCAGTGGCTGGAGAGCGCCCTGGCCTCCCGGGGCGTGAAGATGAAGATCACCCAGGCCCAGGCCACGAAGCTGCCCTGAAAAAACCCTGGCGCCCCCGTCCGACGGACGGGGGCGCGGTCTATGTGGGTGGTTTTACGTTTCAAAGAACTTCCGGTGGATGGCGGCCACGGCCCGATCGGCGCTGGCCGCGTCGATGACGCAGGAGATCTTCACCTCGCTGGAGTTTATCATCTGGATGTTGATGTGCTCGTCGTTGAGGGCCTCGAACACCAGCGACGCGATGCCCACGGAACTCATCATCCCCGCGCCCACCACGCTGACCTTGGCGATGCTCTTGTCCACGGTCACGTGGTCGAAGCCGATGGCCGCCTGCCGGTCGGTCAGGGCCTTATAGGCCGCGTCCGCGTCCGCCTCGGCCACGGTGAAGCTCATGTCGTTGGTGGAGGCGGTGGTGTCGGCCTGGATGATCATATCCACGTTGATGCCGGCGCGGGAGACGGCGTTGAGCACCTTAAAGGCGGAGCCGGGCCGGTCGGGCACGCCCACGGCGGTCAGCCGGGCCACCTTGTCGTCCTTGGCGATGCCGGTCACTTTCATCTCTTCCATGTTCTTCGTAACCTCCTTGACCTTTGTACCGGGCGCTCTCACCAGCGAGGAGAGCACCTCCAATTCCACCCCGTACCGCTTGGCCAGCTGTACGGAGCGGTTCATCAGCACCTGGGCGCCCATGCTGGCCAGCTCCAGCATCTCGTCGTAGGTGATCTCTTCCAGCTTCCGCGCCCCCGGCACCTTCCGGGGATCGGCGGTGTACACGCCCTCCACGTCCGTGAAGATCTGGCAGCGGTCGGCGTGCAGGGCCGCGGCCAGGGCCACGGCGGTGGTATCGCTGCCGCCCCGGCCCAGGGTGGTGTAGTCGTCGATCTTGTTCACGCCCTGGAACCCGGCCACCAGCACGATCCGCTTTTTGTCCAGCTCCCGGCGCAGCCGCTCGGTGTCCACCCGGCGGATGCGGGCCGTGCCGTAATTGGCGTCGGTGCGGACGCCCACCTGCCAGCCGGTGAGGGACACCACCGGCAGGCCCATGCCCTCCAGGCACATGGCCATCAGGGCGATGGACTGCTGCTCGCCGGTGGCCAGCAGCATATCCAGCTCCCGCTTGGACGGCGACGGATTGATCTCGGCGGCCTTGTCCAGCAGGTCGTCGGTGGTATCGCCCTGGGCGGACAGGACCACCACGGTCTCGTTGCCCAGCAGATAGCTCTCGGCGATGATCCCCGCCACGTTTCGGATGCGCCCGGCGTCCGCCACGGAGGAGCCTCCGAATTTCTGTACGATCAGCATATATATCCAGTCTCCTTAAATTTCAGCTGCGGGCTTGCGCCCCTCCATACTATGCCAGCACCCGGTAGGCGGCACGGCCATCCACCGCGGCCAGCTTCTTTTCCAGCTGCCGCCGGTCCAGCATGGCGGTGAGAAAACCGCACTCCCCCGTGGAGCCGTACACCGGCTCCGCGCCGGGGAACGCGGCGGAGACCGCCTCCGGGCCGCACTTGGCCCGCACGTACCACCGGGAGCACAGCTCGTCCGCCGGCAGGGGCTTGTCCCCCGGCGTGCCCAGATCGGGCACCTGGGGATCAGCCCTGTGGCGCACCGCGTCGGCGATGTCCGCGGCCACGGCGCTGGCGGTGGGATGCGCCCCCGCCCCGGGACCGCACAGCACCACCTCGCCCACGGCGCTTCCCCGGATGGCGCAGGCGTTCATCACCCCGTTCACCGACGCCAGGATGTGGCTTTCCGGGACCAGGTGGGGCTCCACGAAGGCGCACACGCCCTCCTCCGTCCGGGCCGCCCGGCCCAGCAGCTTCACCGTATAGCCCATGGCCCGGGCCAGCTCCAGATCGGCGGGGGCCACGGCAGTGATGCCCCGGCTGGGGATGTCCTCCGGGGACAGGTTCCGGCCAAAGGACAGGTCCGCCAGGATGGCGGTCTTGCGGCAGGCGTCGATGCCCTCCACGTCGGCAGTGGGGTCCGCCTCGGCGTAGCCCAGCTCCTGGGCCGTCCTGAGGGCGTCGGCATAGGCCCGTCCACGCTGGTCCATGGCGGTGAGGATATAGTTGGTAGTGCCGTTCAGGATGCCGTACACCTCGTCGATGCGGTTGGCCGCCAGGCACCGGCACAGGGGCCGCAGCAGGGGGATGCCCCCGCCCACGCTGCCCTCGAACAGGTAGCTGACGCCGTGCTCCCGGGCCAGGGCCGCCAGCTCCGCCCCGTGCTCGGCCACCAGCTGCTTGTTGCTGGAGACCACGCTCTTGCCCGCCAGGATGGCCCGGCGGGAGTATTCATAGGCCGGACCCACGCCGCCGATGACCTCCGCCACCACGGCCACGTCCGGATCGTGCTCGATAACGGCAAAATCCCGGACCAGCTTGTCCCGCCAGGGGCTGTCCGGGTAATCGTGTCGGACCAGGATATATCCCAGCTCCATCTCCTCGCCGGCGGCCGCGGCCAGCTTTTCCCGCTGGTCGGCCATGACCTCGGCCAGGCCGCCGCCCACCACGCCGAAGCCCAGTATCGCGTATTTTATCATCCCTTCGCTCCTCTCATCCCGCCGCGATGGCGGCCTTTATGACCCCGTCGATGGCGGAAAGCATGGTCAGGAACGTCTCCGCAGAGGTATCCAGCGCGGTCAGGTCCGCCGTGATGGTCACCGGCGCGGCCCCGTTGGTGGGGATCCCCTGGTTGATGGTGAGGATATTGGCGCCGGTGTCGGCGAACACCGCCAGCACCTCGCTCAGGATGCCCATCTGGTGGCGGAGCATGATCTGGAAGGTCACGATGTGGCCCCCCGCCACGTTCTGGAAGGGCATGACGGCGTTTTTATATTTGTAGTACGCGGACCGGGAGATGCCCACCATCTCGGCGGCCTCCGCCACGGTCTGTGCCCGGCCTGTGTCCAGAAGCTCCCGGGCCTGGGTGACCCGGATGAACACCTCCGGCAGGGCGCTGCCTTCCACAAGATAGAACTGTCCGCGATCGTTGCCAGCCATGCGAAAACGTCCCCCTTACGCGGGCATTTGTCCGCGTGCCGTGTATGTTATCACGTTTATCTATGATATGCAAGGGGATTTGTGAAATTGACATTTTTCCTGTCAGGACGCACAAAAATGCCCCGCCGGGCGGCGGCGGGGGCGGGGTATTTTGCCGTTTGTCGTCCCTCACCGGCGGTAAGCGGACCGCCGGGCGCAAAAAGAGGGCGGCGCGCCGAAAGACGCGCCGCCCGGGGAAATGAGGGGCAGGGAAGACTTACTGGATCTCGATCTGGTACTGCTGGGGGACGACCTCCGGCAGCTTGGGCAGGGTCAGGGTCAGCACGCCGTTGACGTACTGGGCCCGGATGGCCCCGGCGTCCACGCCGGACACCTCGAACCGGCGCTCCACGGTGGAGAAGGACCGCTCCCGGCGGATATAGCCCTTCTTCTCGCTCTTGTCGTCGGCCTTGTGCTCGGCCCGGACGGTGAGGACGCCCTCCTTCATGCTGACGGTGATCTCGTCCTTGTCATAGCCGGGCAGCTCGGTCTCGATGGCGAACGCGTCGTCCGTCTCCCGGATGTCGGTGGCGGCGGCGTGGGCCACCGTGCCGAAGAACTCCTGGAACGGGTCCCAGCTCTCGGTGGACTTATAGGGACGGTTGCTGACGAAAGGGATCATATCGAACATTGTGGTAAAACCTCCGTATCTTTTTGATTTGTCTGTATCATACACATAATTTGTGAACAAATTTATGTGTATTCTGTGAACGAATTGTAAATATTAGCACTCTCGGCTTTTGAGTGCTAATTTCACTCTCCCTCTCTTCATCAGTATGCCCGGCCCGGGCCGGAGAACATTGTAAAATCCCGGGCGGCATGGTAAAATGGCGAAAAGCTTCCAATTTGTTTTATAAGGGAGGTCATGGCATGAAACCGATGTTGGTTATCATGGCCGCCGGGATGGGCAGCCGGTTCGGCGGGCTAAAGCAGATGACCGCCGTGGACGGGCAGGGCCAGGTGATCCTGGACTACTCCGTCTATGACGCGGTCCGGGCGGGCTTTGAAAAGGTGGTCTGCGTGATAAAAAAGGAGATCGAGGCGGATTTCCGCGCCGCCGTGGGCGACCGGATCGGCCGGGGGTGCGAGCTGCACTATGCCTTCCAGGACCTGGGGGATCTGCCGGCGGGCTTCACGCCGCCGGCGGAGCGGACCAAGCCCTGGGGCACGGGCCACGCGGTGTACGCCGCCCGCGGCTTCATCGACCGGCCCTTCGCCGTCATCAACGCCGATGATTTTTACGGCCCCGGCGCCTTCCGCGCCCTGGCCGGATTTTTGCAGGAGGACCGGGGCGGGCACACCCACGCCCTGGTGGGCTATGAGCTGAAGAACACCCTCACCGAAAACGGCGCCGTGGCCCGGGGGGTGTGCACCGTGGACGGCGGCGGCTATCTGCGGACCGTCACGGAGCTGACCGCCATCCAGGGGCCGGCGGACGGCCCCAGCTATACCACGGACGGGGGCGAGAACTGGACGGCCCTGGCCCCGGACACGCCGGTGAGCCTGAACACCTGGGGGTTCCAGCCCGGGTTCATGGACGATATCGCCCGGCAGCTGGAGCGGTTCCTCCGCGCGGACATGCCCCAGGCCCCCGCCAAGGCGGAGTTCTTCCTGCCCGGCGTGGTCAACGCCTGCCTGGCCGCGGGCACGGACCGGGTGGCGGTGCTGCCCACGGACGAGGTGTGGCACGGGGTGACCTACCGGGCCGATCTGCCCGCCCTGCAGGCGGCCCTGGCGGACATGCGAGAAACCGGAAAGTACCCGGAAAAGCTGTGGGGATGACCGAAAGCGGATGCTGACCTATGAATTGGAAAAGCGGGGGCGGGAGCCTCTGTATTATGCCCTGTACCGGCACATCCGGGAGGACATCGCCGCCGGGAACCTGGCGGCGGGGGAAAAGCTGCCCTCCAAGCGGGCGCTGGCGGAGCATCTGGGCGTCAGCACCGTAACGGTGGAAACGGCCTATCGCATGCTGGCGGACGAGGGCTATATCGCCGCCCGGGAGCGGAGCGGCTGCTACGTCCGGGCGGTGATCCCCGCCCCCGGCCCCGCCGCGCCCCGGGACCGGGAGCCTATGCGCCTGCTGCCAGAGGAGGAGCCGGCCCCGGCGGAGGCGGACTTCCCCTACTCGCTGTGGTTCAAGACCCTGCGCAGGGTCATGTCCGACCAGGGCAGCCGCCTGGTGGCCCGGTCCCCCAACGAGGGCTGCGCCGTGCTGCGCAACGCCATCGCCCGGTACCTGCTGCGCTACCGGGGCATGTACGCCCAGCCGGAGCGGATCGTGGTGGGTTCCGGGTCGGAGCAGCTGTACGAATTTGTGGTCCGTATGCTGGGCCGGGACGCCGTATACGCCATCGAGCGGCCCTCCTACGGCCAGATCGAGGCGGTGTACCGGGGCGCTGGCGCCCGGGTGGAGCCGCTGCCCATCGGCCCGGCGGGCATCGACAGCGCCGCCCTGGCCGGGACGGAGGCGGACGTGCTGCATGTGACGCCCTTCCACAGCTGGCCCACCGGCGTCACCGCCCCCGCCGCCAAGCGCTATGAGTACCTCCAATGGGCCGCCGCCCGGCCGGGCCGGTTCATCGTGGAGGACGACTTCGACAGCGAGTTCTTCATGCCCGGCAAGCCCCTGCAGAGCCTATATTCCATGGACGAGCGGGGGTCGGTGATCTACCTGAACACCTTCTCCAAGAGCCTGGCCCCCTCCATGCGCATGGGCTATATGATCCTGCCGGAGGCCCTGCTGGGGGCGTACCGGGAGCGGCTGGGGATGTACTCCTGCTCGGTGCCGGTGCTGGAGCAGTATGCCCTGGCGGCGTTTCTGGACGAGGGACACTTCGAGCGCCATCTGAACCGCGTCCGCCGCCGGCGGGAGAAAAACGGTTGACAAATTGTACGGTTTACTGTACAATTTCCCCTCGAAGGGAGTGGGAAAGCATGAAAGCAGTATCCTTTTCCGAGGCCCGGCAGAACCTGAACGACCTGTGCAGTTTGGTGTCCGACCGGGATGAAACCGTCATCATCACCCGCCGGGACAAGGCGGACGTGGTGATGATGAGCATGGAGAAGTACAGCAAGTTCGTCCGGCTCATCAACGACATGACCAACAACCTGCGTCTGGGCACCGACGGGGAGCGGCTGCTGGCCTCGGCGGACCTGCCACGGGCGCCGGAGGGGAGGCCGGAGGCATGAGCGTGCGGTTCGTGGTGGATTCCGGCGCGGACCTGACGGCGGCGGAACGGCAGGCGCTGGGGGTGGACCTGGTGCCCCTGCGGGTGATCTTCCCCGAGGGGGAGTACCTGGACGGGGTGGATATCACGCCCCAGGAGTTTTACGAAAAAATGGCGGCCCACCGGACCCTGCCCACCACCAGCATGGCGTCGGCCTATGACTTTGAAACGGTCCTGGCCCCCATCATGGACCGGGGGGAGGAGGCGGTGGTGCTCACCATCTCCGGAAAGCTGTCCGGCACGGTCCAGAGCGCCCACATCGCCGCGGAGAGCTGGCCCGGGCGGGTGTTCGTGGTGGACAGTCTGAACATCACCGCCGGCATCCGTATCCAGCTGGAATACGGCATGCGCCTGGCCCGGGAGGGCCTGGCCGGGGCGGAGATCGCCCAGCGCATCGAAGCGGCGCAGCAAAACGTGCGCCTAACGGCGGTGCTGGACACCCTGGAGAACCTGAAAAAGGGCGGGCGCATCTCCCCCGCCGTGGCCTTCGCCGGCGGCGTGCTGGGCATCAAGCCGGTGGTCCGGGTCCACGACGGCCAGGTGGACATTCTGGGCAAGGCCCGGGGCATGCGCCACGGCTGGGAGCAGCTGGCCCAGGCCGTCCGGGACCAGGGGGACATCGACTTTTCCATGCCCGCGTACCTGGCCTATACCGGCACGGACCGGCGGGTGGTGGACGACTTTTTGGCCGTGGCGGACGGCCAGTGGGGCGGAAAGCTCTCCGCCCTGCCGGTGTGCCACGCCGGCAGCTGCATCGGCACCCACGCCGGGCCGGGGGTGGTGGCCGTGTGCTGCTACGCGAAGGATACGGCCCTGTGAGGGCCAAAAATATCGGGCGGGAGCCGACGGCTCCCGCCCTTTTTCGTCAAAAATCGTCTTTTTCGTGCATGAACGCGTCGAAAAACGTCGAATGTCGTAGAATTATGTCAACAAAAAATCCCGCTGTTTTGCTGGTTTTCTGTTGCAATAGTGCGGTCGTTATGGTAAATTGTAAACACTGACGCTACGGAGTTACGCGACAGAGAAATGGCGGACCCGCAATTCTATACTGGGAGGAAACTTTCATGGAAACTACGACGCGCATTCTCATTGCCGACCCCGGCGAGGACTTTCGGAAGATGCTCTCCGACGTGATCTGCGCCGAGGAGGACCTTCTCGTGGTCGGCGCGGCCGGGGACGGCCAGGAGGCGCTAGCGATGGCGGAGACCCTCCGGCCCGACATTCTTGTGACGGACCTGGTTCTGGCGCGGCTGGACGGCATGGGCCTGCTGGCGGCGCTGCGCGACAGGGACGACGGTCCGGCGGCCATCGTCCTGTCCGGCTTTTTCAACGATCAGGTGGTGACGGCATGTTCCGATCTGGGCGCCTATTATTTCATCCCCAAGCCCTGCGACGTGCCCGCGCTGCTGACCCATATCCGCCAGGTGGCCGCGGACCGGCGCCGTCCCGGGCGTCCGGCGGCCCAGGCGGTGGCCATGGCGGCCCTGCCCAAGGAACCCACCCTGGAGGCGGTGGTCACCGACATCATCCACGAGATCGGCGTGCCCGCCCACATCAAGGGCTATCAGTACCTGCGGGAGGCCATCATCCTCACCGTCAACGACATGGACGTGATCAACGCGGTGACGAAGGTGCTCTACCCCGCCGTGGCCAAGAAGTTCGCCACCACCCCCAGCCGGGTGGAGCGGGCCATCCGCCACGCCATCGAGGTGGCCTGGGACCGGGGCGACCTGGAAACGCTGCAGAAGTTCTTCGGCTACACCGTGTCCAATATCAAGGGCAAGCCCACCAATTCGGAATTCATCGCCATGATAGCCGACTCCCTCACCCTGGGCCGGAAGTCAGGACAAGCGTAAAAAAGTTCCCTGTTTCCAGGGCTTTGCGGGCGCGGGAAAATCGGGCTATACCAATGAACGCTATGAAAGTATTGGTGGAAGCGGCCTTTTAAGCCAACCAATATTTTTGGCCGGACCAATGAACACCTCCGATTTATTGGGTGCAGGAAAGCACCCTTAAGTCGGAGGTGTTGCTCTGTGCATTCGGGGAAAAGAATCGGATCACCCATATGGGGCGATCCGATGAATTGATCAAACAGCTTCCGAGGCCTTTTGCGTGTGGTTCTTATACGTATTCCAAGTCGGCTCATATTCATCATTTGCCTGGTCGCCCCACATATCCCATCCCGTGCGGCTCCCTCTGGCAAACAACTCAATAAACGGGCCGGATGAGCACTTCTCGATTATAGGGATGATTTCATCCGGCTTGCGGGAGTGCTCTCTCTTTTGGGTGCGAATAAGGTTAACCTGCGACCTGGCCGGTGCCAAGGTCCGGTTGTTACCACCTCTCACGCCGAATAGGAGGATCTCAGTAACGTTCCTGAAATAGAACCCGACGCCTCTGCCGTCAGGCTCGCCGTCTTTACGGACCTTCTCCCACACTATGTTGCCTTTATACTCAAATCCCCATGCTTTCATTACCGCCAGCCCGTCCGGCAGAAGAGCATTGGGAACCCAAAGATACAGATGACTCTTATCCGCAGCGATGCTGGAAACGGGGAGTGCCTTGATGTCCTCCAAGTCCATCGTTTCATAGCGGGACAGCCGTTTATGCTCCGGGGCAATTTTTCCTGTGCGGTTTTGGAACCTCCATGGAGGATCCGCATATATCGTCGCATACTTAGTGTCGCCGCAAAACTGCAACAGATTTTCAGCGGTTGTTCGGATTGTGTTCATCTATAAATCCTTCCTCCCAGTCTGAAATACACTTTTTCTTCATTCCCACCGCAAGAATTGGACAGCCGCCATTTCTTCGGGAATCAAGCCGATATGTAAGTTTTCCCATCCATGTTGTACTTGCGCCGTACTTTCTCATAATCGGTTTCCAGGTGCCAGACCTTTGGTCATAGTCATAAACCGTTTTGAAAACATCGTTTAACTCTTCTGATCTTGTAATGATGATCCCTGCACTGACGATATCACAGTCGTAATACGTCCTCATTGCCAGGAGATCCCGGTCAAAGGTCTGGTCCTTGCTGTTCCACTCAAGATCAAAGGCAATTCTATCCTTCAAAAAGTCGATATTGTGCCCGTCAATGTAGCCCTCTATGACACGTTCCTCAAAAGGAACATTGGAGAACCTACCCCTTTGCTCTGCTTGCCTGGGATAAAACTTAATATGAAGATCACCGGAAATGCGAATCTCTCGCCAGCCATATGGATAAAGGACATCATCAAACTTTTTGGGAATGTTGGTCTCATTCCCTCCAGCTTCACGCAAATCAGAGGTGGTAATGCTTAGCTGCCGCAAACAATCAACGATTTCCGACCATTCACCGGGGAATCCCTGGGTGATTATCTCAAGGGCATGATTGTAATTATGAAACTCAAACTTTTCCAAAAGGTCTGGGGCAACATACTCTTCGAGGGTCATAAACACACCTCCGAAAATTTGTGATTTCATTATAGCACCATCAAGCTAATTTTTCACGCTTTTTCGGAATTAAGTGCTTTTAGACATTTTCTTATCTCAGCGTTTGTCAGCCCCGAACGAGCAGAAAACTCCTGAATCGACATCTTTTTGCGGCGGTAGAGATCATAGTATTTCCAGAAAGCGTCGGGAATCCTGTCACTCATTTTGTCATCCTCCTCTGTCATAAAGTATTATTACCTTGGCATCGGAAGAACAATACACCCAATTCAAGTGTAAATCAATTCGCAGCCTTTCCAAGAATTACACTTAAAAATTGTGTAAGCCTAACAGTGGAAGCCGGTAGATTTCATGGTATAATAGCGGCGAGATCATTATTGTATTGAACATTTCACCGTCATAGTAAGGGGAAATTAGCATGCCGATACGATATAAGGCGGACGTGATAGCGCTGCTGAAAGCGGCAGGATACAACACCTCCAGGATCAGAAAAGAGAGAATCATGGGCGAGGCGATGCTGCAAAAGCTGCGGGAAGGACAAATGGTGTCCTGGGCAACCCTGGAAACTGTTTGCCGGCTTCTGAATTGCCAGCCCGGAGATCTGATCGAATATGTTGACGACCAGATAAGCAATAAATGAAGCACCCATATAAAACCGCCCCCGGGACAGTGAACTGTACCAAGCGAAACGGACAGGGAAAAAGCCCCCTAGTGTAAGGGAATAAGTAGACGGATGTGTGAA
>CANQXG010000011.1 GCA_947627735.1 uncultured Oscillospiraceae bacterium | reverse complement strand
TACGTCGCCGCCAAGCCCGCCGTCCTGATGGGTCACCACTTCTCGTCCATTGCGGGCGCTGGCCCCATCAATGGACCCATCCAGGCCTCCGTTTTCGGCTGGCTGCCCGTTTTCCTGTGGTGCGTTATCGGCGGTATCTTCTTCGGCGGCCTGCAGGACTTCGGCTCCCTGTTCGCCTCCGTGCGTAACGAGGGCAAGTCCGTCGGCGAGATCATCAAGACCTCCATGGGCGACCGGGCCAAGAAGCTGTTCATCCTGTTCGCCCTGCTGGTGCTCATCATGGTCATCGCGTCCTTCGTGAACGTCGTGGCCGGCACCTTCGCTTCCGCGACCGTGGGCATCACCACTGGCGACGCCGTGACCGGCAATGAAACCACCGCCATGGTGTCCGTGCTGTTCATCGTCCTGGCTATCATCTACGGCATGCTGACCAATAAGGGCGGCATGAAGACCCTGCCCGCCACCATCATCGGCATCGTGGGCATCGTGCTCGCCATCGTCATCGGCCTGAACTGCGGCCTGGCCATGAGCCGTACCAGCTGGATCATCCTGATCGGCGTGTACATCGCTGTGGCCTCCCTGATCCCCGTGTGGATCATGCTGCAGCCCCGTGACTATCTGTCCAGCTTCCTGCTGTACGCCATGATGGGCGTGGCCGTCATCGGTATCTTCTTCTCCGCCTTCACCGGCGACAAGACCGCTACCTTCGAACTGCCCGCTTTCACCAGCTGGAACACCAGCGTGGGCGGCCTGTTCCCGGCCCTGTTCATCACCGTGGCCTGCGGCGCCTGCTCCGGCTTCCACTCCCTGATCTCCACCGGCACCTCCTCCAAGCAGCTGGCCAGTGAGAAGGACGCCAAGGCCATCGGCTACGGCTCCATGCTCATCGAGTCCGCCCTGGGCGTCGTGTCCCTGATCGCCGTCGGCATGGTCTTCTCCCGTTACACCGCCGGCGAGTTCGGCTCCCCCGCCGTGGCCTTCGCCACCGGCATCGCCTCCATGTTCAGTCTGGATACCGCCAGCCATGTCTACAACGTGGTCTACACGCTGCTGACCCTGGCCGTGTCCGTGTTCGCGCTGACTAGCCTGGACACCGGTACCCGTCTGAGCCGGTTCATGTTCACCGAGCTGTTCCTGAAGGACGGCGAGGCCACCTGGAAGGACGCCACCGGCGCCCGCAAGTTCCTGGCTCACCCCCTGACCGGCACCGTGTTCATGGTCGTGGTGGGCTGCCTGCTGGGCGGCATGAGCCTGACCGCGATCTGGGGTCTGTTCGGCGCCGCCAACCAGCTGCTGGCCGGCCTGGCTCTGATGGCCGTGGCTGCCTGGCTGGGCAACATCGGCAAGAACAACAAGATGTTCTACATCCCCACCGTGTTCATGCTGGTCGCCACCCTGACCTTCCTGGTCATCCGGATCAAGGCCCTGTGCACCAGCTGCTTCGGCGGCGCTGCCGCTTGGGGCGACTGGTTCATGCTGGTCATCGCCGTGGCGATGGTCGTCCTGGCCGTGTTCCTGATCGTCGAGGGTGTCAGCACCTTCTCCAAGCAGCTGAAGAACAAGTCCAAGGCGTGATCCCGGCGGAAGTCACACCGTATTTCAAAAGCAAAAGGCGCGGGGCATTTGCCCCGCGCTTTTTCTTTTGTCGTTTGAAAGGAGCAAGCTCCTTTCAAACGAGAAGGCTGCGGCCCGCTGCAGCGCAAAGCGTCCCGTCCTGAACAGGACGGGGCGTTCACGTTTGCGGGCCGAGAAGAGTTTTTTCCGAGGTACACGCCCCCGGAAAAAACGATCCTATTTTCTTTGCGCCTGCGGGCGCAAACTCTGCGAGGCTGTGGGCAATATCGTCCCCACGCGCTGGCCCTGGCGGACGAAGGTCTCCTCGCCGCCCGCGGCGGCGAAGGCCGGCAGGGGCCGGACCGCGTCCTTTTCCGTGATGAGGATCACCGTGGAGCCGCCGAAGGCGAACCAGCCCTTCTCCGCGCCACGGACGGCCCGGTCGGGGGCGGGAAGGTTCACGATCTTCCCCACCATCAGCGCCCCCACCTCCATCATCACCACCGGGCCGGCCCGGTCGGCATCGATCAGGCAGTACTCCCGGCAGTTCTCCCGGTACACAGGCCGCTGGCCCCGCTCCAGGGGCTGGACCGTGTGCAACACCCCGGGGATGGTCACCGCCGGCCCCGGGACGCCGTCCACCGGCCAGATATAGCGGTGGTAATCCTCCGGACACAGCCGGAACAGCCAAAGCGTCCCGCCGGCGAACCGCTCCGCCAGCGCCCCGTCCCGGAGAAGCTCCGCCAGGGTGTACGCCGTCCCCTTCACGGGGAAGCGGCCCTCCGGCCCGATGGGCCACAGGGCCAGCCGCCCGTCGCAGGGGCTGACGAGGGCCGCCGGGTCCGGATCGACGGGCCGGGCGTCCGGCGCCAGATGCCGGGTGAAGAAGTCGTTGAAGGAGGCGAAGCTGTCCCGGGGGCACTGGGCCATGTCCACGCCGTGGCGGCGGATATAGGGTCCCACCGCCAGGGCGGACAGGCGGCTGTCCAGAAGCCTGCCCGCCATCCGGGAGAAGCCGGGACGGCTCAGGCCCCGGAGCAGGAAGCGCCCCGGGGCCGTGCCGTATAGGAGATCCAGCGCCGTCATCGCCGCCGCACCAGCCGTAGCACCCAGTGCCAGGGGGTGTCCACGCCCCACAGCCGGCAGGCCAGGATGTACAGGATCACCAGCGCCACGAACACGATCAGCAGCGCCAGCTCCTTGCTGTTGGGCTTGCGGAAGCGGAACCGGAGGATGAACAGCACCCCGGTGGCCAGCATGACGATGTGCAGCAGCAGATACAGCCGGGAGGGGAAGGCGGTGCCGATGGCGTAGGACACGGGCAGGATCACCGCGATGGAGGTGATAGGCATGCCCTGGTAGTATTTCTTCCCGTCCGGCCGGGGCGCCTCGGTCTCGGCGGTGACGTTGAACCATGCCAGGCGGATTAGTCCGGCCAGGCAGTAAAAGCACAGGATGGGCAGGCCCAGGGGGGCGAACATGCCCAGGTGGAAGCAGATGACCACCGGCAGCACCCCGAAGCAGACGATGTCGCACAGGGAGTCCAGCTGCACGCCGAAGGCCTTCTCCATGTCGGTGCGGTCCTTTTTCCTGCGAGCCACCTTCCCGTCGAAGGCGTCCAGCAGCCCGGACATGGCCAGGCACGCCAGTGCCCAGCGGATGTGGCCGGAGCAGGCGCAGAAGATGCCCGACAGGGAGCTTATCAGGCTCAGGTATGTAAGGATGACGGTGTAGTCGTACACGCCGATCATGTCATCACCTCGTTCACATCGTCTTTTCCCCGCCCCAGCACCAGGAAGGCCACGGCGGTGAAGGCCGCGGACAGGAGCAGCCGGCAGTAAAACTCCGCGCCCCGGCTCAGCACCATGGCCGGCAGGGCCAGCTCGCCGAACACCGGCGCGAATACGGTCAGGAACAGCCCCTCCGTCACGCCCATGCCCCCGGGCAGGGGGAGCATGTCCGCCGCCACGGAGATCAGCGCCTGCAGCAGCGCCAGCGCCTGCCAGGTGTAGCCCGTCAGCCCCATCGCCCGGTACACCAGCCAGGGCACCGTGAACAGGGCGAAGCGCTGCACGAACGTCAGCGCCAGCACAAACGCCAGCAGGCCCATGTGGGTCCGGAAGTAGGCGGCAGTTTCATGGTAACGCTCCATGGCCTGGAGCAGTTTCTCCCGCCGGGACTCCTTCTTCCGCAGGATGTGCAGCCGCTCCAGCAGCCGGTGGCCGCCGTCCATGGCCACCCGGGCCAGATGGGGGTGGAACACCAGGATCAGCAGCAGCACCGTGAACCCCACGGTCAGGGCCAGGCCCAGCCAGAAGAAGAACATCGCCCCGCCGAAGTGGCGGTGCAAAAAGTCCCATCCCATGACCAGCGCCCCCAGCCCCACGATCACCAGCACCAGCTTATAGGTGATGGTCACCGCCATCAGGGTCACCGCCGCCACCGGCACGGGCACCTTCTCCCGGCTGAGGAAGTACACCTGCATGGGCTGTCCGCCGCCGGCGGAGGGGGTCACGGCGGAGAAGAAAAAGCCCGCCGAGGACACCAGAAAGCACCGCCAGGCACCCAGACGGTACCCGCCGGAGCGCAGCAGCAGCCGTATGATGACGCTCTCGCCGCCGATGAACACCACCACGCAGCCCACCGCGGGGATCAGCCACCGGCCGTCACAGTCCCGGATGGCCTCCAGGACGTCACCCAGGTCCTCCCCGTGGAACACCGCGTACACCGTCAGGGCCAGCAACCCCAAAAACAGCAGGGCGTTGCCGACGATCTTTTTGGTGTTTTTCTCCATCGGCAACCTCCCTGTGGGTCATCATCTCACGGCCTGCCCGCCCGCGCACGCTCCCATATCCGCCCGTACAGGGCGGACAGGCGGGTATGGCCGGCCAGCTGCCAGCATATCTCCGCCAAGGCGAAGCCCGCGGCCACGTCCGCGATCACGTGCTGGCGGGTGGTGAGGGTGGACAGGCCCACCGCCAGGGCGAACATCAGCGCGAATGCCCGGTATCCCGCCGGGACGGTCTTTCGGCCCCGTACGTCCGCCCAGCACAGCCAGCTGCAAAAACAGTGCAGGGAGGGGAACAGGTCCTCCGGCGTGTCCAGGGCGTACAGCAGCGCCAGCGCCCAGCTCATGGGCGCTTCCTCGGGAACGGGGGGCCGGACATTGGTGGTGGGCAGCAGCAGGAATATGGCCGCGCAGATGAGCTTTCCGGCCATGTCCGCCGCCAGGAACCGCCAGGCGCTCTCCCGGCTCCGGCGCACCGCCAGGATATAGCCCGCCACCCAGAAGATGTAGGCGGCGAAATAGATCACCGTGGTCCAGGGCAGCAGGGGCACCGCCCGGTCCAGCGCCGTGGTCAGATCATAGTGGCGCCAGGAGCCGGCGATGAGCTTCGTGCCCCAGTAGACCGTCACCTGCAGCGCCAGCGCCGCCGCCAGGGGCAGCCGTCCATAGGACGGGATGAGCTTTTCCGTGCGCCGGGGCAGATCCATG
Source organism: uncultured Oscillospiraceae bacterium (assembly GCA_947627735.1). Lineage (GTDB taxonomy): Bacteria > Bacillota > Clostridia > Oscillospirales > Oscillospiraceae > CAJOIG01. The sequence continues at coordinate 64,002 of CANQXG010000011.1, read as the reverse complement.
GGACAGGTCTCCTTTGGGATAACGGGCCGCGGCGGTCAAACGTGCGGCCCGTTAACAGTTTATCAAATGTGCGGCTCCGGCGCAACAGGATTTGCTTACAATTCCCTTACATTTTTGTCATCGCCTGCCGGCGGCCATGGGCACCGCGTCCAGCCCCACCGCCACAGTGTGGCGCACCGGCTGCCACTGGAACTTGGAAAACAGCGCGCACAGGGCCACGGGGATGTAGGTGAGCATAAAAAGAGGGAAGGTGGCGCAGCACAGCGCCTTGCGCCGGGCGGAGCCGGGGATGCGGCTGTGCTCCCGGAGCATGGTCAGCACGCCCACGGCCAGCAGGCCCATGTACATCCCTATTCCGCTGACCGCCAGACACCGGATCACCCCGGCGGGGCCGGCGGCCAGCAGCGCCGCCAGCATGGCCAGTATCCCTGTCAGGGCGCAGGAGCCGTAGCCGTACAGGGTCAGCGTCAGGTTCTCGAAGCAGCCCCACCGGTCCCGGGCGCTGCCCTGAAACAGCCCCCGCAGCAGCGCTCCGGCGTATTTGAAGCTCACCTGCACGCCGCCCTGGACCCACCGGGTGCGCTGGACCCAGGACTGGCGGAGGGTGAGGGGCTGCTCGTCGTAGATCACCGCGTCGGCGCAGTAGCCCATGCGCACGCCGTGCACGGCGCACCAGGTGTCGAACTCGATGTCCTCCACCAGGGTGTGGAAGGGCCAGCCGCCCATCTGCTCCAGCAGCGCCCGTGTAAAGCCGAAGCCGGTGCCCGTGCAGGCGCAGGTGACCCCCAGCCGCTGCCGGGAGGCGTTCAGGTGGACGCAGTCGTGCAGGTACCACAGGCCGTAGCCGGCGGTGATCCAGTTGTCCATGAAGTTCTTCGAGCCGCGGTAGCCGCACAGGGCGGGGTAGCCCCGGTCGAAAGCGCGGTCCATCTGCCGGATGTAATCCGGCGCCAGGAGGTTGTCCGCGTCGAACACGAGGAAGGCGTCGAACCGGTCCCAGCCGCCGTCGGCGCGGATGTGCTCCAGCAGGGCCTGCAGGGCGTAGCCCTTGCCCACGTGGCGGGTATCCCGGCGCTCGTATACCACTGCGCCGCGGGCCCGGGCCAGGGCGGCGGTGTCGTCGGTGCAGTTGTCCGCCAGCACGAAGGGCGTTATCAGCGCCGCCGGGTATGTCTGGGCGCGGATGCTGTCCAGCAGATAGGGCAGCACCTCCCGCTCGTTCCGGGCGGCGATGAGCACGGCGTAGCGCCGGGCGGGCGCGGGCGTCTCCGGCCGGGCCGGGGCGCGCTTTTTGAAAAACGGCAGGATCAGATAGAGGCTCTGGTACATATAGCACAGCCCCACCAGGGCCGACAGGGCCAGCAGAAGATCCCGTAACAGTGCAGCGGAAGACATGTTCTCTCCCCCTTTTCCGCGGTTTTTACGTTTCCTGATGATAAAGGCAGGAGGTAAAGGGAGCGGTAAAGGGAAGGGTAAAAATCCCGGGTCCATACCGCGCTCTTGCCCAAGAGGCAGTATAAACCAGTTTTGTAGATTTGTTTCTTAAGTCTTTCTTAAATCGCCCGCCGGGGCCGACTCCCGGGGCAGGAGGATGGTCACGCGGGTGCCCACGCCCTCGTAGGAGCGCACCTGGAAGCGGCCGCCGTGGCGGGTGACGATCCACCGGGCGATGGACAGGCCAAGGCCGCTGCCCTTGTCGTCGGTGCGGCGGGCGGCGTCGGAGCGGTAGAACCGGTCGAATATCTTCGGCGCGTCCTCCGGGGAGATGCCGATGCCGTTGTCCTGCACGTCCACGCAGGCCAGCCGGCCATCCTGATAGGCCCGCAGGGTGATGCGGGTGTAGACGGAGGAGTATTTGCAGGCGTTGTCCACCAGGATGCGCACCGCCTGCTTCAGCAGGGCCTCGTCGGCCAGCACCGGCACCGGCCCGTCCGCCTCCAGGGCGTACTCGTGAAGGCTGTCGATCATGCGGCTCTCCTCCCACACCTCCCGGACCAGGGCCGCCAGATCCAGGGGCCGGCGGTCCAGCTGCTGCCGGCCCGCGTCGCCCCGGGCCAGGAACAGCAGCTGCTCCACCAGGGTCTTCATGTGGGCGGTTTCCGTGCGGATGGCGCGGATGGACTCGTTGAGCACCTTCTCGTCGGTCTTGCCCCAGCGGTCCAGCATGTCGGCGTAGCCCTGGATCACGGCGATGGGCGTGCGCAGCTCATGGCTGGCGTCGTCCACGAACCGGACCTGCTGGCGGTAGCCGTTGTGCATACGGCGGATCAGGTTGTTCACCGCCGTTTCCAGGCCGCTGAGGTCGTCGTCGCCGATGTGCAGCATCTCGTCGGGGGAGGCCCCGTTCAGGTGGTCGATGGCCTCCTGGAGGGAGTGGAACTTGCCCTCGTCGAAGCCGTGGGAGGAGATGCTCTCCGTCACCTGGGCGATGTCGTCGATGGGCCGCAGGTATTTGCGGATGCGCCGGGTGGCCCACAGGCAGCTGAGAAGCCACCAGAAAAGCCGCAGGGCGGTGAGGCTCAGCAGGGTGAAGGTGAGCCAGAAGAAAAACAGCCCCATCTCCACCGTCTGCTCCCCGATCCGGTAGAGGACGGTGCCGGCGAACGCGTCCGTACCCGTCAGCTGGACCAGGATGTTGGACGGGGAGGTCAGAAACTTGTCCAGAAAGTCGTTGAACTGGATGCTCCGCAGGCTCCAGCGCAGGCCCAGATCCCCCCGCGCGCCCATCTCCGCGCCGACGCACCAGACCGCCGTACACACGCAGAACAGCACCGCCGTCTGCCACAGGATGCGCCACAGCTTTTTCCACTGCTGGCTCCAGGCGATCTTCCGGGCGATGGAGGTGGTGCGGCCGGGACTTTTCATGTGCCGTCCCCCTTGATGACGTAGCCCACGCCCCGGACGGTGTGGATCAGCTTCACGCCGAATACGCTGTCGATCTTCTGGCGCAGGTAGCGGATGTACACGTCCACCACGTTGGTCTCCCCGGCGTAGTCATAGCCCCAGACCTTCTCCAGCAGCATGTCCCGGGTCTGGACGATGTCCCGGTTCTCCAATAGGGCCTGCAGCAGGGAAAATTCCTTATAGGTCAGCTGCAGGGGTTCCTCGCCGTAGGCGGCGGTGTGCCGGGCCGGGTCCAGGACCAGCTTTCCGCAGCGCAGGGGCGCGGGCCGCTTTTCCGCCGCCGCGCCGGAGCGGAGCACCGCCCGGATGCGGGCCAAAAGCTCCTCGATGGAGAAGGGCTTGGTGATGTAGTCGTTGGCGCCCATGTCCAGGCCGCTGACCTTGTCCATCACCGCGTCCCGGGCGGTGAGCAGTATGACGGGCACGTCCGACTCCGCCCGGAGCCGGCGCAGCACCTCCAGGCCGTTGAGGCCCGGCAGCATCACGTCCAGCAGCACCAGGTCGTACTGCCCGCACAGGGCCATGGACAGGCCCTCCCGGCCATCGGCGGCTTTCGCCACGGCGTAGCCCTCGTGGGTCAGCTCCAGCTCCAGAAACCGGGCGATGGCCCCCTCGTCCTCCACGATGAGAATGTTCACATCCACGGCTGTCACCGTCCCTTCCGCAGGCAGAGGGGACGGCGCTCCGTCCCCTCCCGGGTGTCATCCTTTCTCATGCCTGGCCATCGTCCTGGCCGTCGGCGCGGAAGGACTCCTTGATGTCCTGGGCGATGTCGCTGGCCTTGTCCATGGCCTGGTTGATGGTGTCCCTGCCCAGCTGCCGGCCCTCGAAGTGGTACCGGCAGGAGCAGAAAAGTCCCGCGATCAGCACCACCAGCATCAGCCCGAAGCTTGCGAAGAACAGCACGATCATCACCAGCACCGGCACGGCCATCAGCCGCTTGTCGTGGTAGGTGACCACGAAGTCGTTGTCCAGGGTGATGCGGAACAGCTTCTTGATGTACTCCCACAGCACGGCGAAGCCGTTGGAGAAAAAGCCGGGTCCCTTGTGGCGGCTGACGTTCTTCACGGGCCGCACCGGATTGGTGTAGGCGGGGGCGGCCTCCGTTTCCATGTGCACGGACGGGCCGGCGGTCTTGTGGGCGCGCTCCAGCGCCACCATGGCGTCCAGCAGGTCCCAGTTGTTCTCGTCCAGCGCCGTCCGGGCCTCCTCCAGGGTGACCCCGGCCTTCTGGCTGAGAAGTTCTGCCATTTCATATCGCTCCATTGCGATACCTCCTTGCCTTTATCTGTCCGGAGGATACCATACCAGGCTTAAAAGCCCATGGAAGGGAGATTAAAAGTGGGTTAAAATCCCCCGAAGCGTCTCTCAGTTTTCCATCTCCGGCGCCGGGACCGGCTCGGGAGTTGCCTCCGGCTCCGGCTCGCCGAAGAAGTAGTAGTCCTCCGGGCAGGCGGGGTAGTCGCTGGTGTCCCACCAGTACACGCCCCACAGCGACCCGTCCCCGGCCAGGAACACCTCCGGCTCGCCGCCGGACACGTCCACGTGGTAGCTGGCCCCGTCCAGGGTGACAATGTTCCAGTAGTGCTCGTTCCCGTCCAGCCGCCCGGCCGCCACCAGGCACTCCACCCCCATGGCGTCGCAGCCGGCCTTGAAGGCCATGGCCATGCCCTGGCTGTCGGCGGCGCCGGCGGTGAGGGCGTCCCAGGCGGTGGAGCCGGCCTCCTCATCCGCCCGGCATATCTCCGGCAGACGGCGGTACAGGGCGTACAGCGGCGCGGCGCTCTCCTTTCCCTCCGGCACCTCCGCCGGCTCCGTCTGGGCCAGGGCCGCCGCCGCGTCGGCCAGGTCCTGCCGCCGCTGGGCCAGCTCCGTGGGTTCCAGGGCGTAGTTGAGGCTTATCTCCGCGATGCGGCTGACGCCGGTTTCGGGGTACAGCCCCACCTCCACCTCCGGCAGCACGGGACAGGCCAGCGGGTCGGCGTAATAGGCCTGGGACACGCTCCCCCGGACGGTGTCCGCCGTGGCGGAGGCGTCGGCGATCTGCAGCACCAGATAGGTCTCCCCCTGGCGCAGCGCCCTGTCCAGCCGCCCGGTCAGGGCGGAGGAGGTGGCGGCGATCTCCAGGGACTGGACCTGGGCGGCGGAGCGCTTGTAGGCGATGTTCACCTCCGCCTGGTAGTAGCTGACGATCCGGCTCAGGTCATAGCTGATGTAGTCCACGGCGAAGGCCCCCAGGGGGGAGGAGGACTTCACCTCCCAGCAGGCGGTGGAGATGTCCTGACGCAGGTCCCCGTCGTAGCTGGTGAACTGCAGCTGGGCCGACTCCACATGGTCCGCCACCAGCTGCTCGATGGCCCGGCGCAGGGCGGCGTAGCTGGTGATGGCGTCATAGGCCGCCTCCGGCGGCTCCTCCTGGACGGCGGCGGGTTCATAGGGCTGGCTGACGGAATAGCTGCGGTCGAACACCGCCGCGCACCCGCTCATGGTCAGCGGCAGCGCCAGACACACCAGCGCTGCCGCCGCCCGCTTAATATCCCAGATCCTCATGGATCAGCAGGACCTCCATCTGCTCGCACCAGGAGGGTTTGCCCCACAGCACCACCAGCACGTTGCACAGCCGGTCCGGGCTGGCGCAGTCGTGGCACTTCCCGTCGGCGGCGCAGGGGGTCTTTTTGTTCAGGCGCTTGGCGTTCAGGGGCGCGGCCACGTTTCTGGCCCGCTCCAGGGCCTGGGGGAAGGGGCCGGACAGCTTGTTCTCGCCCACGACGACGATCACCCGCTCCTTTTTCATGATGGTGCCGGCGGTGCGGTTGCCCCGGCCGTCGATGTTCAGGATGTAGCCCTCCTCCGACACCGCGTTGGCGCTGGTGATGTACACCTGGGCGTTGTCCGCCTGGACGCACACGTCGTCGCCGGGGGTGACCTGGTGCCAGAAGACGGTGTTGTCCGCCGCCAGCCGGTCATACACGTCCAGCGCACCCAGGGTCATGCTGCCGCCCATGCCGACGGTCTTGCCGCTGATGCTCCCCGCCAGATAGTCCGCCGCCGCCTTCCGGTCGGCGCACTCGGTGACGGTGAAGCCGTTTTTCCGCAGAGCCTCCACGATCTTTTCCATAGCGATCTCCTTTCGGTCAGTCGACCTTGACGATATTTTGAAAGTTCTTTCCGAACACCTCATGGGACTGGGTGACGATGACGAAGGCCTGGCCGTCGATGGAGGACACGATCCGCTTCAGGGAGGGGATCTGGCTGCGCTTGACGGCGCACAGGACCACGTCCCGCTCCTCGCCGCTGTACGCCCCCTCCCCCTTCAGGAGGGTGGCGCCCCGGCCGAGCCGCTCGCCGATGGTCATGGCGATGTGGTGGGGGTGGACGGTGATGATGTAGCACACGCTGGAGTTGGCCGTGCCGTACAGCACCATGTTCACCAGGCGGCTGGACACGAACATGGTGATGATGGTGTACATGGCCGCGTCCGCCCGCCGGAAGATGACGGCGAAGGCCACCACCACGGTGACGTCCAGGGCCATGCTGATGGTGCCCAGCTGGATGTAGGCGTACTTGCGCCGGAGCATCCGGGACAGGATGTCCGTGCCCCCGGAGGTGCCGCCGGCGGCGAAGATGATGCCGTAGCCCAGGCCCTTCAAAATGCCGCCGTACACCGCCGCCAGGAGGATGTCCTCCGTCAGAGGCCAGGCGAACAGGCTGAACAGGTCGATGGCCACGTTGCAGCCCACCATGCCGATGAGGGAGTAGATGATGAACCGCAGGCCGAACTGCTTCCACGCCACGGCGAACAGCGGCACGTTCATGGCGATGACCATGGCGCCTACCGGCAGGCCGGTGAGCAGGTTGAGGATCTGGGCGATGCCCGTAAGCCCGCCGGAGACGATGGAGTTGGGGTAGGTGAAAAAGGAGAAGCTGACGGCAGTCAGCACACACCCGACCAGGGTCATGGCCACGGCCAGACCGTCGGTTTTCAAAAACGCTTTCAGTTTATCCAATGGTGATAGCCTCGCTTAAGCTCGCCGCCGCAGCGGCAAAAAATATAGATCACAATATGGACGGCCCCTTCGTGTAAAGAGGAAGCGGCAAAGCCGCACCGTTTTGAAGCCTCCCCTGTGCAAGGGGAGGTGGGCCACCGGAAGGCGGCTCGGAGGGGTTGTCGAACAATCCCTCAGTCACCGCCTGCGGCGGCGACAGCTCCCTTTACACAAGGGAGCCGCAATAAGGAGCACCGGCGGCGCGGCAAAGGGGATGAGCCTATCCTTTTTTCCTGCCAAGGACCGCAGCGATGGCCGCGGCCGCGTAGCCGAGAAGCAGATAGATGGCCGCGTAGAGCAGGAACGCGCGCTCTCCCATGTCAAAGAAGACCCACGTTCCCAGCAGGAACAGGGCAGATAGGAGCAAGGGCTGGAACCAAGCCGCCTTCAACTTTCTGCCCGCGAACACGCCCACGCATATCGCCGCCATCGGGTCAACGGCAAAGAACAGGAGCAGACAGATCGCCATACCGCTGACCCCGTCCGCAAAAGCGGCGGCGCACCATGGCAGCAACAGCATGATAAGTGCGGAACACAACGCGCATATACCGTTCTTTTTCGCCATGATATCATTCCTCCATAGCGCCCGCTCTGACATCTCCCCGAAAATGAGGAGCGGTGAAGAGTTCTGCTGCCTCAAAGCCCTCCGCCCGTCAGACCAGCAGGGTCATCTGCTCCTCGCCGCGGTCGGCGTCGGTGAGCTTGGCGCCGGCGGCGGGGATGGAGCGGACCCGGTAGCGGGCCTGGTTCTGGATGGGGCTGTCCGCCAGGGGGACGGCCCGCACCACGGGATGCTTCTTCACGCTGACCACCTGCACGCCCTGGGTGGTGCGGCTGGTCTTGGGGGCCAGCAGCGCCGACGAGAACACCACGCACCGGCCCTCGGCGGTGGTGACGGCGATCTCCTGCTCTCCCTCCAGGGGCAGCAGCGCGGCCAGGGGGCTTTTGTCGGAATAGGCGCCGGTGAGCTTTTTCCGGTTGGTCTTGGTGGCGTAGGCGGCCAGGGGCAGCCGGGCGCATTTGCCGTTTTGGAAAAACAGCAGGATGGTCCCGGAGTAGTCCCCGCACAGCACCGCCGCCAGGATGGTCTCCCCCGGCTCCATGCCCAGCTTCCCGGGCAGATAGTCCCCCAGGGCGCTGGCCTTGGAGTCGGCCATGTCGGCGGCCCGCAGCTTGTAGGCCTGCTGCCGGTCGGTGAACAGCAGCAGCTCCGCGGTGTTGGTGGTCTCGAAGTACCAGCCCAGGCCGTCGTCCTCCTTGTATTTCTGCTCCCCGCTCATCCGCAGGGACTGGGGGGTGATCTTTTTGAAGTACCCGTGGCGGGACAGGAACAGGTGCACCGGGTAATCCTCCGCGCCGGCGTCGATGTCGTCCAGCTCCTCCACCTCCTTGGCGTACACCAGGCCCGTCCGGCGGGGGGAGGGGTATTTCTTCATCACGGCCTTCAGCTCGTCCACGATGATGGACCGCTGCCGGCGGCGGCTGTTGAGGACGTCCTCCAGGTCCCTGATCTCCTCGGCCAGGGCGGCGGTCTCCTCGGTGCGCTTGAGGATATACTCCCGGTTGATGTTGCGCAGCTTGATCTCGGCGACGTACTCCGCCTGGACCTGGTCGATGCCGAAGCCGATCATCAGGTTGGGCACCACCTCGGACTCGGTTTCCGTCTGGCGGATGATGGCGATGGCCCGGTCGATGTCCAGCAATATGGCCTTCAGGCCCTCCAGAAGGTGCAGCTTCTCCTTTTTCTTGGTCATGTCGAACCACACCCGCCGGCGGACGCACTCGGTGCGCCAGGCGATCCACTCATTGAGGATCTCGCCCACCCCCAGCACCTGGGGGGAGCCGGCGATGAGGATGTTGAAGTTGCAGGGGTAGTTGTCCTGCAGGGGGGTGAGCTTAAATAGCTTCGCCATCAGCCGGTCCGGGTCCGTGCCCCGCTTCACGTCGATGGCCAGCTTCAGCCCGCCCAGGTCCGTTTCATCCCGCATGTCGGCGATCTCTTTGACCTTCCCGTCCTTGATCAGGTCCCGGCACTTGTCCAGTATGGCCTCCACGGTGGTGGTGTAGGGGATCTCGTAGACCTCGATGATGTGCTCCTTCTCCACGTAGCGCCACCGGGCACGGACCGGGAAGGAGCCACGGCCTGTGCGGTATATCTCCGCCATGACGCCGGGGTCGTAGACGATCTCGCCGCCGGTGGGGAAGTCGGGGGCGGGCATGGTGGAGAGGATCTCGTGGTCCGGGTCCCGGATCAGGTCGATGGTGGTCTGGCACACCTCCGCCAGGTTGAAGCCGCATATCTGGCTGGCCATGCCCACGGCGATGCCCAGGTTGGCGCTGACCAGCACATTGGGGAAGGTGGTGGGCAGCAGGGTGGGCTCGGTGGTGGAGTTGTCGTAGTTGGGCACGAAGTCCACCGTGTCCTTGCCGATGTCCCGGAACAGCTCCGCGCATATGGGGGCCAGCTTCGCCTCGGTGTACCGGCTGGCGGCGTAGGCCATGTCCCGGGAGTACACCTTGCCGAAATTGCCCTTGGAGTCCACGAAGGGGGTGTTCAGAGCCTGGTTGTCCGCCGTCAGGCGCACCATGGTCTCATAGATGGCCGCGTCCCCGTGGGGGTTATAGTGCATGGTCTGGCCCACGATGTTGGCGGATTTGGTCCGGGCGCCGGTGAGCAGGCCCATCTGGTACATGCAGTACAGCAGCTTCCGGTGGCTGGGCTTGAACCCGTCGATCTCCGGGATGGCCCGGGAGACGATGACGCTCATGGCGTAGGGCATGAAGTTGCGCTCCAGGGTGTCGGTGATGGGCTGGTCGATGGTCTCGCCCTGCAGGCCCATCACGTTGGGGTCCGCGCCCCGCTTTTTCGGTTCGTTGTCTTTCGCTTTGCGTGCCATGTGTCACCTCTTACGATATATCCGCCAGCTCCAGGTACTTGTAGCCCTCCTGGGCGATGTGGTTTTTCCGGCCCTCCAGGTCGTTGCCCTCGAACAGCTCGAACCAGTAGGCCGTGCGCTCGGCGTCCTCCGGCATGACCCGGATCAGCCGCCGGGTCTCCGGGTTCATGGTGGTCAGCCACATCATCTCCGCGGAGTTCTCGCCCAGGCCCTTGGACCGGTTGACGGAGAACTTCGCCTTGCCCAGGTCCTCCACGATCTTGTTCTTCTCCCCGTCGGAGTAGGCGTACCAGGTCTTTTCCTTGCAGGTGATCTCATACAGGGGCGACTCGGCGATGTACACATACCCCTCCCGGATCAGGGTGGGGGTCAGCCGCCACAGCATGGTCAGGATTAGCGTCCGTATCTGGAAGCCGTCCACGTCCGCGTCGGTGCATATGACCACCTTGTTCCAGCGCAGGCTGCCCAGGTCGAAGCTGTTCAGCTCCTTGCCGTGCTTTTCCACCTCCACGCCGCAGCCCAGCACCTTCAATAGGTCCGTGATGATGTCGCTTTTGAAGATGCGGGCGTAATCGGCCTTCAGGCAGTTGAGGATCTTGCCCCGCACGGGCATGATGCCCTGGAACTCCGCGTCCCGGCCCATCTTGCAGGAACCCAGGGCGCTGTCGCCCTCCACGATGTACAGCTCCCGCCGGCCCGCGTCCCGGCTGCGGCAGTCCACGAATTTCTCCACGCGGCTGACGATGTCCATGGAGCCGGTGAGCTTCTTTTTCATGTTCAGCCGCTGGCGCTCGGCCTGCTCCCGGCTGCGCTTGTTGATGAGCACCTGCTCGGCCATCCGGTCGGCCTCGGCCTTGTGCTCGATGCACCATATCTCCAGCTTCTGCTTGAAGAAGTCGGCCATGGCCTCCTGGATGAACCGGTTGGTGATGGACTTCTTCGTCTGGTTCTCGTAGCTGGTCTGGGTGGAGAAGCAGTTGGTCACCAGCACCAGACAGTCCTGCACGTCCTGGAAGGAGATCTTCGACTCGTTTTTCTGGTACTTGCCGATCTTCTTGATGTAGGCGTCCACGGCGTACACGAACCCCAGCCGGGCCGCCTTGTCCGGCGCGCCGCCGTGCTCCAGCCAGGAGGAGTTGTGGTAATACTCCAGCAGATTCACCCGGTTGGAGAAGCAGAACGCCGCCGACAGCTTCACCTTATACTCCGGCTTGTCCGGCCTGTCCCGGCCCCGGCGCTCCGCCTCGATGAACACCGGCGCGGTGAGGGTCTGCTCGCCGGCGGTCTCGGTGACGTAGTCCAATATGCCCTGCTCGTATACGTAGTCGGTGGTCTCGAACTTGCTGCCGTGCTGGATGCGCAGGCGGAAGGTGACGCCGGCGTTCACCACCGCCTGGCGGCGCAGGGTCTGGCGGAACCACTCCTCCGGGATGTCGATATCCGTGAACACCTCCAGATCCGGCTTCCAGCGGTGGGTGGTGCCGCTCTTTTTCCGGTCCATGGGGGATTTTTTCAGGCTGCCCACGATCTCGCCCTTCTCGAAGCGCAGATCGTACCGGGCGCCGTCCCGCCACACGGTCACGTCCATGTACTCCGACGAGTACTGGGTGGCGCAGGCGCCCAGGCCGTTCAGGCCCAGGGAGTACTCGTAGCTCTCCCCCTCGGCGTTGTCGTATTTGCCGCCGGCGTACAGCTCGCAGTACACCAGCTCCCAGTTATAGCGGTTCTCCGCCGGATTCCAGTCCACCGGGCAGCCCCGGCCGAAGTCCTCCACCTGGATGGACTTGTCCTCGAAGCGGGTGACCGTGATCACATCGCCGTAGCCCGCCCGGGCCTCGTCGATGGAGTTGGACAGGATCTCGAACACCGAGTGCTCGCAGCCCTCCAGCCCGTCGGAGCCGAAGATCACCCCGGGCCGCTTCCGGACCCGGTCGGCGCCCTTGAGCTGACTGATGGATTCGTTGCCGTAGATCTCTTTTTTCGCCTTTGCCATGTTTTCCTCGCTTTGTTCACCAATATCTTGTTGTCCGGTGGACATAATTGACCAGTATAGGCGCATTATACCATAGTTATAAAAAAAATCAAGGCGGGGGATCTCCCCCGCCCAGGTGGTCTGCGCGTTTCTCTCTCTGGCCGATAGTATACGTCTAAAAGCCCCCGGACACAAATACAATTTATGGAAGGGAGGGACGGGCCTTGATCCCTGTGTACGTGCTGAAGGCGCTGTTCGCGGCGGCGGGGGTGGCGCTGATCCGCTCGGCCCGGACATTGGCGGCGGAGACGAAGCGGCCCTGGGCCAGATGGACGCTCCACGCCCTGGCGGGGCTGGCGGCGCTGCTGACGGGCAACGCCCTGGGGGCGCTGAAGGGCCTGGGGATCGGGCTGAACGGCTTCACCGCCGGCCTGTCCGCCCTGCTGGGCCTTCCGGGGGTGTGCCTGCTGTGGGGGATAAAATACCTGCTGTGAGCTGTGTTGATTTAACAAACCAAATCGAAAAAGTTCCGGCGCATCTTATGCCATTGTGACAAATCTTTTCCCGGACGGTTGACAGAGCGGGAACGGGATGGTATGATGTGCACGCTTGAAAAATGAATCGCTGAACAGAGGCGCGGTTTTCATCAGTACCGCCGTCCAGGGCCAGACAGCCGGACACGGGAAAGGGAACACCGCCGAAGCGGATGGGAAGTGTCTGCTTTCCGTTTGCTGGGCCGTCGGAGAACATCCGCCGGACTGTCACAAGTTTTTGTGGAGCGCTGTCATGGCCGATGGAAGCCCGCATGGGCATAATCCGAACTTCCGTGGATCGCTTGACAAAGCGGTCCATTTTTCTTGCGAAAAAACTTTTGAGCAAGAAAAGGAGAAACGAAGAAAATGAGAAGACTGACTGCTGTGATGCTCGCCCTGCTGATGGTGCTGACCCTGGCCGCCTGCGGCGGCAGCGGTGCCTCCCAGGCCAACGACGAGGCCCAGGCCGCCCTGGACGCGGCCCTGGCCGCCATCCCCGCCGTGCCCGATCTCACCGGCGTGGACACCAGCTCCATCCCCGGCCTGGAGGACGGCGTGTTCACCGTGGGCATGGAGTGCGCCTACGCCCCCTACAACTGGACCCAGCCCGACGACTCCTACGGCGCCGTGCCCATCTCCAACGTGGACGGCTCCTACGCCAACGGCTATGACGTGATGATGGCCAAGCGCATCTGCGAGGCCTACGGCTGGGAGCTGGAGGTCGTTTCCAGCGCCTGGGCGTCCCTGACTCCCGCCGTCCAGTCCCAGACCATGGACGCCAACATCGCCGGCCAGTCCATGACCGCCGACCGCATGGCCGAGGTGGACATGGCGGGTCCCTACATCTACGCCACCATCGTGTGCCTGACCACCAAGGACAGCGAGTATGCCAACGCCTCCTCCATCGCGGAGCTGGCCGGCGGCACCTGCACCAGCCAGTCCGGCACCATCTGGTATGACACCTGCCTGCCCCAGATCCCCGACGCGGAGATCCTGCCCCCCGCGGAGACCGCCCCGGCCATGATCATGCAGCTGGAGACCGGCACCGTGGACTTCGTCTGCACCGATATGCCCACCGCACTGGCCGCCGTGGCCAAGAACGACGAGCTGGTCATCCTGAACTTCGCCGGCACCGACGGGGACTTCCAGTTCGCCGATGAGGCGGAGCGGGCCGAGAACGTGAACATCGGCATCTCCGTGCGCAAGGGCAACACCGAGCTGCTGGACGCCATCAACACCGTGCTGGCCGACTACAGCTCCGACGACTTCGACACCCTCATGGGGGCGGCCATCGCCATCCAGCCCGAGGTCTGACTTATCCCCGGCGACCTGACGGCCCCTTCCCCGGCTCCCGCCGGGGGAGGGGCATCCCGCTGAAAGGACAGTCCGTTATATGAACGTGTTTTCCAAACTGATCTACGACATCGGCCGGCTGTGGGGCAAGTATTGGGGTTCCTATCTCAACGGCGTGAAGAACACCCTGATCCTGGCGGTGGTGGCCACGGCCATCGGCGTGGTCATCGGCCTGGTGTGCGGCATCCTGAACACCATCCCCTGCTCCAAAAACGACCCCCTGCCCAAGCGGGTGCTGCTGAAGGTCGTGCGGTTCATCGTCCGGGCCTACGTGGAGATCTTCCGGGGCACCCCCATGGTGCTGCAGGCGGTGTTCATCTACTACGGCCTGCCCTATTTCTCCAATAACGCCCTGCGCTTCAGCAGCGTCTGGGCGGCGGCCATCCTGGTGGTGTCCATCAACACCGGCGCGTACATGGCCGAGTCCGTCCGGGGCGGCATCATCTCCGTGGACCCGGGCCAGACCGAGGGGGCCATGGCCATCGGCATGAACCACTTCCAGACCATGGTGAACGTGATCCTGCCCCAGGCCTTCCGGAACATCATCCCCCAGATCGGCAACAACTTCATCATCAACATCAAGGACACCTCTGTGATGTTCATCATCTCCTTCACGGAGTTCTTCGCCTTCCACCAGTACATCACCGGCGTGAACAACCTCTATTTCCCCTCCGCCGCCATCGAGATGGTGGGCTACCTGACCATGACGCTGATCGCCTCGTTCCTGCTGCGGGCGCTGGAGAAGCGCCTGGACGGCTCGGACAACTACGAGCTGGTCAGCGAGGATCAGCTGGTCATGGCCGCCGGCACCTACAACCACCCGGACAAGGGAACCCCCTTCGACGAGCGCAGCAAGGAGTATCGGGAAAAGGCCCGGCAGGAGCTGAAATACGGCAGGACAAGGGGGGACCGGTGATATGGCGGATATGATCCTGGAGATACGCCACCTCAGCAAGAGCTTCGGCTCCCACCAGGTGCTGAAAGACATCGACTTCACCGTCTCCCAGGGGGACGTGACCGCCATCATCGGCGCCTCCGGCTCCGGCAAGAGCACCCTTCTGCGGTGCATCAACCTGCTGGAGACCCCCACCAGCGGGGAGATATTGTTCCACGGCAAGGACATGACCGGCCCGGGGGTCAACGCCCCGGAGTACCGCTCCCACGTGGGGATGGTGTTCCAATCGTTCAACCTGTTCGCCAACATGTCCGTGCTGAAAAACTGCATGGTGGGGCAGATGAAGGTGCTCAAGCGCAACAAGGACGACGCCCGCCAGACCGCCCTGCGGTACCTGCAGCAGGTGGGCATGGCCCCTTACATCAACGCCAAGCCCCGCCAGCTCAGCGGCGGCCAGAAGCAGCGGGTGGCCATCGCCCGGGCCCTGGCCATGGGGCCGGAGGTGCTGCTGTTCGACGAGCCTACCTCTGCCCTGGACCCGGAGATGGTGGGGGAGGTGCTCTCCGTCATGCAGGACCTGGCCGCCCAGGGCATGACCATGCTGGTGGTCACCCATGAGATGGCCTTCGCCCGGGACGTGTCCACCCAGGTGGTGTACATGAACGAGGGCGTCATCTGCGAGCAAGGTCCCCCCGCCCAGGTGCTGGGCGACCCCCAGCGCCAGGAGACGAAAAACTTCCTGTCCCGGTTCCGCAGCAGCTGACCGCGGGACCATACGGACGCAAAAAGGCCCGGACGTTTCGTCCGGGCTTTTTCATGGGTCGCCTTACAGCGCCATTTTATAAATTTGGTACATGTCCTCCTCCCGCAGCACCCGGGCGGAGCCCTTCTGCCCGCCGGAGGCCACGGCGCAGGACGCCGCCAGGTGGCGCAGCTGCTCCTCCGTGGGGGCCAGGCCCAGCCCGGCGAAGGAGGTGGGCAGGCCGATGGAGCGGAAGAAGGCCTCCAGGGCCTGGATGCCCTCCAGGGCCACGGCCTCATCCGTCTTGCCGGCCGGGTCCACGCCCATCACCCGCACCGCGAAGGACACGAACCGGGGCAGGCAGTTTTGGTAAACGTACCTGGCCCAGCTGCCCCACACGGCGGTGAGGCCCGCGCCGTGGGCCACGTCGAACATGCCGCCGATCTCGTGCTCCAGGGCGTGGGTGGAGAAGTCGCCCCCGTCGTTGCCGCAGCCGGTCAGGCCGTTGTGGGACAGGCTGCCCGCCCACATGACCTCCGCCCGGGCGTCCCGGTCCTGGGGGTCGTCCCGCAGCTTCACGGCGCAGTCCATCACGGTCCGCAGCAGGCCCTCCGCGATGGCGTCGGTGACGGCCATGTTCCCGCCGTTGGTGAAGTACCGCTCCATGGTGTGCATCATGATGTCCGCGCAGCCGCAGGCGGTCTGGTAGTCCGGCAGGGTGAGGGTCAGCTCCGGGTCCATGACGGCGAACTTGGGCCGGGCCAGGTCGTCGTTGTAGGAGCGCTTCATGCCGCCCTCTTCCTTGGTGATGACGGAGCTGTTGCTCATCTCGCTGCCGGAGGCGGCGATAGTCAGCACCGCGCCCACGGGGAAGCAGGCGGTGGGCTTGCGGGTGTGCTCATAGAAGTCCCACACGTCCCCCTCATTGGCCAGGCCGTAGGCGATGGCCTTGGACGAGTCGATGACGCTGCCGCCGCCCACGGCCAGGATGAAGTCCACGTTCTCCCGGCGGGCCAGCTCGATGCCCTCATAGACCAGGCTCAGCCGGGGATTGGGCACCACGCCCCCCAGGGACACGAACCGTACCCCCTCCGCCCGCAGGGCGGCCTCCACCCGGTCCAGCAGCCCGGAGCGGCGGGCGCTCTGAGAGCCGTAGTGGAGCAGCACGCTCTTGCAGCCCTGCTGGCGCACCAGCTCGCCGACCCGGTCCGCCGCGCCGAAGCCGAACACCACCTTGGTGGGGGTGTAATAGGTGAAACCGTATGCCATGGCAGTTCCCTCCGCAGTTCAAGTATTATTTGAATCGATTATAGCACATGTCCCCTGTTTTTCCAAGAAAAACGGCCCTCTGGAAGGGGCTGGATGTTTTGGGATATTTCTGCTTGACATAAGACCATTTTCGCATTAAAATTAATTAGTTACAGTGGGGATACTGGATGAATTTCCCGCTGTTGCGTCCTTGATTTATCGGACTGGGTGCTTGATGCCCACCGTAAACGAAAAGTAAAACAGAAAAAGGAGGTGTGTATACTTACAATGCCATTATGGATATTGATCCCCCTTATCCCGGTGTGCCTGGCCGTGGGGTTCGTCGTAGGCTCCATCTATCGGAAGAACGTGAGCGAGCGGGAGATCGGCTCAGCCGAGGAGGAAGCCAAGCGCATACTCAATGACGCCATAAAGTCCGCGGAGAGCAAGAAACGGGAAGCTCTCGTGGAGGCAAAAGAAGAGATACACAAAAACCGCTCGGAATATGAGCGAGAGGTCAAGGAGAGAAGAGCGGAGCTGTCCAAACAGGAGCACCGCCTGCAGCAGAAGGAAGAACACCTGGACAAAAAGACCGACGCCATCGATCGGAAGAATGAGCTTCTCACCAAGAAGATATCCGAGGTGGAGGCCCAGCAGGAGGAAGTCCAGAAGCTGAAAGCCGCCCAGATGGAGGTGCTGGAGCGGATCTCCGGCTACACAGCCGAGGAGGCAAAGCAGCTGCTCATCGATTCCCTGGCCACCGAGGTCACCCACGAACAGGCCGTCAAGGTCCGGGAGATCGAGGCCCAATTCAAGGAGGAGGCCGACCAGCGGGCGAGGGAGGTCATCGCCCTGGCCATCCAGCGCTGCGCCGCCGATCACGCCAGCGAGATCACGGTCAGCGTCGTGAACCTGCCCAACGACGAGATGAAGGGCCGCATCATCGGCCGGGAGGGGCGGAACATCCGCTCCATCGAGAACCTGACCGGCGTGGACCTTATCATCGACGACACACCCGAGGCCATCACGGTCTCCTGCTTCGACCCGGTGCGCCGGGAGGTGGCGCGTCTGGCGCTGGAGAAGCTGATCGCGGACGGACGCATCCACCCGGCCCGCATCGAGGAGATGATCGCCAAGGCCCAGAAGGAAGTCAACGCCACCATCAAGGCCGAGGGCGAGCGCGCCGTGTTCGAGACCGGCGTCCACGGCCTGCACCCGGAGCTTATCAAGCTCCTGGGCCGGCAGAAATACCGCACCAGCTACGGCCAGAACGTGCTGAACCACTCCATGGAGGTGGCCCACATCTCCGGGCTGATCGCCGCGGAGCTGGGCGTGGACATCGCCACCGCCAAGCGGGCGGGCCTGCTGCACGATATCGGCAAGAGCATCGACCACGAGGTGGAGGGCAGCCACGTCACCATCGGCGTGGACATCGCCAAGAAGTATAAAGAATCCCCTGAGGTCATCCACGCCATCCAGGCCCACCACGGGGACGTGGAACCCCAGACCGTCATCGCCTGCATCGTCCAGGCCGCCGACGCCATCTCCGCCAGCCGCCCCGGCGCCCGGCGGGAGAACATCGAAAACTACGTCAAGCGTCTGGAGAAGCTGGAGGAGGTGTCCATGTCCTTCCCGGGCATCGACTCCTGCTACGCCATCCAGGCAGGCCGGGAGATCCGGATCATGGTCAAGCCCGACCAGGTCAGCGAGGACCAGATGACCCTCCTGGCCCGGGACATCGCCAAGAAGATCGAGGACGAGCTGACCTATCCCGGCCAGATCAAGGTCCATGTGCTGCGGGAGACCAAAGCCGTGGAGTACGCGAAATAACGACAGACAGCAAAAGCCCGGTGCAAACGCACCGGGCTTTTTTGTATCTATGACCTTATTGGCTCCCTTGTGTAAAGGGAGCTGGCAGCGCGAAGCGCTGACTGAGGGATTGTAACGGCGGATAACAAACAACCCCTCCGAGCGCCGCGCTGCGGCGCCCACCTCCCCTTGCACAGGGGAGGCTTTTCCGCTTCGCGGGGATGCTGTCGACGCAGGGAGTGCCATAGCCGGCCCGCCAGTCGGTCACAGGTCCCGCTTTTCGTACCAGCGCACGGCCAAGGCCCAGCTGCCGATGAACAGGGCCACGGGGATCGCCACCGCCAGAGCGGCCAGCAGGGGCAAGGGCAGCGCCGGCAGACTGATCTGGCCCATTATGGCCACCGCCGCCGTCGAACCCCCGAGGCCGGCGGCTATCAGGATCACTACGGCGATATAGATGACGCGGCCCTTGGCGCTGCCCCAGCGGAACAGGGGGGCCAGGCTGAAGGCGGGGGCCAGCAGCCCCATGACCAGCAGCAGGACCGACTGGACCGCCATCATCTCCCAGGTCATCCGGCCCATGGCGGCAAGCACGGCATAGAGCAGGACGAAGGGGACCCAGGTGACGGCGAAGCTGACCATGGTGACGGCGTATTTTCCCGTCACCTGGTCCCGGCGGGTGCAGGGCAGGGTCTGGGCGCAGACGTTCCAGTGGCTGGCCTCGTCCAGCTGCAAAAGGCTCATGCCCATCATGGAGCACATGAGCACCGCGTACATGGGGAAGAAGGTGCCCAGATTGTTATCCCCGCTGGAGAAGGCCGTGATGCCCAGCGCGACGAGAAGAAAGCCGCCGTAGAATTTGAAATTGATCCAGAGCTGATACAGATCGGCCAAAAACAGCGCCTTCATTGCATATCCTCCTTTACCAGCAGCACAAAAAGCTCCTCGATGGTCACCGGGCGCACCTCCATGCCCGCGGGCACCGCGTCCCGGCGCACCAGCGCCTCCACGTGATAGGGCGTCTCCCGCCGGCCACGCACCGCCCCGGGGGCCAGCTTATCCAGCTCCTCCCGGGCGCACTGGATCAGGCCGTATTCCTCCAAAAGCCGGTCCTTTTCCTCGCACAGCAGCAGCTTTCCCTTGTGGAGGAAGGCGATGTAGTCGCACAGTTTCTCCAGGTCGCTGACGATGTGGGAGCTTATCAGGATGGACCGGGCCGGGTCCCGGGTGAAGTCCGAGAAAAGCCCCACCACCTCGTCCCGGACCACCGGGTCCAGCCCGCCGGTGGGTTCGTCCAGGATGAGCAGCTTGGCGTCGTGGCTCATGGCCGCGGCGATGCCCAGCTTCATCCGGTTGCCCCGGCTCAGGGCGGAGAACTTCTTGTCCGTGGGGATGTCCAGGTCCCGCAGGTATTTTTCAAAGAGCGCCTGGTCCCACTTTTCATAGGCCGCGGCCATGATCTTTGCGATCTGCCCGGCCTTCAGTCCGGCGGGGAAGCCCACGTCGTCCAGCACCACGCCGATGTCCTGCTTCACATTCCGCATGTGGGGTCCCGCGGGCACGCCCAACACCGTGGCGGAGCCTCCGTCGGCCCTGGTCAGGCCCAGCAGCAGCCGGATGGTGGTGCTCTTGCCGGCGCCGTTCTCCCCCACCAGGCCCATGATGCACCCGGCGGGCAGGGTCAGGTCCAGCCCGTCTAGGGTGAAGCCCTCGTACCGCTTGGTCAGTCCTCTTGTTTCGATCGCGTTCATATGTCGTTTTCTCCCTCCTCGATCTGGAGCATATCCAGTATATCTTGTCTTGTCAGACCGCAGGACGCGGCCAGCCGGGACACCTCCGCCAGCATGGATTCCACCTTCTTCAGGTTCTCCTCCCGCAGCAGCTCGGTGTTTTTCGGCGCCACGAAGCAGCCCTTGCCCGCCACGGTGTAGATGAAGCCGTCCCGCTCCAGCTCGTCGTAGGCCCGCTTGGTGGTTATCACGCTGATGCGCAGGTCCTTGGCCAGGCTGCGGATGGAGGGCAGCAGCGCGTCCTCCTCCAGTGCCCCGCTGATGATCTGCGCCTTCAGCTGATCGTAGATCTGCTCGTAGATGGGCGCGCCGCTTCGGTTGTCGATGAAGATCGTCATGGCAGTTCCTCTCGTTCATCTGTTCATATACAGTATATACAGTAGATACAGTCTTGTCAATAGGGTACGCAAAAAAATCCGCCGCCCGGGCAGGGCGGCGGGAGAAGGTGCGGTATTTTACGCCAGGATGGCGTCGGCCAGGGCCTCCAGGGCCGGGATGTCGGCGTCCTTCATGGAGGAGGTGATGGTGACCACCGGCTCCACCTGGGTGATGTTCTTCATGGTGTCCACCACGGCCTTCATGGTCTTGGCGGCGGAGGGCGCCCAGGAGCCGTTCTGCAGGTAGCCCACCTTCCGGTTCTGGTACGCCTTGGCGGCCAGGTGGTGCAAAAAGTCGTCCATGGGCGGAAACACCCCCGCGTCGTAGGAGGCGGCGGCCAGGATCAGCCGGCCATAGCGGAAGGCGTCCTCCACGGCCTCGGCCATGTCGTCCCGGCTCAGGTCGAACAGGGCGACCTTCTTCGCGCCCTTTTTCAGCAGGATCTCCGCCAGCTCCTGAGCCGCGCGCATGGTGTTGCCGTGGATGGAGGCGCAGGCGATGGTGACGCCCTCGTCCTCGGGCTGGTAGCTGCTCCACAGCTGGTACTTGCCGATGTAATAGCCCAGGTTCTCCGTGAGGATAGGCCCGTGGAGGGGACAGATGATGTTCACTGCCGCGCCGGAGAGCTTCTTCAGCAGGGTCTGGACCGGGCCGCCGTACTTGCCCACGATGTTGAAGTAATACCGCCGGGCCTCGCACAGCCAGTCCTCCTGGGCGTGGCGGACGCCGAACTTGCCGAAGGCGTCGGCGGAAAAGAGCACGCCCTCGCTGGACTCAAAGCTCACCATGGCCTCCGGCCAGTGGACCATGGGGGCCAGGAAGAAGGTCAGGGTGTGGCTGCCCAGGGAGAGGGTGTCCCCCTCGCCCACGGTCACCGTCCGCTCCTGCAGGGGCAGGCCGGGGAAGAACTGGGCCATCATGGTGAAGGTCTTTTTGTTGCCCACCAGCTTCATATTGGGGTAGCGGTCGGCCAGGGCCTGGATGGACCCGGCGTGGTCCGGCTCCATGTGGTGCACCACCAGGTAGTCCGGCTGCTTGCCCTTCAAGGCATCGGTGACGTTTTTCAGCCACTGGACGGTGCCCCGCTTGTCCACCGTGTCCATCACGGCGATCTTCTCGTCAAAGATGATATAGGAGTTGTAGGACATGCCGTTGGGCACGTGATACTGGCTCTCAAACAGGTCGATGTTCTCGTCGTCCACGCCCACATAGGCGATGGACTTGGTGATAAGCTCCATGGTCGGTCTCCTTTTCCGCTGTATTTACCGGGTAAACTATATCATCCCGTTCCCGATTTGTAAAGGACAGACTGCCCCGCCGGCGGTGCGGGAGGGGATTTTTCTACTTTTTGTCGGCGAACACCGCCGCCTCCCGCACCCAGGACATGAGTTCGTCGTCGATCTCGGCGGCGTCGGCCAGCAGGATGTGGTGGGTCCACCGCTCCGGATAGGGCTCCGCCGCCCGGTCCACCCGGGGGCTGTCCAGCCGGCGGCGCAGGCCGATGGTGACGGTGATGTAGGTCTCCGGCCGCCGCGTCTTGGGCCGGGCGGGCAGGAGGCTCACCGCCGCGAACATGTGGCGCACGTAAAAGGATATCTGGGTCTTCTGCACCCGGATGCGCACGCCGTCCACCTCCGCCATCACCCGGTCCTCGAAGACCCGGTACAGCGCCGACGCGCCCGGCTTTCCGGCAAAAAAGAGCAGTACGTCGTCGGACATGGAACACCCCTTCTGCCGGCGCATAGAATGGACCGGCTCATAGAGATTGCAAAAGAGTTACAAATGTGCTATACTGCCTAATAATAGCACTGTGCCTCCCCCGCAGGGGGGAGATGGGATAGGAGGAGAAGCCATGGCAGAGGGAGGACGTCACCTTCGCCCCAGCCAGAACGACCAGCCGCCGCGGCAGCCCCGCCGCCCGGCTCCCCAGGAGCAGCCCCGCCGCCAGGTCCGGCAGGAGCCGGCCTGGGACGAGTGGGAGCAGGACCAGCCCGCCCCCCGGCGGACCCGGCCCGTACAGCCGGGCCAGCCGCCCCGGCAGGCCCGCCCCGACCCCCGGCAGGGGGATATGCGCCAGCCGGCGCCCCGGAGGACGAGGCCCGTGCAGGAGGAGCCGCCCCGGCCCCGCCGGGTGGCGGTGGAGCCGCCGTCCTACCGGCGGCGGCGCAGAGGCATCTCAAAGCAGAGCATCCCGCTGCTGATCCTGGTGGCGGTGCTGGTGGGGGGCATGCTGTTCGCCGGCGGGAAGCTGATCGGCATCATGCTGGACTACCGCCGGGACCGCACGGCCTATGACGAGCTGGCCGGCGAAGCCATCTCCGCCCTGGCGGAGCCGGATGTGACCACGGCCCCGGACGCCACCCCGGCCCCCTCGGATCAGCCGGGCGCCACCGTTTCGGAGCTGCCCATCAAGGTGGACTGGGAGCTGCTGCGGCAGAAAAACAGCGACATCGTGGGCTGGATCTATGACCCCGGCGGCATGAGCTACCCGGTGATGCAGACCAGCGACAACAAGTTCTATCTGGACAAGGGCTGGGACAAGGAGCCTAACGTGGCCGGGTGCCTGTTCGCCGACACCGCCGCCGCGGAGGGCGTGCTGTACAGCAACTACCTGATCTACGGCCACAACATGAAGGACGGGTCCATGTTCGCCTCCATCATGAAATACGTGGATCAGTCCTACTATGACCTGCACAAGACCATGTATTACCTGACCCCCTGGCAGAACTACCGGGTGGAGCTGATCGCCGCCCACATCGTGGAGTCCACCCTGAACAACTTCCCCAACTACTTCGGCAGCGACAGCGAGTATCAGCAGTACCTCAACGAGATCACATCCCGCTCCTTCTTCCGGACCACCGCCCAGGTGACCACGGAGCGGCAGCTGATCACCCTGTCCACCTGCGACTACTCCTCCGGCTACAACGACCCGCGCTTTCTGCTGCACGGGATGCTGGTGCCGGTGCAGTGATATGAATCGGCGGACGCCGGACGGTTCTCAGGCCGTCCGGCGTTTTTTCGCTTTTTTCTCCCACACCGCCGCGCCGATGCATGCAGCCGCCGCCAGGGCGCTGACGCACCCGCCGGGGATGAGGCCGGGGGAGATGTAGCGCATGTCCAGCGCATGGCTGCCCGGCGTCACGGCTATGGCCGACAGGCAGTCCCGGATCTGCACCGTTTCCACCGGCGCGCCGTCCAGCGTGACGCGCCAGACGTCGTCCTGGGGCAGGGTCAGCACCAGATAGCTGTCCCCCTCCCCGGCGGTGAAGGAGCCGGCGAAGTGGGACCCGGACAGCTTTTGCAGCGCGCAGCCGCCCGGCGCCATGGCGTCGTGATAGGCGGCCACGGCGGAGACGTCCTCCGTGGCGAAGGCCGCTCCGGTCAGGACCATGGAGGAGCTGACCTGGGCACGGACGGTCACCCGGTCCCCGGCGGAGAACTCGCCCAGATACACGCTGCCGTTCATCTGGCCGTTGCCGTAGTAGGTGTGATAGGCCCCGTTGAGGAACAGCATCATCCCCGGGTAGTCCTCCAGCAGCAGCTGGCCGTACAGCGGCCCGTCCGCCGCCACGTCCACCGTATAGGTCACGGAGCCGGTCAAGCTCCCGTCCAGCTCATAGTGCCCGCCGCCGGTGTCGGTCAGACCCTCCGTTTCCACGGCGGCGATGTCCGCGGCGGTGAAGATGGTCCGGCCCACCTCCGGGGCCGCGTCGGCGAACAGTTCATCCGTGAAGGCGAAGCAGTCCTCCCCCTCCGCCGGACCGGCCACGGCGGCGTCTGCCGTCCAGCCCACGGGCAGGGCGTAGGGGTCGCGCCAGGCGGTGTAGGCCCCCGCGCCGCCCAGCGGCTCATAGGGCTTGTGCATGTCCGAGGCGACCACGTATCCGATGCCCAGAAGGCTGTCCGCCGCGGCGGTGACGCCCGAGTCGTACAGCACGAACAGGTCCTTGTACCGGCTCAGGCCCATCCGGCCCAGGAACTCCAGGTTCTTCTGGGACACGGTGGAGCCGTAGTGGGTCAGCCCGTCATAACCGAAGAGCATGGGCTCGCACCGGTTCATGGCGAAGCTGTCCGGACTCTCCACCCGGATCAGCTCGTCGCCCGTGTCCGCGTACGCCAATGCCGCGGCCTTGTCCAACATATAGGCCGCCCACTGGGCCGGGTCGGAGGAGGTGGCGGTCAGCTCCGCCATCGTCCGGGAGGCGTTCAGGCCCAGCTCCGCGCCGTGCACTGTCACCAGCAGCGCCGCCATCAGGCCGGCCAGCCGCTTTTTTCCCGCCGCCGGACCCAGGAGCATATACAGCGCCGCGCTGCCCGCGGCGGACGCCGTGACGGCGCCGGGCACCACGGAGGCGTCGATGAAGGTGTATGTCCTGCCCAGAAACGCCAGCGCCGCGCACAGCCCCGTCAGCACCGGCGGCACCAGCAGGTGCCAGGGCCGTATGCCCTCCCGCAGCGACGCCAGGGCGCCGTCCGCCCCGGCGATGAGCAGGAAGCTGAACAGGAAGCTGTAGCGGTAGTTATACCAGGTGGGCACGTTCATGCCGTGCCAGATAAGGTCCGCCGCCGAGATGTAAAACGACGCCGCCAAGAGGCATGTCAGTCCGGCCATCACCAGCCGCCGGCGCAGGGGCACCGCCCGGTCGAGCATGTAAAGGCCCGCCAGACCCACCGTGACCGTGCCGCAGAAGATATTGGGCAGGCCCACGGGGGTCAGCTCGTTGTAGTCGAACGCGCCGGGGAACAGCTTGGCGAACAGCTGGGGAAAGTCGAACTTGGCCGTCAGGGTGAAGGCCTCCAGACTCAGGCCCGCCTTGCCGCCCATCAGGGCCATGGCCGCCGGCACCAGGATCACCGCCGCCAGCGCCCCCGCCGCCAGGCTGGACAGGGCGAAATCCGCCATCCGCCCCAGCACCCTTCCCTTGGCTGGGCGTGTCCCGGCCAGCAGTTCCGCCAGGAAGAACAGCACCGAGAACAGGCACAGGATATAGCCGATGTAAAAGTTGATGGCCAGGGCCGCCCCCAGGCTGAGCACATAGGTCCACCGGCCCCGGCCCTCCGCCACCCGGGCGATGCCCAGGGCGATCAGGGGCAGCAGCACCACGCCGTCCTGCCACAGGTAGTCGATGGCGTAGGCGCACATATAGCCCGTCATGCCGTAGGCCGCCGCGGGGATCAGTATCCGCCAGCCGTAGCCCCGGCGCTGGCCGCAGTACACGGCCATGGTCAGCCCGCACAGGCCCACCCGCAGGATGTACACCGTGCTCACCCCCGCCAGCAGCTGCTCCCGGGGGAACAGCCCCAGCAGGAGGTTCAGGGGGCTGACCATGTAATAGGCGATCACGCCCATCATGTTCCCGCCCAGGACCATGCTGGGCAGGTACATGGCGCTGGCCTTGCCGGTGAGCACGTCCCGCACCGCGTACAGGAACGAGCTGTACTGGGTGGACATGTCCAGCACGCCCAGGCTCCGCCCGCCGAAGGGGCATATGCCGCCCAGGGCGAACACCAGCGTCATCAGCCCCGCCGGCAGCAGGAAGGAAAACGCCAGGATGAGTGGTCGACGCGCCTTGTTGTTCATGGGATGGCCTCCGGTCCGCTTGGGGTGATAAAATATTAATGGTATTATAGCAGATATTCCCTCTCGGGACAAGATGCCCGCCGGGGCGGGAAAACTTGACAAGCACAGGGGTATTGAGTATAATGTGACAGATATTGTGTAAACCAATGGCAGGACGCCTGCCCCTATTCAAAGGAGAAAACAGATGAAAAAGTTTGCCGCGCTGATCCTTGCGCTGTCCATGATCTTCCTGCTGTGCGCCTGCGGCGGCTCCGACAAAGAGGAGCCTGAGGCCGAACAGGCCCAGCCCACCGAGATGCCCTCCGTGACCGCGCCCCCCGCCGGGGAGAGCGGCTCCGACGGGATGATAACCGCCGACGAAAACAACGCCCCCGATGCCCAGCTGGCCCAGGGTTCCGACCTGTCCAGCGAGGAGGCCCAGCTGGCCCTGAGCCTGCAGGGCCAGGACGTGTCCAAGCTGATCGAGCAGATCGGCGAACCCAAGAGCCGGGAGTACACCGCCAGCTGCATCGCCCCGGACGGCGGCGCGGAGGACGGGCTGCTGTACTATGACGGCTTCACCGTTTCCACGCTCCGGTACCCCAACGGCTCCGAGTCCATCATGGGCGTGTTCTGAACGCACCCGACTTGACCGCCGCTTCCCCCGGGAAGCGGCGGTCTTTCTTGACAGGTCTTTTCCCGCAATCTATAATATGAAAAAGGAAAAAGGCCGGGAGGCTTACTATGAGCGCAAAAAGAGAGACCCTGTCCATCGTCGTGCCCGCCTTCAATGAGTCGGGCAACATTGGCCGTATGGCCCAAGCCCTGCGGCAGATCATGGAGCGGGAGAATATCTGCGCGGCGGTGTATTTCGTCGACGACGGCTCCTCCGACGACACCTGGGAGCAGATCGAGCGGGCCGCCGGGGCGTGGGATATGGTCCGGGGCGTCCGCTTTTCCCGGAATTTCGGCAAGGAAGCGGCCATCTTCGCCGGTCTGGAAACGGCGGCGGGAGCCTGCGTGGCGGTGATGGACTGCGACATGCAGCACCCGCCCGAAACGCTGGTGGAGATGTACAGGCTCTGGGAGAACGGCTTCGAGGTCATCGAGGGCGTGAAGGAGGACCGGGGCCGGGAGAGCATCTTCTACAAGGGTATGACCGCCCTGTTTTACAAGCTGATGAGCGCGGCGGTGAAGATGGACATGAGCCGGACGTCGGACTTCAAGCTGCTGGACCGCCGGGCGGTGGACGCGCTTATATCCCTGCCGGAGCGGAGCACCTTCTTCCGGGCCCTGTCCGGCTGGGTGGGGTTCAAGACCGCCTCCGTGGGCTTCCGGGTGCAGGAGCGGGCCGAGGGGGAGAGCAAGTGGACCACAATGGGCCTGGTCCGCTACGCCGTCAGCAGCATCCTGTCGTTCACCACCAAGCCCCTGCACCTGGTCACGGGCATGGGGGTGCTGTTCCTGCTGCTGGCGCTGATCCAGGGCATCGAGTGCATCGTCACCTACGCCACCCACCGGGCGGTGGAGGGCTTCACCACCGTGATCCTCATCGAGCTTATCATCGGCTCCATCGTCATGCTGAGCCTGGGGATCATCGGCAGCTATATCGCCAAGATCTACGAGGAAGTGAAGGGCCGGCACCGGTACGTGGTGTCCACGACGCTGGGCATCCCGGCCCGGAGGGAGCAGGGCGATGACGCTGTTTAACGCCGACGACTTTGGCATCACCCTGCCCCAGTCGGAGCACATCCTGGACTGCCGCCGGGAGGGGGTCCTCACCGGCGTCAGCCTCATGCCCAACAGCCCCGCGCTGGAGCGGGCCGCGGCCCTGCTGGAGGGGGACGAGAGCCTCCATGTGGCGGTGCATCTGAATGTGACGGAGGGGCTGTGCCTGGCCCCGCCGGAGGAGATACCGCTGCTGGCCGGGCCGGATGGCCGGTTCCGGCGCAGTTTTTTTGCCCTTTTCCTGACGAGCCTGCTCCATCCCCGCGCCCTGCGGGCGCAGCTGGGGCGGGAGTTTTCCGCCCAGCTGGACCGGGCGCTGCCCCTGCTGGGGGACAGGCCCCTGCGGCTGGACGGCCACCAGCACGTGCAGATGATCCCCGCCGTCATGGCCGCTATAGCCGACACCCTGGAGGCGAAGGGGCTGAGGGCGGCGTACATGCGCTACTCCCGGGAGCCGCTGGGTCCCTATATCCGCCACCGGGAGCTGTGGCGGGACTACGCGCCGGTGAACGTGCTGAAAAACCTGGTGCTGAACGCCTTCGCCCTGTTCGATGGCCGGTACATGGCCCGGATGGGCCTGAAGAAGAACATGGTCATGGGCCTGGTGCTGTCGGGGAACCTGGAGCACCGGCTGGTGAGCGCGCTGCTGCCGGACATGGAGCGGGCCGCGGCGAAGAAGGGCGCGGACCTGGAGCTGGTGATGCACCCCGGCTGGGGCATCGGCCCCGGGGAGGGGCTGGACGTGCCAGGCGGGCCTTTTGAGGCGTTTTATCTCTCCCCCGGCCGCCGGCGGGAGTATGACTGCCTGCGCAAGCTGTGAGGAGAGCCATGGAATCGGAAAAGATCACCGTCATCATCCCCGTGTACAAGGTGGAGAAATACCTGGAAAAGTGCGTGCGGAGCGTCCTGGGCCAGACCTATGAGGACCTGGAGGTCATCCTGGTGGACGACGGCTCCCCCGACGGCTGCGGCGCCATATGCGACGGCGTTGCCCGGAGCGATGACCGCGTCCGGGTGATCCACAAGCCCAACGGCGGGCTGTCCTCCGCCCGGAACGCCGGGCTGGACGCGGCCACGGGGGCCTATATCGGTTTCGTGGACTCGGACGACTATATCGACCCGGCCATGTACGAGACCCTCCACGCCGCCCTGGTGTCGTCCGGGGCGGGCGTGAGCGTGTGCGACGTGATCTATGTGGACGAGCAGGGGCAGCCAAAGGGCGCTCCCATCCCCCCCATGCCGGCGGAGAGGCTCACCCCGGAGCAGATGTACCGCCGGGCGGAGCTGGCGCCGGACTGGTGGCGGTACGTGACCGTGTGGAACCGGCTGTACCGCCGGGAGATATTCGACGGCCTCCGGTTCCGGGAGGGCATGATCCACGAGGACGAGCTGGCGCTGGCGGACATCTGCGAGCGCAGCGGCGGGCTGGTGACCGTGGACAAGGTGCTCTACTGGGACGTGGGCAGGCCGGGGAGCATCATGACCTCCTCCGCCGCCCTGCGGCGGCTGGACGTGATGGGCGCGCTGCGCGCCCGGCGGGAGATGTACCTCGCCCGGGGCTGGAAGGACCTGGCCGCGGCGGTGCTGCGCCGGGCCTATGTGCAGCTGTGGGCGGTGATGGACGCCGCGGACGTGTCCGCCGGCCGGGAGCAGATCCTGCCCTGGGTCCGGTGGGTGTCCGGCCAGATGGCCCGTGAGCTGGACCCGCGGGCGGTCTGGCTGTGGCTGGGCTATGCCCGGCGGCGGATGGGCGGAGGAGCGAAGCCATGAGCGGGAGCGGGTCCAAGGACAGACAGCTTTTCATCAATATGGCCGTGCAGATCACCTCCTTCGTGATCTCGGCCCTCATCAGCTTTTTTCTGACCCGCTACGTGGTGGCGAAGCTGGGCCGGGAGGCATACGGCTTCGTGGGGCTGGCCAACAACTTCATCAGCTATGCCCAGATCCTGGTCACGGCGCTGAACGCCATGGCCTCCCGGTTCATCACCATCAGCATCCACCGGGAGGAGTACCGCACCGCCAACCAGTACTTCACCTCCCTGATCTTCGCCAACATCCTCATCGCGGTGGTGCTGACGGTGCCGGCGGCGGTGATCGTGGTGTTCATGGACCGGCTGCTGGATGTGCCGGCGGGGATACTGGGGGACGTGCAGATCCTGTGGGCGCTGCTGTTCGCCCAGTCGCTGCTGGGGGTGGTCACCTCCGTGCTGGGCACGGCCACCTATGTGCGCAACCGGCTGGATCTGGACTACGCCCGGACCATCGTGTCGGAGCTGCTGCGGGCGGGCATCCTGCTGCTGGCGTTCCGGTTCCTGCCGCCCCATGTGTACTACATGGGCGTGGCGGCGGTGATATGCTTCTTCTACCGGGCGATGGTGAACTACCGCCTGACCCGCCGGTTCCTGCCGGAGATACAGGTCCGCCGGCGGTTTTTCAGCATGGCCCGGATACGGGAGCTGCTGTCCTCCGGGATATGGAACAGCGTCCTGCAGCTGAGCCGGATACTGCTGGACGGGCTGGACCTGCTGATGAGCAACGTGCTGGTGAGCGCCGCGGCCATGGGTTCGGTGTCCATCGCCAAGAACCTGCCCATCATGATCTCCTCGGCCTTCAGCTCCATCTCCTATGTGTTCCTGCCCCAGCTGAACATCAGCTTCGCCAAGGGGGACATGGACGACATCCGGGAGCAGCTGATCTTCTCCATGAAGCTGCTGGGCATGTTCGCCTGCATCCCGGTGGCGTGCGTGTGCTTTTTCGGGGACACCTTCTTCGCCCTGTGGGTGCCGGGGGAGGACGCGGGCCTGCTGCGGACCATCGCCGTGGCGGCCATGGTTTCCACGCCCCTGTCCTATTCCATGGCGGGGCTGTGGAACGCATTTTATGTGACCAACCGGCTGAAGCAGGACGCGCTGTACCACATCTGCCTGTCGGTCATCACCCTGGGGATCGTGTTCGTGTCCCTGAGCGTGGCCCGGACCGAGGAGGCGAAGATGCTCATCATCGTGGGCGTCAGCGCCGTGGTCACTGGGGTGGGGCTGCTCACCTTCGTGCCGCTGTACGTGGCCCGGATCATGCAGCTGAAGTGGACCACGTTTTATATCCCGGCGCTGAAGTGCCTGGCCATGACCGCCGTGGTCATGGCGGCGGCCGCGGCGGTGCGCCATACGGTGAACGCCACCGGCTGGTTCGGCCTGGTGGCCGAGTGCGCCGTCACCGGCGTGGCGGGGCTGGCGGTGAGCTTCGCGGTGCTGCTGGGCCGGGAGGACCGGGCCAGGCTCATAGGGCTGCTGCGGCGGGGCCAGACCGGCGGCGGGAGCCGGTAAGGAGGCGGAGCATGGACATCGACATCGCGGCCGTCCAGCGGCGGGAGCTGGAGATCCTCAAGGAGGTGGCGAAGCTGTGCGAGCGCCACGGCCTGCGCTGGTGGGCCGACGGCGGCACGTGCCTGGGGGCGGTGCGCCACAAGGGGTTCATCCCCTGGGACGACGACGTGGACATCGGCATGCCCCGGGAGGACTTCGACCGCTTCCGCCAGATCGCGCCCCGGGAGCTGCCGGAGCACCTGGCGCTGCAGGATTATGAGCAGATACGCCACCCTGCCCACTCCATTTTGAAGGTCCACGACAGGCGCACCACCTTCATCGAGGACTACCTGGCCCCCTATCCCGAGGCCCACACGGGCGTCTATCTGGACGTGTTCGCCTATGACGGCTACCCGGAGCCGGGACCGGAGCGGGACGCCCTGGAGCGGCGGAGAAAGCCCCTGCGGACCCTGCGGCGGATCATGCGCCATACCTGGGCGGACGCCGGGACACCGGGGCAGAAGCTGCGGTATGTGCTGACCGTGCCCCTGCGATGGGTGATGCCCTACAACTGGCCCTCCCTGCG
Organism: uncultured Oscillospiraceae bacterium; assembly: GCA_947627735.1. Taxonomy (GTDB): domain Bacteria; phylum Bacillota; class Clostridia; order Oscillospirales; family Oscillospiraceae; genus CAJOIG01. Next base: position 32,259 of record CANQXG010000011.1, on the reverse strand, counting down.
GGAGGAGGACCTGTTCAGGCGCATGAGCATCTATGACGCGCCCTGGGCCAACGAGTGCTTCGGGTGGGTGCTGTACCCCAGCCGATGCGTCCGGGAGACGGTGACGCTGCCCTTCGAGGATATGACGGTGCCCTGCCCGGCGGGGACGGATGAGTACCTGCGCATCCTCTACGGCGATTACATGACCTATCCCCCCGAGGACCAGCGCGCCCCCGGCCACCCGGTGGCCTGGTTCAGCATGGACCGGTCCTACCTGGACCGCTGGTGGGAGGAATAAGAAAACGCCGCCCCGGCAGACCGGAGCGGCGGGATAAGATGATACGGGACCGGGGAGCGGAGGCTCCCCGGTCTTTTTATGCGGTTCAGCGTTGAGCGCGGCGCTCGTTGAAGCGGGCCAGGCGGATGAAGGACCCCACGGCGCCGACCCGGAGCAGGGCACAGCACAGGCCCACGGCGGCCCCGCCCCGGGAGGCGGCGTACCGGCTCAGCAGCGCCGGCGGGACGCTTTTCACCAGCGTCCGGATGTGGTCCCGGGCGGCCGCCGGGTCCATGTCCGGCTGGATGGCGGTGGTATAGGCCCGGAAGTAGACCGCGTGGCCGATGTACAGGTCCGGCAGGACCGGGTCGGTGCCCTTGGCCCGGGCGATGCGCTGCAGCGCCTGCCGCAGCTGGGCGAGCCGGCTCATCTCCCGGGGGTCGTAGCGGTGGGAATTGGAGCCGGCCAGGATGCGGTAATGGTACTTGGGCGTGCCGCTGAGCAGCACCACCTTTTTGCAGTCCGGCAGCATGGCGGCGTTGAACACCGTGTCCTCCGCCAGATAAAGCCGGGTGTCCAGCAGCTCCAGATCAGCCAGCACCATCTCCCGGCGGTAGAGCTTGTCCCACCGGGCGAAGGTGACGGTCCGCCTGTCCGGGGCGACCAGGTATTGGGTGAAGTATTCGCCCATCAGCGCCCGGATGGCCTCCGCGCCGGCGTATGTCCGCTCCTCGGGCTGGGCCAGGGTCAGGGCGCGGGCGCCCTCCTCGATCCGCTCCGCCTGGACGATGTCCGCGCCGGTCTCCGCCGCGGCATCGTACAGCCGCTCAAAGTACCCCGGATCGATCCAGTCGTCCGCGTCCACGAAGCCCACATAATCCCCCCGGGCGGCCCGCAGGCCCTCCATCAGCGCGGACACCACGCCGCCGTTTTCCCGGTGGAGCACCCGAAAGCGCCTGTCCCGGCGGGCATAGCTGTCGCATATGGCGCCGCAGCCGTCGGGGGAGCCGTCGTCCACCACGATGAACTCCAACTCCGGGGCCTGCTGGGCCATGACGCTGTCCAGACACTGGCGCAGATAGGCCTCGGCCTTGTATACGGGGATGATGACGGATACTTTTGCCATGGCTCTCCTTCCCTGTTATCGGTCCATGCGCAGCTTTATCAGCAGCACCGCCGCCCGGTAAAGGCGGTGCTTTACCAGCAGGACGAAGGGCTTCATGTACAGCGGCAGGCCCCGGACGGTCAGGTCGGCGGCAAAGCGGGACTCGTCCAGCGTCCGGCCTGCGTTTTCCGCCGCCTGGGCCAGCACCGGGTGGGCGACGCACTCCATGACCAGGCCGTGGATGAGCCGGTAGGCGCAAAAGGCGTTGATCTGCCTGTCCAGCGCCGGGTCCCGCCCGCCCAGGTTCTCCCGCAGGCAGTCCTTCACCAGCTTGCACTCCATAAAATAGGCGGGCCGGTAGTGGTTCAGGTTCGACTGGGTCTGCTTGCGGTAGACGTACAGCTTCTCCCGGGTGATGTACACCGCCGAGGCGTTATAGACGCACTGGTAGGTCATGGCGGTGTCCTCGAAGATGGTGATCCGGTCGTCCTTCAGGTAATGCTGGCATATCAGCTCCCGGCGGAACACCTTGCTCCACAGGTACCCGGGGAACAGCTGGGTGCCGAAGGGCTTGCGCCGCAGGTCCATGAGCATGTAGGGGAATATCTCCCGCTCCAGCCGGCCCCGGTCGTAATAGCCCTCCTCCGCCAGCATGGGCTGAGCCACCGGCCCCACGTCCCGCTCATAGTCGAACAGCACCATGTCCGGCCCGCCGTTGTCCCGGATCAGGCCGTGGATGGCCTCCAGCCAGCGGGGGACCACCCAGTCGTCCGCGTCGGCGAAGCATATATACGCCCCCCGGGCGGCGTCCAGGCCCCGCCGGCGGGCGGGGGTGGGGCCGGCGTTGGCCTGATGGAGGGCCAGCACCCGGCTGTCGGCGGCGGCATAGCCGTCGCAGAGGGCGGCACTTTCGTCGGCGGAGCCGTCGTCCACCAGGATAAGCTCAAAGTCTGAGAAGGTTTGGGCCAGGATGCTGTCCACGCACCGGCGCAGATAGGCCGCGGCGTTGTATACGGGGATGACGATGGAAAAATAGGGGGTCATTCTCTCTCCTCCCCGGTCAGCTCCGGACCCGGACGGCCAGCAGGGCCAGCCGGTACATCCGGCATTTCAGCAGCAGCAAAAACAGCTTCATGTCCCAGGGAAGCCCCCCGAAGGACAGCTCCCCGGCGATGCCGGTCTCCTCCATGGCCCGGGCGGTGTGGGCATGGGCCTGGGGACCCCACTGGCGGACGTCATTGGCCATGCCCACCAGCACCTTGCGCAGGTACGCGCCGTTCAGCTGCCGGTCCAGGGCCGGGTCCCGCCCGCCCAGCCGGGAGCGCATATAGCCAAAGCACAGCTGGATCTCCCGGAAGAAATCCGGCCTGTAGGCGTGCAGAAGGGAGCTTTCCCGCACCCGGTAGACATACAGCCGCTCCGGGCAGAACCAGAGGCTGTCCGCGTGATACAGGCACTCGTAAGCCATGGCCATGTCCTCGAACAGGGGCAGCTTCACGTCCCGGTCGATGTAGTGGTCCAGCAGCAGCTGCCGCCGGGCGATCCGCAGGGGGATATAGGCCGGCAAAAGCTGGGTGCCGAAGGGCCGGCGGCGGGCGTCCCACAGCATGTAGGGGTATACCTCCCGCTCCAGCCGGGCCTTGTCGTAGTACCCCGGCTGCAAGAACAGGGGCACGGGGGGCATGGACGTGTCCCGCCGGTGGTCGAACAGGACGATGTCGGGACTATTGCCCCGCTCCAGGCCGTCCCGGACCGTGGCCAGCCAGGCCGGCTCCACCCAGTCGTCGCTGTCCACGAAGCCCACATACTCCGCCCGGGCGGCCTCCAGGCCCGTCCGGCGGGCGCCGGCCAGACCGGCGTTGGCCTGGTGGATGGTCCGCACCCGGGCGTCGGCCGCGGCGTAGCCGTCGCAGATGGCGCCGCAGCTGTCGGGGGAGCCGTCGTCCACCAGGATAAGCTCGAAGTCTGTGAAGCTCTGGGCCAGGATGCTGTCCACGCACTGGCGCAGGAAGGGTTCCACGTTGTAAACGGGCACCACGATGGAGAAAAACGGGGTCATGGCAGGGTCCTCACAGGTCAAAATAGGGCCGCAGCCGGTCCCGGATGCCGTGCTGGGTGGTGAACTGGGGGCAGACGAACTGGCCGGCGTGGTTGCCCTCCACGCAGACCCAGCCGTCGTCGGTGAGGGCGAAGTCCCAGCTGATGTAGGGCTGCTCCGTAAAGGCCAGGCTCATCTCCCGGGCCAGGGCCTTCATCTCCTCCCAGCGGGGGACCCGCCAGCCGATGATCTGTGCGCCGGTGTCCGGGTGGACGAGCACGCTCTCCAGCGACTCGGTCACCCCGGGGGTGGTCAGGATGCCGGTGTCGGGGTCCACGCTGGCCACGAAGCCGCCGGCCCCGGCGTTGTCCACTACGCTGCCGCCCCGGCCCATCCGCAGGAAGGTGAACAGGATGTCCACATGGCCGTCCTTATAAAACGTGGCGCAGCGGACGGTGTTCACCGAGCCGGGGTGGAGCCGGGCCATGTCCGCGCACTGGACGATGGGCTGCTCCAGGATCACGTCCTGGCCCCGGAACCAGGCCAGCAGCTCCTCCCGGCTCCGACCGTCGGCGGCGGCGTCAAAGAGGAACACCCCGTTGCCGCAGGCGTCGTTGAGGGGCTTGGCGATGAAGCGGGCGTGCTTGTCCAGGAAGGCGAAGAAGGTCTCCGCCTCCAGCCCCGCCCCCGCCAGGATGGCGTCCCGGCGGTAGTATTTTTGGAATTTCAGGTAGCACTCCCACTTGTTCTGCAGCGTGCGCCATGTCTCCGGCGTGCCCACCTGCTGGTAGGCGTCCACCTTCTGCAGTTCCGTGACGAACTGGCTCCGGCCCCGGTGGTTCAGCCGGGGGAAGCGGAACATGAAATACTCGTTGAACGCGCACAGATACCGGATGGCGCAGTACCACATGTCCCGGCGCAGCCAGCGCATATAGGCGCTGTCCGCTCTCTGCTCCGGCGTGCAGAAGATGTCGATGTTCTCCCGCATGTGCTGATGCAGCGTGCCGCCCTGGAGAGTGTCCGCCAGGCGCATGGGGGGGATGAGAAGATACGCCGCGGGCGGACAGACCTTCACGATGGCCTGCCCGGCGCCCCGGGCCTTTTCCACGATGGACATGTCCGCTCCTTTCTCAGGCCCGCCGGCCAAACACCTCGGCCAGCACCTGATCGGTCAGCTCCCCGAACAGGGGGCCGTTGGTGGCGTGGGCCTGGGCGGGTATGACGTTATACTCCACCAGCACCGGATCGCCGTCCTCCGCCACGGCGATGTCCCAGCCCAGCAGCCGGAAGTGGCTCATTTTCACGGCGTGCTCCGTCACGGCTGCCACGATCCGGTCATAGCCCGGGATGGTCACCGAGCCGAAGGGGATGCCGTTTTCGTATCGGTCCGTGTAGCGGTAGTGGTGGTCCATGCCCCGGTCCGCCAGATGGCCGTCCGGCAGCACCGTGGCCTTGAAGCCGCCCTGGGAGGTGTTGTCCACCTCGCTCTGCGATCCGCCCACCCGCAAAATGGCGGCCAGCACATCCGCCCTGCCGTCGTGGAGGAAGGTTATCAGCCGCACGGTGTTCAGCGACCCAGGATTCAGCCGGGCCAGGTCCGGATGCTGGGTCAGCTTCTCCTGGACGATGAAGTTCTGCCCGTACAGGCGGAACACATCGCCGATCTCGGCGGGGGAGAGGGCGTCGCTGTCGTAAAAGCGGATGCCGTGGCCCTGGCCGCTGCCCACGGAGGGCTTGACGATGACCCGGCCATGGCCGGCAAAGCGCTTTACAGCCTCGTCAAAGGTGAGGGGGCGGAAGTCGTCGGTGTAAAACATCCCCGCCATGTTCTTCACCACCGTCACAGGCCGGCGCATGTCGGGAAACAGCACTCCGTGCATGCACTTGTCCTGCAGGGCCTTGGCGAACAGCAGGTTGTTGTAGTGGGGGATGATCCGGCGGAACCACAGGTCGTCGGGGATGTATCGGGGGCTGTCAGGCCGGAAGCCGTTGCAGTAGAGCCGGAACCAGTAGGCCTTGGGCACGGGGACGTTGAACTGCCGCCAGTAGGGCCGGACGGTGCTCTTATAAAACGCCGCCGCCCCCTCCCGCGCCGGGAGAGCGTCCGCGTCGCGCCTGCCCTCCCGCCGGGCGCCCATGGCCAGCAGCAGGGTCTCGCCGCCCACGTAGAGCCTGTCGTAGGCAGGCCGCAGCTTATTGCCCATGGCGGTCGTCCTCCTCGCCGGCGTTGACGGTCTGGCGGATCTCGTACTGGGGCATGTTGCTCACGGTCATGTAGATCCGGCCTATATACTCCCCGCACAGGCCCAGCAGCAGCATGATCATGCCGCCGATGCCCAGCTGCAGGGCGATGGAGGTGGTGAAGCCCGCGGCGATGCTGGGGTGCAGGAGCTTGCGTATCACGGTGATGACCGCCGCCAGGAAGCCCACCACGGCGAAGATGCTGCCCGCCACGGTGGCGAAGCGCAGCGGCACGGTGGAGAAGTTGGTGAAGCCGGTCAGCCACAGGCTCAGCATCTTCCGCAGGGTGTAGTTGCTCTCGCCCTCCAGCCGGGCGCGGTGTTCCATGTCCACGTTGGCGTACCGCCGGGCCACGTGGACCAGGTACCCGCCCATGGAGGGGAAGGGGCTTTTATAGCGGCGCAGCGCCTCGATGGCGGTGGGACCCATGGCGCAGTAGCTGGACAGGGTGATGCCCTTGGGCTTGGTGCCGTTCAGCTCCAGGACCTTGCTGTTGAGGCGGCTGGTGAGGCGCTTGAAGGCGCTGTGCTGCTTGTGGGGGAAGCGGGCGTACACCACGTCGTAGCCCTCCCGGACCTTCTCCACCAGCTTGAAGATCTGGTCGGCGGGATGCTGGCCGTCGTCGTCCATGTATACCAGCACCTCCCCCTTCACATAGGGCAGGGCCGCCATCTTCGCCACGGTCTGGCCGAAGTTTCTCGACAGGTTCACGCCGATGATCTTTTCATCTTCCCGGCACAGGGAGGCGATCACGTCGAAGGTGTCGTCGTCCGGGTAGTCGTTGACCAGGATGATCTGGTAGTCGTACTCGCTCTGGGCGGCGAACACGCCCCGCAGCTCCTCCACCACGGGACCGATGGTCCGGGCGGACTTGTAGCAGGGGATGGCGATCGAGATGGTGGTCATTTTCCCTCACCTCCCAAATACTTGTCCCGCAGCGCCAGCAACCGCGCGGCGGCGGCGCTGTCCGGCGGGGCGTTGAACAGCTCAAAATTGGCCCGGATCACGTCCCCGGGCAGGTCCCACCAGCGGCTGGCCAGCAGGGCGCGGATGATGTCGTCGGAAAAGCGCTTTTTCAGAGGCCGGGCAGGCACCCCCGCCACGACGGTGTAAGGCTCCACATCCCGGGTCACCACGGACCCGGCGCCGATCACGGCCCCGTCGCCCACATGCACCCCCCGGGTGATCACCGCCCCGGCGCCGATCCAGACGTCGTTGCCGATGGAGCAGGGCTGGGCGAAGCGGTCATAGCCCTCCGCGCCGGGGGGCATGAGGCCGAAGTCCTTCTCGTCATACAAAAACGAGTGGGTGGTCAGGCGTGTATAGTCGTGCTCACCGCCGCCCACGGACACGTTCCAGGACAGGGAGCAGAACGCGCCGATGTCCGCGTGCCAGATCACGGTGTTGCGCCCGGTGTAGGAGTACCGGCCCAGGCGAGCGCCGTAGGCCATGTTGTACCGCTGCAGGCTGGCCCGCTCGGCCAGAACGCTGTCCGCCACCCGGGAGAAGTCCCCGACGGTGGCCCGCTCGCCCAGAGCGGTGTCCTCCACCCAGGCGCCGGTATAGACGGCGGCGGAGGCCGGGCCGGTCACGTTCCGGCAGTGGGCGTCCGGGGCGATGAAAAGGCTGTCAGTGTGCACGTCATTCAACCTCGATCTTGATCTGTTCCAGGAGCCTGTCCAGCTCCCGGCGGCATCCGTCGGCGTCCGGGCCGGTGACGATGGCCTGGCCGATCCGGTCGGCGGTCTGGGTAAAGGCCCGGACCCGGTCGCCGGGCTTCACGATCAGGGACAGCTGGTATACGCTCGCCGGCAATTTCTCCGGCAGATGGATGGCCCGCACGGTCCCGTCCCGGGGCGATCGGAGCATCACCGCCGCGCAGGCCCGGCGGGGATCTCCGCCGCCGGCCAGGTATTCCCGGGCGTCCCGGCCCAGGGCGGCCAGGAGGATCATGCGGTAATAGTTTATCCCGTAGTGCAGGCCCGTCAGCTCCGGCAGGCAGGTGGCCCCCGCCCGGGCGGTCAGCTCGATGACATAGGGCCTGCCGTCGTGGAGGACGAAGTCGAAGTTGACGGCGCAGTCATCCAGCCCGCAGGCCCGGATGGCCCGCCGGACCTGCTCCGTCACGGCGGCGCGCACCGCCTCGCCGCCCTCCAGGGGCACATAGTGGCCGATGGGCACGTTGGGTCCGCCGGGCTGACAGGCGGAGAGGGTGCCGTCGGGCATCACCAGAAGGGGCTTGCCGCCCTGGACGAAGGCCTCCGCGCCGCAGTTGCTGCCGGTGAGGAAGGCCTCGGCCAGGCAGCAGCGCTCCCCGGACAGGGCCAGCGCCTGCCGGAAGGCCCGCCGGGCCTGGTCCGTGTCCCGGACCACGTACACGCCCCGGCTGCCCTGCAGGTCCACGGCCTTCACCACCATGGGGAAGCCCAGCGCCGCCGCCGCGGCGGGAACATCGTCCTCGCTGTCCAGCCGCCGCCAGGGGGCGGTGAGCACCCCGCCGGCGTCGAAGGCCTCCTTCATGGCCAGCTTGTTGACGGATATCTCCGCCGCCGCCGGGCTGATGCCCGGCAGGCCCAGCCTCTCGCATGCCAGCGCCTGGGCCCGCAGCCCCAGCTCGAAGCAGCAGGTGGCCACGCCGGAAACGGCGTATCGGGCCGCCTCGGCGGCGATGGCGGGGGCGTTGGTGATATCCGTGTAGGTCACGGCGTCCGCCTCCGGGATGCCGGGATAATCCCCCGGGATGGTGGCGACCACAGTTTCAAGGCCCATGTTCCGGGCCTCCCGGATGAGGGGCACCTGGGCGGGGCCGGCGCCCAGGATCATGATCTTTTCCATTGTGCTGCCTCCTTGGCAAGGGTCGGCGGCGTCCTGTCACAGGGCCTGGCCCAGCGTGATCCAGTAGCCGTGGCGGGTGGAGCTGTCGGTGACGGCGGCGGAGGCGTCCCCGTCGTAGGATGCCCGCCAGAGGCGCTCCGGCGCGGCGGCGCGCTCCCGCTCCATGCGCACGGCGTCCGCCTCGGTGAAGATGAAGCGGATGTCCGCCCGGCGGGGCGTGCGCCTCACCGTCAGGTCCGGCGCATGGCCGCAGGCCACGTCGATGACCGCGGCCATGAAGTCCACGCCGGTGGACAGGTACACCAGGTCCGAACCGATGCAGTCGCCGCCCATCCGGGCGCCCGCCTCCACGATCCGCACCTCCCCCTCCGGGGTCAGCAGAAATTCCGTGTGCCCGGCGCCGTAGGTCACCTGCAGCGCGTCCAGCGCCGCCGTCACCGTCCGGCGCACCGCCGGCAGCAGCGCCGCCGGGATGTCCTCCGCCGGCTCGGTGTGGCCCGTTTCGATGAAGTGGGGCGCGCCGGTGGTGTATTTTTTCGTCAGGGCCAGGATGTGGTGCTCCCCGGCGAAGGAGATGCTCTCGCAGCTGTACTCCCGACCGGTGATGAACTGCTCGATGATGGCCTTTTTCTCGAAGGACAGCGCCGCGGCCCGGGGCACGGCGTCCGCCAGGGCGGCCATGTCCGTCACCTTGAAGATGCCCCGGCTGCCGGAGCGGTCCGTGGGTTTGACGATCAAAGGCCAGCCCATGTCCTCCAGCGCCTGCGGGTCGGGCGCCTCCGACGCGGTCAAAAACCGGGGGCACGCCACCCCCGCCGCCGACAGGGTCCGGCGCATGGCGTATTTGTTGGTGGCCACTGTGTCGGTGATCTCCGGGTTGCAGGGGTTTCCCAGACGGCGCTGGACATAGTTCACCGTGTGCACCGCCAGGTCCGAGCCGATGGAGCAGCAGGCCTGCACGCCCACGTCCCGGCACACCTGCCAGATGGCCTCCTTCTCCGTGATGCTGATGGGGTGGAACACGTCGGCGCTCTGCTCCCCCACGTCCCCCGCCGCCCAGGCGAACACGTGGGTCACATAGCCCATCTGCTTCGCCTTGCGGATGAGGGGGTCCTGAAATTCGTTGGCGCCGATGATGGCGAGCTTTTTCATGGCGGCGGTCACAGGGCGGCGGCGGAGCGGTAGAAGGCCGTGACGGCCTCCGCCACCTGGGCCACCTCACCGTCGGTCAGGCCGTAGTACATGGGCAGGCGCAGCAGCCGCTCGCTCTCGCGGGTGGTGTACCGGTCCTCCCCGTGGAAGCGGCCATAGCGCCGGCCGGCGGTGGCGGAGTGGAGGGGCACGTAGTGGAACGCCGAGCCGATGCCCCGCTCCTTCAGCCAGGCGGTCAGGGCGGTGCGCTGGGCGATGTCCCGGGCCTTGAGGTAGAACATGTGGCCGTTGTGGACGCACCCGTCGGGGACGGCGGGGAGTCCGATCAGCCCCTCTTTGGCCAGGGGGGCCAGGCCGTCATAGTACAGCTGCCAGCTGTGGCGCCGGGCGGCGTTGATGTCCTCCGCCAGCTCCAGCTGGCCCCACAGGTACGCCGCGTTCAGCTCGCTGGGCAAAAAGCTGGTGCCGGGCAGTTCCCAGGTGTACTTGTCCACCTGGCCCCGGAGGAACCGGGCGCGGTTGGTGCCCTTCTCCCGGACCATCTCCGCCCGGGGGTCCTCCTGACGCAGGAGGATGGCGCCGCCCTCGCCCATGGAGTAGTTCTTCGACTCGTGGAAGCTGAAGCAGCCGTAGTCGCCGATGGAACCCAGGGCCTGGCCCTTGTAAAAGGCCATGACCCCCTGGGCCGCGTCCTCGATGACCTTCAGGCCGTGGCGCCGGGCGACGGCCAGGATGGCGTCCATCTCGCAGGACACCCCGCCGTAGTGCACCGGGCAGATGGCCTTGGTGCGGGGCGTGACGGCGTCCTCTATCAGATTCTCGTCGATGTTCATGGTGTCCGGGCGGATGTCCACGAACACCGGGGTGGCCCCCGTCAGGACGAAGGCGTTGGCGGTGGCGGAGAAGGTATAGGACGGCAGGATCACCTCGTCCCCCGGGCCGAGGCCGCAGAGGATGGCGGCCATGTCCAGGGCGCTGGAGCCGCTGGTGGTGAGCAGCGCCTGGGCCGCGCCGGTGTGTTCGGCCAGCCAGGCGTGGCACTTTTTCGTGAAGGAGCCGTCGCCGCATATCTTGTGGGAGTGGATGGCCTGCAGGACGTAATCGTCCTCCCGGCCGGTATAGGGGGGGATGTTGAAGGGGATCATGGCGTGCCTCCGAAGGGTGGGATCAGCGGTCTTTGTACATCCGCTCATAGTAGTCGCGGTATTCGCCGGAGATGATGTCCTCCCACCAGGGGCGGTGGGCCAGATACCAGTCCACGGTGGCGCGGATGCCGTCGGCGAAGGCCGTCTCCGGCGTCCAGCCCAGCTCCGCGCGGATCTTCTCCGGGTCGATGGCGTAGCGCAGGTCGTGGCCCTTCCGGTCGGCCACGAAGGAGATCAGGCTCTCCGGCTTGTCCAGGGAGCGGCAGATGAGCCGGGCGATGTCGATGTTGCGCATCTCGCTGCGGCCGCCGATGTTGTACACCTGGCCCAGCCGGCCCCGGCGCAGGATCAGGTCGATGGCCTTGCAGTGGTCGGTCACATACAGCCAGTCCCGCACGTTCAGGCCCTTCCCGTACACGGGCAGGGGCTTGTCCTGCAGGCAGTTGGCGATGAGCAGGGGGATGAACTTCTCCGGGAACTGGTAGGGGCCGTAGTTGTTGGAGCAGCGGCTGATGGTGGCCGCCAGGCCGTAGGTGCGGCAGTATGCCTGCACCAGCAGGTCCGCCGACGCCTTGGAGGCCGAATAGGGGCTGGAGGCGTGCAGGGGGGTGTCCTCGGTGAACAGCAGGTCGGGCCGGTCCAGGGGCAGGTCCCCGTAGACCTCGTCGGTGGACACCTGGTGGAAGCGCACGTTCCCGTGGGCGAGGCAGGCGTCCATCATCACCTGGGTGCCCAGGATGTTGGTCTGCAGGAATATCTCCGGCGTTTCGATGGACCGGTCCACGTGGCTCTCCGCGGCGAAATTCACCACCGCGTCGGGCTTTTCCGCGTCAAAGACGGCCTCCACGCCGGCCCGGTCCCGGATGTCCTGTTTATAGAAGGCGAACCGGGGGTCGGCCAGTGCCCGCTCCAGGGTGGACAGGTTGCCCGCGTAGGTCAGGCTGTCCACGCACACCACCCGGTCGTCGGGGTGGGTGTCCAGCAGATAGTAGACGAAGTTGGCGCCGATGAAGCCGGCGCCGCCGGTGACGAGGATGGTGCTCATGGGTATCTCCTTCCGGTCATGGCCAGATCACCGTGCCCCGGGCGATCAGGAGGGCCAGGGGCGCGGCGTATACGAACAGGATGCAGCCCGCCGCCGCGGCGTAAAACAGCACCAGCGCCACGGCGCCCATCCACTTGGGCAGGGCCATGGCCCGCAGGCGGGGCAGCCGGCGCAGCAGCGCCCACAGGGCGCACACCGCCAAAGTCTCCAGGGAGATGGTCAGGCCCTTTTTCGGCACGATCCACCGGGCGGGCCGCCACAGGCGGACGGTGTTCTCCCCCTTCTGCAGGGGCACGCCCACCATCACGTCCAGGGGGTAGGCAAGCTTCACGCTCTCGCCGTTGACCTCGCAGCGCCAGCCGGTGGCCGCCAGGGGCAGGAACAAAACCTGGTCCTCCGCCTCCGCGGTGACGGTGGCGGTCAGGCCGATGGAGTCATAGCTCACCTCCATGTCCGGGTCCCGGCGGGCGTCGCCGGCAAAGGAGGCCACCGCCGCCTGGTCCACCGCCGTCACAGCGATGTCCGCCGCCGTCAGGTCCATGGCGGAGGAGAAGCTTATGGTGCTCTCCCCGGCCGGGACCAGGCCCAGACACAGCAGGTTGGAGTTGAAGGCCGCGGGATAGAGGCGGTTCGTGGGGTTGAGATAAGAGGGCACCGCCACCTCCCGGCCGTTCACGGTGATGTTCATGATGGTCCCGTCCGCCGCCAGGTACAGGAACGCGGGGGCCGGGGCCGTGCAGGTGAAGGTGTACCGGCGCATGCCCTCGCCCTCCGCCTGGAGCGCGGCGGGGGACAGGTTTGCCGCCACGGCGCCGTCGGAGCCGGTGAAGGCCCGGTACAGGCAGTTCAGCCGCTGGGCCAGGTCCGTGCAGTCGAAGTAGCCGTCCAGCGCCCCGGCGGGGTACTGCAGGCCGATGACGCCGGGGTAGCGGCTGGGGGCGATCTGCACGCCGGCCACCGTCTGGCCGGGGAGATAGAGGTCCTCGTCGATGGGCAGGGAGGTCAGCGCCCGGTCCACCCCCAGGAGCATGTCGGAAAACACCGTGCCGCCTGGGTCCATGATGCGGAAATAGTTCACCGTGTAGCCCAGCTGGCGGAACACCCCCAGCTGGGTGGAGGAGGAGCCGGAGTTGACGCTGGACAGGGCGCTGACCCCGGCGATGGAGGCGTAGCCGGCGTTAAGACTGGCGTCCACGTTCTTCGCCCGGGACAGGGGGGACAGCTCCTGGGCCGAGAACACGTCGTACAGCGCGTCCGCCGCCTCGATGTAAGCCGGGTCGTATTCGTAGGTGTAGGTGTGGCCGTCGTCCGGGGCCACGAAGCCCAGGGCGTTCACGGCCAGCTGTATCGTCATCAGCACCGCCATGGCCGCCGCGCCAGATCGGCCCGGCCGGCGCAGGAGCAGTATGTACAGCCCCGTGAAGGCCGCGCCCGCCAGGGCAAAGACCCCCAGCCAGGTCAGCAGCCCCTTCCGGCCCAGGGCGGTGAGGAACACAGAGCCGTATTGCTGGTATATCTTCGTCAGCCAGGGCAGCGCGCATATCACCGCCGCGGCGCAGACCAGCTCCGCGATATCGCCCCGGGTCCGGGACAGCGCCTTTTTCGCCGGCGGCAGGCCCTTTTCCAGCGCCGCCGCCGCGAAGGCCAGCACCGTGGCCGGCAGCATGTAGCCGTAGCGCATGGGGAAGAAGTTGTACTGGCCGAAGTGCCAGACCGTGTCGATGTTGGTGAACACCATGGGCAGGGCGAACACCGCCGCCATCCAGGCGAAGAACCGCCGGGGACCCTGCCCCGCGCTGCGCCGGGCACGGAGCAGCACCGCCGCCGCCGGACTCATGCCCAGCAGCATCAGTACCGTGTGGCGGATGTTGGGGATGTTCCAGGTGGTCATGCCGGACATCAGCCCGGAGTCCATGTTGCTCTCGAACCGGGAGGAGGTGACCATCCCGGAGGAGTTGGAGATGAAAAAGCTGGCGCCGATGCCAAAGGCCGCCGCCGTGGCCAGCCCCAGGCGGAAGGCCCGGTCCCCCCGCTGGTCCCGGGGCAGGAGGAAGAGCATGTAGCCCAGGGAGAACAGCAGGATGTAGAGGGTGGCCATGTAGGCGTAGTACACGCCCAGGTACAGGAAATAGACGTAGCAGACGATGTAGGGCACGTACCCGCCGGTGCGCAGCAGCCGCTCCAGGGCGTACAGCAGCAGCGGGAAGGCCGCCGCCGTGCCCATCCAGGAGAAGTTGGCGTAGTATTGCAGGGAGAAGCCGCTGAAGGTGTAGGCCAGCACCAGCAGCACCCGGCGCAGCCGGGCCATGTCGGGAAAGCGCAGGCTCACCGCCAGCGCCGCCCCCAGGCTGATGATGACCAGCTTCGCCGCCAGATACAGGCTCAGGCCCTCCAGGATGTGGTCCCGGCTCACCAGCAGGAACACCCAGTTGGAGGGGCTGAGCACCGTCTTCCAGCTGGCGCTGACCCCCTCGGCCAGACCGGCGTACCAGGTGTGCTGCATGCTGGCCAGGCCGTGGAGCACGTCCCACGTGCGGTAATAGCCGGGCACATAGAACTGGGCGGTGTCCACATAGGCCACGTTGTCCGTGCCGAAGGGCCACACGCCCCGCAGGGCGTATACCACCGCCAGCAGCGCCAGCGTGCTTGCCGCGGAGGCCGCGCAGACGGTCAGCGCCGACAGTATCCTGTTTTTCCTGCCGGGGACGATCGCAGCCATGAAAAACCTCGCAGACGGTGACCGGAGAGGGTCACACTTATTTTCTAAAAAACAATCAATCTATTATAGCATAAAATCCCGGAAACGCAACCTTGAACGGGCCGCGCCTCCGGGATGGGGCGTCACGCTCCGGCGAAGCGGAACAGGGCGCCCGCCACCGCGCCGATGAGGATGAACACCGCCGGGTGGAGCTTTTTGAATACCTTCGTGCCGGCGAAGATGACCGCCGCCAGGGCGATGGCCTTCCAGTCGATCACCGCCAGAAGGCTGGCCGGGCCGGTCCACAGCTGGGTGTGCAGCAGCGCGCCGGCGGCCACCGTCAGGCCCGCCGCGGTTATCAGCCCCGTGGAGGCGGGGCGGATGCCGTAGAAAGCGCCCTGGACATACTTGTTGTCCCGGAAGGCCTTCAGCGCCGCCGCCACCAGGATGATGACGATCACGCTGGGGGTGACGATGCCCAGCAGGGCGCACACGCTGCCCAGCACGCCGGCGCTGGTGTAGCCGGTATAGACGGCCATGTTGATGCCGATGGGGCCGGGGGTGGACTCGCTGACCGCCAGCATGTCCGCCACCTGGGCGGCGGTGAACCAGCCGGTGCGCTCGCCCATGGAGTACAAAAACGGCAGCGTGGCCAGCCCGCCGCCCACGGCGAACAGACCGGTCTTGAAAAACTCCCAGTAAAGCTGCAGCAGGATCATTTCCCCCGGACCTCCTTTCGGATGTGCAGGGCGATGCCCAGCGCGGCGGTGATGACCACGAACAGCACCGGCGACACGTCCAGGAAGAAGGCCAGCGCCGCCACGGCCACGTAGATGGCCGCCGTGGGCTTGTCCACCACGGAGGACTTCAGAAGCTTGATCACCGCGTTGAGGATCAGCACCGTCACCACCACCCGAATGCCGGCGAAGGCGTTCTGCACCACCGGGTACTCGGCGAAGTTCTGCAGCACCATGGCGATGATGGAGATGATGATGAAGCTGGGGAACACCAGGCTCAGGGTGGCGACGATGGCCCCGGGCACGCCCCGGAGCTTGTAGCCGATGAAGGTGGCGGTATTCACAGCGATGATGCCGGGGGTGCACTGGCCGATGGCGAAATAGTCCGTCAGCTCCTCATCGGTGCACCAGCCCCGGTCCTGGACCACCTCCCGCTGGAGGATGGGCAGCATGGCGTAGCCGCCGCCGAAGGTGATGGCGCCCATGCGGAAAAAGGACAGGAACAGCTCCCAATAGATCTTCATGTCGCCGCCTCCCGGGTCTTGCACACGTCGCACCAGCCCGCCGGGGCGGTGAGGCTCTCCAGCTCCTCGCAGCTGAGGGCCACGCCGCTGTGGGCGCTGCCGGCGGCGGGATAGACCGTGTCGTGGTCTTTAAGGCTCACGTCCAGCCACACCGGCACGTCCGCCGGGGCCAGAAAGGGACACACCCCGCCGGCGGCATAGCCGGTGAAGCGCTCTACGTCCTCCAATGACAGCATCCGGGCCTTGCAGCCGAAGTGCTCCTTGAACTTGTGGTTGTCGATCCGGCGGCTGCCGGCGGCCACCACCATCACGGCGCCGCCGTCCCGGTAAAAGGACAGGGTCTTGGCGATCTGGTCCGGGTCCACGCCCAGCTGTTCGGCGGCCAGCTCCACCGTGGCGGTGGAGGCCTCGAACTCGTGAAGCCTGTCCAGGTAGCCGCGTTCGGCCAGGAACGCCCGAACTTTTTCGATGGTCATCGCGGGTTCCTCCTTGAAAAACACGGGATCTATGCTACAATAATACCATGGATACGGAAAAAAAGAAAGTCGCTGTTATCGGCGCGTTGAATGTGGATATCGGAGCGCTGGCGGACGGCCCCCTGGCCAGGGGCGACTCCGTCACGGGAAAGGTTCGTTTCACCCTGGGAGGCGTGGGCTGGAACATCGCCCGCAACTGCGCTCTGCTGGGGGCCGAAACGGGGTTTTACTCCCTGCTGGGCCGGGATGAGCACGCCGGGACCATCCGCGCCGAGAGCGAGCGCTACTGCGTGGACATCGCCGGCTGCCGCTGGGACGACACCGCCAACAACCGCTATGTGTACGTCTGCGACGAGAACGGGGACGTGGCCGCGGCGGTGAACGACATGCGCCTGTGCCGGCGGATCGACCGGGCCTTTGCCGAGTCCTGCCTGCCGGCGCTGGAGCGGTGCGACGCGGTGGTGATGGAGGCCAATCTCCCGGCGGAGACCCTGGCATTCTTGGCCGGGCGGCTCAGCGTGCCCCTGGTGGCGGACGGGGTGTCCACCGCCAAGTGCCTGCGGCTGAAGGGCATACTGGACCGGCTGCACATCCTCAAGGCCAACATCCAGGAGGCGGAGACCCTCACCGGCGAGAAGGGACCGGAGAACTGCATCCGCGCCCTGCTGGCCGCGGGGGTGAAGCGGGTGGTGGTATCCATCGGCCCCGGCGGCGTGATCTGCGGGGATGGGGAGCGGATATTCCCCCAGCCGTCGGTGCACACCGACGTGGTGGACGCCACCGGTGCCGGCGACAGCATGACCGCCGCCCTCACCGTGGGCCTGGCCGGGGGGATGAGCTTCGCCGACTGCGCCGCCCTGGGCGTCACCGCCGCGGGCATCACCGTGGGCCACGCCGGGAGCGTGACGTCGGCGCTGAGCGTGCTGCGGCCCTACTGAAAAGCAAAAAAGATCTGGAAAAACGAAAAACGGGACTGTCCCAGGACAGTCCCGTTTTTGCTTTTATAAAAGCCACACCCCTGCGCGCTTTGAACTTGGAAAGGAGTTTCCTGTATGAGAAAGCATCAAGAGGAGAAAGGGGAGTTACACAAAGGAGGCCCATATACAGGGGCGTGGCCGGCGGCTGTTTCAGAGGAACGGAAGAGATACGACTTCCAATTCCTGTCATTCATATCTAAACATACTTTTTGCGTTTCGTCAAGAGGTTTTTGGAGAAGTTTTAGAAAATTTCTTTCCATAAGGAACAGGATGTGTCAATTATATCAAATTGTGGAAAGAGATCCCCGAAATACGGGCGTTTGCGCCCATTTTATAGCTGCCACAGCCCGGTCTTTTCCAGGGCCTGCAGGACGGTCTTTTCCGCCTCTTCGGGGGGCAGGCCCGTCACCGCCCCGGCGGCGTCGGCGTGGCCGCCTCCGCCCAGCACGGTCAGGACCTGGCCGGCGTGGACCGACCCGTCGGTGCGCAGGGAAACCTTCCAGTTCCCCTCCGGCAGCTGTCGCAGCAGCAGCCCCGCCCGGGTCCCCGCCGGGACCATGGTGAGGGTGGACAGCTTGTCCATATCGTCCTCCCCGGCGCCGGCGGACCGGATGGCGTCCAGGGGCAGGACCATGACGCACACCCCCGGCCGGGGGAAGGCCATGGCGCCGAACAGGGCGCTCTCCAGCCGCAGCCGGGCGGCGGACTTCGTCTCGAACAGCCGGCGCATCAGCCCGGAGGGGTCGTATCCGCCCTCCCGCAGGGCGGCGGCGATACGCATGGTGCGGGCGGTGGTGCCGGGGGTGCGAAAGCCGTTGGTGTCGGTGGCGATGGCGGCATAGAGGGTCTCGGCCATGGCCGGCGTGATGGTCACGCCCAGCCTATCCAGCAGCAGGTAGACCATCTCCCCGGTGGCGGCGCTGTCCGGCTCCAGGTAGGTATGCCGGGCGTAGCCGCTGTTGGTGCCGTGGTGGTCCACGGCCAGGTCCGTCCCCTCCGCCAGGGCCGTCAGGCCCGGGGGAAACTGGCCGGGGCCGGGGGTGTCCACCGCGGCGACGAAGCCGGGGACGAACCCCGCCGGGGCGAAATAGGGGAGCATATAGGGTTCGTACCGGGCCATGGAGGGGGGATCGGGGGCCAGGTAGGCGGTCTTTCCCAGCGCCCGCAGGCCCAGGCACAGGGCGCAGCCGCTGCCGGCTGCGTCCCCGTCCGGGCGGACGTGGGTGACGATGAGCACATCTTCCGCCGCCGCCAGCATGTCGGCGGCCCGGTCAAGATCGATACGCGCCATAGCCATCACTCCATGGTCAGGTTCTGGGCCTCCCACAGCCGGGCGAAGGCGCCGTTTTGGGCGATCAGCTCCTCCCGGGGACCCAGCTCCACGATGTGCTCGTTCTCCACCACGGCGATCATGTCCGCGTTGCGGACGGTGCTGAGCCGGTGGGCGATGATGATGCTGGTGCGGCCCTTGGCCAGCTCGTCCAGGGACGCCTGGATGCGCTGCTCGGTGACGCTGTCCAGGGCGCTGGTGGCCTCGTCCAGGATCAGCACCGGCGGATTTTTCAAAAACACCCGGGCGATGCTGAGCCGCTGCTTCTGCCCGCCGGAGAGCATCACGCCCCGCTCCCCCACGAAGGTGTCGTAGCCGTTGGGCATGGCCAGGATCTCCTCGTGGATCTCCGCCCGGACCGCCGCGGCGATGATCTCCTCGTCGGTGGCGTCCGGCCGGCCGTAGCGGATGTTCTCCCGGATGGTATCGGCAAAGACGAACACGTCCTGCTGGATGATGCCGATGGCCCGGTGCAGGCTGTGCTGGGTCACGCTGCGCACGTCCGCCCCGTCGATGGTCACCGACCCGGCGGTGACGTCGTAGAAGCGGGGGAGAAGTTGACATAACGTTGTCTTGCCGCCGCCGGAGGGACCCACCACCGCCAGGCACTGGCCGTGGGGCAGGGTGAAGCTGACGTTGTCCAGCACGGGCACGCCGTCGGTGTAGGAGAAGGACACGTTCTTGTACTCGATGTCCCCCTTCACATCCTGCAGTTCCTTGGCGTCCGGGGCGTCCTGGATGTCCGGCTGGGTGCGCATGATCTCCAGGAAGCGCTTGAAGCCGGTCATGCCGTCGGTGAAGGTCTCGATGAAATCCGCCAGCTGGGTCACGGGCCGGGTGAAGGTGGAGACGTACAGGGAGAAGGTGATGAGGTCAACATAATCCATCTTCCCCCGCATGATGAAGAACCCGCCGGCGGCGATGGTGAGCACCTGCATCAGGCTCATGGTGGAGTCGATGCCGGAGTGGTAGATGCCCATGGTCTTGTACCAGTTCTTCTTGGCGTCCTTGAATTTGTCGTTGGCGTCTTTGAACTTCTCCGCCTCGGCGTTCTCGTTGGCGAAGGCCTTGGCGGTGCGGATGCCGGAGATGCCCGACTCGATGGAGGCGTTGATCTGGGCCAGGCTCTTCTTCACCTCCGCGTTGGCCTCGTCCATCTTCCCGTTCCAGTGCATGGTGAACAGGATGAACAGCGGCACCACCGCCAGTATGATGCAGGCCAGGGGCCAGCAGATGGTGCACAGCACGGCGAAGGCGCCCAGGATGGTGACCAGGCTGGTCATCAGGTTCTCCGGGCCGTGGTGAGAAAGCTCCGTGATGGAGAACAGGTCGTTGGTGATCCGGCTCATCAGCACGCCCGTCCGGTTTTTATCGAAGAAGGAGAAGGACAGGGTCTGGATGTGGGTGAGGATGTCCGTGCGCATGTCCGCCTCCAGGCGCACGCCCATCAGGTGGCCCAGGTAGGTGATGACGTACTTGCACACCGCCTTGACCAGATAGGCCGCCGCCAGGATGGCCATGACGGCGAAGAACAGGCCGAACAGCCGGTCCGGCAGCAGGGTGTTCAGGGTGTAGCGGGTGGCGTAGGGGAAGATCAGGTCCGCCAGGCAGGCCACCAGTGCGCAGGCCATGTCCAGCAGGAACAGCCGCATGTGGGGCCTGTAGTAGCTGGCGAACAGCCGGATGGGGTGGGAGGAGAAGTCACGTTGTTTCATGTATGTATACTCTTTCTGTGTGATCGTGCCGCTACGCGGCACATATTAGAAGCCTCCCCTGTGTAAGGGGGGGTGCCGAGCGAACGCGAGGCAGAGGGGTTGTTACCGCATTTAGGCTGATTTGACAATCCCTCAGTCACCGCCTGACGGCGGCGACAGCCCCCTTTACACAAGGGGGCCGTCAACAAGGTACGGCTGACGCCGCCTATTATACCGCCGCGATGACGATCTGGCCGTCCGCGGCGGAAACGGACACCGCCCGGACCTGGCCGCGGCGCTTGTCGATGATCTCGGCGGCGATGGCGTCCTCGATGTCCTTCTGTATCTGCCGGCGCAGGTTTCGCGCGCCGTAGGTGACGGAATAGCTCTTGGCCACCAGGTAGTCCACCACGGACTCGTCCCAGGCGAAGTCGATCTTCTTCTCCGCCATCACGTCCTTCAGCTCGCCCAGGATCAGCGCCGCGATGCCCCGGAAGGTCCCCTCGCTGAGGGGCTGGAAGTAGACCACCTCGTCCACCCGGTTGATGAACTCCGGGCGCAGGAAGTCCCGCAGGGCCTTCATAGCTTTCTCCCGGCCCATGTCCCCCAGGGACTGGCCGAAGCCTAGGCTGCCCACCTGCCGGTCGGAGCCGGCGTTGGTGGTCATGATGATCACCGTGTTCTCAAAGTTCACCGTCCGGCCCTGGGCGTCGGTGATGCGCCCGTCGTCCAGGATCTGCAGCAGGATGTTCATCACGTCCGGATGGGCCTTTTCGATCTCGTCGAACAGCACCACGCTGTAGGGCCGGCGGCGGATCTTCTCGGTCAGCTGCCCGGCCTCATCATAGCCCACGTAGCCCGGGGGCGAGCCGATGATCCGGGAAACGGAGAACTTCTCCATGAACTCCGACATGTCCAGCCGGATCAGGCTCTCCGGCGCGGAGAACAGGTCCATGGCCAGCTGCTTCACCAGCTCCGTCTTGCCCACGCCGGTGCTGCCCACGAAGATGAACGAGCAGGGCTTGCGCTTGGACTGCAGGCCCACCCGGCTGCGCTTGATGGCGGCGCACACCGCGTCCACGGCCTGGTCCTGGCCGATGATGTGCTGTTTCAGCCGCCGGTCCAGATTGGCCAGGCGCTCGAACTCGTCGTCGGTGATGTTGGAGGCGGGAATCTTCGTCCACAGCTCGATGATGCGGGCCAGGTTGGCGGCGGTGAGGGCCGGTCGGCCCTTGGCCTGCAGGGCCGTCTGCTCGTCGGAGATCTGCATCTGCCGGGAGCGGATGGCGGCCAGGCGCTCGAAGTTGTCGGTCTCGGCGGTGAGGAGCATCTCCCGCTCCTTTTCCAGGTCTGCGTATTCCTTCTCCAGCTCCAGCCGCCGGGCGGTGTCCTGGTTTTTCAGGTCCACGTCCGAGCAGGCCTCGTCCAAGAGGTCGATGGCCTTGTCGGGCAGGTAGCGGTCGGTGATGTACCGCTCCGAGAGGGTCACGGCCAGGCGGCACATCTCGTCGGAGATGGCCACGCCGTGGTAGTCCTCATAGTATTTGCGCACGCCCTTGAGGATCTCCACGCTCTCCGCCAGATCCGGCTCCGCCACGGTGACCGGCTGGAATCGGCGCTCCAGGGCGGCGTCCTTTTCGATATACTTGCGGTACTCGTTGAAGGTGGTGGCGCCGATGACCTGTATCTCGCCCCGGCTCAGGGCGGGCTTGAGGATGTTGGCGGCGTTCATGCTGCCCTCGGCGTCCCCGGCGCCCACGATGTTGTGGACCTCGTCGATGACCAGGATGATGTTGCCCTGCCGGCGGACCTCGTCGATCAGGCCCTTCATGCGGCTTTCGAACTGGCCCCGGAACTGGGTGCCGGCCACCAGGGCCGTCAGGTCCAGCAGGTAGACCTCCTTGTCCCGCAGCTTGTAGGGGACCTTGTCGGCGGCGATGCGCTGGGCCAGGCCCTCGGCGATGGCGGTCTTGCCCACGCCCGGCTCGCCGATGAGGCAGGGGTTGTTCTTCTGGCGGCGGTTCAGGATCTGGATGACACGCTCCAGCTCCTCCTCCCGGCCGATCATCTTGTCCAGCTTGCCCTCCCGGGCCCGCTGGGTCAGGCTGATGCAGTAGTTGTCCAGGAACTTCTTCTTGCCGCCCCGCCGGTCGGGGGCAGGCCCGCCGGGGCCGGGCACCGGTCCGGGTCCCGGGCCGGGGGAGGGTCCGGGGTTCTGGTCGCCGTTCTGGCCCTGGCCGCCGAACAGCCGGTTCAGGAAGGGGAAGGTGGCGGTCTTGCCCTGGTCGGAGTCAGTGTCGGCCTCGGACGGCTCGATGCCCATCAGGCTCTCCAGTCCCTCCATGCCCCCCAGGGCGTTGGTCATCTCCCCGGACAGGTTCTCCAGGTCCTCGTCGCTCAGGCCCATTTTGGAGATGATGTCGTCCACCGGCTTGATATGTAGCTCCCGGGCGCAGCTGAGGCAGAGCCCCTCG
This sequence comes from uncultured Oscillospiraceae bacterium, assembly GCA_947627735.1. Lineage (GTDB taxonomy): Bacteria > Bacillota > Clostridia > Oscillospirales > Oscillospiraceae > CAJOIG01. The sequence goes on along the minus strand of CANQXG010000011.1, from coordinate 9,532 downwards.
TAGCGGGACTGATTATTCTCGATCTTCGTGATGAATATGACTGCCATGTTCTTGTGGCAGCGGGCGCATAAAGTAGGCTGCATGGTTTCTCCTTATGAGATCACAGGGTTATGTAGTTGGCGAGCATGTTCTTGTCCAGGAAGAAGGCGGCCAGGCCCGTGGCCCGCAGGGTCTGCTCCGGCAGGACCAGGCCCGCGAACTGGAACACCCATACCACCACCGAGCAGAACAGCGCTCCCACGAACAGACCGATCAGCACGCCGCCGATGTCGTTGACGATGCCCACATAGGGTATCTTGAAGCTCAGGTTGGGCAGGTTCACGATCACCGACAGCACGGCGAACAAAATGATGAACGCCAGCAGGAACCCTCCGTACCATGTCACCGTCTGACAGGAGATGGTGACCACCGAGGAGGCGATGGAGGCGTTGTTGTCCTGGGCGTATTCCATGGTCCGGTCGGTGAGCGTCTCGGTCATGGCGTCATAGAAGCCCAGGCCCTTGTAGGTGTTGGCGATGACCGTCTGGCGCATCTCCGGCTGGGACACCAGCAGGTCCGTGGCGGAGTAGGGCGTGTCGAACCGGCCGGTCAGAGGGTCCGCCTCATAGCCGAAGGCCAGGTAGGTGTTCTCCTCCACCTTCGCCTCCATATAGCCGCTGACAAAGGGCTTGAGCACCGGGATGACCTCGTAGGAGAAGGTGTCCGACAGCAGCTGGGCGCCATATAGAGATAGTATTATCACCAGCACATCGATAATTCCCAGGATGATGCCCTTTTTGTAGCCCTGCCAGGCGCAGATGATGAGGATGGCCACCAGGAGGATGTTGATGATGGAATTGACAGTCATAGCTCGCTACCTCTAAATACTGAAACAGATGTGGGTGGGTTCAGAACTTGTATACCTCCGCATAGTTGGAGGCGATGAGCAGCGCCTCGCCCCGGGAGCGGAGCATGGCGTATTTGAAGCCGGGCAGACCGGTCAGCTGCCCTTTCTCCACAAGGGAGCTGTTATACAGCGTCGCGCCGTCGGCGGACAGGACCAGGATCTCCAGGTCCGACGCGGTCAGGCACACGATGCCGCTGGATACGTCCGCCGTGCCCAGCACCGTGCCTGCCGGGTCCAGGCTGACCAGGGTGGCGGTGGTGCCCGTCCGGTAGGGGCTCAGGGCCAGGGCCGCGCAGTTGGCCCCGTCGAAGGAGTAGCCCACCAGATACTGGCCGGCGAAGGAGTAGGTGTTCTGCCACTGGCCGTCGGCGCCGAAGAAGAACATCTGCTCGCTGGACAGGGAGCACAGCCGGTTGGAGGAGAACCAGTGCACATCCAGCAGGATGGTGTTCTCCACGGAGAAGGCGGCCAGCTGTTCGTCCCGGGTCAGGCTGAAGAAGCGCACCTCGCTGCCGCTGGCGGTATAGCTGAGCACCGCCAGCTGGCGGCCGTCGGGGGATACGGCGCCGCTGATGACCCAGGCGGAGGAGGAGTACCACTCGTACACGACCTCCAGGTCGGGATCGTACACCGTCACAAGGGCCCGGTAGCCCCGGCTGTCGGTGGTCAGGGCGATGTACCCGCCGCGGGATACGGTGGCGGACAGGATGGTCCCGGGGGCCTCCAGCTCCTGGACGGTGCCGTCGAAGTAGGCCACCGCCAGGCGGGTGCCGCCCAGATCGTAGAACACCGCGAAGTCGTCGCAGCCCGCCGTGGCGGGGTTCTCCATCTGCATCAGCTTGCTGGTGACCGGGGAGCCGGAGCCGTCCAGCAGCTCCAGACCCGCGGTGTTGGCCACCGCCAGACCGCTGCCCGCGGCGGCGAAGGCCTGGCCGGAGCCGGCGTCAAAGACGTATTCGTCCGTGGCCACGGCGGCGCTGTCGGCGGACAGGATCATGTTGTCCGGAGAGAAGCTGTCCCGGTAGATCCATATGACCAGGGTGGCGGCGAACAGCACCATGGCGGCCACCAGGGCGATCAGCGCGCCCACCGCGTCCCGCTGGCTGAGCTGGGCGTCGTCCCGCTCGGCGGGGACCCTGTCCCGGCGGAAGGTGACGGGCTTTTTGCTCTTCTTCGCCGTCTGCTCCGGGGCGCTGTCCGCGTCCTTCTTCGTCTTGGCCTTGGGGGCCTTTTTTTCCTTGCCGGCGGCGTCCTTCTCCGCCGGCTTTTTGTCGTCCTTGGCGTGTTTTTCCCCGGCGGACTTTTTCTTCTTCGCCGGTACCGCGTGCGCGGGGGCCTTTTCCTCGGGGGCGGCATGGGCCGGGGCTTTTTCCTTGGGCGCGGCGTGGGCGGGGGATTTTTCCCCGGGGGCAGGCTGCTCCGGCTCCGGGGCATTCCCGTCGGCGAAGGGGTCCTGCGCCCGGGCGGCCTTCAGAAAGCCCAGCAGCCCTCCGCCGGCGGCGGGGGCGTCGGAGGTCTCCTCCGGGGCCTGATGGGTCCCGTCGGGGGCGGTATCCGATTTTTTCAGGTGCTTGTTGGCCATGGGCTGTCCCCTTGGTAGAGATGCTTTACCAAACGGTAAACGGGATGCATTTTATTGCAACTATATATTTTATCACAACTGGTCAATAGATGTCCATACCGCTGTTTTCCATCATGGCCCCCACGGCGCCGTCGTACCAGACCCGGTGCATGTAAAGGCCCTGGGGGGGCATGGTGGGGCCGGTGAGCCGCCGGTCGCCCTGGGCAAGCAATGCGGGGATGTCCGCCGGGGAGAACTTGCCGTCGGAGGCGTACACCAGCGTGCCCACGATGGCCCGGACCATGTTATACAAAAACCCGTCCGCGCACACCGTCACGGTTATCAGCTCCCCCTGCCGCGCCGCCCGGCACCACTTGACCGTGCGGACGGTGGTCTTTGTCTGGGTGCCCACGCTGCGCACGGCGGCGAAGTCGTGTGTCCCCACGAAGGCGGCGGCTGCCGCGTCCATCACCGCCGCGTCCAGGGGCGCGGGCCAGAAGCAGGCCCGCCGCTCCAGAAACGGGTCCCGGAGGCGGCTGTTGTGGATGCGGTAGATATATTCCTTCTGGACGCAGGAGCCGATGGCGTTGAAATCCTCGGGCGCGTCCACGGCCGCGGACACGGCGATGTCCGCCGGGAGGCGGCTGTTGAGGGCCAGGGGGATGCGGTCCGTGGGGATGGAGCAGTCGGTGCGGAAGTTGGCGCAGTAGGCCAGGGCGTGGACCCCGGCGTCGGTGCGGCCGCAGCCGGTGACGTGGGCCGGGTGGCCCACGGTCTTTTCCACCGCCCGCTCCAGGGTCTGCTGGACCGTGGGCAGGCCCGCCTGGGTCTGCCAGCCGTGATAGGCCGTGCCCACATAGGACAGGCGCAGGGCGATGTTTCTCATATCCCCAGCCTCCGCAGCAGCAGGATGGCCCCCACGAACAGCGCCCCCAGGACGAAGGCGGCGGCGTCCCGCCAGGTCATGTGCAGCTGCTTCATGCGGGTGCGGCCCTCGCCGCCGTTGTAGCAGCGGCACTCCATGGCCAGCGCCAGCTCATCGGCCCGCCGGAACGAGGAGATGAACAGGGGGATCAGCAGCGGCAGCAGCGCCTTGGCCCGCTCCGGGAGCGTGCCCGTTTCCAGGTCGGCCCCCCGGGCCTTCTGGGCGGACATGATCCGGTCCGTCTCCTCGATGAGGGTGGGGATGAACCGCAGGGCGATGCACATCATCAGGCTCAGCTCATACACGGGCACGTGGAGCTTTTTCAGCGGACCCAGAAGCTTCTCCAGCCCGTCGGTGATGGCCAGGGGGGAGGTGGTGTAGGTCAGCAGGAAGGTGCCCGACACCAGAAACAGCACCCGCAGCACCATGGCCACGGCCCGCTTCAGGCCGGTCTGGGTGACCCGGATGAACCGCCACTGGAACAGGATGTCGTCCCCGGCGGTGAAAAACAGGTTCAGCACCGCGGTGAACACGATGATGAACACCAGCGGTTTCAGGCCCTTCACCAGGGCGCGGGGCCGGATGCGGCTCACGGCCATCACGGCGCACAGCGCGGCGAACACCAGCGCGTAGCCGCCCCAGGTGTTCACCGTGAACAGCCCGGCGATGTATACCACTGTCAGCAGCAGCTTCGTCCGGGGGTCCAGGTTGTGGACGGGGGTATCGCCGGGGAAGTACTGGCCCAGGGTGATGTCCTTCAGCATGGCGCGCCCCCCTCTCCCCGCAGGGCCAGGATGGCGTCATAGAGCTGGTCGGCGGTGTATACGCCCGCCGGCACGGCCACGCCCCGCCGGCGCAGCAGCTCCGCGATCAGGGCCGGCGCGGGCAGATCCAGGCCGATGGCCGTCAGCTCGCCGCCCCGGGCGAATACCTCCGCCGGGGCGCCGTCCATGACGATCTTCCCCTCGGACATCACCACCAGCCGGTCGCACCGGTTGGCGATGGTCATGTCGTGGGTCACCAGCAGCACCGCCGCCTGCCGGGCCTGCCGCCAGGCGAAGAGCTTTTCCAGCAGGTCCTCCCGGCCCGCCGGGTCCAGCCCCGCCGTGGGTTCATCCAGCACCAGCAGCTCCGGCTCCATGGCCAGCACCCCGGCGATGGCCGCCCGGCGCTTCTGGCCGCCGGACAGCTCCATGGGCGAGCGGGTCAGGGTATCCTCCCCCAGGCCCACGAAGGCGGCGGCCTCCGCCACCCGCCGGTCGATCTCCGGCTGGGGGAGCTTCAAATTCTTCGGCCCGAAGGCGATGTCCGCGGCCACGGTCTCCTCGAACAGCTGGTATTCCGGGTACTGGAACACCACGCCCACCCGGAAGCGGGCGGCGCGGATGGAGGCCTTGGAGGCGAACACGTCCTCCCCGTCCAGCAGCACCGTGCCGGCGGTGGGCTTCAGCAGGGCGTTCAGGTGGCTGATGAGGGTGCTCTTGCCGCTGCCCGTGTGGCCGATCAGGCCCACGGTGGCGTTCCGCTCCAATGTCAGGTCCAAGCCCTCGATGGCCGTTTTTTCAAAAGGGGTCCCCTGGCTGTACACATGGGTCAGGCCCCGCAGTTCGATCAGTGACATAGGGCCTCCTTCACCGCGTCGGCGCATGCCTCTGGTGTGACGGCCTCCGGGGGCAGGTCCAGCCCCGCGGCCCGCAGCCGCAGTATCAGCTCCGTGGTCTCCGGCACGGTCAGCCGCAGCGCCCGCAGCCGGTCCGCCTGGGGGAATACCTGGCCCGGGGCGCCGTCCATGACGATCCGGCCCCGGTCCATGACGATCACCCGGTCCGCCCGGGCGGCCTCGTCCATGTGGTGGGTGATGAGCACCACGGTGATGCCCCGGTCCCGGCACAGCCGCTCCACGGAGGCGATCACCTCCCGGCGGCCCCGGGGGTCCAGCATGGCGGTGGGTTCATCCAGCACCAGCACCTCCGGGTCCATGGCCAGCACGCCGGCGATGGCCACCCGCTGCTTCTGGCCGCCGGAGAGCAGATGGGGCGCGTGCATACGGAAGTCGTACATGCCCACCTGCTTCAGCGCCGCGTCCACCCGGCGGCGTATCTCCGCGGACTCCACCCCCAGGTTCTCCGGGGCGAAGGCCACGTCGTCCTCCACCACATTGGCCACGATCTGGTTGTCCGGGTTCTGGAACACCATGCCCACCCGCCGGCGGATGGCGATCAGGTCCTTCTCGTCGGCGGTGTCCATCCCGTCCACCAGCACCCGGCCCGCGCCGGGCAGGAGGATGGCGTTCAGGTGCTTGGCCAGGGTGCTCTTGCCGCTGCCGTTGGAACCCAGCACCGCCGTGAAGGTGCCGGGCAGGATGTCCAGACTGACCCCGTCCAGGGCGGGCCGCGCCCCGTCGGGGTAGGTATAGGTGACGTTTTCGATGCGGATGACAGGGTCCATAGATGTGCTATCCTTGTACTTTATTGGCTCCCTTGTGCAAAGGGAGCTGTCGCCGCCGTCAGGTGGTGACTGAGGGATTGTTGTTGGTTTACTGACAACCCCTCCGAGCGCCGCGGAGCGGCGCCCACCTCCCCTTACACAGGGGAGGCTTTATATGTGGTCTATCTTTCCCATCTGCACGACGCACCGCAGGGGAGCGCCAGGCCGGATACGGTGGCCCGCAGGCCCAGCTCCTGGGCCTGGCTGTGGCCGCCGTACCGGGGGGCGATCAGGCTCTCGCAGATGTAGGTGAGCACCGACGGGCTTAGGCCTGTGGTGTAGGAGTTGATGAGGAAAAACAGCGGCTCGTCGCTGAGCAGCGGCACCACCGACTGCACGAAGGGCCACAGGTCGTCCTCCAGCCGCCATATCTCCCCGCCGGGACCACGGCCATAGGAGGGCGGGTCCATGATGATGGCGTCGTAGCGCCGGCCCCGGCGCAGCTCCCGCTGGCAGAACTTGGCGCAGTCGTCCACGATCCAGCGCACCGGCCTGTCCGCCACGGCGGCGGCGGCGGCGTTTTCCTTGGCCCAGGCCACCATGCCCTTGGCCGCGTCCACGTGGCACACCTCCGCCCCCGCCGCCAGGCACGCCACCGTGGCCGCGCCGGTGTAGGCGAACAGGTTTAGCACCCGGATGGGGCGGTGGGCGGAGCGAATCTTCTCCATGGCCCAGTCCCAGTTGGCGGCCTGCTCGGGGAACAGGCCCGTGTGCTTGAAATTCATGGGCTTGACCTGGAAGGTGAGGGGGCCGTAGCGGATCTTCCAGCTGGGGGGAAGGCTGTTCTTCTCCCAGGCGCCGCCGCCGGCGCTGGAGCGGTGGTAGGACGCATCGGGCCGCGCCCAGCGGGGGTCGGTCCGGGGGGTGGCCCATATGGCCTGGGGGTCCGGGCGCAGGAGGATATGGCTGCCCCAGCGCTCTAGCTTCTCCCCGCCGGAGGCGTCGATCAGCTCATAATCCTGCCACTTGTCCGATACCCACATGCCCGTTCCCGCCTTCTGGTTACAAATTGACAACATATTATAACACCGAATCTACAACGGGTCAATCGCGCCAGCGCATTTTCCGCCCGCCCGCCTCACCCGCCGGCGGGCGGCGGCATATCCTGCCATAGGCGGACGGTGCGTCCGCCGGTTGGAGGGAACGAGTTGCGAGCATTGGAGCAGTTTTTGCTGGTGCTGGGCCTGAGCATGGACGGCTTCGCCGCGTCCGTGTGCATGGGCATGGCCGCCGGCAGGCGGATATGGCCCATCGCGGGGCTTATCAGCGGCTTTCACGTGGCCATGCTCCTGGCCGGATATGCCCTGGGGGCCGGCCTGCCGGAGGGGCTGGCGGAGATGTACCCCTGGTGCGCGGCGGCGCTGTTGACGGCCATGGGGGCGAAGATGCTCCGCCAGGCCCGGCTGCCGGAGGAGGCCTGCCCCGGCACGGGGACGGGGGACATGGCGGCCCTGGCCCTGGCCACCAGCCTGGACGCCATGACGGTGGGGGTGACCTTCGCCGTCATGGACGTGCCGGCGCTGCGGGCGGGGGCCATGGTGGCGGCGGTGATGGGCACGCTGTCGGTGACCGGCGCCGGCCTGGGCAGCCGGGTGGGACGGCGCCGGCGCCGGGCGGCCCGCACCGCGGGCGGGGCCATACTGTGCCTGCTGGGGGCGAAGCTTTTTCTGAGCGCCCTGGGCGTCACGGGACCCTGACCGGCCCCAAGGAAAAAGCCTCCCGGACCGGGAGGCTTTTTGTGACGGCGCTTGCGCGGCGGGCGGGAGTGTGATAAAATAAATCAATCAGTACGTGGAGGGGAGGCGAGAGGATGGATGAGCTGAAGCTGGTGGTCGCCAGCAACCTTATCAAGCTGCGGCAGGCCGCGGGCATGACCCAGGCGGAGCTGGGCGAGAAGCTGAATTACTCCGACAAGACCGTGTCCAAGTGGGAGCGGGGAGAGTCCATCCCGGACGCCTACATCCTCACCCGGCTGGCGGAGATATACGGCCTGACCGTGGACGAGCTGCTCCACAGCGACAGCGACTGGAAGCCCGTCACCGAGGCGAAGGCGCCGGTCGAGCGCACCTTCAGCAGCGCCGTGGTGACCCTGGTGGCCATCGTGGGCATATGGACCATGGCGGTTATCATGTTCGTGGCCTTCTGGGTGGCCATGGGCCAGCTGCAGTGGCTGATCTTTGCCTGCGCCGTGCCGGTGACGCTGGTGACCTGGCTGGTGCTCAACTCCGTTTGGAACGCCGGCAGGCACAATATGCTCATCGTCATGGCCCTGGTGGCGGCGGTGGTGACGCTGGTGTACCTGTTCATGCTGCACTATAAATGGCAGCCGTGGCAGCTGTTTTTGATCCTGATCCCGGCGGAGCTGCTGGTGTTCCTGTGCTTCCATATCCGGCGGCGGAAGAGCTGAAAACAGCGGGATTCTCCATATCGTAGAGCGGATATTCCCGGGGCGTAGAGGCGACTCTATGCCCCGGTTTTTATCCGAGAGCGGGTCCTCCCGCCGGTAGGTTGCCGCCCGGCGGCGGGCGGGGGTATGATATGGCCGTGACAAATCATGCCCAGGAGGGATAAAATGAGTGACTACATTCTGAGCTGCTGCTCTACGGCGGACCTGTCCCCGGAGCATCTCCAGGCCAGGGACATCCGATACATCTGCTTCCACTACTTCCTCGACGACCGGGAATACGCCGACGACATGGGGCAGTCCATGCCCTTTGACAAGTTCTATCAGGCCATGGCCGACGGGGCCATGACCAAGACCGCCCAGGTGAACATCTCCGAGTACCTGGACTACTTCACCCCCTTCCTGGAGCAGGGCAAGGACATCGTGCACCTGACCCTGTCCAGCGGCATCTCCGGCACGGTCAACTCCGCCCGGAACGCCGCCGCCATCGCCCGGGAGCGGTACCCGGAGCGGAGGATATACATCGTTGACTCCCTGGCCGCCTCCTCCGGCTACGGTCTGCTGATGGACGCGCTGGCGGACAAGCGGGACCAGGGCCTCTCCGCCGCGGAGCTGGCCGCCTGGGCGGAGGAGAACCGCCTGCGGGTGAATCACTGGTTCTTCTCCACGGACCTGACCTTCTTCGTCCGGGGCGGGCGCATCTCCAAGGCGGCGGGGGTGTTCGGCGGGGCGCTGAACATCTGCCCGCTGATGAATGTGGACCACCTGGGCCGGCTCATCCCCCGGGAGAAGATCCGCACCAAGAAGAAGGTCATCCGGGCCATCGTGGACAAGATGGAGAAGCTGGCGGACGGCGGGACGGACTATGCCGGCAAGTGTTATATCTCCAATTCCGCCTGCCTGGAGGACGCCCGGGAGGTGGCCCGGTTGGTGGAGGAGCGGTTCCCCAGGCTGGACGGGAAGGTGCTCATCAACTCCATCGGCACCACCATTGGCGCCCATACCGGCCCGGGCACCGTGGCGCTGTTCTTCTGGGGCAAAAAGCGGGAAAACTGATTGACAGCGCCGGCGGAAAAAGATATAGTATAAAAGCCGCCGCGCCTGCGGCGGCTTTTTATCCGGGTGTAGCGCAGCTGGTAGCGCGGGTGGTTTGGGACCATCAGGCCGCAGGTTCGAATCCTGTCACTCGGACCATAACTGGTAACGCAGTTTGATACAATGGTATCGACTGCGTTATCGTTATATTGTGCCGACACGCCAAGGCTTTCC
>CANQXG010000010.1 GCA_947627735.1 uncultured Oscillospiraceae bacterium | reverse complement strand
TGCCCTCTTGCGGTTCTACTTCCTTGCTTCCTATTCATCTAATTCGGGCTTGACTTTTAATAGTTAGTCTTTCTAAAATTTATATTTCAGTCGCTGATCTCGATCAGCTGGGAACCATCACGCCGGTACCTGCGGTGGCAGGTGTGGCACATGTACTCGCCGAATTTATACGGCTCGGGGTAGACCTTCCCGTTGCATGCGGGGCAGTGCAAGATCGCACTGGGTGGCGCTAAGTCCTCACACCCCCCCCCCCGGACTTTTCCCAGTTCCTGGGATTTGATGGTCTTTTCCTCGCTCATGGTCGTTCTCCTTTCATGTTGTCCATGATCCCGGTCACTCGCCGGGCCTTACCTGCTGCCACACCATCGGTCCTCTCCCGCAGCTCTGGCAGACCCGCAGCGTGGGGATGGGGACGGACGCCGTCCTCCCCTTGGGCGGCCACTGCCAGCCGCAATTCCTGCAGCGGCAGATAAATCCCTCGGCCCCGGAGTCCTCTCCGCCGCCGGACACCTTTTCCAGCTCCTGCTCGCCGATGATCTTTTCCTCGTCCATGGCCGCTCTCCTTTCGTCCGTCGGCTGCGCGTCTTTGATGAGCCTTTCCGGCACAAGGAAATCTTTCCACTTTTTCGCCGGTTTCGCAACCCGCTATCCGCCTCCCATGAAAAAACATTCCCCCCGGCCATGGCCAGGGGGAATGCGCTCGGTTTTTTTTACAGCACCACGCCGTCCTTGAAGATGGAGATCTCCCGGGCGCCGTGCAGCTCGGATCTGGTCTTTTCTCCGCCGGCCACCTTCAGCACGAAGTCCAGCAGCCGCCTTCCGGTGTCGTCCAGGCTCTCTCCCTGGGCGGCGGTGCCGGCGTTGAAGTCGATCCATCCGCCCTTTTTCTCGTAAAGGGCCGTGTTGGTGGATATCTTCACCGTGGGGGCGGGGGCGCCGAAGGGGGTGCCCCGGCCGGTGGTGAACAAAATGATGTGGGCGCCGGCGGCGGTGAGGGCCGTGGCGCTGACCAGGTCGTTGCCCGGGCCGCTGAGCAGGTTCAGGCCCTTTTTGGTGACCGCGTCGCCGTAGTGGAGCACGTCCACCACCTGGGCGCTGCCCCCCTTCTGGACGCAGCCGCAGGACTTGTCCTCCAATGTGGTGATGCCGCCGGCCTTGTTGCCGGGGCTGGGGTTTTCATACACCACCTGGCCGTGGCTGACGAAGTAGCGCTTGAAGTCCTCCACCATGGCCACCGCCTTGTCGAACACGGCCCGGTCGGCGCAGCGGTTGAACAGGATGCTCTCCGCGCCGAACATCTCCGGCACCTCGGTGAGCACCGTGGAGCCGCCGGCGGCGATGAGCAGGTCGGAAAACCGCCCCACCGCCGGGTTGGCGGTGATGCCGGAAAGACCGTCGGAGCCGCCGCACTTCATGCCGATGACCAGCTCCGAGGCGGGGATGTCCTCCCGCTGTGCCTGGCCGGCATAATCGGCCAGCTCCGCCAGAAGGGCGCTGCCCGCGGCGATCTCGTCCGGCTCGTCCTGGCAGACCAGGAACTTCACCCGCCTGTCATCCCACTGGCCCAGCTCCGTCTTGAACTGGTCCATGGTCAAATTCTCGCAGCCCAGCCCCAGCACCAGCACGCCGCCGGCGTTGGGATGGCGGACCAGGGCGGCCAGCAGCTTCCGGGTCTGGGCGTGGTCGTCCCCCATCTGGCTGCAGCCGAAGGGATGGGGGAAGGTGTACAGCCCCTCCACGGACCCGGCCACCAGGTGCTGGTTCTGCCGCACCAGCTGCTGGGCCACGGAGTTGACGCATCCCACCGTGGGGATGATCCACAGCTCGTTGCGCACCGCCGCCCGTCCATCCGGCCTGCGGTAGCCCCGGAAGGTATAGTCCGCCGGGGCCGGCATGGGCAGCGTCACATGCTCGTAGACGTACTCGCCGCCCTCGGACAGGCCCGTGCGCACGTTGTGGGTGTGGACCCACTGGCCCGGGGCGATGTCACATTTGGCCAGGCCGATGACGCAGCCGTACTTCACGATCTGCCCCTCCGCCGGGATGGCCGCCAGGGCCATCTTATGGCCCCGCTTCACGTCCTCGGCGGCGGTCACGGTCACGCCGCCGTCCACCGTCAGGCTCTCGCCCGCGGCGATGTCCTCCAGGGCCACCGCCACGTTGTCCGCGGGATGGATGCGGATCAGCCTCATCCCTGGACCTCCTTCATGGCCTGGTACATGCCCACGGCCTGGATGCGCTCCAGGGCGGCGGCCACGGCGGCCTCGAAGCCGGGCAGCTCCGCCAGGGTCTTGCCCCACATCCGCTCGTTGGTCACCACCGCGTGGGCCAGGTCCGCCAGGGAGTCGTCCTTATGGTCATAGTAGAAGTCCAGCACCCACTGATCGTCCTTGATGGCGAAGGTGTCCCCGCCCCGGACGCCGGTGAGGCAGTGCTCCCCCTTCTCCCGGCCGGTGTGGTAGAAGGCGATGTAGGCGGCGAAGGAGAAGGTGATGCAGGGCGGCAGAGAGCCCACCCGCTTGACATACTCGGTCAGGCTGGGCATGACCCGGGCCTTCCACTTGGCGGTGGAGTTCAGGCTGATGTCCAGCAGGGCGTGGTCGATGTAGGGGTTATTGAACCGCTGGCTCACCGCGGCGGCGAAATCGGTCAGATCCTCCTTGGGCAGGTCCAGGGTGGGGATGATCTCGTCGTAGATGGTCTTGTTCATGAACCCGTGGATCACCTCGTCCTCCATGCAGCTGCGGACGATGTTCTGTCCGGCCAGATAGGCCCCCAGGACCATGGAGGTGTGGGCGCCGTTCAGGATGCGGACCTTCCGCTGCTTATAGGGGGTGTGGTCGTCCACCACGATGATGGGCAGGCCGGCCTTCTCGAAGGGGAACTCGTCCTTGATGGACTGGGGACCCTCGATGACCCAGAAGCCGAACACCTCGCCGGTGTCGATCAGGTCGTCTTGATAGCCCAGCTCCTGACAAATGGCCGCGGCCTCCTTCCGGGGATAGCCGGTGACGATCCGGTCCACCAGCGTGGAGCAGAACAGGTTCTCCCCCATGGCCCAGGTCCGGAAATCCTCCTCCAGTCCCCACAGGTCGATGTACTGGCCCACGCACTTTTTCAGCTCGTCGCCGTTGTGGTCGATCAGCTCGCAGCTGAGGATGATGAACCCAGGCAGGCCCAGCTTGTAGCGCTCATAGAGGAACTGGGTCAGCTTGCCGGGGAAGCTGGCGGCGGGGGCGTCGTCGAACTTGCAGGCCGGGTCGAACACGATGCCCGCCTCGGTGGTGTTGGACACCAGGAACCGCAGGTCCGGATTCTTGGCGCAGTCCATCAGCGCCCGGAAGTCCTCATAGGGGTTGATGCAGCGGCTGACGCAGGAGATGACCCGCTTGCGGTTGACCTGCTGGCCGTCCTCCCGGCCCCGAAGGAACAGGGTGTACAGTCCCTCCTGGCTGTTTATCATGGGGGCCAGGCCCGGGGCGATGGGCTGGGTCAGGACCACCTTGCTGTCAAAGCCGGCTTTCTCGTTCATCTCGTCGATGAAGTAGTCCACGAAAGCCCGCAGGAAGTTGCCCTCGCCGAACTGGAGCACCCGCTCGGGGGCGTCCTTCAAAAGATATCCGTCGTAGCCCTGGTCGGCCAGGGTCTTATAGGAGAGTTTTTCCAATTTCATTCCCTTCCTTCGCTCAGAATCACAGGTCGAAATACCGCGCGGCGTTATAGTAGCAGATGCCCTGGACGATCTTCTTCAGCGCCGCCTCGTCGGCGGGATACTCCCCGTTCTCCACCCACTTGCCGATGAGGTTGCACATGATCCGGCGGAAGTAGTCGTGGCGGGCGTAGCTGAGGAAGGAGCGGGAGTCGGTGAGCATGCCCACGAAGTTGCCCAGCAGTCCCAGGTTGGCCAGGGACTTCATCTGCTCCTCCATGCCGCTCTTGGTGTCGTTGAACCACCAGGCGGAGCCGTGCTGGATCTTGCCGGGCAGCTCGTCGGACTGGAAGCAGCCCAGCATGGTGCCCAGCTGCTCGTTGTCGGCGGGGTTGAGGGAGTAGAGGATGGTCTTGGGGCAGGCGCCCTCCTTGTCCAGCGCGGACAGCAGCCGGGCGATGTCGCCGCCGCAGGTGTTCTGGGCGATCATGTCGAAGCCGGTGTCAGGCCCCAGCTTGGCGTACATCCGCTCGTTCATGTTCCTGAGGCATGAGTAGTGCAGCTGCATGGCGATGTTCAGCCGGTGATACTCCCGGCCCAGGTGCAGCAGGATATAGGTCTGGTAGCCCTCGGCCTGCTCCACGGTGACCTCGCCGCCGCCCATGACCTTCTTGAAGGCCATGTCCGCCGCCGTGGCGCTCACGGGACGGAAGGGGATGTAGTCCAGGCCGTGGTCGCTGGCCCGGCAGCCCATCTGCTTGAAGAACTCCAGCCGCTCCGTCAGCGCCGCGCACACGTCCTCCACGGTGTCCAGGGACTGTTTGCCCACGCTGGCGGCCAGCTTGCCGATGTACTCGGCGAAGCCGGGCTTGTTGATGTTGATGGCCTTGTCGGGGCGGAAGGAGGGGCAGACCTTGAACTGGATGGTGGGGTCCGCGGCGATCTTTCCGTGCCACTCCAGGGAGTCGATGGGGTCGTCCGTGGTGCCAATGAAGGCCACGTTGGCCTTCTTGATAAGGCCGCGGACGGTCATATCCGGGTCGTTGCGCAGCTTGTCCCGGGTCAGCTCCCACACCTGGTCCACCGTCTCCGGGCAGAGATAGCCGTCGTAGCCGAAGAACTGCCGCAGCTCCAGGTTGCACCAGTGATACATGGGGTTGCCGATGGCCATGACCAGGGTCTCGGCGAATTTGGCCAGCCGCTCCTTGCCCGGCTTGTCGCCGGTGACGTAGTCCTCGCTGACGCCGTTGGAGCGCATCAGGCGCCACTTGTAGTGGTCGCCGAAGTAGGTGCCGTCCGGGTTCTCCCCGCCCAGCCACACCTGGGTCAGGTCCTCGAACCGCCGGTCCTCATAGATCTCCTGGGGCGGGATGTGGCAGTGGTAGTCCACCAGAGGCAGTTCCTCGGCATAGTCGTGGAACAGGTGCTTTGCCGTTTCCGTTTCCAGGAGAAAATCCTTGTCCATAAAAGGCTTCATATGTTCCTCCTCACCGCTGGACACGGCCGGAGCCGTCGCCGCCGGCCAGCTTTTCCACCTCCGCCACGGTGGCGAAGTTGTAGTCCCCCTCGATGGAGTGCTTCAGGGCCGAGGCCGCCACGGCGAACTCCACGGCGCCCTGGGTGTCGTAGCCGTTGAGCAGCGCGTAGATCAGGCCGCCGCCGAAGCTGTCGCCGCCGCCGATGCGGTCGATGATGTGCAGGTGGTACAGCTTGGAGAAGCAGTACTGGTCGCTGGCCACATCGTAGAGCATGGCGCTCCAGTCGTTGTCGAAGGCGCTCTTGCTCTCCCGCAGGGTGATGGCCACCTTCTCGAAGCCGAACTTGTCCGCCAGCTGCTTGGCCACGGACTTGTAGCCGGCCTTGTTCAGCTCGCCGGCGGTGATGTCGGTGGCCTCCGCCTCGATGCCGAACACGTCCTTGGCGTCCTCCTCATTGGAGATACACACGTCCACGTACTGGCACAGGTCGGTCATGGCCGCCCGGGCCTGCTCACGGGTCCACAGCTTGCCCCGGTAGTTCAGGTCGCAGGAGATCTTGACGCCCTTCGCCTTGGCGGCCTTGCAGGCCTTGCGGCAGATCTCCACCACATTGGGTCCCAGGGCCGGGGTGATGCCGGTGAAGTGGAACCAGTCCACGCCCTCGAAGATGGCGTCCCAGTCGAAGTCGTCCACGCCCGCCTCCTGGATGGCGGAGTGGGCGCGGTCATAGATGCACACGCTGGGCCGCTGGGAGGCGCCCTTCTCGTTGAAGTAGATGCCCACCCGGTCGCCGCCGCGGACGATCTTCGAGGTATCCACGCCGTACCGGCGCAGGGAGTTGACGGCGCACTGGCCGATGGCATGGGCGGGCAGCTTGGTAACGAAGGCCACGTCCTGGCCGTAGTTGGCCAGGGACACGGCCACGTTGGCCTCGCCGCCGCCAAAGGTGAACTCCAGGTGATCGGCCTGGACAAAACGCTCATAGTTGTACGGCTGCAGCCGGATCATCAGCTCGCCGAAAGTCACGATCTTCGCCATAATGATTCCTCCTTATCCGCGCCGGCGGCGCGCTCGAAAAATTTACGGAAAGCTCACACCCGGACCAGGTGGATGGCGAAGCCGCCCACCTCCCCGGCAAGATACACGGCGTTCAGGGTGCCGTCCGGCTTATACTTGGCCGAATCCATGTCCACCGCGATGCCGCGGCCGGTCAGGTCCTTCACCGCGGCGGCCACGTCGGGCGTGCCCACGGCGATGTGGCCCAGGGTGCCCCGGCCGGGCTTTTTCATGACCTCCACCTCGGTGCCGGCAAAGACGGAGCTGTTGCCCACCTTCTCCTTCCAGCCGAACAGGGCCTCGAAGGCGGAGGCGATCTGACGGGCCTGCTCCTCGTCCCGGCCATTGATGCCGATGTGGGCCAGGGTGTACCGCTCCATCAGCCCCGGGCCTCCTTCACGATCTGCACGGACTTTTTGCACAGCTCGGTGATCTCGTCCCACTTGTTGTTGTCGATCAGATCCGCCGTGACCATGTAAGAGCCGCCGCAGGCCGCGATCAGCGGCGAGGACACGTAGTCGGCCAGGTTCTTCAGGCTCACGCCGCCGGTGGGCATGACCTTGAACATGGGGAAGGGCGCGCTCATGGCCTTGATCTTGGCCAGGCCACCGGACTGCTCCGCCGGGAAGAACTTCAGCACCTCCAGCCCCAGCTTATAGGCGGTGTGGTAATCGGTGGGGGTGGTGCAGCCGGGGAAGACGGTCACGTCCTTGATCTGGCAGTAGCGGACCAGGTCGGGGTCCATACCGGGGGTGACGATGAACTGGGCGCCCGCCGCCAGGGCCTCATCCACCTGCTCCGGGGTGAGCACGGTGCCCGCGCCCACGATCATGTCCGGGCACTCCGCCTTCATAATGGCGATGGCCTTGGCCGCGCCCGCCGCCCGGAAGGTGACCTCCGCCACAGGCACGCCGCCGGCGCACAGGGCACGGGCCAGAGGGGCCGCGTCCCGCTCGGGATGATTCAGCTTGATCACAGGCACAACGCCGATCTTGGAAATGGCCTCGCACATAGCATTCATGGTATGTTCCTCCTTAATGTTTTTTCATCCCCCGCCTGCCGGCAAGGGGTAGTTTACAGCTCGTCGTACCGCCCCTGCAGGAACGCCCGTGCCGACGCGGCGTTGGCGTTGGTGGTGTTCTCCAGGGTGGCGTGGATATAGGGCTTGCGCTGCTTGATGAACCGCAGCACCCGGTCATAATCCATCTGTCCGGTGCCGGCGGCCACGCTCTTCAGGCCCTCTCCCTCCCGGACGAAGTCCTTCAGGTGGACCACCGCCACGCGCTCGCCCAGCTTGTCGATGGCGTCGGCGATGACGTCGTCGGCCTTATCGGCGTTGCCGGCGTACAGCAGGTTCACCGGGTCCAGGATGATCCGCAGGTTCCGGCTGCCGATGCTCTTCAGCACCTGCACGGCCCGGTCCGCGTTGTATACGATGTGGTTCCACACCGGCTCGATGGCCATGGTCACGCCCCGGCGCTCCGCCTCCGCCACCACCGGCTCCAGCCCCCGCAGGAAGATGTCCAGGGCCTGATCGGTGTGGGTGTTGGCGTCCAGCTTATACTGCTCGTTGGGCGCGCCGGTTTCGGTGCCCACCACGCCGGCGCCCATGACGGACGCCACCCGCAGGTGGCCGTAATACCGGCTCTGGATCTCGGCCAGCTTCACCGGGTCCGGGTGGGCCAGGTTCAGATAGCACCCCAGCACCGCCACGTCCAGGCCCTCCCGGTCGAATACCCGCCGGGCGTACAGTCCCAGCCCCTCGGTGAGAGCGCAGTCGTCGAATGTCACGCCCGGCATCACCTTGGCGAAGGCCAGGTGGACGCAGGAGAATCCCTCCTCCCGGGCCTTGGCCGCCCGGGCCTGCATGGTCTGGCTGTCCGGCCCCAGGCCGGTGTTCACGTCGTGCAGACGGATGCCTAACTGCATAAGATGCTCCTCCCTGCCGCCCTGCGGCGGCGCTGTCCCCTCGTCAGGGCTCAAAGCCGAACTGCCGGTCCATCCACGCCATGCACAGCTCCACCCAGGGCCGGCACGCCTTGTCGGGCGTTTCCACCTCCCGGGTGCACATGGATATGCCGTGGGCACCGTCGGAGAACAGATGAAACTCCAGCGGCACATGCTGCCGGCGCAGCGCACAGGCCAGCATCAGGCTGTTTTCCGGCGGCACGCTCTCATCCCGGCCCCCGTGCCACAGGAACGTGGGCGGGAAATCCCCGGTCACCCGGTCGGGCAGGTGCAGCTTCTCCCGCACCTGCTCGTCCCCGCCGGAGACCCAGTAGGCGGACTCCTCATGGGCGTATTCCCTGGTGCTGATCACCGGGTAGCACAGCGCCACCGCATCCGGCCTGCAGCCCTCCGGCAGCGCCAGCTCCGGGTCATTCCACAGCGCTCCCAGGCTGGCAGCCAAATGGCCGCCCGCGGAAAAGCCCAGCACCGCGATCCTGTCCGGATCGATGTGCCATTGCTCACAGTTTTCCCGCAGACGGCGCACCGTCTCCGCCAGCTCGCCCAGCGGTCTGTATCCTCCCGCCCTCTCGGCGCAGGAGTATTCCAATATGAATACCTGGTAGCCCCTTGTCAAAAACGGCAGCGCGGCCGGGTCCTCCTCCCGGGGGGAGCACCAGCGGTACGCGCCCCCGGGACAGATGACCAGCGCCGGGCGGACCTTATGGGCCGCCAGGGTGGGATAGTCCTCCTGGATATAGCCTTTCACCCGGCCGTCCTGGGCCATGAAGGCGACGGTCTGCATCAGGGCTGCTTGCCGATGTAGGCCAGGATGCCGCCGTCCACGTACAGGATGTGGCCGTTGACGAAATCGGACGCCTCGGAGGCCAGGAACACCGCCGGCCCCATCAAGTCCTCCGCCGTGCCCCAGCGGCCCGCCGGGGTCTTGGCGATGATGAACTGGTCGAAGGGATGGCGGCTGCCGTCCGGCTGGCGCTGGCGCAGCGGCTCGGTCTGGGGCGTGGCGATATAGCCGGGGCCGATGCCGTTGCACTGGATGTTGGCCTCGCCGTACTCGGAGCAGATGTTCCTGGTGAGCATCTTCAGCCCGCCCTTGGCGGCGGCGTAAGCGGACACGGTCTCCCGGCCCAGCTCGCTCATCATGGAGCAGATGTTGATGATCTTCCCGTGGCCCTTTTTTATCATGCCGGGGATCACGGCCTTGGCGCAGATGAACGGGCCGGTCAGGTCGATGTCCACCACCTGGCGGAAGTCCTCGGCGCTCATCTCCAGCATGGGGATGCGCTTGATGATCCCGGCGTTGTTCACCAGGATGTCCACGCCGCCCAGATCGGCCTCGATCTTGGCCACCAGGTCGGTAACCTGACTCTCGTCGGTAACGTCGGCGATGTAGCCCCGGGCGTCGATGCCCTTGGCGGCGTAATCGGCCAGGGCCTGGTCTAGGTTCTTCTGGCTGCGGCAGTTAAAGACGATCTTCGCCCCCGCGCCGGCCAGGGCCTCGGCGATGGCGAAGCCGATGCCGTAGGCGGCGCCGGTGACCAGGGCCACCTTGCCCTCCAGGGAAAATTTCTTCGCGATATCCATAGTGCTTCTCCTTCCCCGCGCTCAGCGCAGCTGGGTGGACACGATGGTGTCCATGTCGTCAAAGGCCTGGTTCTCGCCGCCCATGGCCCAGATAAAGGTGTAGCTGGAGGTGCCGCAGCCGCTGTGGATGGACCAGGAGGGGCTGATGACGGCGTCGAAGTTCTGCATGACGATGTGGCGGGTCTGCTGCGGCTGGCCCATGAAGTGCATGACCACCTGGTCCTGGGGGATCTCGAAGTAGGTGTACACCTCCATGCGCCGCTCATGGGTGTGGCTGGGCATGGTGTTCCACACGCTGCCGGGGGCCAGCTGGGTCAGACCCATGGACAGCTGGCAGGTCTGGAGCACATCCGGGTGGATGAACTGGTTGATGACCCGCTTGTTGGCGTTCTCCGCCTCGCCGCAGGGGCGGTGGTTGGCGTTTTCAAAGGACAGGAACGTGGTCTTATAGGAGGTATGGGCCGGGGTGGAAGCCAGGTAGAACTTGGCCGGGGCCGCGGCATCCTCGCTGCCGAAGGTCACGTTCTTGGCGCCCTTGGTGATATACAGGCAGTCCTCATAGCCCAGGTCGTAGCGCTCCCCGTCCACGACGATGTGGCCTTTGCCGCCCAGGTTGAACACGCCCGCCTCCCGGCGCTCCAGGAAAAAGTTAGTACCGAAGTTGGCCCAGACGTCGATGCCCTTGTCGATGGGCACCTCCTCGTGCACGGGCATGATGCCCATGACCACCATCCGGTCCACGTGGGAGTAGGTGGCCTGGACCGTGTCCGGGACATAGAGGTCGGTGATGAGAAATTCCCTGCGCAGCTCCTCGGTGGTATAGCGCTTGACGTCGTTGGGGCTGGCGGAATAGCGGATATCCATAGATTTGCCTCCTTATTCGATGACGAGTTCTGTCTCACCGTCAAAAATGTAAACGCTCTCCACCGGCACGGAGAAGGTGATGGCCGCGTCCACCTCGGGGGTGTCGTGGGGATCGATCTTCAAAATGGCCTTGTCCTCGCCGGCGGTGATATACACGTTCGTGTTGTCGCCCAGCATCTCCGTCAGCTCCACGACGGCGGAGATCTGGTAAGCGCCCTCCTGAGCGCCCAGCTGGATGGCCTCGGGCCGGAAGGCGAACACGATGGGCTTGCCCTCGTACTGGGCGGCCTTGGCGCCAAGCTTTTTGGTCACGTCCAGCTGGTTGTCGCCGAAGGCGATCTTCCCGTTCTTCACGGTGCCCCGGACGAAGTTCATGGGCGGCTCGCCGATGAACCCGGCCACGAACACGTTGGCGGGCTTGAAGTACAGCTCATAGGGCGTGCCGATCTGCTGGACATAGCCCTCCTTCATCACCACGATCCGGTCGGCCAGGGTCATGGCCTCGGTCTGGTCGTGGGTGACGTAGATGGTGGTGGCGCCGGTCTCCCGGTGGATCTGGGCGATCTCGGAGCGCATGGTCACGCGCTGCTTGGCGTCCAGGTTCGACAGCGGCTCGTCCATCAGGAACACGCCCACCTTGCGGATGATGGCCCGGCCGATGGCCACACGCTGGCGCTGGCCGCCGGACAGCGCCCGGGGCAGCCGGTCCAGATAATCCGTCAGGCCCAGGATGCGGGCGGTGTTCTTCACCTTCTCCTCGATCACGTCCTCGTCCACGCCCTGGAGGGTCAGGCCGAAGGCGATGTTGTCGAACACCGTCATCTGGGGATACAGGGCGTAGCTCTGGAACACCATGGCGATCTCCCGCTCACGGGGACCCATCTCATTGGCCCGCTTGCCGTTGATCAGCAGCTCGCCGTTGGAGATATCCTCCAGGCCCGCGATCATGCGCAGCGTCGTGGACTTTCCGCAGCCAGACGGTCCGACAAAGACGATGAACTCACCTTTTTCGATCTCCATATTGAAGTTATGGACTGCGTGATAGCCATTGGGGTAGATCTTATTGATGTCTTTCAGGGTCAAGTACGACATAATCTTTGTCTCCTTACACATGATTTTTTCCTGGGACAGGGCGAAGCGCAAAGGGTCTATCGTAAATTATCCGTATGGACAAAATCGACTTGGTTTGTTAAAATGGGCTTGTTATCAAACGACAGAAACGGAGCGACGGAGCCATGCAAAAGATCATCTACGTGGGAAAACACCCTCTCATCACCGGCGTGTCCCGGCACATGCACGCCAGCTGGGAGCTGATATTCTGCACCAGCGGCAGCGGCCAGCTCATCTTCGACGACAGGACGCTCACCTACTCGGAGAACGACGTGGCCATCATCCCGCCCCATCTGCCCCACTCCAATCGCAGCAGCGAGGGCTTCACGAACATCCACATCAATCTCTCGGAGGCGCCGCTGCAGGTGACGGAGCCGCTGATCGTCCAGGCGGACCAGAACGGCTTTCTCCGGGACGCCTTCGGCGCGGCGTTTTATTACTACTCCAGCAACTCCGACAGCAGCGCTTTTCTGCTGCCCTTTTACTGCCAGCTCATCGCCGCCTTCCTGAAGGTCGCCCAGCCGTCGGCCACCTACAGCGACGTGGTGCTGCAGATCGAAAACCACATCCTGCAGAATTACCAGGACTGCAATTACGACCTGCACGGCTATCTGGCCGGCCTGCCCTTCAGCACCGAGTACCTGACCCGGCTGTTCAAGCGGGAGACGGGCATGACCCCGCTGCAGTATCTGAAAAACCGCCGCCTGGAGAACGCCGCCAGCATCCTTGCCGTGATGTACGGCCGGGGCAACATCTCCGAGACCGCCCAGCTGTGCGGCTTCAGCGACCCGCTGTACTTCTCCCGGCAGTTCCGCAAGAAGTTCGGCGTTTCCCCCCGGGACTACATGCCCGAGGACAGCGGCCGCATCACCGACAGCGACAGCATGAAGACTATGCTGTGAGCCGCTTTACCTCCGTGTAGGCCAGCACGAAGGGGGCCACCCCCTTGGCGTCGTTGGCCACCACCGGCTCGGAGATGTAGTACTCATACGACCCGTCCCGCCGCCGGTTCGTCTCCGGGCCAAGCCCCGCCACCAGGCAGATGCCGCCCAGATCCAGCCCCTCGGGGGTGAAGGTCAGATACTTCTCCATGATGCCGTCGAAGGTCCTGTGACCTTTGGCGGCATATTCCTTGTCCAGCATCCCCAGCCGTGCGCCCTTGAGCATGGCGTAGGCCATCATGGCGCTGCCGCTGGTCTCCAGGTAGTTGCCCTCCCGGCCGGGCTGGTCGGGCACCTGCCAGTAAAGGCCGGTCTGACCGTCGGCGTACTGATCTATGGACGCCATCAGGTCCCGGAATATCTCCGCCAGCTCGTCCCGCTCGGCCCCCGCCGGCAGGATCTCCAGCAGGTCCGCCAGGGCCACGGCGAACCACCCCAGGGACCGGAGCCAGAAGTTCTTCGAGCAGCCGGTGACCGGGTCGGCCCAGAAGGCCGTCCGGGAGGCGTCATAGCCGTGGTAGTATAGGCCCTTCTCCTCCGAGCGCATCCGCTCCCGCACGGTGCGGATCTGCCGGACGATGTCGGAGTAATCCCCGGCGCCGAAGTATTTCTCATACAGCGCCCGGAAGGGCTGGGCCATGTACAGCCCGTCCAGCCAGACCTGGTTGGGATAGATGGCCTTGTGCCAGAAGTTGCCCTCCGCTGTGCGGGGCTGATCCGCCACCCGCGCCGCCAGCCAATCGGCGGCCCGGCGGTATTTCTCGTCCCCCGTGCGGTCATACAGGGCAAACAGCACCCGGCCCTCGTTGATGTCGTCCAGGTTGTGGTCGTCCGGCTTGAAGGTGCGGATGGAGCCGTCCGGCTCCAGGAAGTGGTCCGCCACCTTCCCGGCGAAATCGGCATAGCGGTCGTCGCCAGTGATGCGGCTCATCTCCATCAGAGCGGTGAGCATGCACCCGTCGATGTAGTTCCAGGAGGCCTTCTTCCCCTCCCGGATCTTCTCCATGTTCCACGCCGTGCGCTCGGGGGTGGACTGCTCCACCAGCTGCAGCACATAGGCGTCGATCTTTGAATAATCCATCTTCCGCCTCCATCCTTCCCGCGGCGGCGCCGCGTCACAGTTCCGTGAACCCGTCCTTTTCGATGTGCTCGAAGTGGTCCGCCGCCAGGCCGCCGCCCACGGCGCCCCGGACGGTGACGTTTTTCAGCCGTATCAGCCGGACATTGTCCAGATACAGCCCCAGCCGGCAGCGCTCCTGGGCGAAGTTCTGCATGGCGGGCACAGCGGGCCGGGCGTCCTCGGCGAAGGTAACGGAGAAGTTCTCCAGGTCCACCTCCTCGATGGGACTCTCGGTCAGCCCGTCGATGTAGCAGGCGGCCACCTCCGCGCCGGTGCACTCCATGTTGCGGAACGTGAACCGGCCCATGCGGGGGGTCCGGTCGTCCACCGGCAGCTTCTCCCGGCTCCAGACGTACTCCGAGTACCGGTCCGGGTCGCAGCAGTTATACCAGAGATTGATAACGATGGGGGTCAGCACCCGGTCCATGCGGATGTTGTCAAAGACCACGTCGTCGATGACGCTGTCTTTGCCCCGGCCCCGCCGGGATTTGATCCGCAGGCCCCGGTCCGTGGCCCGGAAATAGCACTGGGTCACCGCCAGGCGCCGGATGCCGGCGGCCAGCTCGCTTCCCAGGGTGACGGCCCCGTGGCCGAACTCCATCAGGCAGTTGCGGATGGTGTGCCGGTCCGCCGGGGTCTTATACTTTCTGGCCAGCTCGATCTTGCCGGCCTTGATGGCGATGCAGTCGTCCCCCACGGAGAAGCGGCAGCCGATGATCTGCACCCGGTCGCAGCTCTCGGGGTTCACCGCGTCGGTGTTGGGGCTGTCCTTGGGGGCGGTGACGGCGCAGTTCAGCACCTGCACGTTTTCGCAGTAAAACGGGTGCACGTGCCAGCTGGGGCCGTTGGCCACGGTGACGCCGTGGAGCATCACGTCCCGGCACCGGTTGAGGAAGATCACCCGCGGCCGGGCAGCCGGGAAGGATTCGAAGTCCTGCCACCAGTCGCCGTTCTGGCCGTTCCCGTCGATGCGGCCGGGACCGACGACGGTCACGTCCTCCGCATAGGAGCCCTGGAGCAGGGACTGGTAGCAGTCCTTTTCCAGGCCCTCGAAGCCGGCCAGGGGCAGCTCCCCCTCCCCGGCGGGATCGGCGGCGGCGCCCCTGATGATGGGGTAGCGCGCCCGGTCCGTGCTGCCCAGCAACACCGCGCCGGCGGCAAACTCCAGGGTGATATGGCTGCGCAGGGACAGGGGCAGGCTCAGGTATGTACCGGCGGGGAACAGCAGCCGTCCCCCCTCCGGCAGGAAGTTGATGGCCGCCTGGATGGCGCCGGTGTCCTCCCGGACGCCGTCCCCCGCCGCGCCGAAGTCCATCACGCTGACGCAGCAGGTCTCAGTCCGGGTCCGGAAAGTGAGTTCATCCTCCTCCCCGCCGGCATAGCGCACAGTCAGCGCATAGCTGCGGTCGGGGGCAAGGCCGAATAGGGAAAAGACGTTGTTCTCCCCCACCAGCCGGCTCTCCCCGTCCAGAAGGACGGTATAGGCCGCCGGGGCGTAAAAGGGGGAGGTATTGTCCAGTTCAAAGCAGGCAGAGCTGCTGCCGCAGTAAAGAAGCTTTACCATCGCTGTACCTCACTTGCCGGACGGTCCCCGGCGGAAGGCGTCGGCGGCGATCTTCTTGATCTGGACCAGCAGCATGTCAAAGCCCATGCAGAACACGCCGAACAGCACAGGCTCCACGCCCAGGGGCACCGTATCCGATGCGCCTGTGACGCTGATGATGGCGAGATTGATAAGGTTATAGAGCACAAAGACGAAAAACAGCACCGCGTATCCGTGCAGGATGTTCAGCGGGAAGCTGACGAAGCCCTTCCGGGGCCACATCATCCACCGGTCGTTGGCGCCGGGGGTCTTTTCCAGAAACCGGAGGACGTTGTTGGTCAGCAGGTCCGTGACGATGCCCAGGGCCATGCCGGTGACGAACAGGCTGTCCAGCTGGTCGGCCAGATAGGGTCCCAGGCCCCACATGAAGAAGAAGCACACCGCCCCGGCGAACCAGGCCTTGATGAACAGGATCTTCACCCAGTCGGCGATCTTCATCTTCGGCCCGGAGTGATACTGCCGCAGCTCCTCCTCCGACACGGGAGGGGAGTTGGACTCGTCGGCGTCCACCAGGTCCCGGACCGCCTTGGTCTTCAGTTTGTAGTAATCGGTCTGTTTTTCCACGTCCGGCCTGGCATTGCCGGCGCGCTTGTTTTTGCTCATAGGTTCTCCACTCCCGACAGGCTGGGGAGGCTCAGCGGACCGGGCCTCCCGGGCCTGTCATGGCATATGCGGCCAGGCAAAACGGGTGTATCAGCCCTCGCCGGAGATGTCGATGGCGTCCATGGAGCCGTTGTCCTGCACGTCCACGGAGGTCTTGATCTTCCGGATCAGCTTGGAGTACACCGGCAGCAGCACCACCAGCGCGATGGAGGCCACCAGCATCCCGATATGGATGCGGAGATACCACTCGGCATAGGCGATGTAAGAGGTGGCCACGGTGACGACGATGGGGTTGTCAGGCCGGTTGATGGCCGCGTAGATGCAGTTGAGGTAGTACACATCCGAGAAGATGATCACGCCCAGCATGATGAACATCAGCACCAGCATGGGCACATTGGTCTTCTTCCGATAGGGGAAGGCGTTCATGCAGCACATCATGCTCAGCATGGAGAACAGCATGGTGGCGAAGCCCGCCAGGCCCATGCCCGGCCCCTGGATCTTGGCGGTGGTGTCGGAGATGTGCATCAGGTTCAGGGAGTACACCAGGAAGGTGATCACCAGCGCCACCAGAGGGATCATCTGGGGCCGGCGCTTGATGGAGACCAGGAATTTCCGCCAGGCCTCTTTCAGCCCCGCCGCGAACCGCGCGCCGAAGCTCTTTTTCTCAGCAGTATTCTTCTCCATGCTCACACACCCTTCCTTATGGCGTTGGTGGTCTCCTTGTCGAAGAAATGCTTGCGCTTGAAGGAGAAGGAGACGGCGTCGCCGTTTTTGTAGTCGGCCCAGCCCTTCAGCTTGGCGGAGATGCGCACGCCGGAGGTCTGGCCGATGTGGCCGTGGACCAGGGTGTTCATGCCCAGGTTCTCATTGGTGGCCACCGTCACGGGCACGTCGGGACCCAGCACGATGTCCTCGGGCCGGACGCCCAGGACGATGGTCTTGCCGTTGTAGGCCTTCAGGGTATCCGCCTCCTCGGCGGTGAGAGCCACCTTGAACCCCTCGCCGGTCAGGCCGTCGGGACCGACGGTCACGTCGTAGAAGTTCATGGGCGGCAGGCCGATGAAGCCGGCCACGAAGATGTTCGCCGGGGAGTCGTACAGCTCCAGGGGCGTGCCCACCTGCTGGACGTAGCCCATGGACATGCACACGATCCGGTCCGCCAGGGTCAGCGCCTCGGTCTGGTCGTGGGTGACGTAGAGCATGGTGGCCTGCAGCTGCTTGTGCAGCAGCAGGATCTCACGCCGGGTGGCGCCGCGCAGCTTGGCATCCAGGTTCGAAAGCGGCTCGTCGAACAGGAACACCTTGGGGTTGCGGACGATGGAACGGCCCATCGCCACCCGCTGGCGCTGTCCGCCGGACAGCTGGGCGGGCTTTTTGTTCAGCTGGTTGGTCAGGCCCAGGATCTCGGCCGCCGCCAGCACTTTCTTATGGATGACGTTGGGGTTCTCCTTGCGCATGGTCAGGGAGAACGCCATGTTCTCGTAAATGGTCATGTGGCCGTACAGGGCGTAGTTCTGGAACACCATGGCCATATCCCGGTCCTTGGCGGGGGTCTGGGTGATGTCCTTGCCGTCCAGGAACAGCCGTCCGGCGGAGATGTCCTCCAGGCCGGCCACCATCCGCAGGGTGGTGGACTTGCCGCAGCCGGAGGGGCCGACCAGTACGATCAGCTCGCCGTCCTTCACGTCCAGATTGAAGTCAAAGACCGCCTGAACGTTATTGTCGTATATCTTATCGATATGCTGTAAGCTTAACGTAGCCATGTCTTTGCCTCCTTATGTACCGGTGCTGGGCGGGGGAAGGGTCTTGACGTGCTCGGCCAGCTCCCGGCAGCGGACGAAGTTCACCGCCGCCGACGCCAGCAGACACACCGCCGACGCCACCAGCAGCACCACCACGTAGGTGAATGTGCCGGCGCTCATCACAGACACGCTCTCGCCGTTGACCAGGGTCGTGGCCGTATGGGCCTGCATGGGGATGATGAATATCCGCACGATCTGGCCCAGGCCGATGGCGGCCAGCAGCCAGGTGTAGCCGCTTTTGTAGTTCTTCACGCCCTCAGACGCCAGGAACACCGCCAGCAGGAAGATCAGGTTGTAGACGATGGACGCGCCGATGAGGATGGTGTAGTAGTAGGTGCCCACGTCGGACTGGTAGATCTTCACGAAATACAGCACGTCGAACAGGATGCCCAGCAGCGCCAGGTTGGCCGCCAGGGAGTTCTTTATGAACCGCATCCGGTCGCGTTTTATCGTACGTTCTTCCGCCGTCATGCCGCAGCCCTCCCCTCTTGCACGAGTTTCGCCTCTTGCTTCATCAGGCTCACCTTCCAGAACATGTTGGCCACCAGCAGCACGCTCACCAGGATCACCAGGGCGAACACGGCGTAATGGATGTCGAACCAGAAGGTGGAGTCGGTGTAAAGGGTGCCCCACATGTCCGCGTGCTCCCGCAGGGCTTCAAAGTCCACCTGCAGGAACTGGCCCTTGAAGATCTCGATGTACACGTGCCCGAATACGGAGATCGCGATCCCCCCCACCGCGTAGGCGATGGTGGCGATGTAGTTGGCGATGTAGTAGCGCCGGCGGACGTGGGTATTGGTGATGAACAGCAGGCCAGCCAGCAGGATCATCCCGATGCTGTACACCAGGAAGACCTGGTTGAACTCCTGCATGTTGTAGTAGACGATGGAGCCGGGCACGTCTGTCTGGAACAGGTCGTTGGGGTTCCTCATCGTACTGTACAAGCTATCATACAGATCGGTCATGATCCCGAGCGCGTACAGGAACACCACGACGCTCACAAAGATAGCCGCCAGGCAGAGGACCTTCTGCGTGATCATCTGTTTTTTATACATGATAGCCTCCTCCCGGGGGAAATGTCCCCCACTCACCGGGCCGCCGGGGCGTCCCGGTGAGGCAGAGTCTTTTGAAGGCGGGGCGCGGCGCTGACCGCGCCCGCCGCGAATGAGCTGTCAAAGGGGCTTGCCCCTATGTTTATCAGCCCAGGGTGTCGTAGTAAGCCAGCGCGCGGGTCCAGGCGTCCTGCTTCAGAGCCAGATACTGCCGGCCGTTCCAGCTGTTGGCCACATAGTCGGCGGAGGTGGCGGCGTCGGTCATGTTGGCGTCGGTGTAGCCGCTGACGATCTGGGTCAGGAGGATGTTCTCGCCGTCCTTGTTCTGGTTGAACTTGTTGGTCAGGTCGGTGTAACCGGAGATGGTGTCGTTCTCCTGCTTGGTGGTGGGCAGCACGGTGGGCACGGAGGTGTACCAGCTGTTCTCGGCAACGGCCAGCTCGGGGTGCTTGATGGTGCCCAGGGCGATGGCGTTGGAGATCTTGGCGGCGCCTTCACGGCCGACTTCATGCGTGCACTGATACTCGAAGGCCTGGCTCTTCACGAAGGACAGGGTGGAACCCAGGTAGTAACGGGCGTAGTTGGTGTAGTTGCCGCTGGCCAGGCTCCACAGCTCTTCGTAAGTGGCGTCGGCGATCACGGGCATCTGCTCACCGTTGAAGTTGAAGGTCTCGCCCTCCTTGATGAAGGCGTCGGGGCCGTAGCTCATCAGGATCTGGCCCTCGGGGGAGTAAGCGTAGTCGATCAGGCTCAGGGCGGCGTTCAGCTTGTCGGTGTCATTGCCCACGCCGGCCACGGAGATGCCCCAGCCGTCGGTCTTCACGCTGCGCCAGGACTCGGTGAAGCGGAAATACTGCTCGCCGGTGCCGTCATCCCAGCGGGCCACGGGGACCATGACCGCCATGTACTTCTCGCCCTGGTCGGCCTGGAGCTTGGTCTCGTTGAGGATGGTCTGGGTCTGGTTGTAGTCGTAGTGCATGAAGCCCAGGTCGTTCTCCAGCATGGTGCCGGAGTTCTCCTCGGACATATCCATGAAGGACTTGCTCAGCAGGCCCTCCTCCGCCATGGCGTGCATGCGCTCCATGGCCTCATAGGTCGCGGGCTCCTGGCGGGCGTCGTGCATAGCGCCGTCAGCGCCGACGTACAGGTAATCCTGACGGGACTCCAGGCCGCGGACGCCGAACAGGGTGCCGGCGAAGCGGAACATATCCACGCGGCGCTGGTTGTTGTTGTCCTCACGGGAGAACAGGCCCTGGACGGAGTCGGTGCCGTTGAGGGTCTGGGGGTTGGCGACGACGCAGCGGAGCAGAGCCACCAGCTCGTCAGCGTCCCAGGCGGCGTTCTGGCCGATGAACAGGTCGGCGCGCTTCTCGCCGTAGTAGCCGTCATAGGCCTGGTCGATATAGGCGCGGAGCATGTTGACAGCGGCCACGCCGTCCATCACGCCCGCCTCGTTCATATTGGCGATGATGTTGCCGGCGGCGTCGTAGTTCTTGGTCACCTGCTCGACAGCGGTGCCGTCGGGGGTCACCACGTCCACGGTCACGCTGCCCTCAGTGGGCATGTAGGGCTGATAGACGGGAGCGGCCATGGTGTTGGAGGCCTCGGCGGTGAACTCGCCCTCGCCGTTGAGCAGCTTCTCCACCCAGTCGGTACGCATCAGGGGCATACGCTCGATATCGTTGACGCCGTCGAAGTAGGGGCTGAAATAGATGGCGCCGGTGTCGGTGTCGCCCACGATGGACAGACGGACGATGGGGTTGGCCTCCAGATAGGCCTTGAAGTTGGGCATCTGGTCCAGATAGTCGGCGATGTTGACCATGCTGCCGGCAACACCGTTCTCATTCAGCTTGGCAGCGGTGCCGCTGACCATGTCCACTTCGCCCAGACGCTCTTTCCAGTAATCGAACTCGTTGCTGGCGGAGTTGCCCTGGTACTTGTCCTCGAAGACCATGCCCAG
Organism: uncultured Oscillospiraceae bacterium; assembly: GCA_947627735.1. Taxonomy (GTDB): domain Bacteria; phylum Bacillota; class Clostridia; order Oscillospirales; family Oscillospiraceae; genus CAJOIG01. The sequence continues at coordinate 51,187 of CANQXG010000010.1, read as the reverse complement.
CTTATCCTGAACGGCCACCCAGGTGGGCTTCAGGTCGCCGGCGTTGTAGGTCTTGCCGTCGGCCAGGGTGATGCCGCTGCCGGCGGTCTCGGCGTCGAAGAACAGGCCGGTCTTGGTGCTGTTGTAGCCGGTGGCCATGCGCAGCACGGTGCCGGGAGCGAAGCTCAGGCCCGCAGGCTCAGCGGCCTCGCCGGCGTCGGCGGCAGGCTCGCCCTCAGCGGCAGCACCGGCGTCGGCGGCAGGCTCTTTGCCGGCGTCAGCGGCGGGCTGATTGTTGGTTTCGGACCCCTGGATCTCGATGCTGGGGCCGCAGCCGGCCATCAGGGAGACGACCATAGCCACGAGCAGCAGTACGGAAAGGATCTTTTTCATGTTTTTCATTATCCTCCTAATACTTATTTTTATTGTTTACGGTGGTAACGTTTAGCGGACGGATCAGACCGGGACGCATCCCGGCGAAAGCGCTGTGACGGGATCGGATATCACTCCTTCACGCCGCCCATATTCACGCCCTTGGCGAAATACTTCTGGATGAAGGGGTAGATGATGAGGATGGGAACGATGGAGCAGACGATGAGCGCGTAGATGACGGAGTCCGATGCGAAGGCCTCGTTCCAGCCCGACATCGTCTCCGGGTCGGTGTATTCCTCCAATCTCAGCCGGATGAACACCTGCAGAGGATGCTCGTTGGAGTTGGAGATCATCTGCCGTGCCCAGAAGTAGCCGTTCCAGCGGGAGATGGCGAAGAACAGCGCCACCGTCGCGATGGTGGATTTGCTCATGGGGATGTAGACCTTGCTCAGCACCTGGAACTCGCTGGCCCCGTCCACGATGGCGGCCTCCTCGATCTCGGAGGGCACGCCCTCGAAGGCGTTGCGCAGCAGGATGATGTTCATGGCCGCCATGCCCATGGCGATGACCACCAGCCACTTGTCGTCCATGATGCCCACGGCGTTGAACACCTTCTGGGTATCCAGGTAGTTCAGGTACTGGGGCACGATGCCGGCGGAGAACCACATGGTGAACACCAGGAAGAAGTTGAAGAACTTCCGGAACAGCAGCCTCTTCTTGCTCAGCGCATAGGCGCCCAGGATGGAGGTCAGCATGGCCCACAGGGTGCCGTACAGGGTGATGAACAGGGTGTTGGAGTAGGCGTTCCAGAACATGTTGTCCCCGAACATCCGGGCGAAGGCCTCGAACTGGATGTCCTTGGGGAACAGCACCACGGAGCCGTACTCCACGGCCTGCCGGCCGCTGATGGAGGCGCTCACCGCGTACACGAACGGGTACAGGCAGCACAGCGCGAACACCGTCAGGAGCGTGTAGCTGATGATCTTAAAGATCAGCTCGGTGATCTCAAGTTTTCTCTTCATAGCTGCGGCCCTCCCGTCAGTACAGCGACGTGTTGGACGCCTTGCGGGCGATGGTGTTGGCGCCTATGACCAGCATCATGCCGATGACGTTGTTCATCATCTCCGCCGCGGCCGCTATGCCTGTGCCGGCGCCGGTGCCCATGCCGTTTCGGTTGGCGAAGGTGGACACCACATCGGCGGTGACATAGGTGTTCGTGTTGTACAGCAGCAATACCTTTTCGTAACCGATGTTCAGCAGCGTACCGATACGGGTGATGAGCATGATCACGATGGTGGACAGGATGCTGGGCAGGACCACGTAGCGCATCTGGGCCATCTTATTGGCGCCGTCGATCTGCGCCGCCTCATAGCTGGTGGGCGAGATGGCGATGATCGCCGCGAAGAAGACGATGCTGTCGTAGCCTGCGCCCTCCCAGATGCCGCTGATCTGGTAGATGGATCTGAAGAAGGACGGATTGTTCAGCAGACCCGCGTTGGCCGTCTCCGCGCTGATAAGGCCAACGTTCGCCAGAAACTGGCTGACGATGCCCACGCCGCTGGTGAGGGAACCCTGCTTCACCAGCATGGTCACCAGCGAGGTCATAACGACGGTGGACATGAACTTCGGCAGGTAGGTGAGCACCTGATATACGCTGCGGGCGATATTGGACCGGATCTCGTTGAAGAACAGGGCCAGGATGATCGGGATCGGGAACCCGAAGCACAGGCCGTAGAAGCTGAGGATGAAGGTGTTCCTCAGCGCTCTCCAAAATTCCGTGGAAAGGCCGTCCCCAGCCAGCAGAAGACGCTTGAAGTAAGAGAAGCCGGAGAACAGCTGCTTGCTCACAGGCAAAACGTTGTCCGTGACCTTGAAGCAGCCCAGCAACTCGTACATGGGGAAATAGCGCCAGAAAAGGAAGACCAGCAGCATGGGGATCAGCATGACGTACAGCCGCCAATCCTTCAGGATCGTGCGGCCGACGTGAAGCCAGTAGTGCTTCTCTACGTCATCCCGAACAGCCTGCTCCGGACTCACTCGATAGACGCCTTTGGCTTTATCGAATTCGAGAAAATCCGCTGCCCCTACTCTCATAGTTAACCTCCTTTTTCTTCCTCCTGCGATTGGATCCGCAGAAGATAATGTTTTTGATCCTCATAGATTCCGTCCAGCTTTTGCGCTATCCAGATGATCACGAAAGTAAAAATATAGGAGAGACTGTCCGTGGTGAAGAACCTCGGCAGCGCCGCCGGCTCCGCCCCCAGGATGAACGCGGCCAAGGCCCGTCCCCCCTGCATCAAAAGCAGCACCAGCGCCGCGAACCCCAGCCCGGCCCAGCCGGTGCGCATCCGCTCCCTGCCGGCCCTGTTCAGCACCAGCACCGCCAGCAGCGACAGCAGGTTCCCCCCGCAATATATAATGTACTGCTCTCCCGTCGCGCCGGAGAACAGGCAGTACACCGCCCCCGCTTCCACCGCGTGGATGGCGCCCCAGTATCCCCAGCGCATGTACACGATGGCCGTCAGCGGCCCCGCCAGCGACACCATGAACGGCTGCTGGGGAAACCACCAGTTGGCGGCGTGCACGATCACATATTCACATACGGCCATGAGCAGCGCGAACAGGGCCAGATCTATCCGCCTGTATTGGTCGAAGGTGCGCCGCTTTCCCATAGAAACCTCGTGTTTATGTACAATATTGGGCATGATTTCCGTACTTTTATTTGTCATTATACAGGAATCCCGGGACAGTGTATATGGATGAAATGTCCTTATTTATGTATAAAATGGCCCCTCGGGGGAAATTTCTCCATTTTCACTATTCACAATGGGGAAAATAGTGTATAATCCACAATGTGAATGGCTATTTTCTGTCAATAAATGGAGAGGGTGACACGATTTGTTACTTTTACACCCGGGAGATGACCTGCAAAAAGCCTTCGACGGCGCCGCGCCCGGCGACACTATCCGCCTGGCACCGGGGCAGCACCGCGCAAAATCGTCCATATTTACCCCCGGTCTGACCGTTATCGGCGCGGGGATGGACAAGACAAGCATCCTCTGGGACGACTACGCCAAAAAGCCGGACGAGCACGGCGTGGAGTACAACACCTTCCGCACCTGGACCCTGGCGGTGTGCGCCGACGGCGTCACCATGCGGGACCTGGCGGTGGTCAACGACGCCCTCCGCCCGGAGGTGAAGGGCCAGGAGGTGGCCCTGACGGTGTACGCCGACCGGTTCACCATGGAGCGCTGCCGCCTCACCTCCACCCAGGACACCCTGTTCCTGGGGCCTCTGCCCCGGGACCTGATCGCCCGCTACGAGGGCTTTCTGCCGGACTGGCTGCGCCGGGACATATCCTGCCGGCAGCGCTTCACCGACTGCCTCATCGAGGGGACGGTGGACTTCATCTTCGGCTGCGGCCAGGCCCTGCTGGAGAATTGCGAGATCCGCTCCCTGCCCGACGCCCGGGGTTCCGGCTATGCCGCCGCGCCGGCCCACGATCTGTCCCAGACGGAGGGCTTCACCTTCCGCGCCTGCCGCTTCACCGCCGCCCCGGGGGTGGCCGACGGCTCCATTTGGCTGGCCCGGCCCTGGCGGGACTATGGGCTGTGCCTGTTCGACCGCTGCTCCTATGGCCCCCACATCGCCCCCCTGGGCTTCGACAAGTGGAACGACACGGACCGGGACCGGACCGCCCGGTTTTACGAGGAACCCCCCGTGCCGGGCCGGGTGCCCTGGGTCAGGCGGGCGGAAAAATAAAAAGGAGAGCTTCGAAAAGCTCTCCCTTGTATGTTCCCGAGCCGTCACCAGCCCGCGGGCAGATAGGCGGCGGTGGCGGTGAGCATGTCGTCCGCCAGCTTTTTCACCTCTTCCTCCGGCGCCCGGCCCGCCACCAGCGGGTCGGTGAGGAACGCCTGGTACAGAAGGTCCCTGTCCCGCTCCAGGGCGGCGTGGGTCACCCGCTCCTGGTTGGCCACATGGGGCGCCATGATGCCCTCCATGTTGGCTGGCACCGCTCCGGCGAACACCGGCCGGATGGAGTCCCGGCTGAACACGGCGTTGGTCTCCACCACCGTGTCCCGGGGCATGTTGGGGATCTGGCCGGCGGCGTTGGGCACGTTCACGTTGCTCACCACCCGGTCCAGCCCGCACAGCGCCCGGATCAGCAGGATGCCCTCCTCCCCGGTGGGTTCCAGGGAGATCTCCTCCTCCCCGGCGGCCAGCCGGCGGCTGCGCTCCAGGCGCCGGGCCTGGTCCTGCACCCGCCAGGACACGGGGGTGAGGCTGAACTTCCAGGAGCGCACCGTCTCCGGGTCCGCCAGATACTCCCCGCCGGGCATGAACTCCGCCAGATGCCGGTCCCCGGCGGCGGCGATCAGCCCGTAGCGGCGGAACAGGTCGAACTTCACCCGGTGGGCGCAGTGGAAGGTGGACTTGCGCCAATCCTTCTCCGGGTCGTCGTAGCCCGTGTCATAGTGGCTGTCGATGAAGTCCCGGTACACCGGGAACAGGTCCACGCCCCCGCAGGAGGCCTCGCTGAACCAGGTGAAGTGGTTCAGTCCCAGCACGTTCACCAGGATGTCCCGGCGGGTCACATTTTGGAACCCGCAGCGCATCTTGCAGATGTCCCGCAGCACGTTCTGGGTGTTGAACACCTCGTGGCAGCAGCCGAAGGCCTTGATGGCCGGGAACACCTCGTACAGGGTGCGCACGCCCGCGGCCATGGGGTTTGTGTAGTTGATGACCCAGGCGTCGGGGGCGTATTTCTTCACCGCCAGGCCGATCTCGGCGAACATGGGCAGCGTCCGCATGGCCCGGATGATGCCCCCCGGGCCGGTGGTGTCCCCCACGGACTGATAGATGCCCAGCCGCTCCGGCATGTGCACGTCCGACGCCATCTCCTCGAACGTCCCCGGCAGGATGGAGATCACCGCAAAGTCCGCCCCCTCCAGGGCCTGAGCCAGGCTGGAACAGGTCACGTACTCCCACCGGCCCTTCACCCCGGGCCTGGCGCTGAGGCGGTTGCCGATGGCGGCGTTGCGCCGGGCGGCCTCCTCGTTCAGGTCGTACAGCCGTATGGTCCCCGCCAAAGACCCGTCCAGAGCCAGATCCGTCATAAATGTCCAGGCCCATCCGCTGGACCCGCCGCCGATATAGGCGATGTTCAGACCGGTCGCCCGGCCGTCCTCGTATTTCATGCCGCGCCCTCCTGTCGTATTTGATCGATCCGCCCCATTGTAGCACACTCCGCGCCCTATAGAAAGATTTTTTCCGCCCGATAAGGAGATACATTATGACAAGGATACTTTTCGTCTGCCACGGCAACATATGCCGCAGCCCCATGGCCGAGTTCGTGATGAAGGACATGCTGGCCAAGGCGGGCCTGGAGAAACGGTTTTCCGTCGCCTCCGCCGCCACCAGCGCCGAGGAGCTGGGAAACCCTGTCTATCCCCCCGCCCGGCGGACGCTGGCCGCCCACGGCATCGGCTGTGCCGGCAAGACCGCCCGGCAGATGACCCGCCGGGATTACAGCGCCTATGACCTGCTGGTGGGCATGGACAGCGCCAATATGCGCAACATGCGGCGGATATGCGGCGGCGACCCGGAGGACAAGCTGCGGCTGCTGCTGGACTACACCGACCGGCCCGGCGACGTGGCGGACCCCTGGTACACCGGGGATTTCGACGCCACCTGGCGGGACGTGGAGGAGGGCTGCCGGGGCCTGCTGGCGGCGCTGCTGGCCGGCGGGGCCTGAGCGGTTGACAGGGAGAGAAAAAGGGTGTATAATGCCCCTATGTTCATGAAATGAGGATTTTGAAAGTACATGAACATTCAAGAACTGGACATCCTGAACAGTCTGGCGGAGGAGCCATTCGTCAACCAGCGGCTGCTGGCCCAGCGGTGCGGCCGCAGTCTGGGGGCGGTGAACCGGGCGCTGCGCACGCTGGCCCAGGCCGGCTGCGTGGATGAAAACACCGCCCTCACCGAGAAGGCCCGGGCCATGCTGGCCGCCGGCGCGCCGAAAAACGCCGTCATCCTGGCGGCGGGCAGCGGCATGCGGATGGTGCCCATCAACATGGAGGCGCCCAAGGGGCTGCTGGAGGTGGGCGGCGAGCCGCTGATCGAGCGGACCATCCGCCAGCTGCACCAGGCCGGGGTCACGGACGTGACCGTGGTGGTGGGCTTTATGAAGGAGCAGTATGAATACCTGATGGACCGGTACGGCGTGCGCCTGCTGGTGAACCCGGACTACGCCGGGAAGAACAACCTCTACTCCCTGCTGCTGGCCCTGGACCGGCTGAGCAACACCTACGTGATCCCCTGCGACATCTGGTGCGCGGACAATCCCTACCGGCGGCACGAGCTGTACTCCTGGTACATGGTGAGCCAGCGGACGGACCCGGCCAGCACCGTGCGGATGAACCGGCGGCGGGAGCTGACGTGGGTCGGTCCCGGGGGCGGCGGCAACGCCATGATCGGCATCAGCTACCTGATGGAGCCGGAGGCGGCCCAGGTGCGCCGGCGGCTGGACGCCATGAGCCGGGATAGCCGCCATCTGCAGTCGTTCTGGGAGGAGGCCCTGTACGAAAAGGGCCGGATGCTGACCTACGCCCGGCCTGTGGAGCCGGACGCGGCGGCGGAGATCAACACCTACGAGCAGCTCCGGGAGCTGGACGGCGGCTCCGGCCACCTCCGCTCCCAGGCCATCCGGGCGGCGGCGGAGGCCCTGTCCGCCAGGCCGGAGGAGATCCGGCAGGTGGAGGTGCTGAAAAAGGGCATGACCAACCGGTCATTCCTGTTCACCTGCCGGGGCCGGCGGTACATCGCCCGGGTGCCCGGGGAGGGTTCGGAGAAGCTGATCCACCGGCGGCAGGAGGCGGCGGTGTACGCCGCCATCCGGGGCCGGGGGCTGTGCGACGACCCGGTGTACCTGGACCCGGACAGCGGCTATAAGATCACCGCCTATCTGGAGGGCGCCCGGGTGTGCGACCCGGCGGACGGGGCGGACGTGGCCCGGTGCATGGAAAAGCTCCGCGCCTTCCACGCCATGGACCTGTCCGTGCCCCACCGGTTCGACATCTTCGACACCATCGACTACTACGAGTCCCTATGGGAGGGGGCGCCCTCGGCGTACCGGGACCACGCCGCCACCAAGGAGCGGGTGTTCGCCCTGCGGCCCTATATCCGCGCCCACGCCGGGTCGGAGAGGCTGACCCACATCGACGCGGTACCGGACAACTTCCTGTTCGCCCCGGTCCCCGGCGGCGAGCAGGTGCAGCTGATCGACTGGGAGTACGCCGCCATGCAGGACCCCCATGTGGACGTGGCCATGTTCGGCATCTACGCCATGTACGGTCGGGAGGATATGGACCGGCTCATCGACGCCTACTTCAACGGCTGCTGCCCGGAGGCGGCCAGGACCAAGATATACTGCTACATCGCCGCCTGCGGGCTGCTGTGGAGCGACTGGTGCGAGTACAAGCGCTCTCTGGGCGTGGAGTTCGGGGAATACTCCCTGCGCCAGTACCGCTACGCCAAGGATTACTGCCGCCTGGCGGCGGAGAGGATAGGTGAGGACATATGAACCGGGTGCGAAGAGCCATCATCCTGGCCGCCGGGGAGGGGACGCGGCTGCGGCCCCTGACCCTGGACACGCCCAAGGCGCTGCTGCCGGTGAACGGCAGGCCCATGATCCACACCATCCTGGACGCCCTGGCGCAAAACGGCATCCGGGACGTGACCGTGGTGGTGGGCTATAAAAAGGAGAAGTTCGCCTCCCTGCCGGAGCGCTGGCCGGGGGTGCGGCTGGTGGAGAATCCCCTGTACGACAAATGCAACAACATCTCCTCCCTGTACGCCGCCCGGGCGTATCTGCCCGGGGCCATGGTGCTGGACGGGGACCAGGTGATCTACGATCCCGCCGCCCTGGACCCGGCCTTCGACCGGTCCGGTTACAACTGCGTGTGGACAGACGAACCCACCGGCGAGTGGCTCCTGACCCTGGACGGCAGCGGCGCGGTGGCGTCCTGCAGCCGCACCGGCGGGACCCACGGGTGGCGGCTATACAGCATCTCCCGCTGGTCCGAAGCGGACGGCGCGCGCCTGGCCGGGGACCTGGAGTGGGCCATGGGCCAGGAGCGGTACCGCTCCCTTTACTGGGACGACGTGGCCCTGTTTTTGCGTCCGGAGGCATACAGCCTGGGCGTGCGCCCCATGGGGGCGGGCGATGTGGTAGAGATCGACAGTCTGGCGGAGCTGGCGGCCATCGACCCCGGCTACGCCCCCTATCTTGACAGCGGGGAGGCAAAAGATCATGTCTGACAGACCCGGCGCGCCGAAGAAATCCCGGCGCATCGACCCGGCCACCACCGTGGTCCCCTTCGGGGCCATACTGGTGCTGTGCGCGTTCTTCATCGCCGCGCCCCAGGCGTCCACCGGCGCTCTCAGCGCCATACGCACCTTCCTGGGGGACACCTTCGGCACCTATTACCTGGCCTTCGGGCTGGGGGTGCTGATCGTGTCGCTGTGGATCGCCCTGTCCCCCATCGGCTCCATCACCCTGGGCCGGCCCGGGGAGAAGCCCAAGTACGGCTTCTGGACCTGGGGGGCCATGGTGTTCACCTGCGGCCTGGCGGCGGACATCCTGTTTTATTCCCTGTGCGAGTGGATCTACTACGCCCTGGAACCCCATGTGGCGGAGATGGGCTCCATCCAGGACTGGGCCTCCACCTACCCCCTGTTTCACTGGGGACCCACTGTGTGGAGCTTTTACGCCACCCTGGCCGCCTGCTTCGGGTTCATGCTCCACGTCCGGGGCGTGGGCAAGCAGAAGTATTCCGAGGCCTGCCGGCCCCTGCTGGGGGACAGGACCGACCGCCTCCCCGGCAGGATCATCGACGTGCTGGCGGTGGTGGCCCTCATCGCCGGCACCGCCACCACCTTCTCCGTGGCCACGCCGCTTTTGAGCGCCGCCATCACCGGCCTTGTGGGCCTGCCCGGGTCCAAGTACCTGACCATCGCCATATTGGCGGTGACATGCCTGGTGTACACCTTCGCGGTGATGCGGGGCATCAAAGGCGTGTCCTGGCTGGCCAACGCCTGCATGTGGCTGTTCGGGGCGCTGCTGGTCTATGTGCTGGTGCTGGGCGGCCGGCCCCGGTACATCATCGAGACCGGCTTCACCGCCCTGGGGAACATGGTGCAGAACTTCGTCAGCCTGAGCACCTGGACTGACCCCCTGCGTACCTCCGGCTTCCCCCAGAACTGGACCATCTTCTACTGGGCATACTGGATGGTGTGGTGCGTGGCGTCGCCCTTCTTCATGGGCAGCGTCAGCCGGGGCCGGACGGTGAAGCAGGTGATCCTGGGCACCTACGTCTTCGGCGTGAGCAGCACGCTGGTGTCCTTCATCGTGCTGGGCAACTACGGCCTGGGCCTGCAGATGACGGGCGCGCTGGACGCGGTGGGGCTGTACACCGCCTGCGGCGACCTCTACCAGACCGTCATCGCCATCCTCGGCACCCTGCCCGGCCACAAGATCGTGCTGGGGCTGCTGATCGTGAGCATGATCGCCTTTTACGCCACCAGCTTCGACTCCATCACCCTGGTAGCCAGCCAGTACAGCTACCGCCGCTTCCAGGCCGGCGAGGAGGCCAGCCCCCGGATGAAGCTGTTCTGGGCCATACTGCTGATCCTGCTGCCCATGGCCCTGATCTTCTCCGAGGGGTCCATGAACAACCTGCAGACCGTGTCCATCATCGCCGCCTTCCCCATCGGCATCGTCATCGCCCTTATCATCGCCAGCTTCATCAAGGACGCCCGGGCCTACCTCAAAGAGCTGGAAAAAGACGGCCCCGGGGAGAAATAAGGGTTGCAAAAGCCGGCGGGATTGACTATACTGTACTGGTCCGATTTTCATAAGGAAAGGTAATGTCAATGAAAAGCTATCTTGATATGACAAAACAGGAGCTGGCGGCGGAGCTGCAGGCCGTCGGCGGGCAGTATGCCGCCCTGAAGGCGGTCCCCCGGAGCCTGAACATGGCCCGGGGCAAGCCCAACCCCGCCCAGCTGGACCTGAGCACGGATATGCTGTCCCTGGACCCGGCCGGCCTGGCCCGCACCCCCGGCGGCGTGGATACCCGCAACTACGGGGAGCTGGCCGGCGTGGAGGAGTGCCGCCGGCTGTTCGCCGAGCTGCTGGGCCTGGAGGCGAAGAACATCATCCTGGGCGGCCAGTCCAGTCTGAACCTGATGTACGACTCGGTGATGCGGGCCATGGTCTTTGGCGTGTACGGCGGCAGCCGTCCCTGGGGCCAGCAGGGGAAGATCAAGTTCCTGTGCCCCGTGCCCGGCTATGACCGCCACTTCGCTGTGACGGAGGCCTTCGGCGTCGAGATGATCAACATCCCCATGTCCTCCGACGGACCGGACATGGACCTGGTGAAGAAATACGTGGAGTCCGACCCGGCGGTGAAGGGCGTGTGGTGCGTGCCCAAGTACGCCAATCCCTCCGGCATCACCTACTCCGCCGACACGGTCCGCGCCTTCGCGGCGCTGAAACCCGCGGCGGACGACTTCCGCATCTTCTGGGACAACGCCTATCTGGTCCACACCTTTGAGGACGAGGGCGACGACCTTCTCAACATCTTCGACGCCTGCAAGGCCGCCGGCAGCGAGGACATGGTCTATGAGTTCGTTTCCACCAGCAAGATCACCTTCGCCGGCGCGGGCGTGTCCGCCATCGCCGCCAGCGAGGGGAACGTGAAGTTCATCCTCAAGCAGATGGGCATACAGACCATCGGCAACGACAAGCTCAACCAGATGCGCCATGTGCTGTTCCTGAAGGACGTGCCCGGCATATACGCCCACATGAAAAAGCACGCCGCCATCGTCAAGCCCAAGTTCGACTGCGTGCTGAACGCCCTGGACCGGGAGATCGCCCCCCGGGGCATCGCCCACTGGAACCGGCCCAAGGGCGGCTACTTCGTGGCCTATGAGGGCCTGGAGGGCACCGCCGCACGGTGCGTGGGGCTGTGCAAGGACGCGGGGCTGGTGCTCACCGGCGCCGGCGCCCCCTTCCCCTACGGCAAGGACCCCCTGGACAACGTGATCCGCATCGCCCCCACCTTCCCCGACCTGCCTGAGCTGGAGGCGGCCATGGAGCTGTTCTGCGTCGCGGCCCGGCTGGCGGCCCTGGAGGCGCTGAGCGCGAAATAAACTGGGATATGATAAAGACGCACCCGTCCGCGGACGGGTGCGTCTTTTGTTTTTGCGTCTGATATCACTCCTGGAACATGGGCGTGGACAGATACCGGTCGCCGGTGTCCGGCAGCAGGGCCACGATGGTCTTGCCCTCGTTCTCAGGCCGCTTGGCCAGCTCGATGGCCGCCCACAGCGCCGCCCCGGCGGAAATGCCCACCAGGATGCCCTCGGTGCGGCCCAGCTCCCGGCCCAGGGCGAAGGCGTCCTCGTTCTCCACGGGGATGATCTCGTCGTAGACCTTGGTGTTCAGCACGTCGGGCACGAAGCCCGCACCGATGCCCTGGATCTTATGCGCGCCGGCCACGCCCTTGCTGAGCACCGGCGAGCTGGCCGGCTCCACCGCCACCACCTGCACGGAGGGCTTTTTCTCCTTCAGATACTCCCCCACGCCGGTGAGGGTGCCGCCGGTGCCCACGCCGGCCACGAAGATGTCCACCGCGCCCTCGGTGTCGGCCCAGATCTCCGGGCCGGTGGTGGCCTTGTGGGCGGCGGGGTTGGCGGGGTTGACGAACTGGCCGGGGATGAACGCCCCCGGCGTGGCCGCGGCGATCTCGTCCGCCTTGGCGATGGCCCCCTTCATGCCCTTGGCTCCCTCGGTGAGCACCAGCTCCGCTCCGTATGCCTTGAGCAGGTTGCGCCGCTCCACGCTCATGGTCTCCGGCATGGTCAGGATGACCTTATACCCCTTGGACGCCGCCACGGCGGCCAGGCCGATGCCCGTGTTGCCGGAGGTGGGCTCCACGATCACCGCGCCGGGCTTCAGCTTCCCCGACGCCTCCGCGTCCTCGATCATGGCCTTGGCGATGCGGTCCTTCACGGACCCGGCGGGGTTGAAATACTCCAGCTTCGCCACCAGCTTCGCCTTCAGGCCCAGCTTCCTCTCCAGATTGGTCAGCTCCAGCAGCGGGGTGTTGCCTATCAGCTCGGTAAAAGACTTGTAAATGGCCATAGCATAATTCTCCTTATTTCCTAGTGGTTTAATATGCTTTCCAGGATGGTGCCATTATACACCCTCCCGCCCCGGTGTCAACCGTTTTTTGCAAAAAGCCCGCCGAACTGTAAAAACCGCCCGGACGCACTGTGCGCGTCCGGGCGGTTTTTGGTGTTTTTTCAGATGACATAGTCGTTGCCGGCGGCGGCGCTGGCCCGGTCCACCACGTCCTGGAGGCTGATGTTGCCCAGGTAATCGGTGACCACCTTGTAAAGGCCCGTCCACATGTCCACCGTGGCACAGGAGGAGCATCGCTCGCAGGTGTTCGCCCCCGCCTCCAGGCACTCCACGGGGGCGAGGCTGCCCTCCACCTGTTCCAATATCTCCGCCACGGTATATTCCCGCGGGTCCCGGCTCAGGCGATAGCCCCCCTGGGGGCCGCGGGTTCCCTTGACGAAGCCGGCCTTGCTCAGCTGGGTGACGATCTGCTCCAGATACTTCTGGCTCAGCTCCTGCCGGGCGGCCACATCCTTCAGCGTCACCAGCCCGTCGCCGCTGTGCTGGGCCAGATCCACCATGGTGCGCAGGGCGTAGCGCCCCCGCGTGGATATCTTCATAGCCCTCTCCTCCCCGGAAATTTAATAAAAATGATGCCGTTTTGATGCAGATATGTTGCAGAAACGATGCCGGGCTGTCCTATTGTATACCCATCCATGCGGAGGGAGGCGGGATCATGGGCGGCATGCTGATACTGGCGGTCATCGGCGTGTACGTGCTGGCGTGTCTTTGGGAGCGGATGGTCCTGTGACCAGCCCTCACGCCGGCAGCGCCTCCATCTGACGGCGCACGTCCTCCTCGCAGGCGCGCATGGCCAGGATGGTCTTTTCCATCAGCGTCTCCAGCGGCCAGCCCAGTCTGTCGGCCCCCTGCTGGATGACCTCCCGGCTGCACCCGGCGGCGAAGCCGGTGGACTTGAACTTCTTTTTCAGGCTCTTGACCTCCATGTCCTGCACGCTCTTGCTGGGGCGCATCAGGGCCGCCGCGCCGATAAGCCCGGTCAGCTCGTCCGCGGCGAAGAGGACCTTCTCCATCTCCAGGGTCGGCTCCATATCCACCCCGGTCAGGCCCCAGCCGTGGCTGCAGGCGGCGTGGATGGTCTGCTCGTCCACCCCGGCCTGGCGCATCAGCTCCTGGGCCTTGACGCAGTGCTGCTCCGGCCACTGCTCGAAGTCAAGATCGTGCAGCAGCCCCACCGTGGCCCAGAAATCCGCCTGGTCGGCGTAGCCCAGGTCATTGGCGTACCAGCGCATGACGCCCTCCACCGTCAGGGCGTGCTGCAGGTGGAAGCGGTCTTTATTGTACTTCGTCAGCAGCTCCCACGCTTTTTCTCTCTCCATTTTATCTGTCCTCCGTTTCGCATATCCTCCCGCCGCCCAGCACCATGTCCCCGTCGTAGAGGACCACGGCCTGGCCGGGGGTGATGGCCCGCTGGGGCCGGTCGAAGGTCACTTCCATGGTGTCCGGCCCGGTCTGCACCGCCGTGGCGGGCTGCTCGGTCTGGCTGTAGCGCACCTTCGCCCGGCAGCGCACGGGGCCGTCCATCCTGTCAAAGGGGATGAGGTTGATGTCCCGGGCCGTCAGACGCCGGGAGTAGAGCCGGCTGTCCTCGCCCAGGACCACCGTGTTGTCCGCCGCCCGCTTTTCCAGCACGTACACGGGCCTTCCGGCGGCCACGCCCAGGCCCCGCCGCTGGCCCACGGTGTATCCGATGCGGCCTGCGTGGCGGCCCAGCACCCGGCCTTCCTCGTCCACAAAGTCGCCGGCGGGATAGTCCCTGCCCGTGTAGCGGCGGATGAAGGCGGCGTAGTCCCCGTCGGGGACGAAGCAGATGTCCTGGCTGTCCCGCTTTTTGGCGTTGAGAAGGCCGCTCTCCGCCGCGATGGCGCGGACCTCGGTCTTCGTCAGCTCCCCCAGGGGGAAGCGGGTGCGGGCCAGCTGCTCCTGGGTGAGCATGTACAGCACATAGCTCTGGTCCCGGCTGCCGTCGGCGGCCTTGCGCAGCAGCCACCGGCCATCGTCCCGCCGGGTCACCCGGGCGTAGTGGCCCGTGGCGATCACGTCGCAGCCCAGGGGCACGGCCCGGTCCCACAGGCGGGTGAATTTCATGTACCGGTTGCACTCGATGCAGGGGTTGGGCGTTTCGTCCGCCTCATAGCCGGCCACGAACCGGCCTATGACCTGCCGGTCGAAGTCCTCCGTGAAGTTGAACACGTAGTAGTTCATCCCCAGCCGGGCGGCCACGGAGCGGGCGTCCGCCGCGTCGGCAGCGGTGCAGCAGCTCTTCTCCCCGCCGGTCTCGCCGTCCCACAGGCGCATGGTGGCGCCCACGCATTCATAGCCCGCCCGGCCCATCAGCAGCGCCGCCACGGAGCTGTCCACGCCCCCGGACATGGCGATGAGCGCACGGGGCATGCCTCAGGTCTCCGCCGCGTGCTCGTGGGCCTTGGCGCAGTCGTCGCAGCCGAATATGGCCGGATCGTACTGGATGCCGTGCTTGTCGTAATAGTCCTTCACCGCGGCCCGGACCGCCTCCTCCGCCAGCACGGAGCAGTGCAGCTTATGGGCGGGCAGCCCGTCCAAGGCCTCCGCCACGGCCTTGTTCGACAGCTCCAGGGCCTCGGCGATGGGCTTGCCCTTTATCATCTCCGTGGCCATGGAGGAGCTGGCGATGGCGCTGCCGCAGCCGAAGGTGATGAACTTCACATCGGTGATGATGCCGTCCTTCACCTTGATATACATCCGCATGATGTCGCCGCAGACGGCGTTGCCCACCTCGCCGATGCCGTCGGCGTCCTCCATCTTCCCCACGTTCCTGGGGTTCTGGAAGTGGTCCATGACCTTTTCGCTGTAAAGTGCCATTTGATAAGTCCTCCTCAGATAAGGTGGGGCGTCTGGCCCCGCTCAAGCTCGTCCCAGACCGGGGACATCTCCCGCAGATAGGATACCACCTGGGGCACCGCCTGCAGGATATGGTCGATCTCTTCCTCCGTGTTCCATGCGTCCACGCTCAGCCGCAGACTCCCGTGGGCGATCTCATGGGGCAGGCCCAGGGCCAGCAGCACGTGGCTGGGGTCCAGGGACCCGGAGGTGCAGGCGCTGCCGGAGGAGGCCGCCACGCCCTTGGCGTCCAGCCACAGCAGCAGGCCCTCTCCCTCGATACCCTCGAAGCAGAAGTTCACCGTCCCGGGCACCCGCTTCTCCCTATCGCCGTTGAGGCGGCTGTGGGGGATCTGCTCCAGGCCCCGGATCAGCTTTTCCCGCAGGCCGGTGACGTAGGCCATGTGCGCCTCCAGGTCCGTGGTGGCCTCTTTAATGGCCGCGGCCATGCCCACGATGCCGGGGATGTTCTCGGTGCCTCCCCGCTTGCCCCGCTCCTGCTGGCCGCCCTCGATCACGTTCACCAGGGGCACGCCCTTTCTGGCGTACAGCGCGCCCACGCCCTTGGGGCCGTGGAACTTGTGGGCCGCCATGGACAGCATATCCACCCCCAGGGCCTTCACGTCCACGGGGATGTGGCCCACGGCCTGCACCGCGTCGGTGTGGAAGAGCACGCCCTTCTCCCGGCAGACGGCCGCGATCTCGGCGATGGGCTGGATGGTGCCGATCTCGTTGTTGACGAACATGATGGTCACCAGGGCCGTGTCAGGCCGGATGGCGGCGGCCACCTCGTCGGCGGTCACCACGCCGTTTTCGTGCACGTCCAGCAGCGTGACCTCAAAGCCCTCCTTCTCCAGCTTCTTCAGGGTGTGCAGCACCGCGTGGTGCTCAAAGACGGTGGAGATGATGTGCTTTTTCCCCTTCCGGGCGCCCAGGGCGGCGCCGGAGAGGATGGCCTGGTTGTCGGCCTCGCTGCCGCCGCCGGTGAAGTATATCTCCTTGAAGTCCGCGTTGATGGCCTCGGCCACGGTCTCCCGGGCCTTCTGCAGCGCCTCGGCGGCCCGCTGGCCCACGGAGTGGAGACTGGAGGCGTTGCCGTACTCCTGGGAGAAGTAGGGCAGCATGGCCTGCAGCGCCGCGGGACTCAGGGCCGTGGTGGCCGCGTTGTCAGCGTAAACATACATAGTATAAACAGCCTCTCTCAGTCATGTTTTCGACTTCGGTCAGTATAACCCCTATTTCCTAGTCTGTCAACGGGTTTTAGAAGATTTCCCAGCAAAATATAGGAAAAAGGACACGGCGCGGCGCCGTGTCCTCCTTCCGGATACATGGCAGGTGTGCCCGGCGGCATCACCCGTTCGCTTTGTTCAGCTCGATCACCCCGTGAAAGGCGGAGAGCTTGTCCGGGGAGAACTGGTGGGACACCACCAGCAGCAGCTTTCCCGTGACGGACAGCAGCAGGTCCTCGATCTTCCCGGCGGTGTCCTCGTCCAGGTTGGCCAGCGGCTCGTCCAGGATCAGCACGTCCGTGTCCCGCAGCAGCGCCCGGGCCAGGCAGATGCGCTTTTTCTCCCCGCCGGAGAGGTTGGCGCCGTTTTCCGTGACGATCCCGTCCAGCGCCCGCCGGTCGGCGAACCGCTCCAGTCCCACCTTTTTCAGGGCCTCGATGAGCTTTTCGTCGTCCACGTCCCGGTACATCGCCAGATTATTGCGCAGCGTGTCCCGGAACAGCACCGCCTCCTGCCGGACCACCGTGATCGCCTCATAGGTCGAGTCGTACTCAGTGATGGGCACGCCGTCCACCGTGATGGCGCCGCCGGTCACGTCGTGGTACCGCAGAAGCAGATCGATGGCGGTGGTCTTCCCGCAGCCGCTGGGACCCTTGATGAGATACTTTTTGCCCATCTCCGCGGCGAAGCTGAACCTACGCAGCAGCGGCCTGCCGCCGGGATAGCCGAAGGACACGCCGTCATAGCGGATGGCCCTCTCCACCCGGGACAGGGAGCACTGGGCCGCGCCGGCGCCGCCGCGGGAGATGAACTTTTCCATCGCCTCGCAAGAGGGCCGGATGGCGATGAGCTGGCGGATGATCTCCGCCAGGGAGATGAGGGGATAGGACAGCTGATCGATCATGCCGATGGCCACGAAAAAGTCCCCCGCCGAGAACTCCCCCGCCAGCACCAGCCACGTGGCCGCGGCCAGCACGATGAAATAGGACAGGTAGGAGATCAGCGTGGTGATAAGCTGTGCCGCCGCCCCCAGGCTGGTGTCCCGCAGGAGCCTGTCCATGACCTGGCCGTTGGAGCTGTCGAACCGGGCGAGGATCTGCCTCTCGATGGAGTAGTTCTTGATGATCTCAAAGCCCCGCAGCCAGTCGTTCACCCGGGCCAGGTCCTCCTCCACCGCCTGAAAATACGCTGTCTGCGCCCGCTGCAGGCGCTTTTCGATGAGCTTGGGGATATAAAGCGGCGTGGTCAGCAGCAGAATGGTCACCAGAGCGATGCGCCAGTCCAGGGCGAACAGGGCGGCGCTGACAAAGACGATCTTCAGGGCGATCTCCCAGAACAGGGGCAGCATCTGAAAGTACCGGGCGCGGATCGTGTCGGCCTCGGTGGTGTACCGCGCCGCCAGCGCCCCCTGCTGCTCGTTCTGATAGGCCGCCCAGTCCAGCCGGAGGATGGCCGCGAAGATATCCCGCTTGAGCATCTTCAAGCACCCCACGGCGAACCGGTCGCTCATGCGCCGGTAGCCGTAGTAAAACAGCACCTCCCCCAGGATGAAGCCGACCAGCAGCGCCGCGTACCGCACCGCCGCGCCGGTGTCGCCGGCGATGGCGCAGTCCAGCACATCGCCCTTGAAAAACTGCAGCACCACCGCGAAGACGGTGCTGATGAATATGAAGACCATGGCCCCCGCGTAGCGGGCGCCGTTGGCGCGCAGATATTTTTTCATGGTGATATCCTTTCTATTGTTTCCCTTGAAAACGATAGAAGGATATTGCATTTTATTTCCTTCTATCGCTTAGAAGGAAGTCCGGCGTTTCACCATGGCGGCATACCTCCCGCTTAAAAAGTTGGGACTATTATACTATATGGCCCGGAAAAAATCCACCCGATAAAAGCGCTCCGGCGGTACCCGACCGCCGGAGCGTCATCGTTCATTTTGATAAAGCGCGAAAGCCTTAGCTGCCGATGTCCAGGAACAGCTCGTTGCACAGCCCGCCGGTGGCGTTGAAGGTGGCGGACTCGAAGATCACGTCCTGCACGCCGTAATCCTGCACCATCTGGGAGACGGTGTTGTCGCAGTAGCGGAAGTCCACCCAGTAGGTGTACTCGTAGTTGTCCACCAGCCAGGGGATGAAGGCGTTGCCGTAGGAGTCCTTCACCACCATCACGGCGGAGCCGTCGTGGAGGTTGGGGTTGTGCATGCTGGCGAAGGGCTGGTCGGCCCCGGAGAAGACGCAGTACCAGGACGAGGAGTCATAGTCGAACATATCGTTGATGATCCGCCAGTCGAAGCCCTGGCCGTCCCGCTGGACCATGTACATGTCCCGCACGTTGGGGTCGGTGCTCACGCACAGGGGATACCAGGCGTAGACCGTGTCCGGGTTGGCGGCAAGCTGGGCGGACTTGTTGCTGGCGGAGTAGTAGCTGCCCAGGAAGGCGTTGTCGCCGAAGGAGGTGGATTGGAACTCGCTCAGCTCATGGGGCGTCCAGCCCTTCAGCCCGGCGAACACCCGGTAGGCGTAATAGGAACCCAGGGCGGTCCAGTGGTGGTCGGTGTGGAAGTAGATATACTCCGCGTTGTGCTCCCGCAGGGTGTCGTAGACCTTGATGGGGGTGATGCCCGGGTCCAGCTTGCTGCAGATATACTCGATGGCGGCACCCTCGTCGCTGGAACCCATGTCCGCCCAGACGGTCTCGTCCAGCATGACGCTGGCGCTGATGGGCACGTTCATCACGTACAGATGCACCTTGTCGCCCACGTTCTTATAGATCTGGTTCATGGTCTCGATGTACTGGTCCGCGCTGCTCTGGCTGAAGCCGTACATGCCGTAGGCGCAGTTGTTGGTGATATAGATGCTGCCGCTGAACTCGCCGATCTCATGGACGGTGCCGTCCGGCAGCGGGGTGGGCGTGGGAACGGCAGTGGCGGTGGGGGCGGCGTTGGCCTCGGCAGATGCATTGGGATCGGCGCCGGCGTCATCGCCGGGGATGGGGATGGCGTCCACGGTCATGCCGCTGCCCCCCACCAGCTGGGTGGAGCGCAGGCCGTAGTTGTTCTCCAGCGACTGCTGGGCGGCGATCAGGCTCTCCCGCATGGGGTAGGTGTCGGCGTACCAGGTGTCCACGCCGCTGAAGAAGCTGCCGTCCCACAGCGACGCCAGGGTGAACTCCGGGAAGGCCGTCAGCTCCCGCCGCTCCACCACGGACTGGCTCGGTCGGGGCAGGATCAGCCCCGCGCCCCCCAGCACCAGCAGGGTCAGGGCGAAGGCCGCCGCCTTCATAAGCCGCAGCAGGGCGTTTTGATTTTCGCGATCGTTCATGGCTCAGGCCTTTCCTCAGAACTGGAAATACAGGAACGGGTTGTAGCTGTCCCCCACCAGGGCCATGGCCGAGGCCAGCAGCAGCACCACCGGGTGGACGATCTCCCACACGCCGTTTATCATGTAAAAGATCTCCTTCTTCTCCGACAGGTTTTTGAGCACCTGCCGCGCCAGCTTGCCCAGGGGCGTCACGGCGATGACGCACAGGATCAGGAAAAACAGGTTGTTTTTGAACAGCAGGGACACGCTGGCGCTGGAAAAGCCGTTGCCGTTCAGGCCGAACAGCCCCTTCACCGCCGTGCCCAGAAGGGCCATGTCCGTGAACTTGAAGATGATCCAGCTGAAGGTCACCAGCGCCAGCACCCCGATGTGCCGGGCCGGGGCGGGGATGCGCTTCAGGCCCTCCTTGCCCCCCAGCACGTACCGCTCGATGCCCAGCAGCACGCCGAAGTACAGGCCCCACAGGATGAAGTTCCAGCTGGCGCCGTGCCACATGCCGGTGAGGAACCACACCACCAGAAGGTTGAGCACCTGCCGGCCGAAGGAGCAGCGGCTTCCCCCCAGGGGGATGTACACATAGTCCCGAAAGAAGGTGCTCAGACTGATGTGCCAGCGCCGCCAGAACTCGGTGATGGAGCCGGATATGTAGGGGTAGTCGAAGTTCTCCCGGTAGTGGAACCCGCACATCAGGCCCATGCCGATAGCCATGTCCGAATAGGCGGAGAAGTCCAAGTAGATCTGCAGCGTGAAGGCGAAGGCCCCCAGCAGCATCCCCATGGCGGGCACCGCCGCTAACGCCTCGCCGTCGAACACCAGCAGCTGGTCCGCGATCACGGCGCAGCCGTTGGCCAGCACCGCCTTCTTGGCCAGGCCGACGGTGAACCGACTGATGCCGGCGGACACCTCCTTGGGCTTGGTGCGGCGGCGGATGATGTCGTCGTTGACGTCCTTGTAGCGGACGATGGGGCCGGCGATGCACTGGTGGAACAGGCTCGCGTACAGCAGCAGCAGCCAGTACCGGCTCTGGGCCTGCACCTCCCCCCGGTACACGTCCACCACGTAGCTTATCAGCTGGAAGGTGTAGAAGGATATGCCGATGGGCAGCACGATCTCCGGGATGACCTTGGGCACGCCGAACAGGTGCTGGACGTTGCCAAGGATGAAGCCGGTATACTTGAATATCCCCAGGATCAGCAGGCACAGGCCCACCGTCATCCCCAGGCACAGCTTCTGCACCCAGGAACCCTCCCACATCTGGATGAAGATGGCGCCCAGCCAGCAGATCATCACCATGCCCAGCAGCAGGAGCAGATACCGGGGTCCCGCCCAGCTGTAGAATATGAGAGAGAAGGTCACCATGGCGATGTTCTTCGCCTTGGGCGACTTCAATAAGAGCTGACTCAGCAGGTTCGCCGGCAAAAACAGAAAGACGAACAGCATACTGGAAAAGACCACGGCACTATCCTACCCAATCTCTAGTATGATTTCTAGTTTTATGTCTACTAATATACTGCAAATAGTCGGAAAAATAAAGAGGGGATTTGTACTTTCAGCAAATTTTCCAATGGCCGCCGGGCACAGGCCGCTCCGGCGGGGAAAACGCCGGTACCGTCACGTGCCCGCCCGCTCCAGACGGTCCATAATGGCGGCCATGGCGTCCCGCTTCGCCTCCATGTCCGCCGCCAGTTTGAACTGGGTCCTGGCCCGGTCCAGGTTCTGGCCCGGCCTGTGGACGGCGAAATACCTGTCCCCCTCCAGGTAGTCGGTGAGGAACCGCACCCCGCACTCCAGGGTCATCAGCTTCGCCCCCAGGGGCAGCGTCCGCCGCTCCGCCTCCGTCAGCGCCGGGCAGCCGGTGAGAAAGCCCCGGGCCAGGGCCTCGAAGGCCGCCAGGTCCAGGCCCATCTTCTCCGTGTCCGGCTCATCCTCCGCGGCGGTGGCCGCGCCGAAGCGGACGCAGTCGCCGAAGTCGTAGGCCGCCAGGCCCGGCATCACCGTGTCCAGGTCGATCACGCACAGTGCCCGGCGTGTCTTTTCGTCCAGCATCACGTTGTTGAGCTTGGTGTCGTTGTGGGTCACCCGGACGGGCAGCGTCCCGTCCTGCCGCATCCGCTGCAGGGCGCCGGCCTCCCGCTCCCGGGCCAGGGCGAAGGCGATCTCCGCTCCCACATCCGCCGCCCGGCCCGCGATGTCCGCCTCCAGGGCGGCGTGAAAGCGCGCGTAGCGCACCGGGGTGTTGTGAAACTCCGGGATGGTCTCCCGCAGGGACGCGGCGGGCATGTCCGCCAGCAGGGACTGAAATCTCCCGAAGGCTTCCGCGCACTGGTACAGGTCCTCCAGGCTCTCCGGCGCCTGCAGGCACACGCCCCCCTCCACGTAGTCGTATGCCCGCCAGACCTCCCCCGCCCCGTCCAGGGCGTAGGGCGCGCCCTCCCGGGTGGGGACGAGCCGGAGCCGTCCAAACCCGCCGGGGGCCTTTTCGGCCAGGAAGGCGATGACCGCGGTCACGTTCTCCATCACCCCCACCGGGTCGGGGAACACCTGCCGGTTCACCCGCTGCAGGATATACCGCCGCCCGGCGTCGGTGCGCACCAGAAAGGTGCGGTTGATGTGGCCGCAGCCGTAGGCCCGGCAGGACACCGCCGCGCCCGTCAGCTGAAACCGGCCTATGATCTCCTCCATGGCTCCACCCCCCTGATCCGGCCTGATCTTGACAGATCATTATACCCCTTTTTCCCCCGGATGGGAAGCGCCCGCCAGGCCGGGGGAAAATTTTCTCCCGGGGGGCCGGCGGGGCGGTTTTTGCATGCGTTGTATCGTTGACAGCGCCCCCCGGGAGATGGTATACTACAATTTGTGTTTTTGTGTTCAGCCCGCACGCATCCCCGCGCGGCGCAATAGATAGAATAGTAGAGGATCGGAACATGACAAAATACATTTTCGTCACCGGCGGCGTGGTCTCCGGCCTGGGCAAGGGCATCACCGCCGCCAGTCTGGGAAGGCTGCTCAAGTCCCGCGGTCTGAAGGTGGCCGCCCAGAAGCTGGACCCCTACATAAACGTGGACCCGGGCACCATGAGTCCCTATCAGCACGGGGAGGTCTACGTCACCGAGGACGGCGCCGAGACCGACCTGGATCTGGGCCATTACGAGCGGTTCATCGACGAGGACCTGAACAAATACTCCAACCTGACCACCGGCAAGGTGTACTGGAACGTGCTCAACAAGGAGCGCCGGGGGGAGTATCTGGGCAGCACGGTGCAGATCATCCCCCACATCACCAACGAGATCAAAGAGTTCATCTATAACGTGGGCAAAAAGACCAACGCCGACGTGGTCATCACCGAGATCGGCGGCACCACCGGCGACATCGAGAGCCAGCCCTTCCTGGAGGCCATCCGCCAGGTGGGCCACGAGGTGGGCAAGGAGAACTCCCTGTACATCCACGTGACCCTGGTGCCCTTCATCAAGGGCAGCGACGAGCACAAGACCAAGCCCACCCAGCACTCCGTCAAGGAGCTGCAGGGCATGGGCATCGCCCCGGACATCATCGTGCTGCGCTCCGACGAACCCATCACCGACCCCACCATCTTCCGCAAGATCGCCATGTTCTGCAACGTCAAGCCCGAGTGCGTCATCGAAAACCGCACCGTGCCGGTGCTGTACGAAGCGCCCCTGATGCTGGAGGAGAGCGACTTCTCCCTGATCGTGTGCCGGGAGCTGGGCCTGTGGACGAAGGCCCCCGACCTGCTGGAGTGGCAAGCCCTGGTCCGGTCCATCCACAACCTGTCCCACACCGTCACCATCGCCCTGGTGGGCAAGTACGTGCAGCTGCACGACGCCTACCTGTCCGTCAACGAGGCGCTGAAGCACGCCGGCTACGCCAAGGGCACCAGCATCGACCTGCGGTGGATCGACTCCGAGACCCTCACCGAGGACAACTGTGCCCAGGTGTTCGCCGGGGTGGACGGCATCCTGGTCCCCGGCGGCTTCGGCAACCGGGGCATCGAGGGGAAGATCGCCGCGGTGCGCTACGCCCGGGAGAACAAGATCCCCTATCTGGGCCTGTGTCTGGGCATGCAGACGGCGGTGATCGAGTTCGCCCGCCACGTGGCCGGCCTGGAGGGCGCCAACTCCCGGGAGTTCGACGAGTACGCCCCCCATCGGGTCATCGACTTCATGCCCGGCCAGAACGACGAGATCGACAAGGGCGGCACCCTGCGCCTGGGGGCATATCCCTGCGTCATCGCCCCGGGCACCATGATGGAGCGGTGCTATGGCCGCACGGAGATCGCCGAGCGCCACCGCCACCGCTATGAGTTCAACAACGACTACCGCCAGCGGCTGGAGGCGGCGGGCCTGGTCATCAGCGGCGTCAGCCCCGACGGCAGGCTGGTGGAAACAGTGGAGGTGCCGGACCACCCCTTCTTCGTGGGCGTGCAGTTCCACCCCGAGTTCAAGAGCCGGCCCAACCGGCCTCACCCCCTGTTCCTGGGGTTCGTATCCGCGGCTCTGGACAGGTCCCAGAGCGGAAAGGAATGATCGGACAAGACCAATGTGCGGCATCGTAGGATACACAGGAAGTTCATCCGCCGTGCCCGTCCTGCTGGACGGGCTGGAGCGGCTGGAATACCGGGGCTATGACTCCGCCGGCGTGGCCGTGGTCAGCGCCGGAGAGGGTCTGCAGATCCAGAAGTGCAAGGGCAGGCTCCGATCCCTGCGGGATAAGCTGGACAGCCTCCCTCCCCTGACGGGGACCACCGGCATCGGCCACACCCGCTGGGCCACCCACGGCGAGCCCAACGACGTCAACTCCCACCCCCACGTCAGCCAGAACGGGCGGGTGGCCATCGTCCACAACGGCATCATCGAGAATTACGCCGAGATCAAACAGTTCCTTCTCCAGCAGGGCGTGCGCTTCCGCTCGGACACCGACTCGGAGGTGGTGGCCCAGCTGCTGGAGTACTGCTTCGACGGCTGCGGGGACATCCTGGACGCGGTGTACGCGGTGCTGGAGCGGCTGGAGGGGGCCTACGCGCTGGGCATCCTGTGCGCCGACCGGCCGGACGTGCTCATCGCCGCCCGGAAGGACGCGCCGCTGCTGCTGGGCTACGGCGATGGGGAGAACTTCATCGCCTCCGACGCCACCGCCATCATCCGCCACACCCGGCGTGTGGCCTATATGGAGGACGGGGAGGTGGCCGTGCTCACGGCGGACAGCGCCGCCGTGTTCGACGCCTACCGCCGGCCCGTGGAGAAGCAGATCCACACCATCGACTGGGACGTGTCCGCCGCGGAAAAGGGCGGCTACGCCCATTTCATGTTCAAGGAGATCATGGAGCAGCCGGAGGCCCTCCGGCACACCATCTCCCCCCGGCTGAAGGACGGGCAGATCACCTTCGGGGAGCTGCGTCTGGCCGACGATTTCCTCCGGCGTATGCATCGGATCTATCTGGTGGCCTGCGGCTCGTCCTACCACGTGGGGATGCTGGGCAAATACAACCTGGAGCGCTTTCTGCGCCTGCCGGTGGAGGTATGCCTGGCGTCGGAGTTCCGCTACAGCGACCCGCTGGTGGATGAGAACACCCTCGTGGTGGTCATCAGCCAGTCCGGCGAGACCCTGGACTCCATGGCCGCCCTGCGGGAGGCCAAGGCCAGGGGCGGGTATATCCTGTCCATCGTGAACGTGGTGGGTTCCTCCATCGCCCGGGAGTCGGACGACGTGCTCTACACCTGGGCGGGGCCGGAGATCGCCGTGGCCACCACCAAGGCGTACAGCACCCAGCTGGCGGTGCTGACCATGCTGGGCCTGTATATGGCCCGGCGGCTGGGCCGGGTGGAGGAGGCGGAGTACGCCGCCGTGACGGCGGAGCTGGCGGTGCTGCCCGAGAAGCTGGAAAAGGTCCTGGCCTGCACCGACGCCTGCCAGTATCTGGCCAGCCTCTACTTCAACCGGGAGCACGTGTTCTTCATCGGTCGGAACCTGGACTATGCCCTGGGGCTGGAGGGGTCGCTGAAGCTGAAGGAGATCAGCTACATCCACTCCGAGTCCTACGCCGCCGGGGAGCTGAAGCACGGCACCATCTCCCTCATCGAGCCGGGCACCCTGGTGGTGGCCCTGGCCACCTATGAAAAGCTGCTGGACAAGGCCGTGTCCAACATCGTGGAGGTGAAGGCCCGGGGCGCGGAGGTGGTGGCCCTCACCACCGAGAGCGGCCGGGAGCGGCTGGAACAGCTTGCCACCCACACCCTGGTCATCCCCGACACCCACCCGGTGCTGCGGCCCAATCTGGGCGTGGCGCCGCTGCAGCTGCTGGCCTACTACATCGCCCTGCACCGGGGCTGCGACATCGACAAGCCCCGCAACCTCGCCAAATCTGTCACCGTGGAGTGAATGACGATATGTCCAAAGAGATCTACGAAAATCCCCTGTGCGCCCGGTACGCCTCCCGGGAAATGCAGCACATCTTCTCCCCCGACTTCAAGTTCTCCACCTGGCGCAAGCTGTGGATCGCCCTAGCGGAGAGCGAGCAGGAGCTGGGTCTGCCCATCACCGACGAGCAGCTGGACGAGATGCGCGCGCACATTTACGACATCGACTACGCCAAGGCCGCGGACTATGAAAAGCGCCTGCGCCACGACGTGATGGCCCACATCCGCACCTACGGCGACGCCTGTCCCAAGGCCCGGGGCATCATCCACCTGGGCGCCACCAGCTGCTACGTGGGGGACAACACCGACGTCATCCAGATGCGTCAGGCCCTGCTGCGCATCCGGAAGATGCTGGTCAACGCCATCGCCGCCCTGGCGGACTTCGCCCAGGCCCATAAGGACGTGCCCACCCTGGCCTACACCCACTTCCAGGCCGCCCAGCCCACCACCGTGGGCAAGCGGGCCTGCCTGTGGCTGCAGGACTATCTCATGGACCTGGAGCGGCTGGAATTTGAACTGGCCCACCTGAAGCTCCTGGGCTGCAAGGGCACCACCGGCACCGGCGCCAGCTTTCTGGAGCTGTTCGGCGGCGACGGGGACAAGGTCGTGGAGCTGGAAGCGCGCATCGCGAAGAAGATGGGCTTCGACGCCTGCATGGCCGTGTCCGGCCAGACCTACTCCCGGAAGGTGGACGCCTATGTGCTGAACGTGCTGGGCGACATTGCCCAGAGCATGTATAAGATGGCCGGGGACCTGCGGCTGCTGGCCCATATGAAGGAGTTCGACGAACCCTTCGAGGCCGAGCAGGTGGGGTCCTCCGCCATGGCCTACAAGCGCAACCCCATGCGCTGCGAGCGCATATGCTCCCTGAGCCGGTATGTGATAAACGCCGTGCGCAACACCGCCGACACCGCCTGCGCCCAGTGGCTGGAGCGGACGCTGGACGACTCCGCCAACCGGCGCATCAGCCTGCCGGAGGCCTTCCTGGCCACCGACGGCGCCCTGACGCTGGTCATCAACGTGATCCGGGGCGGGCGCATCTATCCCAAGGTCATGGAAAAGCACCTGGCCGAGGAGATGCCCTTCATGGCCACGGAGAACATCCTCATGCACGCCGTCACCCTGGGCGGGGACCGGCAGGAGCTGCACGAGGCCATCCGTCAGCACGCCCAGGCCGCCGCCGTGAAGGTGAAGCTGGAGGGCGGGGACAACGACCTTTTGGACAGGCTCCTGGCCGACCCGGCCTTCCACCTGACCAGAGCCGATCTGGACAAGGTGCTGGACGTGCGCAAATTCGTGGGCCTGGCCCCGGAGCAGACCGACGTGTTCCTCCGGGAGCATGTCCGGCCCGCGCTGGCGCCCTACGCCGCCGAGCTGGGCGTGGAGGCGGAGACGAACGTATAACCATCGCACACGCGATCAAGGATAAGGAGAGAACACAATGATCACAGCAGTCGTTGGCATCAACTGGGGCGACGAGGGCAAGGGCCGCATGGTGGACCTGCTCAGCAGCCAGTATGACATCGTCTCCCGCTACCAGGGAGGCAACAACGCCGGACACACGGTGGTGAACGACCGGGGCAAGTTCATCCTGAACCTGCTGCCCTCCGGCATCCTGCGGCCCGAAACGGTGAACGTCATGGGGCCGGGGATGGTGGTGGACCTGGGCCACCTGACCGGCGAGATAGGCCGGCTGACGGAGAAGGGCGTTGTCATCGGCCCGGAGAACCTGAAGATCAGCGACCGGGTCACCATCTGCATGCCCTTCCACCCCCTGCTGGACGGTCTGGAGGAGGACCGGATGGGGGCCAAGAAGCAGGGTTCCACCCGCCGGGGCATCGGCCCGGTGTACTCGGACAAGTATATGCGCAAGAGCGTGCGCATGGGCGACCTGCTGTTCCCCGAGGTGCTGAAAGAGCGCCTTGCCGACATCGTGGAGTGGAAGAACCTGACCATCGCCGGGGCCTACGGCCACGAGCCTATCTCCGTCACGGAGATGTACGACTGGCTGATGAAAAACGGCGAGCCGCTGATCGCGAACATCTGCGACACCACGAGCTACCTCTCCGCCGCCCTGGACAGCGGCAAGAGCCTGCTGCTGGAGGCCCAGCTGGGCGCGCTGCGGGACCTGGACTTCGGCATCTTCCCCTACACCAGCTCCTCCTGCACCCTGGCCTCCTTCGCCCCCATCGGCGCGGGCATCCCGGCCCGGAAGCTGGACAGCGTGGTGGGCATCACCAAGGCCTATTCCTCCGCCGTGGGCGGCGGGCCGTTCGTGTGCGAGTTCTCCGGCGAGGAGGCCCACACCCTGCGGGAGGCCGGCGGCGAGTACGGCGCGGCCACAGGCCGGCCCCGGCGTGTGGGCGGCTTCGACGTGGTGGCCAGCCGCTACGGCGTGCAGATGCAGGGGGCCACGGAGCTGGCCCTGACCAAGCTGGACGTGCTGTCCGGCTTCGAGAAGATCCCCGTGTGCGTGGCCTATGAGCTGGACGGGGAGCGCATCGACCGCTTCCCCCTGGAGCCGGCGCTGGAGAAGTGCAAGCCCGTCTACGAGTACCGGGAGGGCTTCTCCGGGGACATCACCGGCTGCCGGAAGTTCTCCGACCTGCCCAAGGCCGCCCAGGCCTACATCCGCTACCTGGAGGAGGCGGTGGAGTGCAAGTTCACCTATATCTCCGTGGGCGCGGACCGGGACCAATACATCTACATGGGCTGACCGCCCGCACATACCTGCACCCGCCTGTGACGGCCGTCACAGGCGGGTGTTTTTTGTCTTTTCACAGTCTCCGGGACCCCAGCGACCCGGCCAGGGCGCATACCGCCGCGGGCAGCGGTATCAGCGCCGGCGGCAAGGTCAGGGCGAAGGCGCTCTCCGCCCCGCCCAGTCCCGCCAGGGCCGCGGCGGTATAGTGGGCGCAGACGCCCGCCGCCCCTCCCGCCAGGCCCAGCCACAGCCCGCCCAGCAGGTCCAGTCCCTCCACGGCACGCCTGCTCATGCCGGCCCAGCGCAGCGCCTCCGCCCGCCGGCGGCGGCCCTCCCGGTCCCGGGCCGCCCCGGTCAGCCGGACCATGGCGGCGCAGGCGAGGCTGACCGCCGCCACCGCCGCCAGATATATCGCCTCCCGCATCCGGGCGTCCCACGCCTGCTGGCGGCCTGTGTCCCGCTCCGCCGCGGCAAAGCCCATGGCGGCCACCGCCGCGGACACGGCCTCCGCCGTCCCGGCGTTTTTCACCCGCACCAGCACGCCGGTGAAGGCGCCGGTCCCGCCCTGGCTCTGGAGGATGCGCCGGGCTGCGGCCAGGTCCATATAGCCTACCGGGTCCTCCCCCTCCATCAGGCCGCTGACCCGGGCGGACAGGACGCTCTGCCCCGCCGTGAGGGTGAACGCCCCGCCCAGCCAGTCCAGCTCCGGCAGGTAGTCCGCCCCATGGCGGGCGTCATCCCCCTCCCGGACGAAGGACCGGGCGGCGGCCCGGGTGAGGGTCAGCCAGGGCATGGCCCCGCCGGCGGGAAAGGCCCCGCCCAGGATATAGTCCCCCCGCAGGTAGTCCCCATCCAGCCCCACCAGGGTCAGGGAAGCGGTGTGCTCGGCGCAGGCAAGGCCCGCCGGGACCTCCACTGTGCCGGTCGCGTCCACCACCCCGTCCACGGCGCGGATGTCCTGGACGGTCTGCTCCGTGATGGCCAGATAGCCCGGTCCCGTGACCGTCAGCTCGCAGGGGGCCGCCTCCTCCGCGCGGACGGCGGCCAGCATGGCCCCGGAAAAACACATGGCCATGGCGGCAGCCGACGTGAGCAGGGCGGCCAGACCGTTCATGCCCCGGCGCAGGCCCCGCAGGGACAGCGCCAGATAATCCGCCCGTTTCATCGGCTGTGCCGGCCCCCGGTCCGCTTTTTCAGGTACAGGCCCAGCCCCACCGCGGCTGCGGCCGCGCCGCCGGCGGCCAAGAACACCCACCACTGGATGTTCCGGGCCTCCTCCTGACGGGCCTCCTCCTGGGCCTGGGCGTCGTCCGCCCCGGCGATCACCAGCTCCAGTATCTCCGTGCCGGCGTGGGCCTCGGCGGTGTACTCCCGGCCGCCGGCGTCCTCATAGATGAGCCGCGCCACGCCGGAGGTGTAGCCGTAGCGCTCGCCTTCGTCCTTCATCCCGGCGAACACGTTCAGCGTCTGCTCGGCGGAGGTGCCCGGCTCCATGTTACCGATAAAGGCGTTGCCGGAGGGGCTCAGGCCCGGTACATCCAGCTCCACCCGCACGTTGTATACCGGCGCCCGGCCCAGGTTCATCACCTGGAACGACAGCTGCACCGTCTCCCCGGCGTTGATCTGGTTCGGCACGGTGAAGGGACTCAGCTCCACGTTCACCGGCTGGACCACCTCCACGCTGACGGTGCCGGAGGAGGCCATGCTCATGGCGTTGGCGTCGTCGAACTCCATGGCCAGGCTGATGTCATACCGCTGGGCGGGGGTGTCCAGGTCCGTGGTGTACTTCAGCTCCAGCTCCCGGGTCCCGCCGGCCTTCAGATCCCCCAGGAAGATGGAGCTGGAGTCGTTTCGCAGCACAAGATGGGGGCTGGAGGCGGACACGGTCACCAGCAGGTTCTGCACGTTCTCGCTCTGGCTGGTGTTGGCCAGGGTCACGGTGACGGTGAAATCCTCCCCCGCGGTGGCGGGCGCGGCGCTGGATGAATACTTGCTCACCAGCACCCGGGGGTCGGACACCGGCTTCTCCGTGGGCATGGCCCCGCCGCCGCCGTAAAAACCCCCGCTGTCGGAGGCGGGCTTCTTCCCGTCGGTGACGGTCACGTAGCAGGTGTAGCTCTCGGCCACCTCCCCGCCGTTTTCGTCCAGGGCGCGCACCTCCAGGGTGATGGGATAGGTCCCGTTCTGCCTGTCGGAGGTCAGGGGCAGGTCGAACCGCACCAGATAGGACGGCACCCGCTCCACGATCTCGTCCTCCGCGCCGGTGACGTTCACCGGGTTGTCCTTGAGGGTGAAGGTCTTTTGGTAGTTCCTCCGCTGGATGGGCACGTTCTCCTCCAGCCGGGGGGTGACGGTGATCCTGTCGCCCCACACCGTCCCGGCGGCCACCAGGGGCAGCACCACCGTCACCGTCCCGCCGGACACCTTGGGCACATAGCCGTCCTTATAGGCCCGGTCCATGCCCTCGTACACGTTCTCGTCGTCGATGCTCAGTCGCACCGACCCGTCGGGCAGTATGGGCGGGGCCGTGGGGCTTGGCGACGGGCTGGGGCTTGGCGACGGACTGGGACTGGGGCTGGGTTCCGTGCTCGGCTCCGGGCTGGGAGAGGGCTGCTCCGCAGGTTCGTCCGTAGCCTCCGGCGCCGGCGTCCCATCCGCCGGCTCCTCCGCCGCCAGGGCGAAGACGCCGCCCGTCCACACCATCATCAGCGCCAGAAGCGCGCATAGGGTCCTTTTCATAGCATTTGGCCTCCTGTATGTTCCCTTCCAAGTGTAACGGTCCTGTCCGCCGCCGGGGCGGCATTGTCCCAGGCGCAGAACAGCACCGCGAACCGGTCCCGCCGCCACAGCTGTTCCCAGGCCCGGAAAAAGCGGTCCGTTTCCTTTTCGTCCAGCATGAACGCCGGCTCCTCCATCAGCAGCAGCGCCGGCGAGCCGACGAGCGCCCGGGCCAGGGCCGCCAGCCGCCCCTCGCAGGGCGACAGGCTCCCGGGGTAGGCGTGGGCGGCGTAGCCGACGCCCAGCGCCGCGAGCGTGTCCATGGCCCGCTGCTCCCGCTCCCGTCGGGGCATGCCCGCCGCCGTCAGGGGCAGGGCAGCATTTTCCAGCACGGTCATGTCCTCCCAGGACCCCGGCTCCGCCGGCAGATATCCCGCGCCGCCCCGGAGGATCACCTCGCCCCTCTCCGGCCTGACAAGTCCCCCGGCCAGCCGGGCCAGGGCGGCGAAGCGTTCCCGCTGGGCCAGCGCCCGCACCCGCTCCCCCGGCATGACCGCCAGCGCCGGCAGATCCAGCAGCACCCGGCCTTCCCGGTCCCGGAGGGAGACGTCCTTCATCCACAGCACCGGCTCCATCACTTCACCATGGTCATGACCCCCGCGTCCATCTCGCACACGGTGTCGCACAGCTCGTCGATGTCCATCTGGTTGTGGCTGGCCAGGATGATGGTCTTGCCCTGCTCCCGCAGGCCCTTGATCACCTGGCGCATGTGGGCCACGCCGTTTTTGTCCAGGCCGTTGAACGGCTCGTCCAGGATGAGGATGGAGGGGTTCTCCATGATGGCCTGGGCCAGGCCCAGCCGCTGGCGCATGCCCAGGGAGTACTTCCCCACGGGCTTTTTGCTGTCCGGGTCCAGGCCCACCCGGCGGATGGTGTCCCGGATGCCCTCCCGGTCCACCCGTCGGCGCAGGCTGGCCAGCAGCTCCAGATTCCTCACCCCGGTCAGTCCCGGCAGGAAGCCCGGCGTCTCGATGATGATGCCGGTGTCGTCGGGAAAGTCCATGTCCCGGCCCACCTGCTTTCCCCGGACGGTGATGCGCCCCTCGCTGGGGGGGAGAAAGCCGCATATGCACTTCATCAGCACGGTCTTGCCGCTGCCGTTGTTGCCCACGATGCCGTGGACCCGCCCCTCCTCGAACTCCCGGCTGACATGGCGCAGTACCTGGGTGTCCCCGAAGGATTTGGATACGTCCTGGACGCTGATGGCGCTGACGGCCATAGGTCATCCCTCCGTTCCTGTGAACACGAAATTGTATCGGCGTATGGCCCGCAGGGCCAGAAGATACCCCGCCGCCATCAGCCCGGCGAAGATCACAAAGGACTGCCACAGCCGGGGCAGCAGGTCATAGCCGAAGTTGTGCATGTGATAGGTGGCCTGATTCAGGGGCGACAGCCACCCCACCGCCACGTTGGCCTTGTAGGCCAGCTCGTCGGGCAGCTGGAACAGGGTCTTGACGGTGGCTGGCTTCAAAAGCAGGCCGTACACGCTGAAGGCAAAGCCGCTTATGATGCCCGCCGGGCCGCCACGGGTGAGGTTGAACACCAGCATGATGAACACCATCACCACCGAGTAGCACAGCATCAGCCCGAAGATGGTGAACATGCACCGGTAGGGAAAGCTCATCTCCAAAGTCTTCACCAGCGCCGGCAGGGCGATCTCCTTGCCCGCGCCGGAGTAGCCCAGTATGGCCGCCGTTTCGCTCCACACGTCGCCGATGTAGGACTGGCGGACGCTGACCGCCACGGTGGAGGCCAGCACGAACGCCAGAAACACCGCCGTGGCCAGGGCCGTGTACACCAGCTGGCCTGTGATCCACTTGCGCCGGTCGATGCGCATGAGGAAAAAGGGCGTCCCGGCGGTGAGAAAGGGCATGTCCGTGAACAGCAGTATCAGCAGCAGGCTCACCAGCAGTATGGAGTCGCTGTCGCCAAAGGTCCAGATGAACGGCTCGGCCAGCTGCATGGTGGTCTTGTGGGCCTGGGCGAAGGTCACCGCCTTGTCGCTGAGAAGGAAGCTCAGTATGAACGCCAGGGCGAAGGTCACGGCGATGCGGGGATTGCGCCGCCACTGGCGGAAGTTATAGGCCACCACGGCCATGATCTGCCGCGCCGTGTTCACAGTCCCCTCACCTTCCTTCTCACCGCCCCGGCAAAGCCCAGGCCCGTCAGTATGATCATCTCTCCGATCACCAGCGCCGGCCCCCACCGGCCCATGCTCCACTCCTGCCCCGGCACCATCCACGCCTTGGGATAGATCACGTACAGGTCCGTGAAGTACCGCTCGCACAGGATGATGAGCACGTAGTAGAAGATGAACGGCGCGGCGTAGGCGATGTACCGGCTGGCCATGAACGCGCTCATGGTCATGCCGAACAGCGCCCAGAATCCCCCGGACAGGAAGATCAGCCCGCAGTCCCGCAGCAGCTCCAGGGCGTACTGGGGGTCCTCCGTTTCCGGCGGCAGCGGCCCCTCCAGGGGCTTGAACAGCGCCGCCGATATCCCGAAGGCCAGCCACAGTCCCAGCACGATCACGGCCCCGCCGGACACCAGGCACCCCCCTGCCTTGCCCAGGATATAGGCCCGCTGGCTGGTGCGGTGGATGTACAGCTTCAAAAACCCGGTCTTCACGTCGTCCACATAGCTGGCCGCGAAGGGCAGCGCGCACACGATGGGCAGGCAGATGGTGATGGTGTCCGACCCCAGCGCGTCCAGCACGAATCGGCCGTGAAAGCCGTAGGCCAGCGGCTCCTCGGCCCGGAAGGCCTGGGCGGCGGCGTCCACGGAGGACAAGAATACCGCCAGGGCGATGAACGCCGCCCCCAGGACGAACCGCGCCGAGCACAGGCTCTGGCGTATGCCGGATGTGATGGTGTTTCTCATGCTGCCTCCTGCGTGCGCCGGGTTTTCAGTACCCCGCCGCTCTGTCTATGACGGCCCCGTCGATGGCGTTGATGGTCAAAAGAGTGACCGTCGGATCGTCACGGACCGCGCCGTCCTGGTCCGTGACTGTGCCGAAAAAGT
The DNA here is from genome assembly GCA_947627735.1 of uncultured Oscillospiraceae bacterium. GTDB lineage: Bacteria > Bacillota > Clostridia > Oscillospirales > Oscillospiraceae > CAJOIG01. The sequence continues at coordinate 16,223 of CANQXG010000010.1, read as the reverse complement.
CCCACACCGGCACCAGCAGTCCCACGCCGATCTCGTCCTGCTTCAGCACCCGGGCGTATCCCAGACGGATGTCCTTCACGGTCACATCCATCTCCGTCCCGTCGTTGTCCACCACATACATCTTCTCGAAGATGTCCATCACGTCGGCGAAGGGCAGCAGCGCGGAGTCCTCCGTCACCGCCTCGCCCACGGCATAGGGCGACATCCACTTCATGCCCACGATCCCGTCGTCGTTGACGTAGAACGCCAGGGATTCGTAGGGCCAGGGGACCTGATACGACCCGCTGGAGGTGACATTCATGGAAACGTAAGAGTCATTCGTATAAGTGATGGGCGTACCGTTCATCTGCCGCGTATAGCGCACCTCCCAGCAGCACCGGGTGGGGATCAGGGGGCTGCTGCTGTATGTCTTGCGGACGGACCAGCAGCCCATGCCGGGGATGGCCAGCGCCTCCACCACGCCGTCGCAAAGCCCCTGCGCTTCACCCTCTGTGACCGTCACATCCGGCACCTGGGAAAGATCCGTATCGGGATCATATAAGGCCATGTCCTGCGCCGAATCATACGAAATATCCAGGCCGTCGTCTGCAATATTCCGGCTGTAAAATGCCGAACTGAATCCCTGGCCGTCTGGATAGTCAGCGATCCGAATGGCCTCGTAGCCGATCTCCTTTGCGCGATTCACGCCCTCGATCTGCATCATGCCGTCGCCCCGGTCTGAAAAAACGCCGGAGATGGGTTTTGATTCTACCGCCTCTGGAGCATCGTCATATATGTCTGTATAATAGTCGATCCTGTCCTGCAGGGCCTGCTCCCACACCTCCCGGCCCTCCGCCAGGTAGAGCTGATACGACTCTTCGTCGGCCTCACTGGGACCTTGGGCCAGCAGCTTCTCGGCGAGCAGCAGCGCCTGCGTGATCTCGTCCTTGGTCAGAGGCTGATCGGGTGAGTGGAGCGTGCTTTGGACCAGCTTTTCCAGCAGGACATCTGCCTGCTCCTGGCTGATCTCCGAAGCCGTGACCTGGATGATGGGCACCTTCTCCGCCGCGGGGACGGTCACCGCCGCGTCGATGGTCACAGTCAGCCTTCCGTCCTGGCTGGACGCGCTGGACTGATAGGTCTCCGGGGCGGCCACCCGCTCCGCCAGGGTCCCGGACGTCTCCCCCGCCGCCCGCTCGATGAGCGCGTCGCTGCTCTTGCCGGACACGATGGGGTCCTCCGGGGTGGCCTGGCAGCCGGCGGCCAGCACCATGGTCAGGGCCAGGGCCGGCGCCAGAATGGTCTTCATGCGTCTGCTGTTCATAGGGCGTTCCTCCTTTTCTATGGCCCCATTATGGGCCGGGAGGACGTAAAAAACTATCAATTAGTTGTAATTTCTTTGTAATTATTGCCCGGTCAGTACCCCTTGTTCACGTCGATGACGCTGCCGTCCACGGCGTTGATGACCGCCAGCTCCTGGCGCATGGTCACCGGCTCCCGGCCCGTTTCGATGTGGTCGTCATCGTATACCGGCACTGTCAGCGGCTCACCGCCGCTGTCCAGCACCGTCACCGTGCCGTAAAAGGTATAGCTGGGCACCAGGTAATAGTCCGTATTGCTGTCCTTCATCAGAACGCGGCTCAGGCCCAGCTCCACCCCGTCCGCCTCCACCCGGACGGTGCAGTCCGCCATATCCTCGATGCTGACGCCGACGCCCCGGACGCCGATGGGGTCCAGAAACCGGGAGATGTCCGCCACGCGCATGTGGTCCTCGGCTGCCCGGACCACCTGGTCGAAGGGCAGGGTCTGCACGCTCTGGCTCACCGTCTCCGCCACGTCCAGCATGCCGTGGTATTCCATGCTCAGCAGCAGCTCCCCGTTGAAGGCGAAGGTCAGGCTCTCATAGCTGTAATTGGAGGCGTAGCTGTCCTCCTCCATGTCCGTCTGCAGGTGGAAGGCGACGGGCAGGGTCCCGCAGTCCCGGGTCAGCGTCACCGTGCTCACCGGGCCGGGGCCGCCGCTGGCGTACTCGCTCCAATAGGCGTTTTCATTTTCCGACAGCACGCGCCACTGGCCCCGGCCCAGGGACATGGCCATCTCCAATGCCCGCGCCCTGATGGCGTCCGTGTCCTCCGCCCCCTCCCGGGGCTGGGTGTAGGCCGCCTCTATCTGGCCGTCGGTCAGCCGCTCCGTGTCCAGATACAGCCCCACGGTCCGCTGGCGGTAGTCGTCCCCGTCCAGCAGCGTGACGGCGTAGACATAGGGCATGCCGTCCACCGTGGCGGAGGCGCGGATGTTCTGGCTGCCGTTGTCAGGCAGCGTCCCCAGGGAGGGGTCCGCGTAATAGGAGCCGGGGTGGAACTCCCACTGGCAGGGCACCGGCTGGACCTGGTCGGAGGCGGCATCATAGGCCTCCTCCATCCCGGCGATGGCATCTGCATAGTTGCCCCGGATGATCTCCACGTCCTCCGGGGCCAGATCGTTCTCCGCCGCCCGGGTCTCGAAGTCGAACAGCTCCTGCCGCAGCTGCAATATCACCTGTTCGATCTCCGTGCGGCTGCGCTGATAGGTGTACTCGTACATCTCCGTCTGGCCCAGCAGGGCCTGGGCCATGTCCTTCGCGTCCTGAGCGGAGACGGCGGCGGGCCGCACCCGCAGCACCGGCATCTGCGCCGGCGCCGCCGGCTCGGTGACGCGCAGGGCATAGGACGCGCTGCCGTCGGCGCTGTCGAAAACGTCCTCGTATACGACCGCCGGCCCGGTCTGCTGCGTCCCCTCCGCCGCGGGAGCGGGGGTGGCCTCCAGGGCCGACTCGAACGCGCCGTCATTCTTGCTGGTGACGATATCCCTCTCCGGCGTGGCCTGACAGCCCGCCAGGCCCAATATGGCTGCCGCCGCCAAAAGCAGGGCGATGATCCTTTTCATATGTATGCCTCCTTTCAGGCGGTCACAGCATACACCCGCCCTGCATCAAAACGGCATCATAATTCTTAAGATTTGCTCAATACCCCAGACCCACGTCGATGGCGGACCCGTCCACGGCGTTGATCACCGCCATCTCCCGCACCTCGCTGACGGTGGTGGTTTCCCCGGTGGGGTTGCCCGCGTCGTCATAGAGGGGGAACTGGAAGGGCTGGCCGCTCTCGTCGCACCAGGTGATGGTGCCGTAGAAGGTGTAGGTGGGCACCAGGTAATAGTCCGTGGCGCTGTCCTTCATCCGCACCCGGCTCAGGCCCAGGAGCACGTCCGTCACCTCCACCTGCTGATGGGTGCCCTCGATGGGGGTGCTTATCATGTTCATGTCGATCAGGCGCATCTGGTCCTTGGCGGCGGACAGTATCTCGTCGAAGGGCAGCATCTGCACGTCGGCGTTCACAGTCTCCTCCACCTGGTGCATGTCCTCCCAGGTGAAGCCGGCCAGGCCGTCCTCGTCGAAGCGGAACACCGCCTCCTCATAGCCGTAGTTGGTGGCGTACGCGTCGCTGGTCTTGCCGCCGGGGTTGAACCCGCCGATGTGGTAGGTCAGGGGCACGCCGGCGTACACCGGCGTCATCAGCACCGCGGCGACAGAGCCGAAGTCCCGGTAGCTGGACAGGGATTTCAGCGTCACGTCCGGCACGGGGGCGAACTGGCCCACGCCCATGGCCGCGAGCATCTCCTGTGCCTTGGCCAGAGCGGCGTCCATATCCACCTCGGGCGGCGGCGCGTCCTCCCCGCCGTTGGCGGCGTACTCCGCCGCCAGCACTTCCTCGGGCACATACCGCTCCACGCTCAGCCTCTGGACCTTGTAATCGTCCCCCAGGCGCTTTCTGGCGATGAGCTGGAAGGTGCCGCCGTCATAGCTCCCCATGCCCTGGATGTACTGGGTGCCGTCGTCCTCATAGCCATAGTAGTTGGGGAAATAGCTCTGGTCGTGGAACTGCCAGTCCAAGGGATTTTGCTCCACGGTCTCCGGCGCGGCGGCATATGCCTGCTCCAGGTCGGCGATGCTCTGCTCGAAGCCCTGGCGCACATAGTCCCGGTCCTCCGCGTCCACAGAGGGGTCCTGGGTGATGCGGTATTCCCAGTCGGCGTACCGCTGCTTGGCCTCCAGGAGGGCCTGCTCCGCCTCCGCCTTGTTCATCTCGCCGGTGAACTCGACCACCGTCCCGTCACCGAAAAACGCCTGGCCAATCTGTTTGACCATGTCCCCCGTCAGCTCCATGGGCCGGACCCGCAGCACCGGCATGGGGCCGGGCACGGCAGGCTCCGTCACCAGCACGTGGAACGGCACGTCCCCCATCTCGGTGCAAAAGCTGTCCTCATGGACCGCCGGCTCCGCTCCGGGGACGGCCTGCGGGGTATCTGTGCCGTCCGGCGCCGGGGCGTTTTCCAGCGCCGACTCGAACGCGCCGTCATTCTTGCTGGTGACGATCCCCTCCTCCGGGGTGGCCTGGCAGGCGGTCAGGCTCAGCAGGGCCGCCGCCGTCAAAAGCAAGGCGATCAGTTTCTCTTTCATGGCGTATGCCTCCTTTCAAACGGCCTCAGCATACACCCGTCCTGCATCAAAACTGCATCATTTTTCTTAAGAACCCCTTAAGAATGTTTAAGTTTTCTTTAAGCTCATAACCCCCGGTCCACCTGGATGACGGACCCGTCCACGGCGTTGATGGCCGCCAGCAGCGCCTCGGCCTGCTCCGGCTCCTCCCACTGCCGCTGGCCGTCGTCATATTGGCGCATCACCGGCTGGCCGGCGGCGTCATAGGCGGCGGCGGTGCCGTAAAAGCTGTAGCAGGGCACCAGATAATAGTCCGTGGCGTTGTCCTTCATGGGCACGCAGGCCAGGGCCAGCTCCACCCTGTCCGCCGTGACGCGCACGTCCTCCCCGTAGACGCCCAGCCTGTCCTTGGTCAGCATCTTCATCTGCTCCTTCGCCCGCTCCAGCGCCTCACCGAAGGGCAGCAGGGACACGCTCTCATTGGCCGCGCCCACGGTCTGGGAGGCGCCCAGGTACCAGAAGGAGGACAGGTGCCCGGCGATGAACTGGAACTGCATGGTCTCCGGGCCGTAGACGGGGGCGTACTGCTCGTCGGTGGTGGGCCTGTCTGCATAGGGGGCGGCCTGGACGCCGCCGTACACCCGGGTCAGCGTCACGAAATAGACCCCCTCCGGGTCCCCGCCGCCCAGGCCCATGGCCTGGGCGGCCTCGTCCGACAGCAAGGCCCACTCGCCCAGGTCCATGCTCTCCGCCGCCTCCAGCGCCCATGCCTTCATGGCCTCGGCGTCCATCCCCTGTCCGGCGCTTTTCAGATCGTCCTGGGAGGCGATCCGATCGTCCATAAAGGCGCAGACGTTGTGGACCCGGTTGCCCTCCTCCCGGTTGTACGCGCTGAACACCCAGGGCAGCCCCTCCCGGGTGGACGCGGCCTTGATCTCCCGGGTCCCGTCGTCCTCGAACATGCCCTGCATATCCGGGGACTGGTAATAGGACGACGGGTGGAACTGCCAGTCACAGGGCACGCTCTGCGTCTGCTCGGAGGCGGTCTGATACGCCTCCTCCAGCCGGGCGATGCGCCCTTCGAAGTCCTCCTTCACCTGCCGGGCCGTCGCCTCGTTCCCGCCGTAGTAGTCCAGCATCCCGTCCCAGTCGGAGATGAACTGCCGGCAGTCCAGGATGGCCTGCTCGATCTCGGCGCGGGTCATCTCCTCGCTGTACTCGTATATCTCCTCATCCCCGAACATCGTCCGGGCTATCCGCTCCGCCTGCTGGCCGGTGATCTCCATGGGCCGGGCCGTCAGCACCGGCACAGGCCCGCTCACCGCCGGCTCTGTCAGGGCCAGGTCGACGGACACCGTCCCATCCGCGCTCTCAAAGCTGTCCGTATACTCCTGTCCCGGCGCACCACCCTCCGCCGCGGGGGCGGGGGTGGCCTCCAGGGCCGACTCGAACGCGCCGTCGTTCTTGCTGGTGACGATATCCCTCTCCGGGGTGGCCTGGCAGCCCGCCAGGCCCAGTATGGCCGCCGTCAAAAGCAGGGCGATCAGTTTCTCTTTCATGTGTATGCCTCCTTTCAAGCGGCCTCAGCATACACCCGCCCTGCATCAAAACGGCATCAAAATTCTTAAGATTTGCTCAATACCCCTTGCTCACGTCGATGGCGCTGCCATCCACTGCGTTGATGACCGCCAGCTCCACCGCCGTCTTGTTGGGGAAGGTGATGGTCCGGCCCGTTTCGTCGGTGTAGGTGAAGTCCTCCATGGCCGTGCCGTCGGCGCTGCAGCTGACGGCGGTGCCGTAGAAGGTATAGGTGGGCACCAGGTAATACTCCGTGGTGTTGTCCTTGATGAAGATGCGCGTCAGGCCCAGCTGCACGCCGTCCACGGTGATCCTCTCATAGCTGCCGTCCACCGGCGCCGGGGCCATCTCCCCCGTGAGGGGGTCCGCCGCGCCGTTTCGCCGCATCTGCTCCTCGGCGGCGGCCAGGATGTGGGCAAAGGGCAGGGTCTGAACATTTTCGTTCACCGTTTCCACCGCCTCCAGGGCGCTCAAGTAGGAAAAGTCCACCAGCGCGTCGCCGTTGAAGGTGATCTCCAGCTGCTCGTAGGGGTACTGGGGGCCGTAGGCCGCCTCGTTGGACGGCCCCATGTGGCAGGTAACGGCCAGCCCGCCCCAGTCCCGGGTCAGGAGCACGCGGGTGATGGAGGGGGCCTCCGCGGGCATGTTGTGAAAGACGGCGTACTCATAGTCGGACGCCACACGCCAGGACCCGGCGTCCAGCGCCTCCGCGATGGCCAGGGCCTTTTGCCGCAGGGTGTCCGGGTCCCCGGGCACGCCCCTGTCGGCGTAGGCGGCGTCCCCGAAGCCGGACTCCTCACTGTCGGGGCCGGCCATGATATAGTGCTCCCGCAGCTCCCCGCCGTCGCAGTTCACCACCGTGTACTCGAAGGGGATGCCGTCCACCGCGGCGCTGGCCTTGAGCACCTGCTGGCCCATGTCCGTGATTTGGCCATGGGTGACGTCGCTGTAATAGGAGCCGGGGTGGAACTGCCAGTCGCAGAGCGCCCTATCCACCGTTTCCGGGGCGTCGGCGTATGCCTGCTCCATGGCGGCGATGCGCTCCTCCTGGGTGGATTTATATACCTCCGCCCCGCTCTCATCGCCGCACCGCTCCACCAGCGCGTCCCAGTCGGCGATGCTCTCCCGGCAGGCCAATATGGCGGCCTCCAGCTCCGATTTTGTGTGCTGGGTGGAGTACTCGTAGATCTCCCCGTCGCCGAAGATGGCCCGGGCCACCCGCTCCGCCGTCTCCGACGTGATCTCCATGGGCCGGACCCGCAGCACCGGCAGGGCCGTTTCCACCGCCGGGGCGGTCAGATCCAGCGCGTAGCGGATGGAGCCGCTGGCGTTTTCAAAGCTGTCCGTGTATTCCTGTCCTGCGCCGCCGGCGCCCTCCGCCGCGGGGGCGGGCGCGGCCTCCAGGGCAGATTCAAAGGCGCCGTCATTCTTGCTGGTGACGGCGCCTTTTTCCGGCGTGGCCTGGCAGCCCGCCAGGCCCAGTATGGCCGCCGTCAGGAGCAGGGCAACAAGTCTTTTCATGGCGTATGCCTCCTTTCAAGCGGCCTCAGCATACACCCGCTCTGCATCAAAACGGCATCAAAATTCTTAAGATTTTCCCGATCTCAGTAACCCATCGCCCGGTCGATGACGGTGCCGTCCACGGCATTGATGGTCATCAGGCTCCTTTCCGGGTCACGGGAGGTATAACTCTCCCCGCTGTCCATGTGCCGCTGCTCCGTGCCGTAAAAATCCCACACCGGCACCAGCAGACCCGTATAGCTCTTGTTCTGCTCGCTGACGCGCATGTAGCTCAGGCGGACGGAGTCCACCGTGGCGTCCAGGGATTTTCCGTCGTTTTCCACCCCGAACATCTTCTCGAAGATGTCCATGATGTCGTCGAAGGGCAGCAGCGCCGCGTCCTCGGTGACCGTTTCCTGAATCGTATAGGGGCAGTCCCATTTCATGCCCACGATCCCCTCGTCGTTGACCAGGAACATCAGCTTCTCGTTGTCCCAGGGCGGCTTGAACTCGAAGTTCTCAGGGTCGCCCTCGTAGGTCCCGATATAGCCCGGCTCCACGGAGGAGTAGGCGATGGGGATGCCCTCCAGGCAGCGGGTGTACTCCAGCTCCCAGCAGCACCGGGGCGCGTTGGGTCCGCCGCCGTATTTCTTCACGGCGGAGTAAAGGCGCATGTCCGGGATGCCCAGGGCCTCCACCACCGGCTCGCACAGGGCCTGGGCCTGCTCCTGGGTGACGGCGATGTCCGGTATTTTGGACACGTCCAGCTCATAGGTGTAGGGCAGGTCTTCGGTGTTGTCCGCCGTCACATAGCTCAGGAAGAATCCCCTCTCCGGCGCGCGGACGTAGCTGGCGCGGGAGTTGTATTCCATGCCCTCCCCCGCCTCCGCCATCAGGGCCTCCCAGCCGTACTCATCGGTGGTATTCTCCCCGCCGGCGCGCATGAAGCCGTCGTCCGTATAGACCTGGAACTGTCCGGTGGACACGGTGGGCGTCACCGTCTCCGGGGCCTTGGCGATCTCCTCCTGGAGCTGGTCGATGCGCTGCTGGACATATTCCTCCCAGCCCAGGGCGCCGTCCTCGGTGACCCACACGGCGCCCGCGTCCTCCTCCGAGGGTCCCTGGGCCTGCTCCTGCTTCAGCTGCAGCAGCTCCTCGGTCAGCTCCTGCTTGCTCTTGGGCAGGTCGTAGTCGTACAACTCCCCCTGCACCAGCATGTCCATCAGCACGTCCACCTGCTCCTGGGTGATGTTCGCCGGCACCACCCGGAAGATGGGCGCCCGGTCCGCCTCCGGGACGGTCACCGCCGCGTCGATGGTCACGGTCATCTCCCCGTCGGCGCTGGCGGCGGAGCCGGTGTACCTCTCCGGGGCGGCCACCCGCTCCGCCAGGGTGCCGGCGGTCTGCTCCGCCGCTCTCTCGATGAGCGCGTCGCTGCTCTTGCCGGACACGATGGGTTCCTCCGGGGTGGCCTGGCAGCCGGCGGCCAGAGCCATGGTCAGGGCCAGCGCGAAAACAAAGGGTCTTTTTCCGTTCATGGTCTGTTCCTCCTTTTTCACGGTAGGTCCATTATGGTGCCGGGCGCGGTAAAAAACTATCAATTAGTTGTAATTTTTTTGTAATGCCAGGATCACCCGCACGGTGGTGCCCCGGCCGGGGGCGCTGTCCACCTCCAGGCGGGCGCCGTGGGCGTCGGCGATGCGGCGCACCAGCGCCAGGCCCAGGCCGCTGCCCCCGTTTTTCTTGCTGCGGGACTTGTCCACCATGTAAAACGGCTCGAATATCCGCTCCTGGGCCTGCGGGGGGATGCCCCGGCCCGCGTCCCGGACCTGGAGAACGTTCCCCCGGGCGGTCAGCCACACCGTCTTGTCCGCCGCCTGCGGGTCATAGGCCTTGGCGGCGTTGTCCACCAGGTTCATCAGCAGCGACTGCATCAGCTCCGGGTCCACCGCCAGCGTCCCGCCGTCGCTGTCCGTGCGCAGCGCCGCGCCCCGCTGGGCCAGCATGTCCTCCGTGGCCTGCGCCACCCGCTCCAGCAGCTCCCCGGCGGGGATGGGCCGGGCGTCCACGTCCTCCCGCCGGAGGGTGATGAGCTTCAAAAGGGCCTGGATCATCCGCTCCAGCCACCGGCACTGCTGCTCGATCCGGGCCAGAGACCTGTCCCGCTCGGCCTCCGTCATATTCACCTGCCGCAGCAGCCGGGTGTGCAGCAGCAGCGCCGTCAGGGGCGTCTTGAACTCGTGGGTCACCCCGCCGATGAACAGCCGCTGCCGCTCCGCCGTCTCGGACAGCTCCTCCACCCGGGTCTGGACGGCGGCGGCCATGGTGTTGAAATCCGCCGCCAGGGCGCCGATCTCATCCCGCGTATCCACCGCCGCCCGGATGGCGTACTCCCCGCCGGCGATGCGCCTTGCCGCATCGGACAGCGCCGCCAGGGGCCTGGCCCCCCGGCGCATCAGCAGGATCACCGCCCCGGCCCCCGCGCCGATGCCCCCCAGGCTCACCCCGGCGAAGATCAGGGCCATCAGCATCAGAGACCTGTGGATGTCCGTCACGTCCTGGACCGTGTAGACCTCGTACTCCTCCGCCTGTATGCGCACGCTCTCGGCGGCGATCATCACCTGCCGGTCCCGGACCACGCCCTCATAGAGGTCCGTGCCCTTCCCCGCGTCCGCATATTTGGCCGGGTCGATGCTCAGCGCCGAGCTGACCGTCTCCCCGCCCCGGGTCAGCACCGCCGTCTCGTCGGCGAAGCGGGAGAAGCAGTAGTTCACCAGCGATTGGCGCACCTCGTCGGAGTCCCCGTCCAGCAGATAGTACCGGGCCATCTCCGAAAAGGACGTCATCAGGTCCCGCTGCTTCGTCTGCACCTGCCGCCGGGTCATGTCCAGGATGGTGTGGCGGGCATACAGCAGCATGGCGGCGGAGCACACCGCCACCACCGCCGCCAGCACCGCGGCGCAGACCGCCGCCGCCTTCTGCCACAGCTTCATCTCACCGCTCCTCCAGTCTGTAGCCCTGCTTGGGGATGGTCCGGATGGCGTCGCCCAGGTCCAGCTTCCGGCGCAGGCTGGATATCTTCATATCCACCGCCCGGCTCTCCCCCAGGTAGCCGCTGCCCCACACCTCGTCCAGCAGCTGCTCCCGGGACACAGTGAGGTTTTTGTACCGCAGCAGCGTCAGCAGCACCTTGAACTCCAGCGGCTGCAGCTCCACCGGCTCGCCCGCCTTCGTCACGGATCTTGCCTCGCTGTTTACCTCCACGTCCCGGACCCGGTACACCGTGTTCAGCCGCCCCGTCCGGCGCAGCACCTTCTCCATGCGCACCATGAGGGTGAGGATGTCGAAGGGCTTGACCACATAGTCCTCCGCCCCGTCCCGCAGCCCCCGGATCTCCGAGGCGGAGTCGGTCTTGGCGGTCATGTAGATCACCGGGATGCGCCAGCGCTCCATATAGCCGAACAGCTCGAACCCGTCGATGCCCGGCAGCATGATGTCCAGCAGCGCCAGGTCATAGCCGTGGTCGGCCTGCAGGCTCTCGGCCGCCTTTTGGCCGTCGTCGAACACCGTGCACTCGTAGCCCGCCACACGCAGGTTCAGCGCCACCGCGCTGGAGATGCCCTCGTCGTCCTCCACGATCAGGATACGGTTTTTCATGCTCGTCCCTCCCTGTCATGACGCCCCGGTCCCGCCGGGGCAGGACAAGTATACACCGCCGTGGCATCAAAACGGCGTCAAAAACTTTAAGATTGTATTAAATCAGTAGCCCATGCCCCGGTCGATGATGGCCCCGTCGATGGCGTTGATGGTGAGAAGGCTGTCGTCCGGCCCGCCCCGGAGGACGCCGTCGGCGCCGGTGACCGTGCCGAAGAAGTCCCAGGCGGGCACCAGGATGGCGGAACCCTCCCGGTCCTGCTCGGCGATGCGGGCGTAGCCCAGGCATATCCGGGTGACGCGCACGGTCTGCTCCAGGCCGTCGTTATTGACCACGTACATCTTCCGGAACACGTCCTCCACGTCCGGGAAGGACAGCAGGGCGGAGTCCTCCGTCACCGTCTCCCCGACGGTATAGGGGGCCTCCCAGTGCAGCCCCACGATGCCGCTGTCGTCCACGAAAAAGGCCAGCGTCTCATAGCGCCAGGGCTCGTTATACACCGCCGCGTCCGTCATCATACTGCCGGTGGCGGAGGTGTAGGTGATGGGCAGGCCGCCGAAGCTGCGGGTGTACAGCACGACCCAGAAATCCCGCTCCGGCCATCGCTCGTTTCCCTCCTCATATCCCTTTCGGGCGGCGTAAAACGCCATATTTTCGATGCCCAGCTTTTCCACCACCGGGTCGGTCAGCGCCCGGGCGTCGTCGGCGGAGATGGTCAGTCCGGGCAGCTCCCGGCCCGCAGTGTCCGCGTACTGGATGTACGTGGGTTCAAGGAGGATATAGCCCCCATTGCCGACGCTGTTTCGGTCGTAGAGCGCACGGTGAGCGCCAAGGCCCGCGAAATTCCCCACCTGGAACGATTCGTAGCCGTATTCCTCGGAATAGCCGACGCCCTCGATCAGGGACGCCCCGTCCTTCTCGACGAATTGACCGGATATGGCGGCCCGCTCATTCTCCTCCGGGGCGGCGCTGTATTCCTCCTGGAGCCGGTCGATGGCCTGCTGCATCGACTGTTCCCAGGACAGTTCATTGCCGTTGCCATCATAGTAGGTGATGCCCACGTCCTCCTCCGTAGGCCCCTCGGCCAGCATCTGCTTGTATTCCAGGATCTGCTCCATGATCTCGTCCTTGGAGCGTTCGGAGGGATCATGCAGGGGCGTGTGGACCAGCGAGGCCATCAGCACGTCCGCCTGCTCCTGGGTGATGGTCCCGTCGGTGACGCGGATGATGGGCACGCTGTCCGCCGCCGGGACGGTGACGGCCGCGTCCACGGTCACAGTCAGCCTCCCGTCGGTACTGGAAAAGCTGTCCTGGCAGGTCTCCGGGGCGGCCACCCGCTCCGCCAGGGTCCCGGAGGTGTCCTCCTCCGCCCGGCGGATGAGCGCATCGTTGCTCTTTCCCACCACGATAGGCTCCTCCGGGGTGGCCTGGCAGCCGGCGGCCAGGACCGTCAGCGCCGCCAGCAGCGGCACGATATACGTCTTTTTCATAGAATAGTCGCTCCTTTCCCGCCTCTCCGGGCGGCTTCGGACCCATTATGGCAGTCCCGGCGGGGAAAAACTATCAATTAGTTGTAATTTTTTTGTAATTCCCCACAGGAAAATGCCGGGAAAAACCGCCCATCCTTGGCGCTGTCCGACCCCGGAAGGGCATTGCCAAACCGGCGTTTTGAGGTTATACTGGTAAAAACGACCCTCCGGTCGGCAATGGAGGCGCATACACATGAGAGATTACAAGCAGGAATTTGAAAAGCGGGTGGCGTTCATCCGGGACACCCTGGCCGCCAGCGGCCAGAAGGGCATCGTCTACGGCAACTCCGGCGGCAAGGACTGCACCCTGGTGGGCATCCTGTGCAAGGCCGCCTGCGAGAACACCGTGGGCGTGCTCATGCCCTGCGCGTCGAAACGCAATTTCAACATCGACCTGGAAGACGGAAAAGCCGTGGCGGAAAAGTACGGCATCGAAACACGCCTGGTGGACCTAACGGCTGTGCGGGAGGCGGAGCTGACCGCCCTGCGGGGCGTCACCGCCATGACCGACGCCGCCGTGGCCAACATCGCCCCCCGGCTGCGCATGACCACCCTGTACGCCATCGCCGGGGCCGAGGGCCGGCTGGTGGCCGGCACCGGCAACCGCAGCGAGGCCTACATGGGCTACTTCACCAAGTGGGGGGACGGGGCCTATGACTTCGACCCCATCGCGGACCTGACCGTGACGGAGATATACGAATTTCTGGCATACCTGGACGCGCCCATGTCCATCCGGACAAAGGCGCCCTCCGCCGGCCTTTTTGAGGGCCAGACCGACGAGCAGGAGATGGGCGTGACTTACGCCGCCATCGACCAGTTCCTGCTCACCGGCCAGGCCACGGAGCGGGACAGGGCCGTCATCGACCGGTTCCACCGCGTCAGCGAGCACAAGCGTCTGCCCCAGGTGACCTACCCCGGATGAGCGTCCGGGAGGTGGACGCCCGGCGGCTGACCGACGCCGTGGCGAAGCTGTATGTGCAGGCCTGTCTTGTCCTGCCCGAACCGGTGAAGGCGAAGCTGTACGCCTTCGGCAACCCCTACATCATCGAGAATTTTGAGAAAAACGGCGTCATCCCCCTGTGCCAGGACACCGGCATGGCCGCCGTGTACCTGGAGGTGGGCCAGGACGTGCACCTGACCGGCGACATCCCCGCCGCGGTGGACGAGGGCGTGCGCCGGGCGGTGAAGGAGGGGTATCTGCGCTCCTCCATCGTGGCCGACCCCCTGCGCCGGACCAATACCGGGGACAACACCCCCGCCGCCCTGTACACGGACCTGGTCCCCGGGGACAGGGTGAAGGTCACCGTGGTCCCCCGTGGCTTCGGCTGCGAGAACAAGGCCCGCATCGCCATGCTGGCCCCCGCGGACGGCCTGGAGGGGGTGAAGGCCTTCGTGCTGGAAACGGCCCGCATGGCCGTGCCCGACGCCTGCCCGCCGGTGATGATCGGCGTGGGGATCGGCGGCAACTTCGACCGGGCCGCCTATATAGCCAAGAAGGCCACCCTCCGGGAGGGACCCAACCCCGACCCCTTCTACGCCCAGCTGGAACAGGAGCTGTACGAGGCGACGAGGAAGTTCTCCATCGGCGTGAACATCGCCGCCGCCCCCACCCACATCGCCGGGCTGCCCTGCGCCGTGTCCATCGGCTGCCACAGCCTGCGCTGGGCAACGGAGGAATTATAATGGAAAAACATATCACCACACCTTTGACCGACGAAACGGTCCGGTCCCTCCGGGCCGGGGATCAGGTGCGCATCACCGGCGTGATCTACACCGCCCGGGACGCGGCCCACAAAAAGCTGGCGGAGCTACTGGCGGCGGGAAAGCCCCTGCCCTTCGACCCCGCCGGCCAGATCATCTACTACACCGGCCCCACCCCCGCGCCCCCGGGCCGGCCCATCGGCTCCTGCGGCCCCACCACCTCCTACCGGATGGACCGGTACACCCCCGCCCTGCTTCAGGCGGGCCTGAAGGGCCTGATCGGCAAGGGCCGCCGGGGCCAGCCGGTGATCGACGCCATCCGGGAGCACACCTGCGTCTACTTTGCCGCCGAGGGCGGCTGCGGGGCGCTGCTGGCCAATTACGTGAAGAGCTGCCGGGTGGTGGCCTTCCCGGAGCTGGGCACCGAGGCGGTGCACCGGCTGGAGGTGGAGAACTTCCCGGTGAACGTATTTTGCGACTGCACGGGCGCCCTATACTCGCCCTATCTGTGATACGGAGGACTGAACCATGGATTATCTGAAAGCATCTCTCCAGGCCCATGCCCAGTGGCGGGGCAAGCTGTCCGTCCAGCCTAAGGCCCCGGTGGACAGCGCCGAGGCCCTGTCCCTGGCCTATACCCCCGGCGTGGCCGCCCCCTGTCTGGAGATCCAGAAGGACCCGGACAAGAGCTATGAACTCACGGGCCGGTGGAACACCGTGGCGGTGGTCACCGACGGCTCCGCGGTGCTGGGCCTGGGGGACATCGGCCCGGAGGCGGGCATGCCCGTGATGGAGGGCAAGTGCGTGCTGTTCAAGGCCTTCGGCGGCGTGGACGCCATCCCCCTGTGCGTGCGCAGCCATGACGTGGACGACATCGTCCGCACCGTGGCCCTGCTGGCCTGCTCCTTCGGCGGCATCAACCTGGAGGACATCTCCGCCCCCCGCTGCTTCGAGATCGAGGAGAAGCTGAAGGGGCTGTGCGACATCCCCGTGTTCCACGACGACCAGCACGGCACCGCCGTCATCGCCCTGGCGGGACTCATCAACGCCCTGAAGGTGGTCCATAAGCGCCTGGAGGACGTGCGGGTGGTCATCAACGGCGCCGGCGCCGCCGGCACCGCCATCGCCCGGCTGCTGGTCCAGGCGGGGACGGGGGACGTGATCGTCTGCGACCGGACCGGCGCCATCGCCGCGGGCCGGCCCGGCCTCAACCCCGCCAAGGCCTCCCTGGCCGCCGTCACCAATAAGACCGGCCTCACCGGCGCCCTGGCCGACGCCCTGCGCGGCGCGGACGCGGTCATCGGCGTGTCCGCCCCCGGCTCCGTCACCGGGGAGATGGTCCGCTCCATGGCGAAGGACGCCATCGTGTTCGCCTGCGCCAATCCCACGCCGGAGATCTTCCCCAACGAGGCGATCAAAAACGGCGCCGCCGTGGCCGCCACGGGCCGCAGCGACCTGCCCAATCAGCTGAACAATGTCCTGGCCTTCCCCGGCATCTTCCGGGGCGCGCTGGACGTGCGGGCGCGGGACATCAACGACGCCATGAAGGTAGCTGCCGCCCACGCCCTAGCGGATCTGGTGGGCAGCGACGAGCTGTCCGCGCAGTACATCATCCCCCGGCCCTTCGACCCCCGGGTGCGGGACGCGGTGGCCGCCGCCGTGGCCCAGGCCGCCCGGGACACCGGCGCGGCGCGGATATAAGGGCATAGAAAAAGCTCCCCCTCCGATCTGAACTGTACCAAGCGAAACGGACAGGGAAAAAGCCCCCTAGTGTAAGGGAATAAGTAGACGGATGTGTGAAGGC
>CANQXG010000009.1 GCA_947627735.1 uncultured Oscillospiraceae bacterium | reverse complement strand
TTCAGCTCGGAAAAGGCGAAGTCCGACGCCGTCATCGCCGCGCTGGAGGCCAAGTACGGCTTTGACAAGCCGGTGCCCGTGCAGTTCCTCAACTATCTGAAGAACATCCTGCGGGGCGACTTCGGCCTGTCCACCAAGTGGGTGGGTTCCACGGTGATCGACCTTATCAAGGACGGCTTCTCCTACTCGGCGAAGCTGGGCCTGGGTGCCGCGGCGCTGGCCATCGTGCTGGGCGTGGTGCTGGGGGCCATCGCGGCCCTCAACCGGGGCAAGATGATCGACAAGATCGTGCAGGTGGTGACCACGGGCCTGGTGTCCATGCCCTCCTTCGTCATCGCCACGCTTCTGCTCATCATCTTCGCGCTGAAGCTGAACTGGCTGCCCACCATGGCCAACCAGGCGGGGGGCATGGTGCTGCCCACGCTGTCCCTGTCGTTGTATCCCATGGCCTACATCACCCGTCTGGAGCGCTCCAGCATGCTGGACGTGCTGGGCCAGGACTACATCCGCACCGCCCGCGCCAAGGGCGTCAGGAGCGCCAAGGTCATCTTCAAGCACGCGCTGAAAAACGCTCTCGGCCCGGTGGTGACCTACGCCGGCCCCATGATCGCCAGCATCCTCACCGGCTCCATGGTGGTGGAGAACATCTTCTCCGTGCCGGGACTGGGCCGGCTGTTCGTCAACAGCATGCTGCGCACCGACTACATGATGATCATGGGCGTGACGATCTTCCTGGCCATACTCATCGTGACGATGAACTTCATTGCGGACATCGTCTACAAGCTGCTCGATCCGCGGATCAACCTGTCCTGAGGTGAACTGCCATGGAAAATAAGACCATCAAGAAAAATCCCCTGAGCTTTCAGATCGACCCGAACCTGTTCCAGCAGGCCACCGACGAGGAGAAGGCCCAGATCGTCACCCAGCGGGAGTCCGTGTCCTTCATGCGGGACGCCATGCGCCGGCTGGTGCACAACAAAATGGCCATGATATGCCTGGTGATCCTGGTGGTCATCACCCTCATCGCCATCATCGTGCCCATGATCTACCCCTACACCTACACCCAGCAGGACGTGACGGGCAAGTATCTGAAGCCCTTCGAGTATTCCGCCAAGGAGCAGGCCCGCATCAACGCCGGCCAGGAGGTCTTCCCCCACATCATGGGCACGGACAACCTGGGCCGCGACTATGCCATCCGGGTCATCTACGGCACCCGCATCTCCCTGATGGTGGGCTTCATCTCCGCGCTGATCGTGGTGTTCATCGGCATCCTGTACGGCGCCATATCCGGCTACTTCGGCGGGAAGGTGGACCTTATCATGATGCGTATCGTGGACATCATCTACTCCCTGCCGGACGTGCTCATCGTCATATTGCTCTCCGTGGCCATCAAGGACGTCATCAGCACCTCCAAAAGCGACCTGATCGTCCGTCTGGGAGCGGGCATGATCTCCATCTTCATCGTCTTCGGCCTTCTGTACTGGGTGGGCATGGCCCGCCAGGTCCGCGGCCAGATCCTCTCCATCAAGGAGCAGGAATACGTCCTGGCCTCCAAGGCGGCCGGCGCCTCCGCCATGCACATCATCCTCAAGCACATGATCCCCAACTGCATCTCCGTTATCATCATCACGGCGGCCATGCAGATCCCCAGCGCCATCTTCACGGAGTCGTTCCTGTCCTTCGTGGGCATGGGCGTGTCCATCCCGATGCCCTCTCTGGGGTCTCTGGCCTCCGACGCCCGCAGCGGCCTGGTGTCCTATCCCTACATGCTGCTGTTCCCGGCGCTGACGATCTTCCTGATCGTGCTGTCTTTCAACCTGCTTGGCAACGGTCTGCGCGACGCGTTCGACCCCAAGCTCCGTTCCTGAGGGGGTGCGCGATATGGCTATGCTGGAAGTAAAAGACCTGCATACCTCCTTTTTCACGCCTGCCGGCGAGGTGAAGGCGGTCAACGGCATCTCCTTCGATCTGGACAGCGGCAAGGTGCTGGGCATCGTGGGCGAGTCCGGCTCGGGCAAGAGCGTCACCGCCTACTCCATCCTGCAGATCCTGTCCCACCCCGGCCGCATCATCAGCGGCAGCATCAAATTCAAGGGCAAGGAGCTGGTGGGCGCCGGGGAGGAAGAGCTGCACAAGATCCGGGGCAACAAGATCTCCATCATCTTCCAGGACCCCATGACCAGCCTCAACCCGGTCTACACCATCGGCAACCAGCTGACGGAGGCCATCCTGCTGCACACCGACCGCAACAAGGAACAGGCCAACGCCCGGGCCGTGGAGATGCTGGAGCTGGTGGGCATCAACGAGCCGGAAAAGCGCCTGCGCCAGTACCCCTACGAGCTGTCGGGCGGCATGCGCCAGCGGGTGATGATCGCCATGGCCCTGGCCTGCGAGCCGGACATCCTCATCGCCGACGAACCCACCACGGCCCTGGACGTGACCATCCAGGCCCAGATCCTGGAGCTGATGCAGGACCTGCAGAAAAAGCTGGGCATGGCGATCATCATGATAACCCACGACCTGGGCGTCATCGCCAGCCTGTGCGACGAGGTCATCGTCATGTACGCCGGCAGTGTCTGCGAGCGGGGCACGGCGGACGAGATCTTCTACCACCCGGCCCATGAGTACACCAAGGGCCTGATGCGCTCCATCCCCTCCATCGACGACGACGAGCACGAGCGGCTGGTGCCCATCACCGGCACGCCCATCGACCTGCTGAACATGCCCTCCGGCTGCCCCTTCGCCCCACGCTGCGACAGGGCCATGAAGGTCTGCCTCACGGGCCGGGCCAAGGAGGTGCGGGTGGGCAGCGACCATCTGAGCGCGTGCTGGATGAACGTGAAGGACGGCGCCGAGCGCGGCGTGATCCAAACGGATGACGACGGCAACATCACCGCCATCGACCTGGAAGGGAATCTGGACGGCACCGCGGAAGGAGGCAAGGCCCAGTGAGCAATGATCTTGTCGAGGTAAAGAACCTCAAGGAATATTTCCCCATCAGCACCGGCTTTCTCCGCACCACCCCCCTCAAGGCGGTGGACGACGTCAGCTTCACCATCGGCCGGGGCGAGACCCTGGGCCTGGTGGGCGAATCCGGCTGCGGCAAGTCCACCGTGGGCCGCACCATCCTGCACCTGTATAAACCCACGGCGGGCCAGGTCATCTTCGACGGCAAGCTGGTGGGGCCCGATACCATCAAGGAATACCGCCGCCGGGCCCAGATCGTGTTCCAGGACCCCTACTCCTCTCTGAACCCCCGGCTGACCGTGGCCGACATCGTGGGCGAGCCTCTGGACGTGAACAAGCTCTACAAGACCCGCAAGGAGCGCTCCGAGCGGGTGCTGGAGCTGCTGAACACCGTGGGCATCTCCAGCGAGCAGATGACCCGCTACGCCCATGAGTTCTCCGGCGGCCAGCGCCAGCGCATCGGCATCGCCCGCGCCCTGGCCTCCCGGCCCGAGTTCATCGTCTGCGACGAGCCGGTGTCCGCCCTGGACGTGTCCATCCAGGCCCAGGTCATCAACATGTTCGAGGACCTGCAGAGCCAGTTCGGCCTGTCCTATCTGTTCATCGCCCACGACCTGAGCGTAGTCAAGCACATCTCCAACCGCATCGCGGTGATGTACCTGGGCCACATCGTGGAGATCGCCGAGGCCAACGAGCTGTATCACCACGCCGTCCACCCCTACACCGTGTCGCTGCTGTCCGCCGTGCCCGTTCCCGATCCGGAGCGCGCCCGGGCCAGCCAGCGCATCGTGCTGGAGGGCGACGTGCCCAGTCCCCTGCACATGCCCAGCGGCTGCCCCTTCCGCACCCGCTGCTCCCGCGCCACAGGCACCTGCGCCGACAGCTGCCCCCAGCTGAAGGAGGTCGCTCCCGGCCACATGGCTGCCTGCCACAACCTTTGATTGTATCGCATATGCGCTGCAATACATAAATCTATTAGGAGGAACACACTATGAAGAAACTGCTTGCACTGGTGCTGGCCCTTGCCATGGTGTTGAGCCTGGGCACTGTCGCCCTGGCGGCTGAAGAAGAGCCCGTTGTCAACGTCATGTACGGCGGCGGCACCCCGGAGACCATGGACCCGGCCCTGAACTCCGCGTCCACCGGCTCCAACCTGATCCGTCTGGCCTTCTGCGGCCTGACCATCAAGACCGAGGACGGCGTCCAGCCCGAGCTGGCCGAGTCCTGGGAAGTGTCTGACGATGGCCTGACCTACACCTTCCAGCTCCGCGACGGCCTGAAGTGGTCCGACGGCTCCGACTTCGTCGCCAGCGACGTGGTCAAGAGCTGGAACCGTGCCGCCAGCGCCGACCTGGGCGCCGACTACGGCTACCTGTTCGACGTCATCGACGGCTATGGCACCGGTGAGCTGAACGTGGTCGCCGACGACGAGGCCGGCACCATCGTGGTCACCCTGTCCGGCCCCTGCGCCTACTTCCTGGAGCTGACCGCCTTCACCACCTTCTATCCTGTCAAGACCGACGTCGTCGACAATGACGGCGCCTGGGCCGTTGACCCCGAGACCTACATCGGCATGGGTCCCTTCCGCATGACGAAGTACGCCGTGGACGACGTGGCTTCCTTCGAGAAGAACCCCAACTACTGGAACGCTGAGAACGTGAAGCTGGGCGGCATCAACGCCTATCTGTCCGAGGACAACGTGGCCATCCTGTCCGCCTACGAGTCCGACACCGTCTCCGTCATCCAGTCCATCGACCCCGTCGAGTTCGAGCGCATCGACGCCACCTATCCCGGTGAGCGCATCGTCTATCCTCAGATCGGCACCTACTACATCCTGTTCAACGTCCACAAGGATATGTCCCCCGAGGGCAAGACCTTCACCGCCGCCGAGAACGCGCAGGCCCGCTACGCGCTGGGCCTGATGCCCAACCGGCAGGACCTGGTGGACTACGTGACCATGGCCGGCCAGGTGCCCGCCACCGGCTTCTTCCCTGACGGCCTGGGCGACGGCGCCGAGGGCGTCGTCCGCGGCGAGGGCGAGCGCTACAGCCAGTGGTACACCGGCACCAACACCTACTCCGAGGAGTATCCCACCTACACCGAGGACCAGGTGGAGGGCATCCAGATCCTGATGGATCTCGGCTATAGCTACACCGGCAGCCTGGAGACCGGCGACATCCAGTTCACCGACGTGCCCAACGTGGAGTTCTCCTTCAACAACTCCGGCGCCAACGCCGCCATCATCCAGTACGTCCAGGGCGTCTGGGAGAGCATCGGCGTGACCGCCACCATCAACCAGGAGGCCTGGGCCACCCTGCAGACCAAGCTGGGCAACGGCGACGCCGAGGCCGCCCGTATGGGCTGGGTCGCCGACTTCGACGACGTGGTCAACTTCCTGGAGATCTTCATCAGCTCTTCCGGCAACAACTATCCTCGTCTTGGCCAGGACATCGGCGACTACACCCGTAACTCCGATGCCACCGCCACCGCCGGCCTGGACGCTGTCTACGGCGAGAACGGCGATCAGACCTGGGCCGACGCCTATGACGCTCTGGTCAGCGACATCAAGGCCGAGGCCGACATGGAGGCCCGTGCCGACATGGCTGCCGAGGCTGAGAACATCCTGATGGCTACCGGCGCCGTGGCTCCGCTGTACTACTACACCAACCCGACCATGGTCAAGCCCTACATCAAGGGCCTGCAGGTCCTGGTGACCGGCGACATCGTCTGGAACTACGCTTACGTCGAGAAGTGATCCGATAGGATCTGACCTGAACTTTTGGGGCCGCCGGCTTTGCCGGCGGCCCTTTCTTGATGCGCGAAAACGGGGAGAGGCGCTGCGCCTCTCCCCGTCTGTATTTTTTCGCCGGTCACATGCGGCTGTACAGCTCCGCGATGTTCACCAATATCTCCGTCACCGCGTCCATATCCTCCGCCGTGACGCACTCCAGCGGCCCGTGGAAGTTGTATCCGCCGGTGCCCAGATTGGGGCACGGCAGCCCCATGTAGCTCAGCCGCGCGCCGTCGGTGCCGCCCCGGATGGGTTCGGTGGCAGGCTCCACCCCGGCCATGCGGGCCGCCTTCTCGGCGTTCTCCACCAGGTGCATACACCCGGTCAGCTGCTCTCTCATGTTGTAGTAGCTGTCCTTCATCTCCAGCACCACCCCGGCGGTGGGATGGTCCGCCGCCGCCTTTTCGCAGGCATGGCTCAGCATCTGCTTGCGGCGCTCGAACTTCTCCCGGTCATGGTCCCGGATGATGTACTCCATCTGGGCCGCGGCGGCGTTGCCCTCCAGGCAGGTCAGGTGGAAGAAGCCCTGGTAGCCCTCCGTCCGGGCGGGTATGTCCTCCGGCGGGAGCTGGGCGTTGATCTGCTGGGCGATGAGAAGGGCGTTCTCCATCACGTTCTTGGCGGTGCCTGGATGGACGGACACGCCGGCGATGGCGATGCGGGCCGCGGCGGCGTTGAAGTTCTCATACTCGATGGACCCGGCCGCGCCGCCGTCCACCGTATAGGCGTACTTGACCCCAAAGCCGGCCACGTCGAAGTGGTCCGCGCCCTGGCCGATCTCCTCGTCGGGGGTGAAGGCCACGCAGATCTTTCCGTGGGGCCGCTCCCCGGCCAGCAGCCGCTGGCACATGGTCACGATCTCCGCCACGCCGGCCTTGTCGTCCGCGCCCAGCAGACTGGACCCGTCGGCGGTGATGAGGGTCTTTCCCGCCAGGGACTTCAAAAAGGGGAAGTCCGCCGCCCGGATGACCCGCCCGTCCTTGGGCAGGACCACGTCCCCGCCGTCATAGTCCGGGTGCAGCACCGGCTCCACCTTCTCTCCGGGGAAGGCGGGGGATGTGTCCATATGGGCCAGAAATCCGATGGCGGGGGCGTTCTCGCATCCCGCCGAGGCGGGCATCCACGCGGTGACGATGCAGTTGTCGTCCACCTTCGTCCCCTCCATGCCCAGCTCCTTCAGCTCCTCCGCCAGCACCTTCGCCAGCTCCCACTGGCATGGCGTGGAGGGGGTGCAGCCCGTCCTGTCGCTGGAGGGCGTCCCGATCCGGGCGTACTTCAAAAACCGTTCATAAGCGCGCATGTGACCGCTCCTTTTTTACCGCTGATTTCCGGCTCCTGCGCCGGTACCGTCTGACAAGCATATCACACCGGCCCCGCCCCGTCAATCGGTTTTGCGCCGCGCCGGCGGTGCCTTCCAAAAAAGACGGCATGGCCCCCGCCATGCCGCCTTGTCATGCCCCATCACCCGGCGGGCGCGTCCGCCGTCACGGTCTTTTCCAGGATCAGCGCCGCGCCGTTGCTGGCCATGGAGTCGGCGGAGGTGCGGGGCACCAGATAGCTCTCCTCGCCGTTGACCGTGCACAGGTAGTGGACGCTGTCGTAGGCCCGGAACTCCGCCGTCACCTCCGGGAACAGGTCGCTGTCCTGCCGGAAGGTGAACCGGTACATGATCTCCCGGCCCTGGGCCTGATCGGCCCGGCTGTCCGCCGGCAGCTCGTACACCTGCCGCAGCCAGTTGCTCACCCGCTCGGCGTCCAGGCTCCTGTCGCCGGTGGTGAAGATCTCCTCCGGCTCCTCCCCCTCATCCATGGGGGTGGACAGGCTGCGCCGGATGGAGTAGCTGTCCGTGTCCAGCTCCATGAACACGCTCTGCAGCTTATCGAAGTCAAGCGCCGTGGGGGACAGGGGCGCCATGGCGTCGAAGTCCGGGTACATCAGCCCGTCCAGCACCGTCCCGGACACCAGATAGACCATCTCCGACCCCGCCGGGCGCACGTACACGTCCCCGTCCTTATAGTCGCCGAACTGGAGGGTGAAAAAGCCGCTCTTCCCCTGGGTGTCGTCATAGCCCACCCGGACGGTGCCCTGGGGCCTGTCCAGACCGTACTCGGCCCCGGTCCCCGCCGACCAGGTGACGCACCGGTCCAGCACGATCCCGGTGGCCAGGCCATACAGGTCCTTGACCTTGTCCGTGTCCAGGGGCCTCATCGGCTGTCCCGCCCCGTCCGTCAAAAACCAGGGCCAGGCGTCGGTGTACCAGACGCTTCCCGGGTCGGCCAGATATTCCAGCGCGTAGGACCCGGCGTCCGTCTCCGCCCGCAGGGACGTGACGGCGGCGATGTCCTGAGGGGCGCTGTCCAGGGCCAGCACGTCCTCCAGCCCCAGCTGGAACTCCTCCGCAAGCGTCCCGTCCTCCAGGTATACCCTGTCCTCCCCGTCCAGGCGCACATACCACTGGCCCGTGGGGGCGCTGGAGCCGATATAATAGGTGACCACCTTCTCCGCCGTGCCGGCCATCACCGCGAAGGCCGGGTCATCCAGGCCGTACTGGCCGAAGTCGGTCACGTCCTCCACCGCGCCGGAGGCCGTCAGGGAGGCCGCCGCCTCCAAAAGCGGCTCGACCGCCTCCTGGTCGATGGGGCAGTCCGGGTCCTGGTCATTGATCCAAAGGCCGTCATCGGCGTCATAGCGCAGGCTCACCGCGTCGCCGAAGTAATTCCACGCCAGGGCGATGATGTCCTCCTGCCGGCCCACGGCCAGGTCGATGCCCTCGTCCTCGGCGTGCTGGGCCAGGTCCTCCTGCCGCTGCCGGGTCATGGACTGGGCCAGCAGCCAGGCCCCCACCAGCACCGCCAGCGCCGCCGCCAGCGCCGCCAGCTTCGCTCCGCGCTTCATCAGCGCCGCCTCCTTCTCACATAGATCACCAGCCCCGCCGCCAGGAACAGCGCCGGGATCACCGCCGTCAGGCCCACCTTCAGCACCCCGGCCGTCCCCTCGTCAAAGGTCAGGTAATCGCCGGTGAGCAGCTTGGGATGGATGGAGATACCTGTTTCTTGCCGGCACAGCCAGTTCACGCCGTTCAAAAACAGGTCCAGGCCCGCCCCAGACACCATGTCGCTGAAATCCGCCTCCATGAACCGGGTGGAGCCGAACACCACCAGCCGCGCCCCGCTGGGGCCGTCCTCGGACGCCGCCGCCAGCACGAAGGAGCCGGTCCTGTCCCCCTCCGCCCGGTCATAACCGCTCAGCCCTTCCAAGTTCTGCTTCAGGTAGCTGGTCATGCTGCTCTCCAGCAGAGGCGTCACCGTCACCCCCTCCGGGATGGTCCCGGCGAGGACCATGCCCTGGCTGTCGGGCATGAGCACGGAGTACGCCCCCTCCCGCAGCGGCGCGGTGATGGGGTGGGCGCCGATCTGGGGCAGGATCAGGTCGATGTAGCCGTAGCGGTAATAGCGGCTGTCGTCCTCCATGACGCACCCGCTCAGCAGCTCCAGCCCGAACCGCTCCAGCAGCGCCGTCAGGTTGGGCATGTCCGCCGCCGTGTACGCCGTGGTCACCAGCAGCTGTCCGCCCCCCTCCATATAGGCCGAGAGGATCTCCGCCTCCCGCTCGGTCAGGTCGTTCACCGGCCCGAACAGGGCCAGCGCGGCGCAGTCCTCCGGCACGGCGTCCGCCGTCAGGAGGTTAAGGCTCTCCGTCTGCACGTTTTCCAGCGCCATGGCGTCCAGCACGTCGTCGCTCACCCCGGTCTCCCCGTGGCCGGTGAGATAGTACACCGTGGGCAGCTCCCCGCTGGTCACATAGCCGATGGCGCCGGTGATCTTCCCCTCGCCGGCGAACACGTCCAGATACTCCGAGCCGTAATATGTAAGGTAGTAGCTGTACATGTCATAGTCGGAGTAGGTCCACACGCTCTCATAGGGGATGTACATGCTCCGCTCGCCGCAGGCCACGATGAGGCTGTTCTCCGTGACGGACTCGTCGGTGTACTCCGCCGCGAAGCCTGGGTAGCGCACCGGGTCCACGCTGGTGACGGTCACCCGGTCGAACTGGGCGTACCGGAGCAGCACCTGCTCCATGGTGGTGTTCTCCATGCCCGGCTCGACCAGCCAGTAGATGTCCACGTCCCTGTCCAGCCCCGCCAGGGTCTGCTTCGTGCCCTGGGACAGGGTATAGAGCTTCTCGTCGGTCATATCCAGCTGGGTCACCGCGGCGGGCAGAGCCTGCACCGCCAGGTTGGCCACCACCGCCATGGCGATGACCAGCACCGCCGCGAACACGCTGTACGCGCCGGCCCGCCAGCCCTTCGTCCCCAGGGAGGCGCCCAGCTTCTTCATGAGCTTCTTCACGCCGCCCACCTCCTGCGCTCCATGGCCTGGACCGTGAGGAACAGGAACACCGCCGCCGCCGACAGGAAATACACCGCCGAGCGCACATCGAATATATCATAGGCGAAGTTGTCGAATCTGTCGAAAATGGCCAGCCACTGCACCACATCGGCAAAAAGCCCGGGGAACATGTCCGGCGCCAGGGCGTACCATGCCCCCAGCCCCGCCTCCAGCGCCGCGCCGATCCCCAGGGCCGCGGCCCGGTTGCCCGTGGCCCGCCACAAAATCAGCGCGAACACCGCCGCCGCCAGGGCGAAGGCCGCCAGGGACGCCGGCCCCGACTGGGGGATATACTCCGCCAGGGGGGACAGGAAATAGGCCAGCAGCATCACGATGAAGCACGCCCCCGCCGCCAGGGCGGGGCTGTCCATCAGACTGGAGATATAAAGCCCCACCGCCGTCAGCGCCATGCCCAGCAGCACATACCCCGCCAGGGCGGAGTAGGCGCTCTTCAGGGAGATGGCCCCCGCCGTGGCCAGGGCGTTGAGCAGCAGCGGATACAGCCCCATCACCAATATGGGCATGACCATCACCGTCACCAGCGCCAGATACTTGCCCAGCACGATCTTCGTCATGCTCAGCGGCAGGCTGTACAGCAGCTGGTCCGTCTTCTGATGGCGCTCCTCCGCCACGCTGCGCATGGTCAGCAGGGGGATGCCGATGAGGTAGATGAAATTCATGCTGTACAGCACGTTGGTGAAATCCGGCGACCCGGCCAGGTTGCTCACCATCACGTATATCCCCGCGAACAGCAGCATCAGTGCCCCGTACACATACCCCGTCAGGCCGTTGAGCTGGCTGTCCAGCTCCCGCTCATAGATCGCGGTCATGTCTGCCTCCTCTCCCGAACCGCCGGGTCCGCCCGGGCCGGCTGTCGGCGGGACCGGTCGGCTGCTCCTGGGTCAGGGCCAGGAACACGTCCTCCAGACTCGCCTGCTCCCGCTCCAGGCGCAGCACCGGTATGCGCTGATCGCTCAGGGCGAAGCTGATCCTCTCGTCCATGCCGGGGCCGGCGTCCGACGCCGTCACCGTGACATTGAGCCGGCCTTCGTCCCCCGGCTCCGTGGCCACCTCCAGCACGCCCTCCGCCGGCTCCAGTGCCTGATGGACCTCGCCCGGCGCGGCCTTCACCGTCAGATGATAGGTCACCTTCCCGGCGAACCGCTGCTCCAGCTCCGCCGCCGTGCCCTGGGCCACCAGCCGGCCCTTGTGGACCATGATGACCCGGTCGCACACCGCCTGCACCTCGCTGAGGATGTGGCTGGAGAGGATCACCGTCCTGTCCCGGCCCAGGGAGCGGATCAGCTTGCGGATCTCCACGATCTGCAGCGGGTCCAGCCCCACCGTAGGCTCGTCCAGGATGATGACCTGGGGGCTGCCCAGCAGGGCCTGGGCGATGCCCACCCGCTGGCGGTAGCCCTTGGACAGGTTGCGTATGAGCCGCCCGGCCACGTCCGTCACGCCGGTGACCGCCTCTGCCTCGGCCAGCTGGCCGTCCAGCCTGCCCACGGTCACGCCCTTGGCCCGGGCCACGAAGCTGAGGTACTCCTCCACCGTCATGCCCCCGTATAAGGGCGGCTGCTCCGGCAGATAGCCCACCAGCCGCTTGGCCTGGATGGGCTGGTCGAATATATCGTACCCGCCGATGGTCACCTGGCCCTCCGTGGCGGCCAGGCACCCGGTCAGTATGTTCATGGTGGTGGTCTTTCCCGCCCCGTTGGGACCCAAAAAGCCGTATACCAGCCCCTTCTCCACCGTGAAGGACAGATCCTCCACCGCGGTGTGGGCGCCGTATCGCTTCGTCAGGTGGCTCACCTCGACCATCCGTGCCGCCTCCTCTCCGTCATGGACCCATTGTACACCAGCCGGCCTGCGGTTTTGTGACCGAATGATGAAATTTTCATATATTTTTCCTCCCGCAAAAAAGCGGCGCTCCTCCCTCGGAGCGCCGCTTCGCCTCAGTCTATCCAATCCCTGTCCGTCCGGACCAGCAGCAGCCGGCCCTCCCCCAGGGATATGGCCGCCCGGCCCCCGGGCAGAGGCTCGTTGCTCACCCCGTAGGGGTACTCCGGCTCGATCCGGGCGTCCTGCAGGGGATACTTCGCCCCCGTGACGGTGACGCCCGAGGCCGGGCCTCCCACCGGCAGCAGGGAGAACCACCGCCATCTGTCCTCCACGTAGGCCGTGCCCCGGGAGAGGATCTCCATCTCCCCGTATGCGTCCGCGATGACGCCGTGGGCGCCCGCCCTGTCCAGGGCCATCAGCAGCCCCAGGTTGGCCAGGGTGTGGTCTATCCGCCCGCCGGTGACGCCCAGCAGCAGAAATTCCCGCCAGCCCCGGCGCAGGGCCTCCCGGGCGGCGTACACCGTGTCGGTGTCGTCCTTCACCGAGGGCAGGGTGATGATCTCCGCCTCCGTCTGCGGCCTGTGGCAGGAGTCGAAATCCCCCACCACCAGCGCCGGGCGCACCCCCAGCCGGGGCACATGGTACAGTCCGCTGTCGCAGCACACCACCCAGTCGTCCGGCCTCAGCGCGCTCCGCGCCCGGTCGTAGTCCCCGATCGGCCCGCCGCCCAGGATCACGCACCGGCCCATGTCAGCCCTCCTCCGGGACCGCCAGGTCCCACCGCTCGATGACCTCGTCGGCCATGGCCTTCAGCTCCTCCCAGTGGGCCTTGCCGCTGTCGTCATACACGGCCACCAGGTAATACCCCGCCGCCTTGGCGGTGCGCCCGCCGTGGACGGCGTCCTCATACACCGCCACCTGCCCCGGCGACGGCGCGCCCATGCGCCTGGCCGCCTCGTGGAACACGTCCGGCCTGTCCTTGCCGGCGTTGACGCTGTCGCAGCTGAGCACGAACTGGAACAGCTCCCGCACGCCCAGCCGCTCCAGACACGCCTCCATCAGCGGCTCCGCCGTGGCCGACGCCACGCACATCTTCACGCCCCGCCGGTGCAGCGCCCGCAGGTATGCCTCCGCCCCCTGCTTCAGGGGCACGTCCGTGTGGTAGTGCACGTCCATCAGCCCGTTCATGTCCGCGGCGATGCTCTCCCGGGACCCGGTCAGACCCAGCTCCTGTCGGAACAGGTCCGCCGACTCGGCCATGGTCATGGGCACGATCCGCCGCAGGATCTCCGGCGGCACGACCTTCACCCCCTGGCTGTGGAGGTATTCCTCCGCCAGGCTGTCCCAGTACCCCATGGAGTCCACCAGCGTGCCGTCCATGTCGAATATGGCGTATCTCTTGTCCATAGCTCTCTCCTCCGAAAAAAGCGGGGACCCGCTCCGGGCGCCCCGCCGTTTTCGATGGGCATTATACACCTCCGCGCCGGCAAATGCAACCCCCGGAGGACTTGCGCGGGACAGTATAACGGACTATAATGGGTGTATTCTTTTCAGGAGGTGCCCCATGCCTTTTCGTATCGTCCGGGCCGACATCACGGCCTTCCCCTGCGACGCCATCGTGAACGCGGCGAAAAACTCCCTTCTGGGGGGCGGCGGCGTGGACGGCGCCATCCACAAGGCCGCCGGGCCGGGGCTGCTGGAGGAGTGCCGCACCCTGGGCGGCTGCCCCACCGGCCAGGCCCGGATCACCAAGGGCTACGATCTGCCCTGCAAGTACGTCATCCACACCGTCGGCCCCGTCTGGCAGGGCGGCGGCCACGGGGAGAGGGAGCTGCTGGAGAGCTGCTACCGCTCCTCCCTGGCCCTGGCCCGGGAGCACGAGTGCCACAGCGTGGCCTTCCCGCTGATCTCGGCGGGGGTGTTCGGCTACCCCAAGGACCAGGCATTGCGGGTGGCGGTGGACGCCATCGGCGCGTTCCTGCTGGACACCAGCGACGACATGCTGGTGACATTGGTGGTGTTCAGCCCCACGCCCTACGCCCTGAGCACGAAGCTGTTCACCGACGTGCAGTCGTTCATCGACGACCACTATGTGGACACCCACTACGACGCCTGCGCCGAGCGGATGCGCTCCATGCGCCTGCACGCCATGCTGGGGGACGCCGCCCCCGCGGCCAAGCCCATGCCGGCAGCGGCCCCCGCCGGGGCCTACAGCAGCCTGGAGCAGCGCCTGGCCCACATGGACGAGAGCTTCTCCCAGATGCTCCTGCGGAAGATCGACGAGCGGGGCATGACCGACGCGGAGTGCTATAAAAAGGCCAACATCGACCGCAAGCTGTTCTCCAAGATCCGCTCCGACGTCCACTACAAGCCCAGTAAGCCCACCGCCCTGGCCTTCGCCATCGCCCTGGAGCTGCCCCTGGAGGAGACCCGGGAGCTGCTCCAAAAGGCTGGCTACGCCCTGTCCCCGGCCAGCAAGGCGGACGTGATCGTGGAGTACTTCATCCGCCGGGGCAACTACAACGTCTTCCAGATCAACGAGGCGCTGTTCGTGTTCGACCAGTCCCTGCTGGGCGCCTGAGAAACCTCGCCGCACGATTTGTCGCCTGCCGGGCGACCAAAAACATCGAAAGACCTCCTATACTGTGTACAACAAAAACAGTACGGGAGGTCATCATCATGACGAGAAACGACATCACGGAAATGGTATTCATCCTGGACGCCAGCGGCTCTATGGCGGGTCTGGAGGCGGACACCGTCGGCGGGTTCAACGCCCTGATCGAAAAGCAGCGCGCTCTGCCTGGCCGGGCCTACGTCACCACGGTCCTGTTCTCCAACAGCGCCCACACCATCCACGACCGGCTGCCTCTGGAGCAGGTGCCGGCCCTGACGAACAGGGACTACACCGTGGGCGGCTGCACCGCCCTCATGGACGCCATCGGCCAGACCATCCGCCACATCGCGGACATCCACCGCTACGCCCGGCCCGAGGACGTGCCGGAGCACACCGTGTTCGTCATCACCACCGACGGCATGGAGAACGCCAGCCGCTTTTATTCCAGCGACCGGGTCAAGGCCATGATCGCCCACGAGAAGGAGAAGTACGGCTGGGAGTTCCTGTTTTTGGCGGCCAACATCGACGCGGTGAGCACCGCTGCCGCCTTCGGCATCGAGGCGGACCGGGCGGTGGGCTACCGGGCGGACAGCCAGGGCACCCAGGTGCTGTACGACACGGTGGGCAGCGCGGTGAGCGCCGTGCGGTCCCGCGCCCCCCTGGGCAGCAACTGGGCGGACGCCATCCGCAAGGACAACTGCCGGCAGAAATAATACCGCCGCGAAAAAGGCCCGGACCAGCTGGTCCGGGTCTTTTCCTTTGCTTTTTCAGTCCACCGGCGCGCCGTTGAGCTGCTCCAACGTCACGGCCCCGGTGCGCAGGGCCTGCTCCCGCACCTCCAGATAATACCCCGCCAGGGAGGTGTTCATGTAGGGCGTGACGTAGAAGATCCCCAGCAGCCCCATGGTGAGGCCGTTGAGCAGCTGCCAGCCGATGAAGCTGAGATGGAACACGAACAGCTCCCACTTGTGCCCGGCCATGATCCGCATGGACAGCTTCAGCGCGTCCTTGGCCCGCACATTGGGGCAGTCCCCCAGGATATAGGAGGTCATGGCGTAGGAATAGGCCTTTATGACCCCCGGGATGACGAACAGCAGGCTCCACAGCCACACGAACAGCGACATCCACAGATGGCCGCCCAGCTTCCGGCCAAAGTTGGTGAACCCCACGGAGAAGGGCGTGCCCACGTCCACCTCGGCGCCCCGGCCCTGGAACACCTGGGTGAAGAAGTAGCAATAGCCCGCCGTGATCGGCCCCGACAGGATCAGCCCGCCCAGGCCCAGCGTGAAGGAGGTGCAGGCGGTCACGAACAGCGACACCAGCACCGTCACCGCCACGCAGTACCAATACCGCCCCGCGAAGGCGGCCTTGGCGTATTCCTTTATCTCCGCTCTCGATTTCATCATTTCGTTCATTTTCCCTCTTTCCGGCAGAAACTCTGCCCATGTGACATTATACCCCACCGCCGGCCGGTTGTAAATGACCGTCCGCGCTTATTCTGCCCCATTCGCCGCCCGAACGGGCAGACTTCCGCCGTCCGGGGCCTTGCATTTTCTGAAAAAACGCTTACAATATAGTGGAGAATGTCAGATCCAGGAGGCGCCCCATGCCCATTTCCCGCACCAGGACCTATGCCACCCAATTTGAAAAAATGACCGGCCAGCCCGTCCCCTCCCTGATCCTGGAGCTGGGCCTGCCCACCACCCTGAGCATGATGGTCACCAACCTGTACAACGTGGTGGACACCTGGTTCGTGGGCCAGATCAACACCAGCGCCTCCGGCGCCACGGGGGTGGTGTTCGCCATGATGAGCATCCTCCAGGCGGTGGGCTTCATGTTCGGCCACGGCGCCGGCAGCAACATCTCCCGCCTGCTGGGGGCAAAGCGGCTGCGCCGGGCGCGGCAGTTCTCCTCCGACGCCTTTTTCGTTTCCCTGGCGTGCAGCATGCTCATCGCGGCGCTGGGCCTGGTCCTGCTGGAGCCGCTGTGCCGGCTCCTGGGTTCCACGGACACCATCCTGCCCTACGCCATGACCTACGCCGCCTGCATCCTGGCGGCCGCCCCGGCCATGGTCACCGGCTGCGTGATGAACAACATCCTCCGCTACGAGGGCCGGGCCGCCTTCGCCATGGTGGGCCTGGTCAGCGGCGGCATCCTAAATATATTCGGCGACGCGCTGCTGATGAACGGCCTGCACCTGGGCATTCTGGGCGCCGGCCTGTCCACCATGATCTCCCAGTACATCAGCTCCGGGATACTGCTGTCCATGTTCCTGCGCAAAAAGACCCAGACCGTGTTCTCCCTGCGGTACATGCCCTTCCTGGTCCCGCCGGAGGACGGCGCGGCGCCGGACGGGGAGGCCGCCAAGGCGGGCGCGGGGCTTTTCTTCTCCACCACCGGCAGCATCCTTCTCACCGGCCTGCCCAGCCTGACCCGCCAGGGCCTGACCAGCGTGTCCACCATGCTTCTCAACTACCGGGCCAAGGTCTTCGGGGACGCGGCCATCGCCGCCATGGGCATCGTGGCCCGGGTGACGAACCTGCTGTTCTGCGTGGGCCTGGGCATCGGCCAGGGCTTCCAGCCCGTGTCCGCCTTCAACTACGGCGCGAAGATCTACAGCCGCGTCCGCGCGGGATTTTTCTTCACCCTGGGCTTCGGCACGGGGCTGATCTCCCTGTTCGCCGCGGCGGGGGCGGCGCTGGCCCCCTGGGTGTCCGCCCTGCTGCGGGACGACCCGGCGGTGATCGCCATCGCCGTGCCGGCCATGCGGGCACAGTGCGCGGCGCTGGTGTTCATGCCCCTGACGGTGTGCGCCAACATGCTGTTCCAGAGCATCGGCCTGGCCGGCAGGGCCACCTTCCTCAGCGCCCTGCGCAGCGGCGCCTGCTTCATGCCCCTGCTGCTGGTCCTGTCCCAGGTGTGGGGCCTGCCGGGGATCATGTACTCCCAGCCCATCAGCGATGTCCTGTCCGCGGTGGTGACGGTGCCCTTCGTGATCCAGTTCTTCCGCCGCCTGCCCGCCGACGGCACGGCCTGATAGCGCGCCCCGCCCCGCTCCGGCGGGGCCTTTTCATGCGTTTCACCTATGCAAACGGCGAAAAGTGTGTTATACTGCCTCAGTTGATTTTAGTATACTGTGAGGAAACGACCGTGTGGAAGTATTTCGGCGTCATATGCAACGTACTGACGGTGCTGCTGGGAGGCAGCCTGGGTCTGCTGCTGCGGCGGCGGGGCCGCCGGGATAAGCCCCGGACCGGCTCCTGGCCCGCCCGGGAGGAGCTGCCCGGGGCCATGATGGCCTGTCTGGGCCTGTGCACCGTCTTCGCCGCCGCCTCCGGCATCACGGGGGTGACCGGCGGCGGCCAGGCCATCGTGTGCGTGGTGTCCATGGCCGGCGGCCTGCTCATCGGCTGGCTGCTGCGGCTGGACGACCGGCTGAACCGGCTGGGAGACGCCCTCCTGGCCCGCATCGGCGGCGCCCCGGGCGCGGCCAACCCGGCGGAGGGCTTCGTGACGGCGTGCCTGCTGTTCTGCATCGGCTCCATGACGGTGCTGGGTTCCTTCGAGAGCGCGGCCAATCCGGCGGGCCGGCTGGTACTGGACTGCCACACCACGCTGCTGATAAAATCCATGCTGGACTTCGTCTCCTCCACCTGTCTGGCCGTCACCTACGGCGGGTCCGTGCTGGTCTCGGCGGCCTTCGTGCTGGTGTTCCAGGGGGCGCTGGTGGCCCTGGCGGCCTCCATCCAGCCCTTCCTGGACCGGATCGGCGCCATGCCGGTGATGAACTGCGCCGGCTCCCTGATCCTGCTGGCCATCGCCCTGAACCTGCTGGGCGTCAAGAAGATGAAGACCGCCGACTACCTGCCGGCGCTGGCGCTGCCGGTGCTCATCTGCTGGGCGCTGACGGCGCTGGGCGTGCACCTGTGACGGCCCCGGCGGAAGAAATTTCCCGTTTTATTCCATTTTTTCCTTGCACGCCGGCGGATTTTGTGGTTAAATATAAATATCTTTATTAAATATCTTTATATTTTGCTCGATTTTTTCTTCTCCGTGGAAAGGAGCTGTTCGATATGGGAAGACCTGACGGCATCCGCGTGCGGGACGAGGTGCCCATGTACTACCTCATCCCCCTGATCATGACGGAGCGCCACGACTCCATGAACATGGTCACGGTGGACATCCCCCTGGAACCCCTGCGGCGGTATATGAACGAGAAGCGCCGGGAGGGCCGCCACGTCAGCCACATGGCCATGATCATGACCGCCTACGCCCATCTGGCGGGGGAGTTCCCCTCCCTGAACCGGTTCGTGGTGAACAAGCGCATCTACCAGCACAAGGACTTCAAGATCTCCCTGGTGGTCCTGCGGCCCGACGGCAACGCCAACAGCAACACCATGGCCAAGCTGGAGTTCACCCCCCAGGACACGGTATTCGACGTGCAGAAGAAGCTGGACGACTACATCGAGAAGAACTCCTCCACCGCCGCGGAGGACGCCAACAGCCTGGACAAGGTCATGAAGGTACTGCTGAAGCTGGGGGGGCTGGTGAACTTCGCGGGCTGGGTGCTCCGGTTCGGGGACCGGCACGGGCTACTGCCCCAGAAGCTGCTGGACGTCAGCCCCTTCCACGCCAGCGCCCTGTTCACCAACCTGGCCAGCATCCGCACCAACCACATCTACCACCACGTCTACGACTTCGGCACCACCTCCGTGGCCATCGCCATGGGCAACATGCGGGACACGGTCCGCCGGGGCCGGGACGGCACGGTGGAGGTGGTGCGCTGCATCCCCCTGGGCGTGGTCATGGACGAGCGCATCGCCTCGGGCCACTACTTCGCCCTGGCCTTCGCCCGGCTGAAGGAGATGCTGGCCCATCCGGAGAGCCTGGAGCAGCCCGCCGCCGTAAAAACGATCTCCGAAAACTGAACCGGGATCATCGCCGGGCGCCGCCAATTTTGCGCGGCGCCCGTTTTTTCTGCCCGTATCCGCTCCGGGGCTTGACAAAAGCTTTCTAACGGAGTAGAATACGGGCAGGTTCTATTTTGATAGAAACTGAAAGGACGGCGCGGCGATGAAACTGTACGACTCCGAGCTGAAGGTGATGGAGGTGCTGTGGGACCAGGGCCAGGCCAGCGCCAAGGCCATCGCCCAGCAGCTCGCCCAGCAGGTGGGCTGGTCCAAGACCACCACCTACACGGTCATAAAGAAATGTCTGGACAAGGGGGCGGCGGCCCGGTCGGAGCCGGGCTTCATCTGCCGGCCCCTGATCTCCCGCCAGCAGGCCCAGGCCTACGCCACCGACGAGCTGGTGGACAAGCTCTACGGCGGCTCGGCGGACAAGCTGGTGGCCTCCCTCCTGGGCCGGAAGCGCCTGGCGCCGGAGGAGCTGGAGGAGCTGAAAAAGCTGGTGGAGGAGCTGCAATGACCACGCTGTGGCACATGACGGCGTCCGCCTCGGTGCTGATCGCGGCGACGGTATGTCTGCGGTCGCTGCTGCTGGACAGGCTGGGAAAGGAGCTGTTCCCGGCCCTGTGGCTGGTGGCGGCGGTGCGGCTGCTGGCGCCGGTGACGGTGTCCGTGCCGGTGCCCGCCCGGGCCATGGCCCTGCTCCCGGCGGCAGCCGCCGGGACGGCACAGACCGCGCAGCCCGCCGCCGATGGCTTTCCCTGGCTGACGGCCCTGTGGCTGGCGGTCGCCATCACCGCCGCGGCGGTGATGCTGCTGCGCCACCTGTCCGGTCTGCGGCGCTACGCCCTGGCCCTGCCGGTATGCGACGGCTCCGTCCGGGTCCTGGTGGACGCCTTCGGCCTGCGCCGGACGGTGTCCGTCCGGGAGTGCCAGACGGTGTCCACCCCCCTGACCTACGGCTTTCTCCGGCCTGTGATCCTGCTGCCCAAGGGCTGGGACCGCTGGGACCGGCGGGAGCTGGAGCTGGTGCTGACCCATGAGCTGTGCCACATCCGCCGGCTGGATGTGCCGGCCAAGTACATCCTGACGGCGGCGCTGTGCGTGCACTGGTTCAACCCCTTCGTCTGGGCCATGTACGCCCTGGCCCAGCGGGACATAGAGCTGGCCTGCGACGAGGCGGTGCTGCGCCGCACCGCCGATGGCCGGGCGGCCTACGCCATGGCCCTCATCGGCCTGGAGGAGCGCCGGGGCACGGACATGCTGCTGTCCGGCTTCGGCCTGCGGGCCGTGCGGGAGCGGGTGACGGAGATCATGCGCTACCGCCGCCGGGGCCTGCGCAGCTTCCTGGCCGGGGCGGCCATCGTGGCCTGCTCGCTGACCGTATTCGCCGCGGCGGCAGCCGCCTCGCCGGCCTACGATGAACCCATCCCCACCCCCACGCCCTCGCCGGTGGCGTTTGAGATGTACTCCCAGCCCATCCCCGCCCGGGGCACGCCCCCTCCCGCGGGCGCCCTGCCGGAAAGGGCCGTGGAGGGCGAGGAGCCGGTATACCCGCCCACGCCTACCCCCATCCCGGTGGAGGCGCCTCAGTCATGAGGGCGCTCGCTCTGCCGGTCCAGCTGGCCGGCACGGCCGTGATGGTCTGGGCCTGCCTGGCGCTGGCCCTGCAGTGTCTGTCCCCCCGGCCCCTGAAAATCGCCCGCCGGACGGCGCCGCTGCCCGCCGGGGAGTCCTTCACCGCCGCGATGGGCCTGCGGGCGGCGCTGTGGGCCGCCGGGGCACTGGCCCTGGCCTGGGCCTTCAGCCTGCTGCGCTGCGCCATGACCCGGGAGGAGGTCACCTTCCGGGGATTGCTGGAGCTGTGGCGGCAGTGGGACGCCAACAACTTCCTGCGCATCGCGGAGCTGGGCTACCGGGGCTTTGAAACGGAGGGGATGCACACCACGCTGGTGTTTTATCCCCTGTACCCCTGGCTGATGCGGGCGCTGCACCTCATCATCCCCGACTGGGCGGTGTGCGGCCACCTCATCAGCTGCGCCTGCTACATCGGCGCGGCGCCCATCCTGGCCCGTACGCTGACGGAGGACTTTGGCCGCCGGACGGCCCGGCTGGCATTGGGGCTTCTGAGCTGCTATCCCTTCGCGTTTTTCTTCGGGGCGGTGTTCTCCGAGAGCCTGTTCCTGCTTTTGAGCGCGGCGGGCTTTGCCTGCATCCGCCGCCGCCGGTGGCTGCCGGCGGGCCTATTGGGCGCCCTGGCGGCCCTGACGCGGATGCAGGGAGCGCTGCTGCTGGCGGTAGGCCTGGTGGAATACTGCGCCGCGGAGCGGCCTGTGGGAAAGCTGCTGGCCCGGGACTGGCGCGGTCTGGTCCGGGACGGCGGGCGGGTGGTCCTGCCCCTGGCGGTGACGCTGGCGGGGGTGGGGATCTACCTGGCCGTCAACTGGGCGGTGGACGGCGACCCCTTCCGATTCGTATACTACGAAAAAGCGGTCTGGCATCAGGGCTTCGCCCCCATGCCCCGGTGCCTGGGCACCATATGTGAGTACCTGGTCAAGCGCTGGGGCGAGCGGCAGGCCCTGGTGATCTGGGGGCCGGAGCTGGCCATATTTTTGGTCTGCGCGGCGGCGCTGGTCTGGGCGCCGGGCCGGATGCCCCCCGCCTGGACGGCCTATCTGGCCGGGTGCACGGCGCTGAACTACTCTCTGAGCTGGCCGCTGAGCTGCGGCCGGTATATGGCATGCGCGTTTCCGCTGTTCGCGGCGCTGGCGCTTTTGTTCCGCCGCCGGCCGGCGGCGGGCTGGATCTTCGCGGCGGCCATGGCCCTGCTGCAGGCGGCCTTCCTGACGGCCTATCTGGCGGGCTGGCAGGTGATGTGAGGAAAGGAGCGGTATGGACACACAGGATCTTCGACACCCCCGCCGGGAGGCGCTGACCACCCTGGCGGCCCTGCTGGCCGCGATGGCGGCGGGCTATTTTCTCCTCAGCGACCTGATGGGCGGCACCCTGTTCGCCCATGAGAACTGGGACAGCTATACCCTCCAGACCTGGAACTGGCTCCAGGGGCGGACCTACATCGCCCAGCCGGAGAAGTATGAGTATCTGGAGCTGGCCATCTATGATGGCCGGTACTATGTGTCCTTCCCGCCGCTGCCGTCGGTGCTGCTGATCCCGTCGGTGCTGCTGCACGGGCTGAACACCCCCAACGGCCTCATCATCGCCGGCTACGGCCTTGTGGCCGCGGCGCTGGCCTACTGCATCATGCTCCGCGCCGGCCGCACCCCCGCCGTCAGCGCTTTTTGGGCGCTGGTGTGCGTGTGGGGGGCCAACACCCTGTGGATGAGCACCAACGCCGGGGTCTGGTTCCAGGCCCAGGTGCTGAACATGGTCATGTGCCTGGCGGCGGTGCTGTGCGCGATGTACGGCAAAAAGGCCCTGGCCACCACCTTCCTGGCCCTGGCGGTGGGCTGCAGGCCCATGAGCGCGGTGTATCTGCCGGTGTTCTTCTTCCTGTTCGCCTGGCGGGAGCGGGCCGACCGCGGCGGGTTCGTGAAAAGCTGCCTGGCCCAGTGGCGGTGCCTCATCGGCCCGGTGCTCATCGGCGCCTGCTATATGGCCTACAACTATGTCCGCTTCCACAGCGTCCTGGAGTTCGGCCACAACTACCTGCCGGAGTTCATGCGGGCCGAGCACGGGCAGTTCCACATCAGCTACCTCTGGCCAAACCTGAAGCAGCTGTTCGCCCCGGTGCGCTTTGAAAACAAGCGCCTGGTATTCCCCCTGTTCCAGGGCTTCCTGTTCTTCGCGGCCAACCCCCTGTTTCTCATATACTTCCTCCGGGCGGCGCTCAACCTGGCCCGCAATAGGCGGCCCGGCGCCCTGGGGGTGCTGCTGTTCGCCGGCATGGCGGCGCAGCTGGTGCTCACCTGCCTGCACCGGACCATGGGCGGGTGGCAGTTCGGCGCCCGGTACACCTGCGACATGCTGCCCTTCGCCTACATGTATCTGGCCGAAAAGGGGCCGAAGAAGCCGGCGGCCTGGGAGCTGGCCCTGGGGGGCATGGCCGTGGCCTTCAACGCCTACGGCGCGCTGTATATGCACTTTTACGGCTGATCCCGTCCGAGAGGAGGCGGTCCCGTGTTCACAAAAGACGACACCCTCGCCCTGAAGGGCGTGGCCATCGAGCTGATGCTGCTGCACCATCTGGCCGCCTTCCCGGACCGGTGGCCGGCGGGCTTTGAGGGGTTCTCCTCGTGGCTGCCCGGCTTCGTGGAGAAGGGGTATCTGGCGGACTTCGCCATGAACAGCTTACTGTGCGTGCCGCTGTTCTTCTTCCTGGGCGGGTACGGCCTTTTCCGCCGCCGGTCGGCGGGCCGGGCCGATCTGGCGGAGGATGTGTGGAGGCTGTACCGGCGGTTCTGGCGGGTATTTTTCCTGTTCATCCCCATCGGCTTTCTCTTCTTCGCCCGCGCCGGGGAGGGCATCAACCCCCTCTGCACCCGCTTTGTCCTCACCGACGGCAAGAGCCTTTTACGCACGCTTCTTCTCAACTTCACCGGCTACGACACCAACCTCAACGGGGAGTGGTGGTTCCTCGGCTCCTATCTGTGCGCCCTGCCTTTGGGCTATCTCTTCTGCCGGGCCACGGACCGGGCCAGGGGCTTTCTGCCGGACATGTTCGCGGTGTTCTGCCTGGACATCCTGACCCAGGGGGTGTTCCCGGGCCTGGCGGGCGTGCCGGGCCTGGCCGGCCTGGGGAGCAACCTCTACTTCCGGCGGTTTTGCACCGTCAACAAGTACATGACCGCCTTCTTCGCCGGCATCGTCTTCGCCCGGTACGACGCCATGGCCCGGCTGAAGCGGGCCATGGGCCGGCTGGCCCATCCCGGGGCCGCGGCCCTGGCGGGCATGGCGTTGCTGTTTCTCTGCCGGGCCTATGTGCTGTCCGACGTGGCCAACGGGGATATCCTGATCGCGCCGCTGTTCGCCCTGTGCTGCTCGGTATGCTTCGACCGGGTCCGGCGGATGAAGGCCCTGGCCGCCTTTCTGGGCCGGCACAGCGCCAACATGTGGCTGACCCACTCCTTTTTCTGCTTCTATTTCCTGGAGTTCACCCAGGTGGTATACTGTTCCCGGAGCGTCTGGCTGGACCTGGCGGTGCTCACCGCCCTGAGCCTGGCCGCCTCCGCGGCGGTGGACGGCCTGTACCGCGGCCTGGCCCTGCTGGGCCGCGCGGCGGGCGCCCGCCGGGAATATGCGCTGGACCGTCCCGGGAGGTGACGATATGGAGGACCTGCTTTGGATACTGTCCACCGCCGGGATGCTGGCGCTGCTGATGCTGCTGGCTCTGCGGGCGCTGGAGGAGCTGCTGGGCGTCAAATTGAACTTGTCTGTGCCCCCGGCGGGCCGGGCGGCCCTGGCCAAACTCAGTCCCGCCGCATGGCCCTGGCCGGTGGTATTCCTGGTGTCGGTGGGGGTGCTTTGGCTGGGCGCCTGGTCCGGCTGGCGGGCCATGGACTGGCGCGGGGAGGGCTTCCTGGCCCGGATGTGGGTCCGCTTCACCCAGGCCGGGGACGCCACCCGCTACCTGTTCCTGGCCGAAAACGGCTATGTGTCCGAAGGGGAGAACGTGAACAACATCGTCTTCTACCCCCTCTACCCCTTCCTGCTCCGGCTGCTGGGGGACCTGCTGGGAGGCCGGTATGCCCTGGCGGGGATGGTCCTGTCCCAGGTCTGCTGCGGCATGGCCGGGGTGATGTTCCAAAAGCTGGCCGGAAAGGACTGCCCCTGCCCGGGCACGGCCATGGCCGCCTACTGGCTGTACCCCTTCGGGTTCTTCTGCCTGGGGGTGTTCACGGAGGGGCTGTTCCTGCTGCTGACCATCACGGGCCTGTGGGCCATCCGGGAGAGGAAGTGGCTCCTGGCCGGGGCGGCGGGGTTCCTGTGCGCCCTGACACGGGCACAGGGGATACTGCTGCTCCTGCCGGGGGTATACTGCGCCTGGCGGGACATGCGCATCAGGCATTGGCGCTTCGATGGCCGGTACCTGGCCCTGCTGGGTCCGGCCATAGGCTGGGGGCTGTACCTGTGGCTGAACCGGGCGGTGTGCGGCGACTGGTTCGCCTTCCGGTACTATGAGAGCATCGCCCCCTGGTGGCAGACCCCCCAGTGGCTGGGGGACACCCTGGCCCAGCAGTTCTCCATGGGGGTGCAGTACCCCGGCCTGGCCAACTGGATCTACTGGCCCCAGCTGTTCATCTACTTCATCGCCGCGGCCCTGCTCATGGCCGGCTGGCGCCGCCGGCTGGACAACGCCCACGTGCTGTACGGCTCCGCCTACCTGGGCATGAGCTACACCGCCGGCTGGCTCATCAGCGGCGGCCGGTACATGCTGGGCTGCGTGCCCATGTACCTGGCCGCAGGCAGCCTGAAAAACCGCTGGACCCGGGCGCTGATCCTGCTGACGGAGGCGGTGTGCTTTCTCTACTACGCCGCCTGCTTCATGCGGGGCGAGGCCATCATGTGAGGCCCATAAAACCAAAAAAACGCCCCGGCGGTCTGCCCGCCGGGGCGCTCATTCGTTCTTCCTTTGTCCTTATATCCGCTCCAGCGCGTCCGCGATGCGCTCACAGGCGTGTCCGTCGCCGTAGGGATTCTCCGCCCGGGCCATGGCCCCGTAGGCGGCCTGGTCGTCCAGCAGCGTGCTCACCGCCCGGTACACCCCCTGCTCCGACGTGCCCGCCAGCAGAAGCGTCCCCGCCGCGACCCCCTCGGGCCGCTCCGTGGCATCCCGCATCACCACCACCGGCTTGCCCAGCGCCGGGGCCTCCTCCTGGATGCCGCCGGAGTCGGTGACCGCCAGATAGCACCGGGCCATGATGTTGTGGAAATCCACCGGGTCCATAGGCCCGGTCAGCCGCACCTGGGGACAATCGGCCAGCACCCGCTCCGCCGCCTCCCGGGCCAGGCCGTTCATGTGCAGGGGAAACACCGCCGCGGTGTCCGGCCGCTCCTCCAGCGCCCGCCGGATGGCCCGGAGCATCCCCTCCATGGGCGCGCCCCGGCTCTCCCGCCGGTGGGCGGTGACCAGCAGCAGCCGGCGGGACCCCGCCCAGTCCAGGATCGGGTTTACATAATCCTCCCTCACCGTGGTCCGCAGGGCGTCGATGGCGGTGTTGCCGGTGACGAACACCCGCTCCGGCGCCGCGCCCTCGGCCAGCAGGTTGTTCCGGGCGGCGGCGGTGGGGGCGAAGTGGTACCCGCTTATGAGGCTCACGGCCCGCCGGGCGAACTCCTCCGGCCAGGGCCTTTCCATGTCATAGGTGCGCAGTCCCGCCTCCACATGGCCCACGGGGATGTGGGCGTAGAAGGCCGCCAGCGCCCCGGCAAAGGCCGTCACCGTGTCCCCCTGGACCAATACCATCTCCGGGGAAAAGCGCGCCAGCGCGCCGCTGACGCCCTCCAGCGCCGCCGCCGTCAGCCCCGCCAGATCCTGCTCCGGCCTCATCAGGTCCAGGTCCGCGTCCGGCCTCAGCCGGAACGCGTCCAGCACCTGGTCCAGCATCTGCCGGTGCTGGGCCGTGACGCACACCGTCACCGGCCAGCCCCGCCGGCGCAGCTCATGGACCAGCGGGCACAGCTTGATCGCCTCCGGCCTGGTGCCGAACACGGCCATCAGCCGCTTTTTGCCGTTCATCCGATGTGTTCCCTCCGCAGGGTCACCCGGTCGATCTTGTCGTTGATGGTCATGGGCAGCCGGTCCAGATGCACGTACCGGTTGGGCATCATGTACCCGGGCAGCTTCTCCGCCAGGGCCTTGGCCAGGTCGTGCTCCTCCGCGCCGCCGGTGTACACGCACACGATCTCGTCCTTCGCTTCATCGAACAGGCAGCAGCCGTTGGCCACCCCC
This sequence comes from uncultured Oscillospiraceae bacterium, assembly GCA_947627735.1. GTDB lineage: Bacteria > Bacillota > Clostridia > Oscillospirales > Oscillospiraceae > CAJOIG01. The sequence continues at coordinate 46,585 of CANQXG010000009.1, read as the reverse complement.
TCCACCGCCAGGAGGGCCGTCTCGATCTCCCCCAGCTCGATGCGGTAGCAGCCCTGGTGCTTGATCTGGAAGTCCCGGCGGCCCAGGAACATGATCTCCCCCCGCTCGTTGTACCGGGCCAGGTCCCCGGTGCGGTACATCCGCTCGTGGAAGGCGCTGTTCAGGGGGTTCTGGACGAAGGCCTTCTCCGTCTGGACGGGATTGTTGTAATACCCCAGGGACAGGCACGTGCCCATCACGCACAGCTCCCCGGTCTGGCCGGGGCCCACGGGCTTATCCTCCTCGTCCAGGATGAGGATGCGGGTGTTGGCGCAGGCCCGGCCTATGGGCAGGGGGTCGTCGTCGCCAAACTGGCGGTCCACGATATAATACGCGCACACGTCGGTGATCTCCGTGGGGCCGTACATGTTGCAGTACCTTGCCCCCGGCACCGCCCGCCGCCACATGTTCAGCTGCCGGTTGGGCATGACCTCGCCGCAGAAGAAGATGTTCTTCAACCCCGTGGGCGGGTCCTTTTCCAGGATGCCGGAGTTGGCCGCGGCGATGAGGGCGGAGGGCACGAAGAAGATGGTGTCGATGGCGTGCTCCCGGAGGAAGCGCATCATGGTCTTGTGGAAGGAGAAGCACTTTTTCGGGATGATCCAGGTGGTGCATCCGCTGCGCAGGGTGGAGTAGATATCCAGGGTGGAGTTGTCGAACACGAAGGGCGCCTGGTTGCCCAGGGTGCAGTTTTCGTCCACCCCCAGCGTCCCGTGGAGCCAGTCGGCCCAGTCCACGATGCCCCGGTGGCTGATGGTGACGCCCTTGGGCACCCCGGTGGAGCCGCTGGTGAACAGCACGTACAGCAGGTCCGTGTCCACATGGTCGGCCCGCACCGCCGCCAGGGCCGCCTCGTCCGGCTCGGTCATGCAGGCGGCGGAGAACACCTCGCACCCCGCCTGGCCCGCCACGGCCCGGGCGGCCTCGGCGTTTTTCTCGTCGCAGAACACGAAGGCCGGGTGGAGGGTGTCGAAGATGAGCTTGATCCGCTCGGCGGGCATCTTGGTGTCCAGGGGCACGTAAAAGCACCCGGCGCTCACCGCCGCGAAGAAGGCCGCCAGGCACTCCGGCGTCTTCTCCATGAACACCGCCACGGGCTGCCGGGGCTGCACCCGCCGGCACAGATAGGACCCGCCCCGGCGGGCCAGCTCCCGCAGCTGGGAGAAGGTGAGGGTGGTGTGTTCGTCCCCGAAGGCGATCTTGTCCGGCAGCCGCCCGGCGGAGGCGTCCAGCCAATCCAGTACGTTGGTGATCATATCTTTCTCTCCTATTCTCTATTTCACAGCAGCAGCCGTATGAAGAAGGTCTGCTCCAGCACCTGGCCGTTGAGCCAGGACGTATCGATGAACAGCGTCAGCAGATCCAGCACGAACACGAACGCCCACGCGCTCACCAGCGCCTCCCCGATGCCCAGGGCCAGGCCAAGAAGGCGGTTGGTCATGCTCAGTATGCCATCTCTGCCCCGGGAGGCCGCCATCCGGGCCAGCGCCCGGGACACGCCCAGGCACCCGACCAGGATCAGCAGGGACACGACCATCTGCACCACGCTCACCAGCATGGGCTGCAGCACGGTCTGGGTGATGGCCTGGGCCAGGCTCCCGGCGTCCTGGCTGAGGATGGACAGGATAGCCGCGGAGGAGGCCTCGTCCAACACCTGCCCGCCCAGGATGCCGCTGAGGCTGTCCAGCACGGCCTGCAGCTGGTTCATGGCGGCGGCGCCGCTCTCCATGGCGGTGAGCACCTCCGCCGGGATGGCGGAGGCCACGGCGGCCACGGCGTGCTTCTCCACCACGGCGTGGTAGACCTTCTCCGCCCAGGGACCGGCATAGACCGCCACCAGCACGATGGCCGCCCCCCAGCCCGCCAGGCGCAGCAGCTCCGATATCAGCCCCTGCTGCCAGCCCCGCCACAGGATGTGCAGGACCATGAGCATGAGGATGATGTCATAGACCATTCCCGCCGTCAGCTTCAACCGCTCGCCTCCCCCCGGAACAAATTTACATAATTACATAGTATTATATCCTCTCCCGCCTCCAAATGCAAGTCTTACCGCGCCGCAGGCGCACCTCTTGGAAGGCTCCCTTGTGTAAAGGGAGCTGTCGCCGCCGTCAGGCGGTGACTGAGGGATTGTCGTTTTACGGCTCCTCCTCTCCCCAAAAGGCAGGCGTGCCTTTTGGGGACCCCATGCACGCGCGGCCTATCGCGCCGAAGGCGCACATTATCGCAGGCCCCCTTGTGCAAAGGGGGCTGTCAGCGCGAAGCGCTGACTGAGGGATTGTAACAACCCCTCCGCCTTGTCGGAGCACGCGAAGCCAGGTCTCCCCATGCCGTTTCCCGGCATGGCTCGAGTGGCCCGCGGCTCCTCCTCTCCCCAAAAGGCAGGCGTGCCTTTTGGGGACCCCGTGAGGCGCCACCTCCCCTTGCACAGGGGAGGCTTTTGGTACGGTCCCCTGCCCGCAAAAAGGCCGGCCCCCCTCGCGGGGGCCGGCCCGTATATAGCTCATTTCGTGAACGTCAGGTCCAGCGCGTCGTGCACCGGCTGGCCGTCCCGCTCGCCGGAACCCTTGCCCAGGGCGGTGACGGCCGTCACCTGCCCGGGGTCGATGAGCCGGTTAAAGACGAAGTTGATCTTCTCCCCCTCATAGCACCCCGCAGGGGTATTGCGCATGTAGGGTTCCTCCTGCTTCAGGACGTACTGCGTGCCGTCGGCCATGTGGATGACCAGGTCGTTGAAGTAATAGTTCTGCCCGTAGGGGTTCTCCGCCGGGGGCACGATCTGCAGCCCCAGGGGGGAGATATCGGCGCTCCATCCGCCGGGGCCGGTCAGGGCCGTGGCCTGCGCCGCCCCGGACAGGGGGAAGACCACCCCGCCCCATTTCTGCTCCACCGCGCCGGTGGCCGGGTCATATCCCGTGACCACGCCGAAGCTCAGCCGCAGCGCCGCAGCGCCGTCCATGCTCTCCAGGGGGGCGAAGTACACCGCCACGGTCCGGCGGGTATCCGTCCCGTCCGCGGACACCATCTCCACGCAGGAGAGTGCTCTGCCCGCGTTCCCGTCGGCGTCGCAGCTTGCAAGCACCGGCGGCATCTGGCTGCCCGGCGTATAGGGGTCATACTGCATGATGCCGCCGTCGAAGGTCATGCCCGGGAAGCCGTTGGGGTCGTCCATGACGTAGGTCAGCGCCCCCATGCCGTGCTCGTCCACGACGATGTCCTTCACGGTGTAGGTGACGTCCCCCACGGTGACGGACCTGTCCACGCTGGCGGTGCTGTCCCCCACCAGGGCCTGGGCCGCCTCCGGGTCCGCCGGCGTCCGCTCCTGGCCGGGCAGGTCATACTGCTCCCACACGTTGCCGTCGGCGTCGGTATAGACCATGTGCTCCGTGTCCCAGCCGGCGATGGCCCTGTCGCCGAACACCGTGTCGAAAAACCCGGTATACTCCCCCGCGGCGTAGGCCGCCACGGACAGCGCCGCCGCCACCGCCGCGGCGATGAGGGCGGTGCGCATGGCCCTGCGGCCCGTGCGCCGGGCGTATGTTTCATCTCTTCCGATCATATCCAGTACCTCCTCCAAGGTGTTCTCGGAGGCATGGAGGGGCGCCAGTGCCCGCCGTATGCGCTCGCTCTCGCTCATAGTTTCTCCGCCTCCGTCAGTGTGGATCTCAGTTTCTCCCTGGCCCGGGCCAGGCGCGTGCCCACCGTGGCGGGCGGCACGCCCAGCAGCCGGGCCGTCTCCCGGATGGAATAGCCCTCGTAATAGTACAGCACGATCACCGCCCGGTACTTCACGTCCAGGTCCATGACGGCGGCGTACAGTTCCCGGTCCTCCGGCTGGTCGAATCGGAGGGTGTTCTCATAGTCCTCCAGCGGCTCGCCCCGCCTCCGCCAGGGGGAGCGCAGCAGCTTCCGGCTCTCATTGGCCGCCACCCGGATGAGCCACGCCTTCACGTGCTCGTCGCTTTCAAAGTCCCTGTCCGTCCGGTACAGCGCCAGGAGCGCGTTTTGCACCACGTCGTCCGCGTCCTCCCGGCTCTTCAGATAGCTGAAGGCCACCCGGAAGACCGTGTCCATATACGCCTGGGCCAGCTGTGTGAATCGTTCTCTCGTGAGCATTTCCGTTTCCTCTTGAAAAGCTTTTCACCTATAATATCCGTCAGCCCGCCCCGATTTTTCAACCCCCGGCAAAAATTTTCCTCCCCGGCGCCGCGGCGTCTTTTCATCCCGCCCAGGCCATGGTATAACAGGCGCTCCGCGCTGTTATACCAAAATGATACCGATCGCGCTCCCGGCTTGCGCCGCAACCGCGCGATATGGTATACTCTTATATCAAAAATCGTACAGGAGAACAGCGCCATGATCCGCTTCAACAACGACTATAACCGCTCCGCCCATCCCGCCGTGCTCCAGGCCCTGGCCGACACCGCCGCCGACAGCTTCGGCGGCTACGGCGGGGATGTCTGGTGCGAAAAAGCGGCGGCGGCCATCAAAAGCCACCTGGACCGCCCCGACGCCGCCGTGCACTTTCTGGTGGGCGGCACCCAGACCAACTTCACCGCCATCGCCGCGGCCCTGCGGCCCTACCAGGGCGCCATATGCGCCCACACCGGCCACATCCACGCCCACGAGACCGGCGCAGTGGAGCACACCGGCCACAAGCTCCTCACCGTCCCCGGCCGGGACGGGAAGCTCACCGCCGCCCAGGTGGCGGAGCTGGGCGAGGGCTACCGCACCAGCCCCGTCCGGGAGCACATCACCCAGCCCAAGCTGGTGTACATCTCCCTGCCCACGGAGTACGGCACGGTCTACTCCCTGGCGGAGCTGACCGCCCTGCGGCAGGTCTGCGACAAGTACGGCATGTACCTGTTCGTGGACGGGGCCCGGCTGGGCTACGGCCTGGCGGCCACGGACGCGACCCTGGCGGACCTGGCCCGTCTGGCGGACATGTTCTACATCGGCGGGACCAAGTGCGGCGCCCTGTTCGGGGAGGCCCTGGTCATCTCCAATCCCGCCCTGCAGACGGATTTCCGCAGCTATATCAAGCAAAACGGCGCCATGCTGGCCAAGGGCTGGCTGCTGGGGCTGCAGTTCGCCGCGCTGTTTGAAAACGGCCTGTACTTCGACATCTGCCGCCGGGCGGTGGAGCAGGCCCAGCGCCTGAAGGCGGCCTTCGTCGCCCGGGGCGTGCCCCTGTACCTGGACAGCCCCACCAACCAGCAGTTCGTCCTGCTCACCGCCGAACAGCTGTCCGCCCTGGAGGGGAAGTACACCTTCGAGCCGGACCACCCATCGGAGGACGGGCGGATGTGCGTGCGCTTCTGCACCAGCTGGGCCACCACGGACGAAGAGATCGACGCCCTGCTGGCGGACATCGCCCGGCTGTGAGGGCGTCCGCAGACGGAGGGATGGCGCCATGAGAAGAAAGACCGCTCTGCGCCTGGCGGTGGCGGCGGCGGGCGCCGCCGCCCTGGTCCTGGGTCTTGCCCAGGGGCAATACGCCGAAACGCTGTCGAAGGCGGTATATCTGTGTCTGGAGTGTGTGGGCCTTGGATAGGGGTTTGAAGCGCAAATGCATCCAGCTGGCCAGCGCGGTGCTGTATAACGCCAACTTCGCCGGCTTCCGGGACGGCGCTCTCTGGCAGGGCGGCGGCAAGGGCGTGTGCGTGCCGGGCCTGAACTGCTACTCCTGCCCCGGCGCGGTGGGCAGCTGCCCCCTGGGGGCGCTGCAGAACGCCCTGAGCCGGCTGCCGAGGAAGCTGCCGCTGTACGTGGGCGGCTTCATCCTGCTGACGGGCCTGGCCCTGGGGCGGCTGGTGTGCGGGTTCCTGTGCCCCTTCGGGCTGATCCAGGAGCTGCTGCACAAGCTCCCCGGCCCCAAGCTCGGCAAAAGCCGCTGGACCCGGCGGCTGAGCCTGCTCAAATACGTCATCCTGGCCCTGTTCGTGGTGGCGATCCCCGTGTACGCCGCCTGGGCACAGGGCTATCCCCTGCCGGCCTTCTGCAAGTACATCTGCCCGGCGGGGACGCTGGAGGGCGGCTGGCCCCTGGCCCTGCTCCGGGCGGACATCCGGGGGCGGCTGGGGGGCCTGTTCGCCTGGAAGAGCGTGCTGTGCATTTTGATCCTGCTGGCGTGCGTGTTCTGTTACCGGTCCTTCTGCCGGTTTCTGTGCCCCCTGGGGGCCATTTATTCCCTGTTCGCCCGCTTCGCCCTGCTGGCCATGCGGGTGGACAAGGCCCTATGCGACAACTGCGGCCTGTGCGTGAAAAAGTGTCCCGTGGACGTGTGCCATGTGGGCGACCGGGAGTGCGTGCAGTGCGGCGCCTGCCGGGCGGTGTGCCCGAAAAACGCCATCTATTTCGGAAGGGAGAGGGACCCATGAGACGCCTTTTCGCGCTGCTGCTGGCGGCGTGGATGTGCCTGGCCCTCGCCGGCTGCGGCGGCGGGGAGGCGATCACCGACTATGACCCCACGGCGGTGACGCCGGACCCGGCGCTGCGGTACACGGACTTCACCGGCGAGCTTCTTGCCGGCGGGGAGCTGACGCTGTCCGACTACGAGGGGAAGGTCATATTGCTGAACTTCTGGGCCACCTGGTGCGGCCCCTGCGTGGGCGAGATGCCCGCCTTCCCCCAGCTTCTGGAGAAGTACGGCGACGATCTGGCCATCATCGCCGTGGACCTGCAGGAGGACAGCCGGACCGTGGCGGACTTCATCGCGGACAAGGGCTACGACTTCCCCGTGGTGCTGGACACCGACGGGACCATCGGCGCGCTCTACCCCACCGACGCCATCCCTTACACCGTCATCATCGCCCCGGACGGGACCATCTCGGACACCTCCCTGGGGGCCGGCCCGGCGGAGGAGATGGTGGAGGAGTACAGCGCCATGATCGACGCGGCCCTGGGCTGAGCGGGCGCGGCCCCAAATAGGGGGTTGCATTCGCCGGTGTAAAGTGTTATAGTATTCCCGACAACTGAACAGGCGAACGATGTCTTCAGGGCAGGGTGAGATACCCGACCGGCGGTACAGTCCGCGAGCCGATGGCCGAAAGGCCCGAGGCCGACCCGGTGCAACTCCGGGACCGACAGTAACGCCGCGCGATGCGCGGCTGACAGTCTGGATGGAAGAAGATGTGTTGAGCGGCGCTGTTTTTGGAGGCGGGCCACCGGCCCGCGCCCTTGGAACGCGGCCCGATATTGACACCTGGAAGGCACATGAGCCATCCAGGTGTCGAATCTTTTATCGGAGGTACCCTTCCATGGACAGTCACCCCACCGTCAACAACTCCAAGCCTGCCAGCGCCCGCCGGCCCGCCACCGTGGGCATGCTCTGCGCCGTGGCCTACGCGGCCATGCTCGTCGGCCAGGTGGTCCCCGCCGTGCAGAACATCCTCAGCTACGATCCCAAGGACGTGATCGTGGTCATCGGCGGGTTCATCTTCGGACCCCTGACCGCCGTCATCATCTCCGTGATCGTCAGCTTCGTGGAGATGATAACCGTTTCCAGCACCGGCCCTGTGGGCTTTGTGATGAACGTGGTCTCCACCTGCTCCTTCGCCGTGACCGCCGCCGTGGTCTACAAGCGCGCCCGCAGCATGAAGGGCGCCGTGGCCAGCCTGGGCGCCGGCGTGCTGGTGATGGCCGCCATGATGTGCCTGTGGAACTACATCGTCACGCCCCTTTATCAGGGCGTGCCCCGGGAGGTGGTGGCCTCCATGCTGCCCACCCTGTTTCTGCCCTTCAACCTCATCAAGGGCGCCATCAACGCGGGCCTCACCCTCCTGGTGTATAAGCCCGTGGTCACCGCCCTGCGCAAGGCCAACCTGGTGGAGGCCTCCCCCTCCGGGGACAGCCATGGCCGGGTCCACGTGGGCGTGCTGCTGCTGGCGGCGGCGCTGGTGATCACCGGCGTACTGCTGATCCTGGTGATGCTGAACATCCTGTAACGACAGACAAAAAAAGCGGCCCGCCCGGCTTTTCGCCGGGCGGGCTGTTTTTCCCTGTCAGGACTCCACGGTGAGGTTGTCGATCCCGTGCTGCTCGAATTCGCTGTAATACTCCTCGATCCGGTTCATCAGCTCCGTCTCGTCGTCGGCGTCCAGGCCCTCTCCCTCCATATCCCGGCGGGCCAGCTCCTCGGCCAGGATGTCGAAGAACACCGCGTCCTCATAGTCGGCGATGGCCTCGTGGATGCCGCCCTCCTCATAGGCCTGGGAGGGGAACACATGGCCCTGCCAAGTTTCGATGAGCGAGCGCATGCCGACCTGGGGGCACATGGCGAACAGCTTTTCCTGGAGCATATCATAGTCCTCGAACCGGTCCTCCCCCCGGGCGGAGTTCAGTATCCAGTCCCCCACATAGACCAGGTCCAGCAGTCTTCGGAATTCCTTTTCGGTAAGATCGATGGTCACGACGCTCACCTCCTTATAGTCGTTGCAGTTGTATTATAGCACGAATGTGCTATAATGTGCCATAGGGTAAAGCAACGAATCTTCAGGGGATGTTTATTTTTCCCTTGTTTTGGGGGAGATTTTATATTATGATAGAGCCTATGAATATGCGAGACGTTATCATTTCCATCACCGGCATCCAGCACGACCCCTCGGGCCAGCGGGATGCGGTGGAGCTGGTCACCGCCGGAAAATACGGCTTCGAGAACGGAGAGAGCCGCTTCACCTACGAGGAGAGCGACCTGACCGGGCTGGACGGGACCCGCACCACCTTCACCATCAGCCCCCTGGGCGTGGTGCTCCGGCGGGAGGGCAGTCTGAACTCCGAAACGGTGTTCAGAGAGGGACAGAAGGACTTCTTCCTGTACCAGACCCCCTTCGGCAGCGCCACCATGGGGGTGGATACCCGTCGCATCGACGCGCGCCTGGACGAGCACGGCGGCACCATGGAGCTGGACTACGACATCGACTTCAACCACACCCCCATGGGCCGGAACAAATTCAAGATCAACGTGAAAGAGAAGAGAAATGGCTGACCTGATCGAACGGGCGAAGTCGGACATCGACGCGCTCATCAAGAAAGCGGTCCCGGCCCTGGAGGGCGTGTCCGGGTCCGTGGGCATCCCCAAGGACGCCCGCAACGGCGACTTTGCCGCCAACCACGCCATGGCCGGGGCCAAGGCCCTGCACGCCGCCCCCCGGGCCATCGCGGAGGACATCCTGAAAAACCTGTCCCTGGAGGGGACCTTCTTCACCGCTGCCGAGGCCGCCGGCCCCGGCTTTTTGAACTTCCGGCTGTCCGACGGCTGGTATACCGCCGTGCTGGACGCGGTGGCCGCCGAGGGCGCCGATTACGGCCGCAGCGAGACCCGTAACGGCAAGAAGGTGATGGTGGAGTTCGTCTCCGCCAACCCCACCGGCCCCATGACCATCGGCAACGCCCGGGGCGGCGTGCTGGGCGACACCACCGCCGCCGTGCTGGACTGGGCCGGCTGGGACGTGTGGCGGGAGTTTTATGTAAACAATGCCGGCCACCAGGTGGAGCTGTTCGGCCAGTCCCTGGAGGCCCGGTACCTGCAGCTCATCCAGGGCGAGGACGCGGTGGCGTTCCCCGAAAACGGCTACCACGGCGACGACATCCGCGAGCTTGCCGCGGAGATATACGCCGCGGAGGGCGAGAAGTACGTGGACATGCCCTCCGATGAGCGCCGGGCGGCCTTCGTCGCCTACGGCCTGCCCCGGAACATCGCCCGGATGCGGGCGGACCTGGAGCGCTACGGCATCAAATTCGACCGGTGGTTCCTGGAAACAGAGCTGCACGAGTCCGGCTACGTGGCCGAAACGGTGGACATCCTCACCCGCGGCGGCCACACCTATGAAAAGGACGGCCAGCTGTGGCTGCGCAACACCGACTTCGGCGCGGACAAGGACGAGTGCATGCGCCGGGCGGACGGCACCTGGACCTACTACGCCGTGGACATCGCCTACCACCGCAACAAGTTCGTGGAGCGGGGCTTCGACCGGGTCGTCGACGTGTGGGGCGCGGACCACCACGGCCACGCCATCCGCTTCGGCCAGACCATGAAATGCCCGGAGCTTGGCCTGGAGGGCCGGGCGCTGGACTTCCTCATCATGCAGATGGTCCGCCTGGTCCGGGGCGGCGAGACCGTGAAGGTCTCCAAGCGCACGGGCAAGGCCCTGACCCTGGCCGACCTGATGGACGAGATCGGCCCCGACCCCTGCCGGTACTTTTTCAACGCCAGCCCCGGCAGCCACCTGGAGTTCGATCTGGACCTGGCGGTGCGCCAGGACAGCGAGAACCCGGTCTACTACGTCCAGTACGCCCACGCCCGCATCTGCTCGCTGCTGGCCACCCTGGCCGCCGACGGCGTGGCGCCGGCGGAGCACGCCGACGCGGCCCTGCTCACCGCCCCCCAGGAGCGGGAGCTGATCCGCTCCATCGCCTCCTTCCCCGGGGAGATCGCCGGTGCGGCGGCGGAGCTGGACCCGTCCCGCATCAACCGCTACGCCACGGAGCTGGCCTCCCGTTTCCACAAGTTCTATAACGCCTGCCGCATCCGGGGCGAGGAGCCTGCCCTGGCCCAGGCCCGCCTGGCCCTGGCCGCCGCGGCGAAGCAGGTCCTGGCCAACGCCCTGGGCATTTTGGGCGTGGCTGCGCCGGAGAGCATGTAAGACCGGTTTGCGCCCGCAAACCCAGGAAAAACCTGGGATTTTCAGGCAGAACTTGGTAATACATATGGTGAATAATTACCAAACTTTTTCCTTTTCCCGTTTACCTCGTTGACATTTTCCGCCTTATATGATACGGTTTGGTGCAGTGAAAACTGGGATCGGGGGGATCATATGAAGTCGACTGGTATCGTGCGCAAGGTAGATGAATTAGGGCGTATCGTCCTTCCCATTGAGCTGCGCCGTACGCTGGACATCGCGGAGCGTGACGCCCTGGAGATCTTCGTTTCCGAGGACACGATCATGCTGAAAAAATATCAGCCTGCCTGTGTCTTCTGTGACAGCTCCAAGGGGATCGTGACCTACAAGGGAAAGAACGTCTGCACCGCCTGTATCAGTACGCTGGCGACCCGCACCTAATAAAAAAGCCGCGTCCGCACGACTGAACGATCCGCGCCGCTCCCCCGGGGAGCGGCGCGGATCGCTGCGCATCACCACTCGTATTTGATCTCCTCCCGGGCGAAGCCGTAGTCGCCCAGGAACCGCTTCATGTCGCCCTCGTCCCGGATCAGCATCACCTCCACGAACTTCCCCGTGGCGGCGTCCCGATAGCCGGCCACCTTCTCCCCGGTGCATATGCTGGAGCGGATGACCGGCTCCTTGCCGGTCCTGTCGAAGGCGGGCGCGGCGCTCTTCCTCTTCCAAAACATGGCTCTCCCCCTCTCACCATGGATTATACCGGCGTCCGCCCCCTTCGTCAAGGGCGCCGCCGGCCCATACACACCCTATCCCAAAAGGAGGCACATATGATCTACAAGACATTCCACGACGCCCGCCTGTCCGCCCTGGGCATGGGCGCCATGCGCCTGCCGGTGATCGACGGTGACGACAGCCGGATCGACGTATCCGCGGCGGAGGCCATGGTGGACTACGCCATGGCCCACGGCGTCAACTACTACGACACCGCCTGGGGCTACCACGGCGGCCACTCCGAGACCGTCCTGGGCAAGGCCCTGGGCAAGTACCCCCGGGACAGCTTTTACCTGGCTACAAAATTCCCCGGCTATGACCTGGCCAACATGCCGAAGGTCAAAGAGATATTCGAGGAGCAGCTGAAAAAGTGCGGCGTGGACCACTTCGACTTCTACCTCTGCCACAACGTCTGCGAGATGAACATCGACGCTTACCTGGACCCCAAATACGGCGTGGTGCCCTACCTTATGGAGCAGAAGAAGGCCGGACGCATCCGCCACCTGGGCTTCTCCGCCCACGGGGCCGTGCCCGTCATGGAGCGGTTTCTGGACGCCTGGGGCGAGCACATGGAGTTCTGCCAGATCCAGCTCAACTACGTGGACTGGACCTTCCAGGACGCCAAGGCCAAGGTGGCGCTGCTGAACAGCCGGAACATCCCCGTGTGGGTGATGGAACCCCTGCGGGGAGGAAAGCTGGCCAGTCTGCCCCAGGCCGGCGCGGAAAAGCTCCGCGCCCTGCGGCCCGACGAGAGCGTTCCTGCCTGGGCCTTCCGTTTCCTGCAGGCCGTGCCCGGGGTGACCATGATCCTGTCCGGCATGTCCAGCGCGGAGCAGCTCAAGGCGAACATCCGCACCTTTGAAACCGACGCGCCCCTGAGCGAGGCGGAGAGGAGCGCCCTTCTGGCCGTGGCGGACGGGCTTCTCAGCGGCCGGCTTCCCTGCACCGCCTGCCGCTACTGCGTCAGCCACTGCCCCAGGGGCCTGGACATCCCCATGCTGCTGGAGCTGTATAACGAGCACCGCTTCACCGGCGGCGGCTTCATCGCCCCCATGGCCCTGATGGCCGTGCCGGAGGACAAGCACCCCACCGCCTGCGTGGGCTGCCGCAGCTGCGAGAAGGTCTGCCCCCAGCAGATCAAGATCTCCGAGGCCATGGCGGACTTCGCCGCCAAGCTGAACGGCTGAAAGACGAAGAGAGGCGGACCGAACGGTCCGCTTTTTTTCATGCTCTTTTCAGAGGAACAGCTGGTTTTCCTTGGGCACGGAGCACGCCTTCTTCAGCGCCAGGGACACCGCCGCCAGGGCCGCGCCGTTGATCTTCCTGGCCTTTTTCGGGCACACCGCCACGCACCGCATACAGCCGATGCACTTGTCCCCGTCCGCCGTCCTGGGCGCCTTGGGGTCGATGGCCCCCACCGGGCACCGCCGGGCGCACAGCCCGCAGGCGACGCACTCGTCCCCCGCCTTGGGCGTCATCCCGCCGCCGGCCTTCTTATAGGGCCTATCGCCGGGGATGGCGGGCTTCCCGCCGCCGGCCTTTATCTTCTCCAGGATCTCCTTCCCGAACCCGGCCAGCTGCGCCCGGTCGGCCTCGTCGGGTCGGCCCGCGGCGTACTGCCGGGCGATGGAGTGCTCCGCCACCGCGGCCACGGCGGCCACAACCTGAAAGCCGCTGGCCTCCGCCGCGTCCTCCATCTGCACCAGGGTGTCCTCAAAGGCCCGGTTGCCGTACACCGCCGCCAGCACGCACTTCGCCCCGCCGCCCCTGATCCGGCGCAGCCGGTCGATGGCCGGCTTGGGCGCCAGGCCGCCGAAGGAGGGCATGGCGATCAGCGCCACATCCTCCGGGCCAAAGGCGTACTTCTCATACTCGTCCCCAGCCACGGACAGGTCCACGGTCTCCCCCGCCGGCCAGGCGGAGGTGATGGCCTCGGCCACCCGCTCCGTCCCGCCTGTGGGGCTGAAAATGATCCGGACATATTTCATCGTAAAGCGCCTCCCTTGATGTAAAGTTTAGAGTTACATCTTTTCTCCCATTATACCGCCGCCCAGGTGTAATGTCAATGTTTACATCAGCCCCGAACTCTGCTAAAATACCGCTAAGGAGGCGCCGGCCATGCATATCAGTCAAAAGTGTTCCATCGCTGTCCACTGCCTGATCTTCATAAACGAATACGGCGCCGGGAACCGGGTCACCAGCCAGCTTCTGGGCCTGTCCACGGGCTGCAACCCCGTGACGGTCCGGGGCATCCTCAGCGCCCTGAAAAAGGCGGGCATCATCGCCGTGCGCGGCGGCGCCGGCGGCGCCACCCTGGCCCGGCCCCTGGGGGAGATCACCCTGTACGGCGTCTGCCAGGCGGTGGAGCCGGACTGCCTGGAAAAGCTGGTGGGGGTCCACGGCTCCCCCTCTCCCCTGTGCCCCGTGGGACGGAACATCGGCCAGGTGCTGGACACAACCTATGGCCGGCTCCGGGAGGACGTGGCCGACAGCCTCCGCCGCGTCACCATGGCCCAGATCGTGGACGAATACCACGCCGCCCTCGCCCGCGGCGGCGCTCCCGCCTCCCTCTAATCGGATAAAAATAGCCGTCCCCGGCCGCTTCATGGCTGGGGACGGTATTTTATTTTGGCCGGACGTGGAAGGCCACGTTGAATGCCAGGGCCGGGTCGCCGCCGGAAAACGCCATCGGCTCGTTCCTCTCCGGCTGCGGCTCATAGCCGTCGCCCCCCAGGCTTACGGTGTATGCCACGTCCCGCTTCGCCCCAAAGACAAGGTAGCAGCTCTCCCCGTGCTCCCCCTCCGGATAGGGCCGGTAGGGCGTCCCGGTGAGGACGCTTCCGTCGTCGCCGGTGAGGGTGATGAAGGGGATGCCGGCGGGCTGGCCGTTCTCGTCCCGGGCCGGGTCATCGTCGGTGGTGTACAGATACACGCTCACGATCACCCCGCCGGTCCGCAGCGCGTGCATGCTCGCGTAGTGGTGGTAGGCCAGCCCCACGTCGCCGTACACCCGCTCCATCTGCCCGTAGTCCTCCGCCAGGGCGTCCAGACCGTCGTAGAAATAGGTGACATCCTCGGTGACGCCGTAATACTCGCTGAGCGGCTGGGTCTCGTAAATGGTCTCTATGGGCTTTCCCAGCCGGCGGCAGACGTGCACCTCATTCCATATCCTGCTCACCGCCACGTCTTTGACGTAGTTCATCACCGACAGCTCGTCGCAGCAGCGCTCCGCGAACCGCTCAAACAGCTCCCTGTCGACCTCGTCGTACACGGCGGGGATGACCTGCACCACGAACAGCCCCTTCTCATGGGCGTAGTCATATGCCTGCTCCATCAGCTCGATATGCTCGGCAAAGCACCTCTCCGGTTCCGCGCGCCACGCGTCGGTGGTGTAGTATTCCACGTCCAGCGCCACCCCGGGGATGGGGTGGTCCGCGCCGATGGTGCTGTTGAACTCATCCAGCGCGTCGATCAGCGCCCTGTACTCGTCCAGCCCCGTTTCCTGCCATTCCCGATCCCCGGTCAGGAGCACCGTCTGCACGCCCATATCCGCCAGCGCGGCCACCATATCGGCGGTGTCCTCCATGGCCAGCTCCGCGCAGGTAAGCTGCTGATACAGCCTGTCCACCCCCAGGTCGGCCAGCAGCGCCGCCCCCCGGGCGAAGGCGCCGGCGTTTCGCAGATAGGGCCACCAGCAATAGAGGCTGGCCCCCCTGTCCGCCGCCTCCGCCGGATCGGCCAGCTCGAACGCATCATTGGCGGTCACATCCTCCGCCTCCAGCCATACCGGCGGCGGAGATACCGTCGGCGCCGGCGCCGCGGCCAGGGGACTGTCCGTCCCCCGGCACCCGCCTGCCAGCAGGAGCAGTATTGTCGCTGCGATGGACGCAGCCCGTCGTTTTTTCATATCCACCTCGCCGCTTCCCGCTCCCTGCCCCGCGGCTCAGGGCCTGTCGATCCGATAGCTGTCCAGCAGGAGGATGTCGTTTCCCCGCAGCTGATAGGTGGTGACGGTAAAGGAGCTGTCCGTCACATCCACCCGGCTCATGGCCGGCCAGCGCTCCCCGTCGGCGAAGGCCACATAGTCGAACGTCCCCTCGGATATGTCGTAAAACTTGCTGCCGGTGGCGGAACCCAGGGTGAAGTAGACGATCCCCTCCCCGCCGTCCCGGACAGGCTCCTGCCCGTCCATGGGCCAGGAGCGGGCATAGATGTGGTCGTGGCCGGAGAACACCACGTCCACCCCCGCCTCCGCCAGCATGGCGGGATACTCCTCCCGCGTCTGCCGCACCGCCTCGTCATCGGCGTGGGTGCCGGGGGAGAAGGGGGCGAAGTGGAACGCCGCCACCGTCCACACCGGCTCGCCGTACCGGGCCGCGCAGCTGTCCACGGCCTGCCGGATGAACTGCCGGTGGGCCTCCACGTCCTCATTGTTGCTGTTCAGGCACAGAAACAGGGTATTGCCCCGCACGAACCAGTAATCCCCGCTCATATCCCCGGCGTCGGTGACCGTGGCCGCGTCCATATTGGGCAGGGAAAACGCCTGGCTGAACGCCCGGCTGCCCGTTTCATGGTTGCCCAGCACCGCCGCCAGCGGCACGGATTTGAGCACCGGCGCGGCGGTGAAGCGCCGATACTGCGCCCGGCTGCCGGCCTCATCCACCTGGTCGCCCAGGGACAGCACGAACTGCGCCCCGCCCCCGCCCATGGCGTGGTCCGCCAGGGTCTGATACGCCCACGTGGCCTCCAGGTCGTCCCCATCCCGGATCTGGGCGTCCCCGTGGCACAAAAACGTGAACCCCTCCCCCGGGTCGGTCACGGTGAAGTGCCCGGTCTGGCCCGGATAGAGGTCCACGGGCCGGTAGACATAATCCCCCGGCTCCAGCCCGTCGATCACCGCCCGGTAGGTGCACAGCCCGTCCTCCTCATAGCTCCGGGCCGCGGGATACACGGCTGCCCCGTCGGTGAGCCGGTCCCCGGCCTCCACCTGGACGCAGGCGCCCTCCAGGGCAGGCCCCCGCCAGGTGACGAGCATCTGGCCTTCATCCTCCCCCACGCCCAGGCACAGGGTATCGGCGCGCAGATCGTCCTGCTCCGCCGCCCCGGCGGTGAAAGCGCCCAGGGCGAAGAAGATGTCGCTGCTGGAGTCGTCGGCCTGGTGCAGCGCCACGCACAGCACGTTCTCCCCCTCCCGGAGGGAGGCGCCGTCCAGCACCACCGTGCCCCGGGGCATCTCGTCGTAAAACCCGGCGCAGCCGTAGGCGCCGGCGTCGGGATACCCGCCGTCGGGGACGTTGCCGGAGAATATCTCCCGGCCATTGAGATACACCACCGCCGCGTCGTCATACAGGATCTCGGCGCTCAGCGGCTCCGTCACCTCCGCCGGTCGGGCGGTGAAGCGCAGGCGGAAATAGTACACGGGCACGGTCCGCCCGTCGGGCAGATAGTGGCGCAGGCAAACGCTCGGCTCCTCCCCGGCTACCTCCTTCAGACGCCCCTCATTGGCGCCGAAGGAGCCCGCCGCGGCCAGCCAGCCGCTGTCGTCGAAGTCCGCCGCCAGCCACCCGTCGTCCCGGATGGCGGCCAGGCGGACCGGATCGTCCGTATAGCGCCACACCCGCTCCGCCGGGTCCATGATCTGCTCCAGGCCGGGCAGCGCCTCCTCCTCGGCGGCGGGGGCCTCCGTGGCGGTCGGCGCGGGGGCGGCTGTGGCCGCCGGCGCGGTGTCGGCGGACAGCTCTCCCGCCGCGCAGCCCAGCAGCATACACAGCGCCAGCGCCGCCGACGCCGCCGCCCACAGAAAACGGATGGGTCTTTTCATGGCGCGGTCCCGACCGCTTTCTGCTCCGGGTGGGATCTTCCGCCGGCCACGATGATCTTTCGCGCCTCCCACTCCGGCAGCGGCCTGTAAAACAGGAACCCCTGCATGGCCTCGCAGCCCTCTCTGCGCAGGAAATCGGCCTGCTCCTCGCTCTCCACGCCCTCGGCCATGACCCCGAAGCCCAGCTCCCGGCTGACCCGGATCATGCCCCGCATGACGCTCTCGCCGCTCTTGGAGCCGATGCCCTCCACCAGGCGGCGGCTGATCTTCACGATGTCCAGCGGGATGTCCTCCACGTCGGCGAAGGAGGCGAACAGCTCCCCGAAGTCGTCCAGCGCCACCGTGACGCCCAGCTCCTTCACCCGGCGGATGTTCTCCCGGATCTGCTCTATCTCCCGGTCCGTGCCGGTCTCCTTCAGCTCGAACACCAGCCATTTGACGGGGAAGCCGTACTTCCTCACCACCTTCCGGCACTCCTCCGGGAACGCCGGGTCGGAGAAGGTCTCCTTGGCGAAGTTGCAGGAAACGAAAAACCGCTCCCGGCCCTGTTTATACATGTCCTGCAGGAACGCGCAGGCGTTCTCCAGACACCGGTAGTCCAGCTGGGGCACCAGGTGCTCCCGCTCCATCATGGGCAGAAAGTCCCCCGGCATCAGCAGCCCCCGCCCCGGGTGATCCCACCGGGACAGGGCCTCGCCCCCCACGATATCGCCGGTGGCGCTGTCCACGTAAAACTGCAGATACAGCAAAAACTCCCCGCTGTCCAGGCCCCGGCGCATGTCCTCCCGGAACTGGCGCTCCACGGCCAGGTTCCGGATCACCTCGTCGGTGCACGCCCGGAACACCTCCCCGTCCAGGTAGGCGGACTGGGCGCACTGGGACGCGTCGAAGATCATCCCGTACAGGTCCCGGTCGGTGGGCCGGATCTGATAGCTGCCCACGGCGTAATACCGCTCCCCGCCGGAGGTCTTGTCCGGGGACTCGCCGTCGATCCTGTCCAGCACCGTCTTCAGCCAGTGCTGCTCGTCCTGATCGTCCATGGTCAGGCGCAGCAGCACGAACCCGGTGTCGGACACCCGGGAGAGGATGTCCATGTCCCCCGTGTGCTCCTGCAGAGCCAGGGCCACCGCCCGGACATACTCGTCCGTGACGCTGCGGCCGAAGTATTTGTCCAGCTGGTCCGTGTCCACGAACACGTACAGCAGCCGGTAGAGGATCTTGTTCTGGTCGTTGATGTATGTGTTGCAGTTCCGCTCCAGATAGTCCCGGTTGCCCAGGCCGGTGACCGTGTCGGTCTCCCGGTCCATCTCCATGGAACGGATGCGCCGGCGGTAGTGGCGCGCCATGAACACGGCCACCGCCGCCAGGATCACCAGCAGCGCGCCCGCCACGGCCCCGCCGATCTGTATCAGAGTGGTGTCCACGGGCTTCTCCCGCCGGGCAGACTGGACCAGCAGGCCCGTCCGGTCCTGCTCCTCCACCCCGGCCAGGAAGCTGCGCAGCTGATCCGCCAGCCCCTCCGGCGCCACCTCCGTCACTAGCAGCTTATATACCACGCTCTGGCCGTCCTGCTCCGTTTCCAAGAGCACGACCTCGCCCCCGGCGTCGTGGCGGAAGTCGGCGCCGCCGCCCCCGTCGGAGATGATGTCCACCTGCCGGTCCTCCGCCAGAGTCTGGCGCTGGTCGCCTTTGTCCGGCTCGTAGTAGCGCACGTCATAGCCCTGCTCCCGGCCGAACCGCTCCAGCAGCGCCGGGATCAGCCCCTGATAGGCGCCGGTCTGCTCGTCGTAATATTCTACGGGATACGCCTCCGGGTCTCCCGCCACATAGATGACAGCGTTCTCCACGGCTCAGACACCCGCCTCCCGCTCCGCCGGACGGGCCGCGCCGCGGCGGACGCTCTCTGTCTGAGGACCCGGGAGGCTCTTTTTCATTTCAGACAGTCCCATGGTCTTATCTCCTTTCATCACTGCAAACAATGGGTCAGCGGAAATTGATCTTCTTCCGCTCGATCTTGCCCCACACCATTTTCTTCTTCCTGTACCCGATCAGGGCCGTCATGCGCACCCATGCCAGGATGAACCGCAGGCAGGACACCTCCAACGCGCACAGCAGCAGCGCCTTCACCGCGTCAGCAAAGCCCAGCCGCAGGTCGATGGTGTGGATGCGGGAGAAGAACGCCGTCAGGGACAGTATGGCGGAGAAGATGATGTATATGCCCAGGTACAGCACCCAGAACGGGAAGTTCAGAAAGTCCAGCACGCCCGCCAGGCCGATGGTGAACACGCCGAACACCTCGATGTAGGGCGACAGCAGCTCGTACAGCAGAAAGTACAGGTAGGAGATGAAGCTCACCATGCCGTACTTGGGGTTCATCAGTATGTTCCGGTGCTTGGTCAGGCTCTGGAACAGCCCGATGTGCCAGCGCCGGCGCTGCTTGACCAGGTCCTGCATCCGCTCCGGCGCCTGGGTCCAGCATATGGCGTCGGTGGCGTACCGGATGCGGTAGGGGATGTTGTTCTCCCGGCAGAACACGTGCAGCTTCACCACCAGCTCCATGTCCTCGCCCATGGTGTTGACGCTGTAGCCGCCCACGTCCACCACCACGCTCTTTTTGAACAGGCCGAAGGCCCCGGAGATGATGATGGAGCCGTTGAATTTGTCGAACAGGATACGGGCGGCCAGGAATGACCGGTCGTACTCCAGCACCTCCATGCAGGGCAGGATCTTGGAGGGCATCCGGTACTTGACCACCCTCCCGTCCACGATCTCCGCGCCGTTGCCGGGCCGGACGGCTCCGCCCACGGCCACCACGTTCTCATCCTCCAGCACGGGCCGCACCAGCATCTCCAGGGAATCCCGCTGGAGCACCGAGTCGGCGTCCATGCACACGAAGTAGGGATACCGGGAGGCGTTGATGCCCATGTTCAGCGCGTCGCCCTTTCCCCCGTTGCGCTTGCGTATGAGGGTGATGGGCACCTTATAGGCCCGGGACTCATACACCGCCTCGATGGGCTGACAGCGGATGGCCTGCTGGATGGGCCGGTTGATGCGCTGCAGATGGAACCGGTCGATGAGCACCTGGCTGGTATCGTCGGTGGAGCCGTCGTCCACCACGATGATCTCGTACAGCGGATAATCCAGCAGCAGCAGCGAGTGCACCGTTTCGCCGATGGTGACGCTCTCGTTATGGGCCGGCACCAGCACGGACACCGGCACATAGTACACCGACTGCAGCTCGCTTTTCAGCGTATTGCGCCGCCGGGCGCCGAACAGGGTGGACGAACCCACCGTCACGGACAGAAACAGGAAGCTGGCGTACCCGAACATGTACAGCACGAAGAACGCGCCCACGAAGTCATAAAACGCCTGCACCGCATCCCGCACCCCGGGACTCATACGCTCACCTCCTGCCTCTCCTGCTGCTCCAAGCGCTTGGCATCCAGCCGATACAGCATCATCTCCCGCGCGTACCGATCCCGGCCGCCCACGACCTCGATCAGGTCGCTGTAATCCATATCCCGGCTGTCCAGGCTCACGGACGCATTGTACCGCACGTACCAGTTGGAGCTATGCATCGCGTCCATCAGCGCCGCCGACACATCCTCCCCCTCATAGGGCGCCAGGCACGTGGCGCTGATCGCCGCGTACTCCCAATCCTTCGGATCGCTGTCGGCCAAGAACCCCAGCATGATCTCCCGCGCCGGCTCGTACACATACCGCCCGAAGTACCGCACGGCGGCCAGCCGCAGCTCCTTATCCCGCCTCGCGTCGGTCAGTATGCCGAACATCCGCTCCTTATAATCCCCGCTTTTGAACCGCACATAATTCAGCACGGCCAGCTGGAACCGCGTGCTCAGCTTCTCGAACCGCGCCCACAGCGCCTCTGTCAGGGCCTTATGGTCCCCTTTATAGGACAGCAGCCCGTCGGTCAGTATCTTCTCGTTGAACGCGCTTCCCGCCCGGCTCATCATCTCCACGGCCCTGGCGATGGACGCCGGCGTGCCGAAGGCGTACAGCGCCTGCATGGCGTTGACCCGGCAGTACAGGTTGTTCTTCCCCACGTACTCCAGCATGATATCCTGCATCGCGTCCTCGTCCATGAACCGCACCACCCGGTGCCGGGCGATGAAATAGGCGAAGTACGCCGCCTGCATATCCTCTCTGTCCTTATAAAGCGCTGCCAGCCGCTGGATCATCTCCCTTGTCTGCATCTGGAACGCCAGCAGCTCCTCGTCGAACTGCTTCCTGTCGGCTATCTCCGTCAGCGCCCACTCGAAGGCGATCAGGTTGTTCACCCGGTGCAGCCGCTTTTCCAGCCGCTTCACGAACTTCTCCTCCGGCTGGCCGCCGTCCCGGATGATCTCCAGCTGTCCGCCCATCCCCCGGACGAACTTCTGCCGCCGTTTGTCCAGCCGCTCATTCTGCCCCTTCTGGAAGAAGATATATATGATGTTGAAGATCAGCATGCAGACGCACACCGCGCCGTAGCCGTAAAGCAGTGTTTCCCCTCCGGTCACGGCCTGTCACCTCCTCTCACGCCAGGCCGGTCCAGTAGTCCTTCAGCATGTAATAGGACCGTTTCAGCCTTTCGTGGTACGTCACGTCCTTCCCCCAGCCCTCCAGGGCAAAGGCGTCCATCGGCGTGCGCCAGCCCTTCTGCTGTCCGTCGGTCACGCCCACATACATCTCGTCGATGTGGTAATTCTCGATGCCGTAGCACTCGTAGTAGTCGTCGTGGATCATCATGTTGGAGGGGTCGGAGAAGTTGAGCAGCTCCCAGGGGATGCGTATCTCCACATAGTCCCCCGCGAACATGAAGTCCGCCAGGGAGTCGAACGCCTCGCTGTCCGGGTTGGCGTTGCCGTGCCGCAGCTTGCCGGTCTCGAACATCTCGCCCGCCGGCTGATATATCGCGCTGTAATCGGGGATGTAATCCTCCAGTGTGAGCGCCATGCCGATCTGCGTAAAGCGGGGGCTGTGCACCTCCGGCGGGTCATAATAGGGGTTTATCCCGTAATAGGACGCGCCGTAGATGGCGTTGAGACACTCGTACCGCTCCTGGACATAGACGTGGCTGTCCTCTTTCCCATGGATGACCATGAGAAAGTCGGCGGGCCGCTCAAAGCTGACGTCCTGCTCCTCGGCGTAGGTGCTGCCCACCTTCGGCTGGGTATCTATGGGGATGTACAGGCTGTCCCCCTCCTGGTCCAGACCCTCCTTGTGCACCAGGAAGTAGAGGAATTTCTCGTCGTATTTCATGGACAGGTCCGCGTCCCCGTTGCTGCTGACCAGGTCCTCCTCCGTCCACTCGGAGATGTCCCCGTCCACGTAGCACACGCTTTTTTCCTCGCCCGGGTCGAAGCTGAGCAGGCCGAAGAACTGCTCGTTGGTCTGGTAGTCGCTCCAGTAGGCCGTGTAGTCCAGGTCCACCGCGTGCATGGTGTTCCACGTCCGCTTGAACCACTCGTCCTGCCACGTGAACACGCACCCGCCGGCGCAGCCTGCGGCCCGGATGTCCTCGAAGCAGTCGATGATGGCCTGGCCCTGCTCCTGCTCGGACATGTGGCCCTGGTTGCGGTTGGTGTTCCGGTCGAGCTGGGCCATGCCGCGGCCGGTGGTGACTCCGAACTCGGAGATGACCACCGGCATGGTGTGATAGCGGGTCAGTGCCTTCAGATAGGCAAGATATGTATTATAGCGTCCCTGGGAGTCTTTGTAATCCCCTTCGTATACATAGTCCTCGATGCTGGGGCCTTTCAGCTTGGACATGCGGTAAAGTATGTTTGACGCGCGGGCCGTTCCGATGCGCTGTATTATCTCTTCATCGGTGTAACTGGCCCCGACGTCGCGCATGATCTCCAGATAGTCCGGGTAATAGGAATAGATGTGGTAGGAGGCGAACATGCCGGAGATGAAGGTGTTCTTGCTCTGGATGTGCTCCACGTCCACCTGTCCCATTTTTTGTTTGGAGAAAACCACGCTCATAGGATAGCGGAACGGGTCGGTGGTGGGCCAGTTGGCGAAGGCCACCAGCCGCTGCTGCTTGTATCGGTTGGACTCGTACTCGATGGCCTTGTCCCCCACCTGGGCCAGCATGGCCTCGAAGGGGCGGGCGTTGTCGGTGGTATAGAGGTACGTCCCCTCGTAGCTGCTGTTCTCCTCCTGGGCCTGGTCGGTATACACCACCGTGTAGTCCTCCCATTCCACCCCCAGGATGTAGCCCAGCACCCACTTGGACACGTCGCGCCGGTAGTTGCCGCTGCCCCGGTTCTCATAGCCCAGGCTCAGGGACCGGTCCCCGTGGATGATGTCGATCACCGTGCGGCAGTCCTCCAGGAACGTGTCCAGAAACTCCGGGTCATAGGCGTCCCGGTGGGAGAAGAGCACATAGTCGTTCACCCACACCCCGTGCAGCAGGTACAGCGGCTCCAGTCCGTCCTCCTCCCGCTGGGTGTTATACTCGTAAAGGGCGTCGTAGAAGTCCTGGTGCAGGATGGTATACACCCGGATGGTGTTGGCCCCCATGTCCTGGATCATGCCGAACCAGCGGATGTAGGTGTCCTTCTCGATGGCGAAGTCCGTGGCCCACTGGCCGGGGATGCCCACGCCCATGTCCACGCCCCGTATCTCAAAGGGGACATACTCCCCCTCTTTTTCCATGTAGATGGTGTCCTCGTCCGTCTTCATAAAGGTGGTCACCGGCGTGTTGGGCCGCAGGTCTATGTACGCCCCCAGCCGGTAATAGGCCTGATAGCCGACGAACAGCACCGCCACGAATGCCGTGACCACGATGATGAACTTTTTCACCGGCTGCCCTCCTTCCTGTCCCGGACCTTGCTCAGTGCTCCCATTTCTTATAGGTGGACGGGTGCCCGTAAAAGTTCAGAACATCGATGTGTTCGTCCATGAACGCCCCCCGGGCCGCCAGCCACTCCTTCAGATAGGCAGTCGCTTCCTCCGTCGTGTACTGGTTTCTGTCTGCCAGGCCGACGCCTTCCTTGCTTTCCAGCATCTGACTGCCAAACGCGTCCTTCCACCGGTCATAATTCCGCTCCACCGCCGGCCCCAGCCACTCGATGGTGCTGTCGATGTAGTCCTGCAGATACTCGTCGCTCAGGTATGTCTGGCGCAGCTGCTCATACCGCTCGATGACCTGCTCCGCGAAGCACTCCTTGTCGTCCCGGAAGAGCATGGCGAAATAGGGGGCGTTTATAAACGGCATGCCCCGCGCCAGGAACAGGCTGGGGTCATAGGGGTCCTCTGGGTAGTTGTCGCATGAGTTGTTGAAGTCCCACACGCACAGCTTGTATTTCCCGCCGGGTTCTTTATATATGTATGTGGATGCGGACCCAGCGTCCTGGTTGCAGGTGAACGCGTTGATGATCCAATAGTCGATGAAGCTGTCGGTGTCGATATAGTTCCAGTAGCCGTAATCCTCTGTGTCGTGGTCGTAGGAGTAGACCGCCTTTTCAAAGGCGGAGAACTCCAGCTCTATCTGCCGGGCCAGGTCCTCCGTCAGCTTTGTCTTGCCCGGATAGCGGACGGCCACGTCTGCGCCCTCGATCCCTATGCGCTCCGTGAAAACATTGATGTCCCGGGTGGTCTCCAGGTCCACCTCCGTGGGCCGGTCGATGCGCAGCAGGTATCCCATCACATCGGTGCCCTTGACAGAGTCGGACAGGTCCAGCCGTCCTCCTTCCGGTCCCCCGTTGGTGATGGTCTCCACCATCAGATACAGGCCCTTGTATTCCCCGTTCAGGAACACCTCGCAGTACCGCACGTTCGGGGCGTACTCCATGATCTCCCCGGCTATGTTGTACCACATGTAGTTGCGCACAAGTGATTTGTCCAGATAGGGGCCGTTCAGCGCCCACTCGTGGTGGGCGTCCATCCCCATGACCTCCACGTCGTTGTCGGTGCCGTCCTCGTTGACGAATTTCAGCAGATAGGGGAGCTTCTCGAACCGCCGGGAGGAGTTGCCCCGGATGCGGAACAGGCTCCTGGTGGTGAGCGCCGGCTCGTCCGTCAGGTGGTTGTTGCCCTCCTCGTTGTCGATCACCTTCACCGACACGTTGATGTAGTCCGTGCCGTCCTCCGCCGTGGTATAGGTCGTCTGTTGGAACAGGTCCTTTTCACCGGTCAGCGTTCCCGGGACCTTCTGTCCCTCCGTGTCGATGACCACGATGGGCAGGTGGGTGCAGAACGTGCCCGACCCGTGGTCGGCGCAGGGGGTATACCCCGGCTCCTCCAGATGCTGGTGGTACCGCTCCGACCTGTTCTGCCCCGACGCGCTCAGCACCGGCATGCAAAATACGCCCGCCAGCATCACCACAGCCAGTATTGAAAACAGGATCTTGTTCCTCATACTGCCCCTTCTGACCTCAGAACTGCACTTTTGTGCCCCAAAACTGCCCTTTTAGTGCCCCAAAACTGCACATTTTTTCTTATTTTTGCGTCTTTTTTGCCCTTTTTCAGCTTCCGATGCTGTCGTTTTGGCTCACGATATTCACGTAGTCCACCCCGCCCAGGCCGTAGATCATGTCCGTCAGAGGCTGGGGATTGCGCTTGTCTTTGTCCATCGTCCGCCGTCCCAGCTCGAAAATAAACTCCGCGCTGGACTCCGTCGTGTTCTTCACCCGCAGCACCGCTTTACGCCCAAAACGCTGGAATACCAAGGCTTCCAGCCGTTCCTCGTTCGTCCGGCTGATGGACGCGATCAGCAAGATCCTGTCGTCGTTCTTCACTCTGCCGAACACCAGCAGCACCAGGAAGATGAACACGCTTCCCACCGCCGCCACCCGGTAATCCCCCGCGCCGCAGCATATGCCCACCACGATCGTCCAGAAAATATACAGTGTATCCCTCGTATCCTTTATCGCCGTCCTGTATCGCACGATCGACAGCGCACCCACCATGCCCAGGCTCAGCGCCAGGTTGTTCCCGATGACGATCATGACCGTCGTGGTCACCAGCGTCATGGACACCAGCGTGATGTTGAATTTTTTGCTGTAAACACTGCCGCTGTGGGACATCCAGTAGGAAAAATAGATGAATATCCCGATGATCGTCGCCGCCGCCAGACGCACAAGGATGGTCTCCAGACTCAGATCGCCCTCGCTGGAAAGCAGCTCAAACAGCTTCTCTCTCATGTTTTCCGCACCTCTCTTATGGATCGTAATGATGGCCCACGCTCCGGGCCAGACAATACTTGCTCACCGAAAATTCCGACCGGTCCGCCGTGCTCACCGCTTTTTTGATGTAGCTGAGCAGAAAGCCATTGTACTTAACTTCAAGCACCACCTGAAAAGGGTCTAGTACCGGATACTGGAGCAGCTCCGGAGAAAAAATGTCGAAGTTCGCCTCTGTGGCGATGATGTCGCTGTCCAGTGTGACCCTTATTCTGTTTTCCCTGGCGATGAACGCCTGCCGCTTGTACTCCACCACCGCCTTCGGCCGGTAGCACAGCGTGTTCATCAGCCCGTAGCACTCCTTCGCGAATGGCTCGTCGTGGCGCAGCATTATCTCGTAGTCGCCCCGGATCAGCCTCTTGGCATCCTCCCGGCTCATCCGCAGAGACCGCTTTTTCTGGTACTGCCCCTGCTTTTGCTTCATCTCCAGCACCGCGAAATCACTGTTCGGGTCGTAGCACCGCAGCCGTATCTTCCGGCGCAGCTCCAGGCCGTCCACCTTGTCCGCGAAGTCCCTGTCGTCAAGCGTGTCGAAGTACAGCGACCGTATCCGATAGCCCCGGGGGCCGTTGTGGCTGTCCTGGAGCATGACGGCCTGTAGCCTGCCGCTGAGCCGGCGCGCCTCCGGCAGCGGGAGAAGGTATTTCTTTTCCTGCCGCAAGACCTCGACCAAGTCCGATCCCCCCTGTCCGCCGGGTCCGATGCTATGATATGCCCCGCGAAGCGCATTGTGTACGGCGCTCCGCGCCCAGTCTGAAAATACTGAATGATTATATCAAACTGTTCTTGATTATGCAATACCTCGCCCCGAAAACGACGGCCTCCGTTTGCGTCCGATTTTGTACATTTTGCGCGGCTTTGCCGCCCTCCTCTCCGTTCCCGGACAGCAAAAAAGCCCGCCCCATCCGCCGGGGGCAGACGCCGTTCCAAAAAGCACTAAACATGGACAGATCGGGGACGATATGCTATATTAATAATAATGAGATTGCCCGATATCAAAACTAGGGGATGGCCCACGATGGATCTTCTTGACAAGCTGAAAACACATCTCGCCCTGCAGGAGATCCCTGTGGGGGAATACCGTGAGCTGAAGATCAAAGGCATGACGTTTGTTATCCGCCAATATGAGGCGGCCGGGCTGGGCAATGTGTCATGGATGACCGCCGCCGGTTTCTTTGGCCTGGTGAAAATGGAGACCCTTATCATCAACCCCAAGTGGAGGGATATGCCGCTGCTGTCCTATGACCGGGTAAAGGCCCTGGGCGGCGACACATTGATCTTCGAACTGACCGACACGCTGACCGGCCCCTGTTTCCTGGAGCCGCTGGACGAGGTGAAGGCCCGTTACGCCTCGCTCCCGGACCACGATCTCGGCTCGCACTGGTATGATCCCCTCCGGCTCGAACAGAGCGTTGCCAAAAAGGGCAAAGCGGCGCAGTCCGCCGCCTATGTGGAGAAGCTTTTGCGCCGCGGCGGACCCTCCACCGATGTTTTCAAAAAGGGACTGGGTGAGGAAAAGACCGCGAACCTGTTCCGAAGGGTCCTGTTCGGATAGCGGTCATTTGATAATGATGCACGGCACAGAGATAGTATCCTGTGAGCCGGGACAGGAGCGAAGAGGAGGAAACAGCAGTTGACAGAGCTTCTTGTGCGCACCTTCGTGCGCGGCTATGAGAACACCCAGGACCCCGGGGTGCGCACCCGATACGGGACGCTGGCCAGCGTCGTGGGCATCGTGTGCAACGCGCTGCTGTTCGCGGTGAAAATGACCATCGGGCTGGTGATGGGGAGCATCGCCGTGGTGGCGGACGCCTTCAACAACCTCTCCGACGCCGCCTTCGCCATCATCGGCTTCGCCGGCATCAAGCTGGCGGAAAGGCCCGCCAACAGCAAGCATCCCTTCGGCTATGGCCGGATGGAGTATGTCGCGGCCTTCATCGTGGCGTTTCTGGTGATCGAGGTGGGGTTTTCCCTGTTCAGGAGCAGCCTAGGCCGGATCGGAAAGCCGGGGGAGCTGTCCTTCGAGCTTGTCCCGTTTCTGTTTCTGCTGCTGTCCGTAGCCGTGAAGCTGTGGCTGGGCTTTTTCAACAGGAACATAGGCCGGCGCATCGACTCCAAGGTGATGATGGCCGCGGCGGCGGATTCCCTGGGGGACTCCCTGTCCACCGTCGTGTCCGTCCTGTCCGTGCTGATCTTCCAGCTGACCGGGGCGGATGTGGACGCCTGGGCGGGGCTGGTGGTGTCGCTGTTCGTCATGGTGGCCGGGGTGAAGATCGCCAAGGAGACGCTGGAGCCGCTGCTGGGCGAGCCGGCGGGACGGGAGCTGTATCAGTCGATCACGGAGCTGATGCGCACCTTTGAGGGCGTGGAGGATGTGTACGACCTCATCATCCACAGCTACGGGCCGAACCGGAACATGGCCAGCGCCCGGGTGGCGGTGTCCCGGGAGATGGACATCGAGCAGGCCCACGAACTCATCGAGCAGATCGAGCGGTATGTGGCCTGCCGGCTGGGGGTGCGCCTGGTGATCCACGTGGACCCGGTGGAGGTGCGGGACGAGTACATCCTCCGCATCCGCGGGAGGGTGACCGAGATCGTGGAGCGGATCGACCCCCGCCTGGAGCTGCACGACTTCCGCCTCTCCGTGGAGGACGGCTATACGGACGTGAGCTTCCGGCTGCTGGTGCCCTATGACTACGACCAGAAGCGGCAGGACGCGGTGGAGTTCGACATCCTCCGGCAGATCAACCGGATGGAGGGGCGGTACCTGTGCGTCATCACCATGGACAAGAGCTATGTGGCCGACGAGGACGCCGGGGACTGACTGTACGCGTCACCTGTTCATCTTCAAAAGATCGGCCAGGACCATCAGCGGGAACACGATAATGCATAAGAGCCACATTTCTTTTCACCTCCGCTGTGCTCTATGCCTGTATTGAACCGCATATCCTGACCTATAAACCGTACAGCAAAACAGGGCCGGAGATCTCTCCGGCCCTGTTTCGTTCTCCTGTACGCGGGAAACTGTCTTATGCTCTTTTATCTGCGCTGTCCAGCACGGCTCTGAGCCAAGCTATCCTTCTCTCCACACAGGTCTTCAGCAGATCGCTTTTTGTTGCCGTTTCAAACCCGTGACAGGAACCCTTCACCTCATGGCATTCCGCCGGTATCCCCTGCTCTTGCAGCTTTTGGCACAGCAGCACGCCCTCGTCACGGAGGGCGTCGAACTGGGCGACCTCTATGTATGTCGGCGGGAACCGGGCAAAGGACGCCGCCTCCAAGGGAGAGGCGTACTCGATCCTCTCCGGCTGTTCGTGCCCCAGGTAGGCGTCCCACATCATTTTGGACAGCTTGGCGTCAAAGACCGGGGCGTCAACATATTCTTTCATGGAATCGGTCGTCATCAGCCTGTCCGTGACCGGATAGATCAGAATCTCCGCATCCGGCATACGCAGGCCCCGGTCCCTTGCCATCAGGGTCACGGCCAGGGCAAGGGCGCCGCCGGCGCTGTCCCCGGCGACGATGACAGGCGCGCCGCCGGCCTGCTCCAGCGCCCACTCGTATGTGCAATAGCAATCCTCCGCCGGGACGGGAAAGGGATGCTCCGGCGCCAGGCGGTAGTCGGTATAGATGACCCTGCACGGCAGGCCGGAGGCATACAGCTTCGCCATGTTGTGGTGGGCAAAGGACGCCTTCAGCACAAAGCCTCCGCCGTGATACAGCACCATGCAGGGAAGTTCCCCCGTGTGATGGGCCGGTTCGATCACCAGCGTGTCCAGGCCCGCGCCGCCATGCCCCGGCGTCCTATGCCGGGTGACGGCGACGGCGTCGTCCGACCGGCATTTGGAAAGGCCGATGATCTTGTTCATCATGGGCAGAAGTGCCGGGGCATTCGGCATTTTGATCTTCGCGATCCCCGCCAGCTCCGGGTCTATATCGTATTTGGACACAGCATCCCCTCCCCCGACAAAGCGGAAGTTGTCTATTTCTTCTTTTTCGGTTTTGGCGCCGGCAGTTCCTCAACCATGGCGTTGAATAGACCTGTCAAAAACTCTCTGTTGTCAACTTCGTCCACCAGCAACATCTCTTTTGCTCCCTCATAGGGGCTTTCATAGGTCGCTGCCGGCATATAGCGGATCGCTGCTTCTATTGGTTTTACAAGCAGCCTGTCATCATAGATACCGCCTACGATCTTGCCGCGGTAATAGATGATAAATTCTCCCATCATAGCCCGAACTGTGATCTCATCCAATTCGGATAATTGCCCTAAAACAAAATCCAAATATTCTTTGCTTGACGCCATGATCCCACCTCAAATCCCTCTTTGCCGCCCGGGAACGCGCTGTCAGCGGGCCAGCATGGACAGCTTTTTTCCCAAAAAGATGCCCGCCAGACAGCCGGCCACGCTCAGGAAAATATAGGCGCCCCCGGCCAGCCATGCCTTGTTTTCAAACAGCGTGAACGCCTCCAGCGAAAAGGTGGAAAAGGTCGTGAAGCCCCCGCACACGCCGGTCTTCCAAAACAGGACCGTGTTCGGCGATACATCGCTGTTATCCCCGGCGACGCCCGCGATAAAGCCGATCAGCACCGCGCCCAGGATATTGACGAGCAGCGTCAGTATGGGAAAGCCGGTCCTGACCGGTAAAAGGCTTATGGCATACCGCCCCATGGCGCCCGCCGCGCCGCCCAGCGCGACAAATAAAAACCCCATGTTCCTGTCCTCCGTCCTGCAGTCAACTTCTCACCCGGCATTTCGGTATAATGACTGGCGTCTGTCGTGCCATGTCGCGCGGTTCCGGCGCAAGCCGGGAGCGCGACCGGCATTTCGGTATAATGGCGCTCTCGCGCCATTATACCCCCGCGCCCGTCAAAACACAAGAAAGGGGGTTTTGGGGAAGCTTCGCCGTTGCTGACCGCGGGCTGTGCTACGCCTTGCTGATGACCTGTTCGTATATCCCGTTGTGCAGCGTGGTCATTCCTCCACCCGCTCCGTATCCGCACTCTCCGCCAGCTCCCGATACCGGAAGCACTCTTTCACATGGTCGTTGATGATCCCGCAGGCCTGCAGGTGGGCATAAACCGTCACGCTGCCGATGTACTTCATGCCCCGCTTTTTCAGGTCCTTGGCGATGCGGTCGGACAGGTCATTGGACGCCGGGATATGCCCCAGCTCGTGGTCCTTGTATAGCATCGTCTTTCCGCCCGTCCAGCCCCAGAGATAGTCCGAAAACTTGCCGAACTCCGCCCGGATGTGCTGTACGCACCGGGCATTGTTGATGACCGCCTCGATCTTCCGCCGGGAGCGGATCATGCCGGGCGTGGCCATGATCCGCTCCACATCCTCATCTGTGTAGGCCGCCACCTTATCAAAATCGAACCCGTCGAAGCAGCCGCGGAAGATCTCCCGCTTGCGCAGCACCGTGTCCCAGCTGAGGCCGCACTGCATGGCCTCCAGCATGAGAAACTCGAACTGCTTGCGGTCGTCATGGACCGGCACGCCCCACTCCTCGTCGTGGTAGCGCGTCTGCCGCTCGTTCATCAGGCACCAGGGACATCTCTGCATAGTCGTTCTCCTTATCCAGCCTTCACGCCGGGGTACTCCACATCCACGGCGACGCCGAACATGGCCTCCACCTCGCCGGCCAGGACGATCTCCGCCGCCAGACCGGGGACGGCCGCCAGCCGCTCCGCCATGTACCGGGCCGCCTCCTCATGCCGGGCGCCAGAGATGACATACACGCCATCCTTCGCCCCGATCCGGCGCAGGGGCAGGCGCGTCACCTGGTCCGGCCCGGCCTCCGCCCGCAGCGTGTCCCGCCACACCTCACGGTAGCTTCTCAATATGATGCTCATGCTTCATCCTCCTTGTATTTTACCGCAAACCTATTCTTCCGGCAATAGGCAGCGGTTGCCCTCAGTCGCCGTCCCATATGAGGTCATAGAACATCATCTCCCCGATGCTGAAGGGCCGCTCCTGCTCGGCCTTTTTCATCTTCCTGTATGTCTTGCCGTCCACCGTGATGGTGCGCTCCTCAAAGACCTTTTGCTTTCCGAACAGACCGTATTTCTCCACCTGGACCAGCGCTCTGACCTTGTGCTTCATAAAAACACCTCCCGGTATGCTCATCATATCAGCAGCGCTGTCCCATAAACCGGTCAGATGACCCGTTCCATTGCTATCACTCTCTTGCTGCAGTGTCAGGCGAAGATGGGGAAACGGCCCCTTTCACCGGGAGCGAGATGATTCTGTATCGCATCCTGCGATTTTGTATGAAGTGTGAATGAATGTCGGCCTTCATGGCACAATTAACTGTGGATTTCACCAAAAGCGCTCGATCAGATTTGTCGGATGAAAAAGAATTGGCAGTTGCTTTCATGAAAGCGCCGCCGATATAATGAGGTCATACAGGGGGCTATCAACAGATGTGGACGGCGTATGGCGTGAGGAAGCTATGGGGCAATTAACGATCTATGATATCGCCAAGCTGGCGGGCGTGTCCATCACCACAGTTTCAAGGGTGCTCAACGGCAGCAGCAATGTCGGCGCGCAGACCAGGGCAAAGGTCGAGGAAGTGATCCATCGCTACGGATATGTCCCAAGGCAGGAAGCCCGCAACTTTGGACAGCAGAAGCTGTATGCAGTAGGTCTTTTGATGGATGACATACGCCACTCATATATGGCTGGCCTGGCCTACGCGATCAATCAGGAACTCAACAAATGGAAAGTCAACACCGTTCTTTGCAACCTCCTGAATGTTGAGGAGGAGTTTATCGGCCAGATGGACGACCTGATCGAAAAGCGGGTCAACGGTGTTATCCTGTTGGGTTCGATCTTCCAGAACGGCATTTGCCGCGTGACCATAGAGCGGCGGTATGCCGGATTTCCCTTTGTGGCAGTCAACGGGAATTTTCTCCTTCCCAACGTTTACGAGGTGATACAAAACGAATCTCAGGGGATCATAGATGCTGTGACGTATCTTTACAAAAACGGGCGAAGGAAGATCGGATGGGTGTATTCTCACAAGTCCGGGTCAGACTTAAAAAAGTATACCGGTTTTATAAAGGGCATGAAGATGTGCGGTCTGAGTCCCACGCGGCTTTTGGAGGTAGATGAGCGATCCCTGGAAGAAGGGAATCGGGCGACAGCGGAGCTGCTTGCGCGGTTTCCGGATACGGATGCCGTCATCTACTCTGCGGATATTCTGGCCGTAGGCGGCGCGCACTACTGCAACGACCAGGGTATCGCCATCCCTCAGCAGATAGCTTTGGTCGGTTTTAACAACTCCAACTGCGCCCGTGAATGCTGGCCTCCCCTGACATCTGTAGATAACCGGCTGGAAGAAAGCGGCAGGATCGCGGCCCGGACCATGCTCCAGGTGTTGAATAAACAACCGGCAAAGAATGTGGTGATCCCCTGTGGACTGTCGATACGGCAAAGTACATGATGGCCCCGCGAAGATCAAAAGGAGCCGCATATCCATGAAAAAACCAAACATTATTTTTCTCATTCAAGATCAGATGCAGCAGCAGGTGATGCAGCCGTCCTCCGGCATCCAGATGCCCAATCTGCACAGTCTGATGGCAGACGGCGTACAGTTTTCCCGCGCGTATACCTGCAACGCGATCTGCTCTCCTGCCCGGGCGTCGCTGCTCACCGGAACGCTGCCACATACCCACGGCATGGTGGACTGCACCCATACCGTGCCTGCTTACCGGGCCGAATTTGACGCTTCCCTGGATACGCTGACGGCGGCGCTGCATGAGGAAGGGTACCATGTTTCCTACTACGGAAAATGGCATATCGAGCGGAGCCATCGCCTGGAAAGGTTCGGGATCGACGATTACCAGACGGAGAAACATATGCCGGCGTTTCCGGTCACGATGAAGCAGCGCATCACGCTTACCACCCCGGGATACTCCGACAAGCTGGTCAGCGGCGTGTTTTCGGAGGATACCACCCATACGGAGGAATACTATATTTACAGCCGGGCGATAGAGCAGATCGACGCCCGGCGCAAGCAGAACAGACCGTTTTGCACCTTTATATCCACCTATGCGCCACACGACCCCTATTGCGTGCCGGAAGAGATCTATCAGATGTATGAGGGGCGTGAGCTGCCGCTGCCCCGGAGCTTTGACGATGCGATGACCGACAAGCCCGACATCTACCGCCGAATGCGGGAGGTCCTGCAGTGCCTGACCCCGGAACAATATCGCGAGGTCATGCGCTGCTATTACAGCTACTGCACCCTGGTAGACATACAGCTGGGCCGGCTGTTGGATCACCTGAAGGAAGCGGATCTGTATGATGATACTATGATCGTCTTTCTGGCGGACCATGGCGACCTGATGGGCGCTCATGGCCTGATGATGAAAACGGTCCCCCCGTTTGAGGAGGTCTATCGCATTCCACTGGTCATGAAGCTTCCCGGCAGGGAAATGGCGGGGCACAAGGCGGATTTCTATATCAACATCTATGAGATAGCGCCTACAGTGTTGGAACTGGCCGGCTGCCGCCCGTTGAACGGGAGCCATGTGGGGGAGTCGATGGTGCCGTGGCTGAAAGGGCAGAGGACGGATTCCCATTATGCTTTCGCGGAATTTTTTGGCCAGCGCTACGCCTTTACCCAGCGGATCTATTGGCAGGACGGGTTGAAATATGTCTTCAATGCATTTGACTGGGACGAGTTCTATGATCTGAATATCGATCCGGACGAACTCGTGAACCGCAGCGACGACCAGGATTACGCTGAGTCGAAGAAGATGCTTTGTACGAAGATGTGGGAGCACATCAAGCGGACCGGCGATGAAACTATGTTGGATGCGGAGTACTATCCGCTGCGCATCGCGCCGGTAGGACCGGGGAAGAAGCAACAGGACGCGATGTACTCGATCTATAACAAGCAGTTCTGACATGCGGACGACCAGGGTGCGCGGCCGCCGCCCTGGATCAAATCGACGGACACGGACCGTGCTCGTCCCGCGGATCTGTAAGCGGGCCGGTCCAGACATCAGCACGGCTCGTCACCACAGAGGCGATCTTCGCGCTGGGGCCTTTTATGGAAGGGGTGATTGGTCTTCGTGAGATCGGTCAAAAACAAAGTGGATCTTTTCGTTGGTATTGGTATTCTGGTTTTTGTGGGCGTTCTATTTGGGCAGACCACTGCATTGGCCGATACCGTGCGCCTGATGCCCCGCATCGCTATGGGCATCGCCGCGGCAGCGGCCATAGGGATCATCGTCAAGAGCTTTTTGAAGGAAGGCGAACACGCTGACGCCGCGCCGACACAGCGCATAGTGCGGATAAGCGAATGGGCCGTAGGGGCGATCGTCGTTGTCATGCTATTGGCGATCCCCTATGTGGGGATGTACGCAAGCCTGTTTGTGATCATCACGGCCGTTTCGGTGACGCTCTGTTTGCTGGAAAACGGTATTGTCTGGAAAAAGCTGCTGGGCGTGCTTCTGTACGACGTGGCGGTCATCGCTGTGATCTATCTTCTGTTCCATCAGGTCCTTTCCCTGCAAACGCCGCGAGGCATCCTGCTCTGATCGTTCCGCCCCGCAAACTCTGACTGTGCCCCGGCCGCCGCAGGACCTGGCCGGGATGGGTCCATCCCGGACCCGGTGTTCATCCAACAGAAGGAACAGTTCTGATCGGAATCCCGTGATCGACTGATCTGAAAAAAATTATAATGAGGTGATATTATGAAAAAAGCGATCGCTTCCATTCTGTGCATTTTATTGGTGCTATCCCTGCTGCCCGGCTGCGCCAATGCCGAGCAGCCCGAGGATAACAAGGACACAGCGGAGGACATCCAGAATACGGAGGATGTTCAAAGCGCGGAAGACCCGCTCGGCGATTATCCGGAAAACACGATCCAGTTCATCGTCAACCGCGCCGCGGGCGGCAATACGGATCTGGTCGCCAGAGCTGTAGCGAACACTCTGCAGAGTGAACTGGGCTACACGACAGTCGTCCGGAATGTGGACGGCGGCGACGGCCTGATCGGCGCCAACGAGGCGCTCAGCGCGGCGCCGGACGGCTATACGCTGATGGCGGTGGGCAGCTTGGAGCTTCCCAATATCCTCGTTAATTTCGAGGGCGCCACCTTCACCAAAGAGGACATCGTGCCCATCTGCCAGCTTTCTGCCAAATCGAATCTTTTCATTCTCAAGCCGGACAGCCCGTTCTCGTCCATAGAGGATTTTACCGCTTATGCAAAGGAGCATCCGGGCGAACTGACGGTAGCCGTGGCGGGGAGCAACGCCGTTTTTGGACCCATGAAGCTGGAGGATGCTATGGGCGTCGACATTACTATCGTCAATGCCGGGAGCGGAAATGACGCATACGCCTCGGTCCTGGGCGGGCACGTGGATTGTGCCATGGTCAGCGACAACTTCTACCAGAACGCTCTGGCGGAGGGAATGACCGTGATGGGCAGCACAGCGAACCGCACGGAGAATATCGAGGGCACGGCGGACACGTTCTTGTCCATGGGATATAAGATCGTCAACGAGACCTTCACCTATCTGTGCGCCCCAAAAAGCATCCCTGAGAGCATTGTGAAGTTCATCTCGGACACCCTTGAAAAATTGGCGGACGACGGTGCTCTGGCCGAGGCGCTTGAGTCCAGCGGCAGCTCCTGCGACATCATGGGATATGAGGAGTTTACTCCGTACTATGAGAGCTATCTGACGGAGCAGATGGCGAACTTTGAGAAAGTGAACGAAGAAAACAACTGAGCTGCACTGGTTCCCGCGGCGAAAACCACGGGGACCAGTACTGTTTCCCACAGAGGACACAGAACAGAGGAGACTGATCTATGGCAGGTTCCATTTTACAGAGCATATTTACACCTGGTGCGCTTATCATGGTTTTGCTGGGGACCGCTTTTGGCATTGTCATTGGCGCCATTCCCGGTCTCGGGGCATCCATCGGGGTGACGGTGCTGCTGCCCTTTACCTACTCCATGCAGCCGCTGCCGGCGTTGCTGCTGCTGGCCGGCGTTTTCATGGGCTGTGGCTTTGGCGGCTCGATATCCGGCATTTTGCTGAATATACCGGGGACCTCCGAGGCCATATGTACGACCGTGGAAGGCTATCCTATGCTGCGCAAGGGACGTGGTAAGGAAGCGCTATACTATGCCGCCATCAGCTCTACCATCGGGGGCACGATCGGCGTCATCGTGCTGATATTGTTTGCGCCGGCGCTGGCCCATGTTGCGCTCAAATTTGGCCCGCCGGAGATGATGCTGGTGGCAATGATCGGTCTTACGATCATCGCAAGCCTGTCGGCCGACAATTATCTGAAGGGCATATTCGGGGCCTGCTTCGGTATGCTCGTTTCCATGGTAGGCGTGGACATCGTCAGCGGTACTGCCCGGATGACGTTTGGTATCACCTCCTTTACGATGGGCTTTAAGCAAGTCGCTTTGGCGCTCGGCCTGATAGCCGGACGGGAGCTGATCGTACAGACGCGCAAGGCGCTGCGCGACAGCGCCGCCGTCAGACGGAAGGGAACGGACACCGGGAGCAAGGACATCTACCTGGAAAGCATATCGCCCTGGACGGCGCTGAAAAATATCCTGAAAAAACCGTTCACACTGCTATACTCCGCGGGGATCGGGACTTTTATCGGCATCCTTCCTGGGGCCGGCGCGGCCATCGCGGCTTTCGTCGCCTATGGGGAGGCAAAACGCCGGTCCAAGGAGCCATTCGGTACGGGCAACCCGGAGGGTATCGTGGCGGCTGAAAGCGCCAACAATGCGGCGGTCGGAGGGACCTTTGTGCCCATGCTGGCGTTAGGCATTCCCGGCTCTGCTACCTGCGCGTTGATCTTCAGCGCTCTTACCATCCATGGCATCATCCCGGGTCCCAATCTGTTCACACAATATGGCGAGATGACCTATGGCTTTATGTATGGCCTGCTTATCAGCGTGGTGGTGATGGGACTGATCGCGATCGGCTGCACTCCGTTTCTGGCCCAGATCGTAAAGCTGAAAATGAGCTATATCATCCCTCCTGTGATATGCTGCGTGGTATTGGGCGCATTCAGCCTCCGCAACAGCATGTTTGACGTCTATACGGCAATGGCTTTCACAGTCATCGGCTACCTGTTCTATAAGGTAAAGATAGCGCCTGCCCCGGTGTTCCTGGGATATATCCTCGGCCCTATCATCGAGAAGAATCTGCTGACGTCCATGACGATAGCGGGCGCCGCCCAGCAGAACGTCCTCGTTTATATGCTGCACCGTCCGCTGTGCATCGGCATCACAGTGGTGGGGATCATCATGTTGTATGCCAATATCCGCACGCTGCGGAACGAAAAAAAGACCAAACACAGGATAAACGGATGAGGAGGCGGAAGTGAAACAGCCAAATATCGTTTTTATTCTGTCCGATCAGCACAATCCGTTAATCGGCGGCTATGCGGATGACAAGTGGATAGATACGCCGAACCTTGACCGCCTGGCGGAGGAGGGCGTCCGTTTCTCCCAATGCTACTGCAACTCTCCTCTTTGTGTGCCCAGCCGCTCCAGCATGCTGACCGGGCGGCTGCCTACAGGTACGGGCGTGTGGAACAATCTGCAGTGTCTGCGTACCGATGAGCCTTCTTTTGTGAGCAGCCTTGCCGTTGCCGGTTATGAAACGGTGCTGGCCGGTCGGATGCATTTCATCGGCTATGACCAGCGGCACGGTTTTGAAAAGCGCCTGGTAGGGGATGTGGCCCCCACGTTTCCCCGGCCGGAGAGGCAGGCGGCTCTGTATGGCCCGCTGCGCGGCACGCCCGACCAGAGCAGGGTCAGTATCGAGAGATCCGGGCCGGGCAGCTCTGCCATGACCTTCTTCGATCGGGAGGTCACGGAAGCGGCGTGCAGCTTTATGGAGCGCCGACGGGGGGATAGGCCGCTGTTTCTGATGGTGGGATATGCAAATCCCCATTGTCCCTTTGTGGCGCCGCCGGAACTCTATAAGAAATACAAGCGCCTTCTGCCTGCTCCGCCGGCGTGGACGCAAAAGGATACCCGCCAGCTCCACCCGG
This sequence comes from uncultured Oscillospiraceae bacterium, assembly GCA_947627735.1. Taxonomy (GTDB): domain Bacteria; phylum Bacillota; class Clostridia; order Oscillospirales; family Oscillospiraceae; genus CAJOIG01. The sequence continues at coordinate 7,105 of CANQXG010000009.1, read as the reverse complement.
CGCTGCAGGAGTTTATCCGTCTGCGCGATATCGAGAGCGTGAGTTCTGAAGAATCGCAGCGGGTGCGTGCGGCCTATTACGCCAATATCGAGTACATGGATCAGTTGATCGGCAGGCTGTATGCGTCTGCCCACGTCTGTCTGGGACCGGACACTATCTTTATTTACGCGTCTGACCATGGGGAAGGCCTCGGGCAACACGGGCTGTACTGGAAGAGCAACTTTTACGAATCGTCCGCAAAAGTACCGCTGATCGTGTGCGCGCCGGATCTGCCGGCTCGTGGGGTCAGGATCGACGAGCCGGTGAGCTTGGTGGACCTGGCGCCGACCCTGCTGGAATGGGGCGACGCGCCGCCGCTGCCGGCAATGGACGGGAGGAGCCTGCTGCCGCTGGTGAGAGGAGAAGACACCTGGGACCAGAGGCCGGTCATCAGCCAGCTGATCGACATCAAGGGGGACATGCCCTCGGCAATGATCCGCCGCGGTCGCTATAAGCTGATCCAATACTGCACTTATCCGGATGTGCAGCTGTTCGATCTAAAGAGCGATCCGGGAGAAGACCGGGACTTGGGCCGGGACCCGGCCTTCGCCGGGATACGACAGGCGCTGCAGAGAGAGCTGTCTGCCGTTTGGGATGAGGAAAAGGCGATAAGGACGCTGGAGCTTGGGAGAGAAAACGCAAAACTGTTCAAGCAATGGGTAAAGGCCGCCATGCCCGTGTGCCCGGACGAGTGGTGGACGTCGGCGGACAATAATTGTCTGCTGGACGATCGCTGAGCGATGGAGCAGCGTGGAAGGCAGAGGTGCGTTTCGGCCCTCACGGCCGCTGCCAGCGATGTGAAAAAGCTACCATACTTCATAGGAGGAGGAAGTAATATGCCGGCCAATATCATACTGATCATGGCCGATCAGTTCCGTGGTGACTGCATTCATTATGATGGGAACGGCGCCATATACACGCCGTATCTTGACGAGTTGGCATCCGAAGGTTGCTTTTTCAAACGGGGCTATTCGCCCTCTCCCACCTGTGTCCCCGCGCGGGCCTGTCTTGTGACGGGGAAAAAGGCCGCCAGGACCGGGTTCTTTTCCAATAACTTTGAAACAGATTGGGATTTTTCCGGTACGATGATGGAAACGCTGAGGGACAGCGGTTATCAGACGATCAATGTAGGTAAGAACCATTTTCATCCGCAACGGCTGAAACTTGGTTTTGAGACCAATGTTCTCTATGAAACAAAAGCGGACGAGGCAGGGCTGCTATCCGATTACCACCAGTGGCTGCAGGAAAAATGCGGCGACAGCGATCTGGACACTGCAAGACGCTTCAACTGCAACGGATTTCCGGTGATGCCATGGACGGCGGACCCTGACCTTCATCCAAACTGCTGGACAGCGGCCGAGGCTATCCGGCAGATGAAAATGCGGGACCCTACAAGACCGTTTTACATGCAGATCAGTTTTCACCGGCCTCATCCGCCGTTGGACCCGCCCCAGTATATGCTGGACATGTATCGTGATGCGGCGATCCCCGGCCCGTCCATCGGAGACTGGGCGCCGGTCTTTTCGGAAGACACGAACAGTATCTTCCCCTTTGAAGGGCGGATCAACACGGAATACCTCAAGTTGGCCAAGAGAGCTTACTATGCCCAGATCAGCCATATCGACGAACAGATCGGCCGGATCGTCCATTATCTGAGATCAACCCAGCTATATCAGGATACGATGGTGGTGTTTACCGCAGATCACGGAGAGATGATGGGGGACCACAATATGTTCCGCAAGGGACCGTTCCTGGAGGGTTCTGTCCGCATCCCGTTCATCGTAAAATTCCCCCAAGGCGAAAACGCCAGGTTCAACCGTCTAAGGTCCAGCCTGCCTGTTTCGCTTCTGGATCTGTTTCCCACGTTTGCGGCCTGTGCCGGCATAAAAGCGCCGGAGGGTCTTGACGGTATGGATATCGCGCGGCTTCTTGTCGAGCCGGAGAGTCGGGTGACCGTCATGAGCGAGAATTACCGGAATGAAAAGACCATGGTGACCGGTGGGATATGTGTCGTCGGCAGACGCTATAAATATATTTGGAACAGCGTGAAGGGCGAGGAGCTTTTCTTTGATCTGGAAAACGACCCGCATGAGATGCACGATCTTATAAAGGAGGCCTCGCTGCAGGAGGAGATCAAAAGAGTGCGCCGGCAGGTGATAGAGGAGTACCGTTCCAGACCATATGACGATATGCTGACCGAAAACGGATCGCTGAAAAGCGGACGAGTGCTCCCGTCTTATCGCGCGCCGCAGGATTGACACAGGGACTGTCCAAAAACAACACAAAAATCCCCGGTCAGCGTTAGCTGACCGGGGATTCGTTTTAGATATAACGGTGAAGGGGAAAATCGCTTTGCTCAGGCGTTCTTGATCGCGGCCTGCGCGGGACGGTACTCAGATAGGCTATTTGGTTCTACTGCTCCCTATCCCGCCAAACTGTTCGCATATCATTCTACTGACGATTTTGCCCCCTTTCTCGCGATTCATATAGATTATGAGACAGCGAAATCGTACAGAAATGACATGGGGTACTATTTGAGACCAAACCAGTGGGAAGATATAACCATCTACATTTATCTTTAACTATAGGATATCACATTATAGCCGCTCTCACAAGGGCGGCTTATTCTAATTTAAGTATGTCAGATCCCGCTCTGAATCATATCCCTTGCCCAATCCAATAATGCTTCGGCATACTGAAGAGCCATTTTCGGGCTTTTCTCGTCCAAAAACAACTCATTCGGATAGCGTACTATCACGCCAAAGGGGTTAAGAAAGTCAGCATAGGCAAAATAGCATTCATCAATTTCAAATCGCGTTTCAAGACTTCTCAAAAGGAAAGAAATATCATGCTTTTTGGGAGCCTCTTCTGTGATATGCGCCGACAGGATCACCGCTTTGACTGCTTTTTCTGCAGCCTGCTGGCAATGGAAACAGATGATCTCGATTGGCATTGGACGAAACGTATTATAAAGATGCTCTGCCACGACGTAATCATTTTCAGCCAGCTTCATCCATGTATCAACACTGTTAGCCATAAAGAAGCACTCCTTTGCGGTATACTTCTCTTTCCACAGACGGGGTATTTTTTCGGGCTTCAAATCCGGCTTTCGTACCGACCAAAATATCGACGGGGCGTTGCTTCACCTTGCAAATCGCCCGGTATGCCTGCACTGTCAGGTCAAACAGATTTTCGTCTTTGTCATCGACAACGATGTAGAAATCCAAATCACTGTCCTCTGTTTCCGTTCCGTCCGCAAAGGATCCAAACAGGTACACCTGCATTGGAGAGAGTGTTTCAACAAACCGCTCCTTCAATTCTTCGATTTCATTTATCGGCACTGACTTCGCCCTCCTTCCATTAAACTAAAAACCGCATAATACGCTCTATTCTTGGCTATCCGATAGCTGCCATTGTCAAATAGCAATCAGGTTACGTTCAGATCTTCCTCCGCAAGCTCCAGGTGGTACTTGGTATAGTCCCTTTCGCCGCATCATCAAGCACATCACCCCTTGTCATGCCTGTATTCTATCACAGCCGAGCCTCATTATCAAGAGAACCCCCGTGACGGGAAAGCCTTCTTAATTGACTTCATCAGGTATCATGCCAAAAAACGATTCTGGGAGGTATTATTACCATCTACATATACCTTTAGCAATAGGATATCGCTACATAGCCGCTCTCACAAGGGCGGCTTATTCTTATTTTAGGGGGATAATACAATGTCTACGCCCAACGACCACACCACCATGCCGTCTGCCGTCAACCTCATCAACATGATCTCCGGCATCTACACATCCCCGCTCTGGGAAGAGCTTCATGGCTATGTGGATTCTTTGGAATCCCTCCGAAGCCTCTCCAACGCGATCAAGGCGCTCCAGGAATCCGGCAAAAGTTCCGAGGCTTTCGCCATGATCTGCGCGCTCCACGATGTCGTTGCCATTGAGGTGCCGGAAGCTGTTGCCAGTCTGGAATCGTACCCTGACGCCGTGAGGCTGTTCGTGGATGAGTTTATCGCTGACACGGACGATCTCATTTGGGACTATGAGATCGAGGAAAACGGCGGAAGCCCTGAATAAGCTCGTACAATCGGAGAGCGTCCTGCTCTCTCTTTGGAAGTCGCCCCGAAATGGGCGGCTATTTTTTATAAAGGAGGAACCTATGTGAAGAAGATCAAACACCTGTTGCCGCTGCTTTTGATCGCTGTACTTCTGATGGGCCTGCTGCCTCTCGGCGCGTTTGCCCAGGAGGAGGCCGACACGGACCCGGCAGAGGCAACGCCGACCCCTGCAATACTGGAAGACATCGTTTCTTCAGAGAGCAGCTCAGAAGAAACATCACCTCCGGCAGAAACCGACGCGCCAGCGGCAACGCCCGCCCCGGAACCCACTGCGGAGCCTGCTCCTACAACGACCCCGACTGCGGAACCCGATCCCACTGAAGATCCGGAGATCGACCCGCCCGATGAGGATGGTCCCAGTGCAGATGAAGCCTGGGAAGATGGCCCCTTTGCGGACGATAACTCCCCCGCATTGGATAAAATCTACGCAGCCGCCAGCAGCAGTGCCACGATCTCTGCCGAGGTGAGCCATGATTCGTCCGGCAATACGATCAAGTATCAGAATTCATTTTCCTATGACGGCCGGACCGTAGGCGGAAGTGGAATAGTACGGCACATCCTTTACGCCAATGGCCAGCCGGCCTACTGCCTGGAGCCGGGCAAGTATCTTTCGACCGGCTGCGTCGTATCTACCAGCGCAGCGACCCTTTGGAACAGCTATTCCAGCCAGAAACGGGACGCTATCAAACTTGCCCTTCTCTGCGGCGCGGAAGGGAACAGCAACAGCCTGAGCGGTTCTTATGGGAGCAAGTACACCGCTACCCAGATGATCATTTGGGAGTTCATCGTCGGAGTTCGCAGCACTTCCTCGCCCTATACCCTTTCCGACAGCAAGGTCATCAACACCGTGTGCTATAACGGGGCGAACAGCGAGGTCAAAACGGTCTATAACCAGATCGTCAGTGCCATGCAGACTTACAACGTCTTGCCCAGTTTCTGCAGCGCTTTAGACGCTCCCCCTCCATCTCATAAGATGACTTACCAGGGCGGCGAATTTACTGTGACCCTCACTGACAGCAGAAATGTGCTCTCCAATTTCGATTTTACGAGCACGAACAGTTCCCTTCGGTTCAGTGTTTCCGGCAACCAGCTGACCATCTCATCCCCCTCTGCTTTTTCGGGGGCCAAGGTCAACGTCACCCGGAAAAACGCTGTGTCCGCAAGCTCCACCATCACGGCGTATGGAGGAAGCGGGCTGCAGGAGACGATCATTGGTATCGAGGCAACCGGGGACACGTCCGGATACTTCAATGTTTCCGCACAAGCTGAAGAGCCTCCCGCCCCTTCGACCGGGCAAGTGAAAATCATCAAAACTGCTGATGACGGACATGTTCAGGGCATCACTTTTACCTTGACAGGAAACGGAAAGAACCTGTCCGGGACAACCGACGCGTCCGGTTATCTTACTCTCAGCGGCCTTGAGCCCGGCAGCTACACTGTGACCGAGTCGGTCCCCTCTGGCTACGTGGCAGACAGAAAGTCAATTTCGGTCACCGTCAGGTCCGGCAAAACAACCACTATATACTTCCACAACACGCCGGAGAAAGGTGAGCTGAAGATCATTAAGACCTCGGACGACGGCAAGGTGAGCGGAATCCAGTTCACCGTCCGGGGCGGTTCGGTGAATCAGACCGTTACCAGCGGATCAGACGGGACCATCACCGTCCCCGATCTTGCCCCCGGCAGGTACACTGTTACCGAACAGGTCCCGGCAGCCTATGTCTGCGATAACCCCTCCCAGACCGTTACCGTGGAAAACGACAAGACCGCCACCGTGAACTTTGCGAACAAGCTGAAGATGTGGCGCGTTGCTGTGACCAAGGTGGATGCAGAGGCCAATGTACGCCGGAGCAGCGGCGCCACCCTTGTTGGAGCAGTATACGGCATCTACAAGGACAGCGCACTTCTGGATTCCTACACCATCGACGAATCTGACCAGTTCGTGACCAAGCTGTATCCCTGCGGTACTGGCTACGAGCTGAAGGAGATCACGCCGCCTACCGGATACACCCTGGACCCCAATTCTTACCCCGTCGGGCTTGAACCGGGTGCCGTGCAGCTTGCCGCCAATGATACCGCGATCACAGTAAAAGAGCAGATCATCAAGGGCAAACTGGTCATCGTCAAGCAGGATGCGGACACCCAGACGCCCCTCGCCGGAGCCGTGTTCACGGTTTACGACGAAACCGGGGCCACCGTGACCGAGGCCACCACCGGGGAGGACGGCACCGCCACCGTGGAGGAGCTTCCTTACGGGAAGTACACGGCCAAGGAAACCACGGCCCCGGAGGGCTATCTGCTGGATGATTCCGTTTTTGACTTCACCATCGATACGGACGGCCAGAAGGTGCAACTCACAAGGGATAATTACCCGGCCATAGGCTCCATCACCGTTCACAAGGTCGATACCCAGGGCAGCACTCTCGCCGGCGCGTCCTATCTTCTGGAATGGTCTCAGGACGGAGGCTCCTGGCAGCCCGTCACTTTCCGGGACAGCACGACGGCCGTCGCCGGCAGCTGCACCAGTCTGGGCCTGGAAAACGGCCAGCTCACCACCGGCGCGGATGGCACGGTGAAGTTTGACGGCCTGCTGGCAGACGGAAAGGTGCAGTACCGGCTCACGGAGACAAAGGCCCCGGAGGGCCTTTCCCTGCTGAAAGACCGCATATTCCAGGGCACGCTTCCCTTTGACGCGGCGACCGGCCCTCAGTACGACATCACCTATACCGTTACAAATAACCGCATCACCACTCTGCCGCAGACAGGCTCTACCGGCCTGCTGTTGCCCGTGGTTGTCGGCACCGCCCTTCTGGGCATGGCCGGCTGCGCGGGCTTTTTTGTCGTCCGCAGCCGCAAAAAATCCAAATCTAACTAAAAAGACTAACTATTAAAAGTCAAGCCCGAATTAGATGAATAGGAAGCAAGGAAGTAGAACCGCAAGAGGGC
>CANQXG010000008.1 GCA_947627735.1 uncultured Oscillospiraceae bacterium | reverse complement strand
GTCCACCCCCTGGTGTTTTCTATCTTACACCAGGGGGTGGCTTTTCCTATTGTCTGTTTTTCCCGGTACAGTTCACAGCCCCGGCGGCGCGTTTTTTTGTTTTCTCAGCCCAGCACCCGCAGCCAGTTGCCCCAGAAGATGTCCTCCAGGGTCTGCCAACCATAGCCCCGCCGGGCCAGGGCGTCCCACAGGGCGGGCAGGTCCTGCACGCCGGCCCAGCCGGCGAACAGCTGGCAGCCGTCCCAGTCGCCCCCCAGGGCCAGGGTCTTCTCCCCGCCCAGGTCCATGAAGTGGTCCACATGGCGGACCATGTCCTCCAGCCCACAGCCGCCGCCCACGAAGTCGGCGAACATGTTCAGTCCCGCCGCGCCGCCGCTGTCCCGGATGGCCCGGAACATGTCGTCCGTCAGGTTCCGGCTGTGGCCGCACAGGGTCCGGGCATTGGAGTGGCTGGCCACGATGGGTCCCAGACCCATCTCCGCCAGGTCCCAGAACCCCCGGTCCGACAGGTGGGACACGTCCGGCAGGATGCCCAGGCGCACCGCCTCCCGGCAAAACGCCCGGCCCCGGTCGGTGAGGCCCTCCTCCGGCCTATCCACGTTGGAGCCGGACAGGGCGTTGGCGTAGTTCCAGGTGATGTTGACCAGCTTCGCGCCCCAGCCGGCAGCCGTTTCCAGCTTTTCCGGCTCGCAGTCCAAAAGCTCCCCGCCCTCCACGGAAAGCAGCGCCGCCGCCTTTCCGGCGTCATTGGCCGCGGCGATGTCCGCTCCCGTGCGGCAGGGGACCGCCAGGTCCGCGTTTTTCCCAAGCTCCGTCACGAACAGCTCGTGCTGCCTTTGGCACTCGTCCCAGAGCGCCCTCTCCGGGAACCGGGCGGCGGGGGCGAAGATGGCGAACACCTGCGCCGCCCTCTTGAAGCCGCCCAGCCGGGCCAGGTCCAGGTGGCCGGCGTTCTCCCGCAGGGACCAGCCCTCCCGCCGACAGCGGCTCACGCTGTCGCAGTGGCCGTCGAAATAGGGGATATCTGCCATGGATACAGTGGACATGCTCCGTTCCTCCCGGTGTTTTCTGCCAGCAGTATATGCCATCGGCAAAGCCCTGTCAACCGCCGGGCTTGGCTGTCATATAGGCAATCTTTTCCAAAGAATTGGTAAAGATTTGTCAACTATTACTTGCAAAGAACGCAACAAACCTCTTCCATTTGGAGGAAGGCTTTGTTATAATGTAAGCGGGGTTAGGATAATGTTTTTACTGGAAGTCATCCCAGATATATAAATAAATTTTGCCGGTCACGGCAGGGGGTAATTTATGATTTCACACGGGAAAGAGATCAAGGTCTTCACCGGAAATGCCAATCCCGCGCTGGCCCAGGGGATATGCGACAACCTGAACATCACGCTGGGTGACGCCGTCTGCACCCACTTCGCGGACGGGGAGTGCTCCGTGTCCGTGTACGAACCCGTGCGCGGGGCGGACGTGTTCCTGGTCCAGTCCACATGCGGTCCCGTAAACGATAACCTGATGGAGCTGCTGGTGATGACCGACGCCATGCGCCGGGCGTCCGCCGGCCGGATCACCGCGGTGATGCCCTATTTCGGCTACGCCCGCCAGGACCGGAAGGCGAAGAGCCGCGATCCCATCTCCGCGAAACTGGTAGCCAACCTCATCACCCAGGCCGGCGCGGACCGGGTCCTGACCATGGACCTGCACGCCCCCCAGATCCAGGGCTTTTTCGACATCGCCGTGGACAATCTCTCCGGCGGGCCGCTGTTCGCCAACCACTACAAAAAGCGCTTCGATCTCGCCAGCGGCGATTATATGGTCGTATCTCCGGACGTGGGCAGCGTGGCCCGTGCCCGGACCTTCGCCATGAAGCTGGGCGTGGGCCTGGCCATCGTGGACAAGCGCCGGGAGAAGGCCAATCAGTCCGAGGTGATGAACCTGATCGGCAACGTGGAGGGGAAGAACGTCATCATCCTGGACGACATGGTGGACACCGCCGGGTCCCTGGTGGGCGCGGCCCGCGCCATCAAGGAGATAGGCGGCGCCAACAAGGTCTACGCCTGCGCCAGCCACGGCGTGCTGTCCGGCCCGGCGCTGGAGCGCATCGAGTCCAGCCAGCTGGAGGAGCTGCTGCTGTTCGACACCATCCCCTATCCCAAGGACCAGCCCAAGGTGGAGAAGATCCATTACCTCTCCGCCGCGCCGGTGTTCGCCGCGTCCATCCACCGCATCTACGAGGACGAGTCCCTGGCGTCCCTGTTCGACTGATGTTCGGCGCGGGTCCCTCCGTCGCCTGGCTGGCGGTATTTTTGGGCAACCCCGGCCCCCGGTATGCCGGCACCCGGCACAACGCCGGATTTCTGGCGGCGGACGCTCTGGCGAAGGACAAGGGCGTGAAGATCGCCCGGGTCCGCTTCCGCGCCATGACTGCCCGGACGGAGCTGGGCGGGGCGGGCGTGCTGCTGATGAAGCCCCAGACGTACATGAACGAATCCGGCCAGGCCGTGGGCCAGGCCGCCCGGTTTTACAAGCTCCCGCCCCAGCGGGTGATCGTGGTCAGCGACGACATCAACCTCCCCTGCGGTCGGCTGCGGGTGCGCACGAAAGGCTCCGCCGGCGGCCACAATGGCTTGAAGAGCATCATCGCCCATCTGGGCAGCGAGGACTTCCCCCGCATCCGGGTGGGGGTGGGCGCCCCGCCCCAGGGGGGAAACGAGCAGATCGACTGGGTGCTGGGCGTGCCCAAAAACCAGGACTGGGAGGATTTCTCCGGCGCCTGCGCCCGGGCGGCAAAGGCTGTGGAGGACTATATCGTCCTGGGTCCCGAGCGGACCATGGACCTGTACAACCGGCAGTAATGCTGTAAATCTGTATTCCCTGCGCTTCGGCGGAGCGCGAAAACATATCTTACACATGAAAAGGGGGTTCGCCAGTGAAAAAGGAATGCATCGCCATGCTGCTGGCGGGCGGCCAGGGTTCCCGGCTCTATGCCCTGACAGCCAATGTAGCAAAGCCCAACCTGCCCTTCGGAGGCAAGTACCGCATCATCGATTTTCCCCTGTCCAACTGTGCCAACTCCGGCATCGACACCGTGGGCGTGCTGACCCAGTACAGGCCCATGAAGCTCAATGCCTACCTTGGCACCGGCCAGCCCTGGGACCTGACGGCCGACGACGGCGGCGTGTTCATCCTGCCGCCCTACATGTCCGCCGGGGAGAAGGGCAACTGGTTCTCCGGCACGGCAAACGCCATCTATCAGAACATCGACTTCATCGACGTGCGTGACCCGGAGTACGTGCTGATCCTGTCCGGCGACCACATCTATAAGATGGATTACGCCGACATGCTCCGGGAGCACAAGGAAAAGGGAGCCGCCTGCTCCATCGCCGTCATCCAGGTGAGCATGGACGAGGCCAAGCGCTTCGGTATCATGAACGTGGGTCCCGACGGGTACATAAACGAGTTCGAGGAAAAACCCGCCCAGCCCAAGAGCGATCTGGCGTCCATGGGCATCTACATCTTCACCTGGAAAAAGCTGCGCCAGGCCCTCATCGAGGACGAGGCCGATCCCAACAGCCAGCAGGACTTCGGCAAGAACATCATCCCCAATATGCTGGCCGCCGGCGAGAAGCTCTGGCCCTATCGGTTCAAGGGCTACTGGCGTGACGTGGGCACCATCACCAGCCTCTGGGACGCCAATATGGACATGCTGTCCCCGGAGCTGATCGATCTGTATGACCGGGACTGGCCCATCATGAGCCGCAGTCCCATCCGGCCGCCCCAGGTGGTGGGTCCGGAGGCCGACGTGCGCCACAGCATCGTCACCGAGGGCTGCATCCTGGACGGCACGGTGTTCAACAGCGTCCTCTCCAATCAGGTCGTGGTGGAGAAGGGCGCCCGCGTGGAATACAGCGTTCTGATGCCCGGCGCCCATGTGGAGGCCGGGGCGGAGGTGCGCTTCGCCATTTTGGGCGAGAACGCCCGGATCTGCCGGGGAGCCCATGTGGGCACAGAGCCGGACGGGACGGATAGCTGGGGCGTGGCGACCTGCGGCCCGGATGTGACTGTTGGCCCCGGCGCGATGGTCGCGCCCGGCGCCATGCTGTATGATGATTTGGTGGCGACATGAGAAACGAACTGCATGGAATTATCTATACGCTCAACTCCGAGGCCGCCCTGCGCGAGCTGGTCGAGCACAGAAACAGCGCGTCCATCCCCTTCGGCGGCCGCTACCGTCTGATCGACTTTGCCCTGTCCATGATGGTCAACGCCGGTATCCGGGACGTGGGCGTGATCATGGAGCGGGATTATCAGAGCCTGCTGGACCACCTGTCCAATGGCGCGGACTGGGGCCTGGCCCGGCGCAGCGGCGGTCTGCGGCTGCTGCCGCCCTTCGGCCTGCGGGAGTCCCACGCCGGTCGCTTCAGCGGCTGCATGGAGGCCCTGCGCTCCGTCAGCTCCTACATCCGGGACATCCCCCACGAGAACATCGTGCTGTGCGCCGCCGACTGGGTGGGCAACATCGATCTGGGCAAGGCCGTGCAGATCCATCAGCAGACCGGCGCGGACATCACCGCCGTCTGCTCCGACGGCTACGGCCCCTTCCCCCACCACCGGCTGGTGCCGGACAGCGACGGCTTCGCCCGCACGCTGCTGTTCTCCGAGGGCGGCCCGGGGCCGGGCCTGTTCTCCCGGGAGATCTATATCCTCAAGCGGGAGTTCCTGCTGAAGCTGATGGACTACTGCTCCGACGCGGTCCACAACCACTTCCACCGGGACGCTCTGGCCAATTACCTGGCCAACGGCGGCAAGATCGCCATTTATGAGCACAACGACTACGCCCGGCGCATCACCTCCGTGCGGGACTACTACGACGCCAGCATGGAGCTGTTCCAGCCGAACATGATGGCCGAGCTGTTCCCGGCGGACGGGCTGCCCATCCGCACCAAGGAGCGCTCCGAGGTCAGCACCTACTACAGCGACAACGCCAAGGTCCGCGCCTCTCTGGTGGCCGACGGCTGCTACATCGAGGGCGAGCTGGACCACTGCATCCTCTTCCGGGGCGTCCACGTGGCCAAGGGCGCCAAGCTCACCAACTGCGTTATCATGCAGGACACGGTCGTGGAAGCCGGCGCGCAGATGAACTGCGTCATCGCCGACAAGGACTGTGTCATCACCGAGAACCGGCTCCTGGCCGGCACCGACCGCATCCCCCTGGTCATCCCCAAGGGCGAGAAGGTCTGAGCACACAACACCTCTACACCGGACATGCCTCCGTCCCGCGGGGCGGAGGCATGTTACGGTCTGACTTTGCCAACAATCTTCATTAAGGAGCTTATATATGTCTGAGATCACACGCGACGAGCTGCACGCAGCCATTGAAGACAAACTCTGCGCCCACTTCGGCACCACCGGCGCCAGCGCCACCGACGAGCAGGTGTTCCTGGCCTCCGCCCAGGTGATCCGGGAGATCATGAGCCGGGTCATCGCCTTCCAGCGGGAAACAAAGCCCGAGAGGGAGGTCCACTACCTGTCCATGGAGTATCTGCTGGGCCGCAGTCTGATGAAAAACGCCTACAATCTGGGCATCGGCCAGGAGCTGGCCGGCGCTCTGGAGGACATGGGCCGCTCCGCGGCGGACATCTTCGAGCTGGAGCCGGACGCGGGGCTGGGCAACGGCGGCCTGGGCCGTCTGGCCGCCTGCTATTCCGACAGCATGGCCACGCTGAACATCCCCGCGTCGGGGTATTCGCTGTGCTATGAGCTGGGCCTGTTCAAGCAGGTCATCAAAAACGGCGTCCAGACCGAGGTGTCCGACAGCTGGCCTCTGGGGGCCATCGGCTGGCTCATCCCCCGGGAGGAGGACACCTGCGAGGTGCGCTTCGGCGGCCGCGTGGAGGAGGTCTGGGACCACACCGGCGTGTGCCGGACCCATCTGAAGGACTACACCAGCGTCCTGGCCGTGCCCCGGGATATGCTCATCGCCGGCTATAAGGGCCGGCGGGTGAACACCCTGCGGCTGTGGGAGGCCCGGAGCAACCAGGATCTGGACATGTACCTGTTCTCCGGCGGCAAGTATCTGGAGGCCATGGAGAAGCGGACCATGAGCGAGGTCATCACCAAGGTCCTCTATCCCGCCGACGACCACATGCAGGGCAAGGAGCTGCGCCTGAAGCAGCAGTACTTCTTCGTCTCCGCCACCGCCCAGGACCTGGTGCGCAAGCACCGGCGGGACTGGGGGGACGTGCGCACGTTCCCGGACCACCACGTCATCCAGATCAACGACACCCACCCCACCCTCATCATCCCGGAGCTGATGCGCATCTTCATGGACGAGGACGGCCTGGGCTGGGACGAGGCGTTCGACTGCGTGTGCCGGACGGTGGCCTACACCAACCACACCGTGCTGTCCGAGGCCCTGGAGAAGTGGCCCCAGGGGCTGGTCGAGTCCCTGATGCCCCGGGTCTGGCAGATCATCCGGGAGCTGAACATCCGCTGGACGAAGATGCTCAACCAGTGGTTCCCCGGCGACCAGAAGAAGGTGGAGTACAGCCTCATCCTCTCCGGCGGCCAGGTGCACATGGCCAACCTGTGCCAGGCGGTGTGCTACAAGATCAACGGCGTGTCCGCCCTCCACGGGGAGATATTGAAGACCCGCCTGTTCAAGGATATCTGCGCCATCCGGCCGGACCGGTACACCTTCGTCACCAACGGCATCGACCACCGGCGCTGGCTGGACCAGATCAACCCCGACCTGTCCGGCCTGATCCAGGACCTGATCGGCGACGGCTTCCTCACCAAGCCGGAGGAGCTGGGCCGGCTGCGCCAGTATGAAAACGACGAGACCGTGCTGGGCATGCTGAACGTCATCAAGGCCCGCAACAAGGACCGGTTCGCCACCTGGCTGAAAAAGCAGCAGGACAGCGTCCTGGACCCAGGGGCCGTGCTGGACGTGCAGGTGAAGCGGCTGCATGAGTACAAGCGCCAGCTGCTGGCGGCCATGCTCATCACCAGTCTGCAGCAGCGGCTGCGGGACGACCCGAACCAGGACTTCGTGCCCCGCACGTTCGTGTTCGCCGCCAAGGCCGCGGGCAGCTATGTCGTCGCCAAGCGGATCATCGAGCTTATCAACTCCCTGGCCGCGGACGTGAACGCCGACCCGGCCTGCAAGGGGAAGCTGCAGGTCCACTTCGCCGCCAACTACCGGGTGTCCCTGGCCGAGAAGCTGATGCCCGCCGCCCAGGTGTCCGAGCAGATCTCCACCGCGGGCAAGGAGGCCAGCGGCACCGGCAACATGAAGCTGATGATGAACGGCGCCATCACCATCGGCACCCTGGATGGGGCCAACGTGGAGATGTACCAGCGGCTGGGCGCGGAGCACATGTTCCTGTTCGGCCTGAAGGCCGCGGAGGTGGAGGCCCTGCGGCCCACCTATCAGCCCCAGAAGTATTACGACTCCGACCCGGTGGCCAAGGCGGTGCTGGACCGGTTCAGCAGCGGCTTCGCCGACGGCAAGAGCTACTCCGACCTGGTGAGCAGCCTGCTCTACGGCGGCGACCAGTACATGCTGCTGGCGGACTTCGCCGACTACCGCCGTGCCCACGACGAGCTGTATAAGCTCATGGCCGACCCCATCGCCTCGGCGCGGGTGAGCCTGGTGAACATCGCCGAGTCCGGGGTGTTCGCCGCGGACCGGGCCGTGGGCGAGTACGCGAAGAACATCTGGAAGGTCTGAACACACCAGCGGCTCCCCCGACCGGGAGCCGCTGCACCATATCGAAGGCCCCCTTGTGCAAAGGGGGCCAAAGCGGAAAGGAGTTATCAGTTGAAAGTACAGCCAAGCGCATTCATCGTGGAAAAACGCCCCCTGCTGCTGCGTCTGCGGGACGCGCTGTGCGGGGCGTTCGATTACGCCTCCGTGCTGGCGGAGGATACCACAGGAAAATATTACCGGGTCAGCCGCCACAGCGTGAGCGTGGACGAGGGCGACACCGCCCGGGGCTTCGTGGTGAAGGCCCTGGACAAGGGCCGCTACGCGGAGTATTCCTTCAGCGACCTGACGGCGGAGACCATCCCCGCCGTGGTGGACGCGGTGCGCGCCCTTCTGGCGGCGGACCTGCGCCCGGCGGGGCTGGAAGGCCGCGCCTACGCGCCCCCGGCGGAGGAACCCACCGTCTTTTCCGGCGCCACGGACTATGACATCGACCCGGCCAGTCTGGGCGACGGGGAGATATTGGACCGGCTGGCCGCCCTGCGGGACAGGGGCCTGGCCATGGACGAGGCAGTGCTGGACTTCATCGCCTGGATGAGCTGGCAGCGGTACACCAAGCTGTTCCTGTCCCGGGACAAGGACATGACCCAGAGCGTGATGTTCGTCACCGGCGGGGTGACCGCCGCCGCCAGGAAGGATCAGGAGGTGAAGCAGGCATATCTGCCCTGCTCCGGCCTGGGCGGCATGGAGCTGATGGAGCGGATGGAGGCCAACGTGGCCCCCTGCGTGCGCACGGCCCTGGAGCTGACCCACAGCGAGAGCATGATCCCGGGCACCTATGAGTGCATCTGCGACCCGGAGACCACCGGCATGATCGTCCACGAGGCCTTCGGCCACGGGGTGGAGATGGACATGTTCGTCAAGGACCGGGCCCAGGCGCCCCAGTTCATCGGCAAGTATGTGGCCTCCCCCTTGGTGACCATGCATGACGGGGCCTGCTCCGCAGAGCAGACCGCCACCTATTTCTTCGACGACGAGGGCACCCCGGCCCACGACACCGTCGTCATCGACAAAGGCGTGCTCAAGACCGGCATCAGCGACCTGCAGTCCGCCCTGACCCTGGGCACGGAACCCACCGGCAACGGCCGGCGGGAGAGCTTCGCCCGCAAGGCCTATACCCGCATGACCAACACCTGGTTCGAGCCGGGGCAGGATAAGCTGGAGGACATGATCGCCTCGGTGAAGTACGGCATGTACCTGGAGTGTCCGTCCAGCGGCATGGAGGACCCCAAAAACTGGGGCATCCAGTGCATGGTGGACATCGCCCGGGAGATCAAGGACGGCAAGCTGACCGGGCGCATCTTCTCGCCGGTGGTGCTCACCGGCTACGTGCCGGACCTGCTGAAGTCCATCACCGCCATGTCGGACGGCGCCCAGCTGAGCGGCACCGGCTACTGCGGCAAGGGCCACAAGGAGTGGGTGAAGGTGTCCGACGGCGGGCCGTACATCAAGGCCACCATCCGGCTGGGTTAAGGAGGCGCACACATGGAAAAGATCCTTTCCGCCCTGGATGCGCTGGGCGCGGAGCAATATGTCATCACGGAAAAGCACACCGACTCTTTGGAGACCTTCTATGTGAAGAAGGCCCTGGACCTGACCCGCCGGGCGGACACCGCCGTCACCTCGGTGCGGGTGTTCCGGCCCTTTGAGAAGGACGGGGCGAAGATGCTGGGCGAGGCGGAGGCCACGGTCCGCCCCGGCATGGGGGAGGCGGAGATCCGCTCCGTGCTGGAGCGGGCTTGGTACGCCGCCCAGTTCGCGGCCAATCCCTGGTATCCCCTGCCCGCTGGGGTGAAGGAGCCGGCGAAGGCGGACAAGGGCGGCTTCGCGGGAAAGCCCCTGGCCGAGAGCATGAAGGCCATGACGGCGGCCCTGTTCGCCGCGGACACCGCCGACGACGTGTTCCTCAACTCCGCGGAGCTATTCATGCGCCGGCGCACCACCCACGTGGTCACCTCCCAGGGCGCGGACGTATCCTGGGAGCAGTACGACGTGTGGGGCGAGTACGTCTGCCAGTGCCCCGCGCCGGTGGACGTGGAAACGTACCACCAATTCAACTACCGCGACCCGGAAACCGACGCGCTGACCGCCGACGCGGCCCACGCCCTGGCCCTGACCAGGGCACGGGCACAGGCGGCTGCCGCCCCCAGGACCGGGACATATTCCCTGGTGCTGGACCGGGAGCAGATGCGCACGCTCATGGGCTACTATGTGGGCCGCTCCGGCGCCGGCATGATCTACCAGAAATACTCCCCCTTCCGCCTGGGGGAGAACGTGCACGGCCCGGACGCCAAAGGCGGCCTGACCATGACCCTGGCGGCCACAGAGCCTTATACCGGCTTCGGCGCGCCCATGGCCGACCTGCCCCTGCTGGATAACGGTGTACTGCGGGCTATCCACGGCGGGCCGCGCTTCGCCCACTACCTGGGGGTGGCGCCCACCGGCGAGTACCGGGCCGTGGCCATGCCCGCAGGCACGGTGCCCAGGTCACAGCTGCTGGCGGAGCCGTGCCTGCACGCGGTGAGCTTCTCCGACTTTCAGATGGACCCCCTGTCCGGTCACTTCGGCGGGGAGCTGCGGCTGGGCTTCCTGTATGAAAATGGCACGGTCACCCCGGTGACCGGCGGGTCCGTCAGCGGCAGCATCCTGGACTGCCATGACCGCATGACCTTCTCCGCGGAGCGGTACCGCAGCGCCGTCTACGACGGCCCCCTGGCCGTGCGGATCGAGGGCGTCCAGGTGGCGGGCGCGTAATAAAAATGGCCCCTTGCAAGGGGGCCTCTGCATGGAAGGCTCCCTTGTGTAAAGGGAGCTGTCGCCGCCGCCAGGCGGTGACTGAGGGATTGTAACAACCCCTCCGCCTCGTCGGAGCACGCGCAGCCAGGTCTCTCCATGCCGCCAGCGGCATGGCTCGAATGGCTCGCGGCTCCTCCTCTCCCCAAAAGGCAAGCGTGCCTTTTGGGGACCCCGTGAGGCGCCACCTCCCCTTACACAGGGGAGGCTTTCAAATTGGAAGGGCGCGTTGCAAAACGCGCCCTTTTGGTATACTATAGACCCGGCAAAGGGGGACTTTCCATGAAACACATCCTCATCATCGACGACGACCAGCCCATCGGGGACATGCTCTCCGAGGCCCTGACCCGGGAGGGCTACCGGGTCAGCCGGGCATACTCCGGCACGGAGGCGCTGCTGGTGCTGCCCCAGGCCAGGCCGGACCTGGTGCTGCTGGACCTGATGCTGCCGGGCCTGTCCGGGGAGGAGCTGCTGCCCCGGATCAAGGGCATACCGGTGATCGTGGTGTCCGCCAAGGTGGACGTCCAGGACAAGGTGGACCTGCTGCTGGGCGGGGCGGTGGATTACGTGACCAAGCCCTTCGAGATACGGGAGCTTTTAGCCCGCATCGCCGTGCGCCTGCGCCAGGCCCCCGCCCCGGACGCGGCCCGGCTCACCTGCGGGGCGCTGGAGCTGGACACGGACACCCGGGTGGCCGCCGTGGACGGGGTCCAGGCCCATCTGACACGCACCGAGTGCGCCATACTGAAGCTGCTGATGCTCAACCCCGGCCAGGTCATCACCAAGTCCACCATCCTGGACCGGATCAGCCTGGACACCCCGGACTGCACGGAGAGCAGTCTGAAGATGCACGTGAGCAACCTGCGCAAAAAGCTGCGGGAGCTGGACGGGAACGATTACATCGAGGCCGTCTGGGGCATCGGGTTCCGGCTGCGGGTCCCGGAGGAGCAAAATCTTTAGCCGCTCTTTACCGCTTTCTTTACCGTCCCGGTCTATGCTGGGACCATAAAGGAGGGCAAGACCTATGGAATACGTCTTACAGACGGTGGGGCTGACCAAGCGCTACCGCCGCTTCACGGCCCTGGACGGGCTGACCATGAGCGTGCCCCGGGGCGCCATCTACGGCCTGGTGGGCCGCAACGGCGCGGGCAAGACCACCCTGATCCGGCTGATATGCGGCCTGCAGGCGCCCAGCGACGGGCTGTACGTGCTCTATGGCCGCAAGCACACCGACCGGGACATCGACCGCTCCCGCCGGCGCATGGGGGCGGTGGTGGAGACCCCGTCCATCTATCTGGACATGTCCGCCGAGGACAATCTGAAGCAGCAGTACCGGGTGCTGGGCCTGCCCTCCTTCGAGGGCATAGGCGAGCTGCTGGCGCTGGTGGGGCTGGAGAACGCCGGCAAAAAGAAGGCCCGGCACTTCTCCCTGGGCATGAAGCAGCGGCTGGGCATCGCCGTGGCCCTGGCCGGGGACCCGGATTTCCTGGTGCTGGACGAGCCGGTGAACGGCCTGGACCCCCAGGGCATCATCGAGATCCGGGAGCTGATACTGCGCCTGAACCGGGAGAGGCAGATCACCGTGCTCATCTCCAGCCACATCCTGGATGAACTGTCCCGCCTGGCCACCCACTACGGGTTCATCGACGGCGGGCACATGGTGAAGGAGATATCCGCCGAGGAGCTGGAGGCGGCCTGCCGCAAGTGCGTGCGCCTGACCGTGACGGACACCGCCGCCCTGGCCCGGGTGCTGGACGGCATGGGCGCGGAGTACAAGATCCTGGACGACGCCACCGCGGACGTGTATCAAAAGATCCCCGTCTCCCGGCTGACGGCGGCTTTGGCGGCGGAGGGCTGCGAGCTGACGGACATGCAGGAGCGGGACGAGTCCCTGGAGAGCTACTTCGTCTCCCTGGTGGGAGGTGGCCGGAATGACTGACCTTCTGCGGGCGGGCTTCGCCCGGCTGTGGCGGGCGCCGGTGTTCTGGCTGGGCGTGGTGTTCATGGCCTGCTGCGGCGGTCTGGTCTGCCAAAGAGCCTATGCCGGTTCCCGGGAGGGGATCGTCTACTTTATGGGCGATCTGTGCCGCTACCACTGCCTCTTCACCGTGTTCCTGCCGCCGGTGTTCTGCGCCATGTTCCTGGGCACGGAGCACGACCACAGCACCATCCGCAACAAGCTCATCGCCGGCAAGAGCCGCCCGGCGGTGTATCTGACCAGCCTCATCCTGAGCCTGGCCGCCTGCTTTCTGATGCTCGGGGCCTATTCTGTGCCGGTTCTCATCGCCGGCCCCTTCGTCACGGAGGGGCTTGGCATGACGCCCGGGATGCTGGCCCTGATCGTTATCGGGGAGCTTCTCATGGCGGCGGCGCTGTGCGCGCTGTGCACCCTGGGGAGCATGCTCATCTCCCGAAAGGCGCTGCTGGCGGTGGTGCTGCTGCTGGCGGTGATCGGCGGGGTCGTCTTCAGCTCCACCGTGGAGGGCCGGCTGGATGAGCCGGAATTTTACCAGGGCATGATGATGACCGTGAACGGCGAGCTGGTGGACACGTCGAACATGGAAAATCCCCGCTTCCTCACCGGCACGAAGCGGGAGATATACCAGTTCATCGCGGACTTTCTTCCCACGGGCCAGGCGCTGGAATATAACTTCGACTCCTACGTCCACCCGGCGGCCATGTGCCTTTACTCCCTGCTCATTTTGGCCGCGTCCACCGGCGTGGGGCTGGCCGCCTTCCGCCGGAAGGACCTGAAATAAGGGGGCGGCGGCATGGCAAGTCTGATCCGCTCCCACCTGGCGCGGCTGCGGAAAAGCCCCCTGTACTGGGCGGCCCTTCTGGCGATGCTCCCCTACGGCCTGGGCCTTTGCAACAGCGCCATCGGCGACTTTCAGTCCGGCGTCGTATCCGCCGGCCTGTGGGGCCAGCCCCTATTCGGTCCCGGTCTGCTGATGGGCATCATCCTGGCGGTGGTGTTCAGCCTCTTTTTCGGCACGGAATACGCCGACGGGACCATCCGCAACAAGCTCATCGCGGGCCACGGGCGGGCATTCATTTATCTGGCGACCCTCGCGGTGGGCATTCTGTCGGCGCTGGCACTGTATGCTGTCAATTTGCTGGCCTGGCTGCCCCGGCTGGGCTGGATGCTGCGCAATTTTCCCGCCCCGGAGCCATCCAGGCTGGCGCTGTGCCTGGCGGGGACGGTGCTGCTCGCGGCGGCGTACTGCTCGGTGTGCGTGATGCTCTGTATGCTGGTGCATCGGCGGTCTGTGCTGGCAGTGGTGCTCATTTTGCTGATGGTGGCCATGTTCGCCGCCGCCATGCAGGTCCAGGACGCTTACGAGACCGCCGTCAGCGGCGGGATGCAGATGGTGCTCGACGGAAACGGCGAGCAGCAGTGGGTGTTCCATGAGCCGGGCCAGGCGGACGCCATCACGGCGTTTCTCTACGACGCCCTGCCCTGCTGCCAGGCCTACCGGTACATGGTGCTGGACGCCACGCCCCGGATGCTCCTGTATTCCGCGGGCCTGGCCGTCCTCACCACCGTGCTGGGCCTTGTCCTGTTCCGGCGGAAAGACATCCGATAGGAGGCGGCCATGACGAACCTTATCCACGCCCACTTCGCCCGGCTGCGGCGCGCGCCGGTGTTCTGGCTGGCGGCGGCGGTCGCGGCGGGCGCGGGCCTGTGCCTGGAGTTCATCCAGAACGCCTGGCTGGCTATCCTCCCGCCGGCGTGCTGCGCGGTGGTGTTCAGCCTCTTTTTCGGCGCGGAGTACGCCGACGGGACCATCCGCAACAAGCTGGCCGCAGGCCGCAGCCGGACAGAGATATACATGTCCGTGCTGGCGGCGTCCATCCTGGTGATGTGGCTGTTCCTGGCCCTGTCCAGCCCCCGGATCATCCTCACCGCCCGGCACAACACGTACGGCCATTACACCCCCGGCGAGGCGGCGCTGGCCGCCGCGGCGGTGATGCTGTCCTCGGCGGCAGTGGCGGCGGTGCTGGCGGCACTGTGCATGCTGGTGCACCGGCGGGCGGTGCTAGCCCTGGCGCTGGTGTTCCTGGTGCTGGGCGGCATCCTGCTGGGGGCGCTGGTGTGGAGCGAGATCGCCTCCTACGGCAGCTCCTATATGCTGCAGATCGACGAGGACGCGCTGAACAGCGTGGTCCGGAACTATGACGCAGACGAGCTGCTGCGGCTGGGCCTGGCGGAGTGGGTGTACGTACCGCCCGGCAAGCCGCCGGCGATGCTGGCCTTCGCGGGCCGGCTGCTGCCCGTGGTGCAGGCCCTGCAGGCGCTGGACAAGGACACGGGCGTGCCCATGGCCTGGGACGTGCCCCTGTGGTCCCTGGGGGAGATCGCGCTGACCACGGCATTGGGTCTGGCCCTGTTCAAGAGAAAAGACATCCGGTAAAAAAAGGCGGTGTTTCCATGGCGTATCTGGCCTGCGCCATACTGGCCGTGACCACCCTGGCGCTGGGGATGAAGGTCCTTGCCATGCGCCGGGGCGCCCGGCAGATCCTCCGGGAGCTCTCCGAAAAGCTCTCGGAGGACACCAATACCCTGATCTCCCTGTCCGTGTCCGACGGCCAGATGCGCCGGCTGGCGGCGGAGCTGAACCGCCAGCTGCGGACCCTGCGGGAGCAGCGGCTGCGGTACAGGCAGGGGGACCAGGAGCTGAAGGACGCCATCACCAACGTTTCCCACGACCTGCGCACGCCTCTGACCGCCATATGCGGGTATCTGGAGCTGCTGGAGCGGGAGGACAAGAGCGATGCCGCGGCCCGGTACTTAGAGCGCATCGGCGAGCGCACCGAGGCCATGAAGGCGCTGACAGAGGAGCTGTTCCGCTACTCGGTGGTGCTGTCCACCGACCGGGACATGACCCTGGAGCCGGTGGACATGAACGCCGCGCTGGAGGAGTGCGTCGCGGGATTTTACGCCGCCCTCACAGGCCGGGGCATCGAGCCGGTCATCCTCATGCCGGAGCGGCGGGTGGTGCGGCGGCTGAACCGGGCGGCGCTGAACCGGGTGTTCTCCAATCTGTTCTCCAATGCGCTGAAATACTCCGACGGGGACCTGACCGTGGCGCTGTCCGAGGACGGGCAGGCCGCCTTTTCCAATGCCGCGGCGGCCCTGGACCCGGTGCAGGTGGGGCGGCTGTTCGACCGGTTCTTCTCCGTGGAGGCCGCCCGCAGCTCCACAGGGCTGGGCCTGGCCATCGCCAGGACCCTGGCCGAGCAGATGGGCGGGTCCGTGACCGCCCGGCTGGAGGAGGGCCGGCTCACCGTGACCGTGGCCTTCCCGGAGGGGCCGGCGCCTGCGCCTTGACAGGATATGGTATAATAGCCACAAAGTGGCTATTATACCTTTCATGATACCGGTCGCGCTCCCGGCTCGCGCCGGAACCGCGCGACATGGTATACTGAATAAGTAAGGCATACCGAACAGGAGGCGCGGCGTGAAGATCCAAGAATCGGCGGAAAACTATCTGGAAGCGGTGCTGATGATCTCCCGGCGGCAGGATACCGTCCGGGCGGCGGACCTGTGCCGCCAGCTGGGCTTTTCCCGGCCCACGGTGAGCCAAGCGGTGCGCCAGCTCCAGGCGGAGGGGTATCTGACCGTGGACAGTGGCCGGCATCTGGCCCTCACCGACAAGGGCATGGCCATCGCCGAGCGGGTACTGGAGCGCCACGAGGTGATCGCGGAGATATTCATGGACCTGGGCGTCAGCCGGGACACCGCCTATGCCGACGCCTGCCGGGTGGAGCACTACATCAGCGCGGAGACCTTCTTCTGCATGAAGCGCTGGCACCGGCGGGAGAGCTGACCCGGCAGACATTTACAAACGATCACGGCGGCCCTCCGGCCGCCGTTTTTCCTGTCCCGGGCGGGAAACCGGCCCGCTCTGTTGACGAAAAACCTATCTTATGCTATAATACCTTATTGATTTTAATCGAGAAAGCAAGAGGTGGTCATTCTCCATGGGAGATGGCAGTAGTTGGCTATCTGTCCTTTTCCTTCTCGCCCTGGTGGGCTTTGCCATGTATTTCGCCTTCGCGGAGACGGCGTTCGCCTCCGTGTCCCGCAGCCGCGTCAAGGTACGCCAGGAAAAAGGCGACCGTCAGGCCAAAAAGGCCATGTACGTGCTGGACAACTTTGACCGGGCCATCACAACGATCCTCATCGGCACCAATATCGCCCATCTGGCGGCGGCGGCCGTGGTGACGGTGTTCGTCACCCGCCACTGGGGCGTGCGATATGTGGTGTGGGGCACCATTGCCACCACGCTGGTGCTGTTCTTTTTCGGGGAGATGCTCCCCAAATCCATCGCGAAAAAATACAGCGAGCGGTTCAGTCTTGGCACCGCCGGTTCGCTGTGCTTTTTTATGCGCTTTTTCGCACCCCTGTCGGCCCTGCTCACCGCCATAGGCCAGGCCGCCGCCAAGCTGTCCAAGGGGGAGGGCGAGGTGTCCGTGACGGAGGACGAGCTGTACGACCTGATCGAGGACATGACCGACGCAGGCAGCCTGGACGAGGATCAGGGCGACCTGGTCCAGTCGGCGCTGGAGTTCGCCGACATCACCGTGGAGCACGTGCTCACCGCCCGGGTGGACATGGCCGCCATCGACGTGTCCTGGCCGGGCCAGCGCATCATCGACTTCATCCGCTCCCAGCGGCACACCCGCCTGCCGGTGTATGAAAACGACACCGACAACATCATCGGCATCCTCCAGATCCGCAAGTACATCAAGGCGTGGCTGGCCCAGGGCGACAACGTGGACCTGCGGTCGCTGCTGGACGTGGCGTACTTCGTGCCGTCCACCACCAATGTGGACGACCTGCTGCCGGAGCTGAGCCGCAACCGGGTGAACATGGCCATCGTCACCGACCCCTGGGGCGGCACCCTGGGCATCGTGACGGTGGAGGACATAGTGGAGGAGCTGGTGGGCGAGATCTGGGACGAGGAGGACGAGGTGGAGGAGTATTTCCGCCCCATCGGCGGCGGCCGGTACGAGGCCGACGGCCGGCTGGATGTGGATGAGCTGTTCGAGCGGCTGGACTGGGAGGACCCGGAGGACAACGAGGAGCTGCTGCACAAGCCCCTGGCCGAGTGGACCCTGGAGCACTTCGACCTCATGCCCGCCCAGCGGGACACCTTCGTCTACCACGACCTGGAGTTTACCGTCTCCGACGTGCGCCAGCACCGCATCCGCAAGCTGACCGTGCGGCGGCTGCCCCAGACCGAAGAGGAAGGGGGCGGCGCGAAATGACGGCATATGTGCTGGCCCTGCTGGTGTGTCTGGCCCTGTCGGCGTTCTTCTCCGCCTCGGAGATGGCCCTGTCCTCGGCCAACCGCCTGCGCCTGGAGAGCGCCGCCGACGACGGCAGCCGCTCCGCCAAGACGGCCCTGGAGCTGCTGGACAGCTTCGACAGCGCCCTGGGGGCCATCCTCATCGGCAACAACCTGGTGAACGTGGCGTCCAGCTCCATCAGCTCCGTCATCGCCATCACCATCGCCGCCCGGGCAGGCCTGGCGGACGGGCTGTGCTCCACGGCGGCCACCGTGATCGTGACGGTGCTGGTGATAATCTTCGGCGAGACCATGCCCAAGATCCTGGCCAAGAAAAACGCCACCCGCCTGACCCTGGCGGTGGCCGGCATCCTCCGGTTTCTGACCGTGGTGCTCTCGCCGCTGGTGTGGTGCGCGGTGAGCCTGAACAGGCTGCTGACCAAGCCCCTGCGGGGCGAGTCGCCCGAGGACGAGCAGGAGGCGGCGGTGGAGGAGCTGCAGTCCATCATCGAGACCGCCCAGGACGAGGACGTGCTGGACGACGACCGGGGCGAGCTGCTCCAGGCCGCGCTGGACTTCGGCGAGATATCCGCCAGCCAGGCCATGACCTCCCGGGTGGACATGATGGCCCTGGACGTGGACGACAGCTTGGAGGAGATCCTCCGCCAGGTGGAGGACATCCCCTACTCCCGGCTGCCGGTATATGAAAACGACACGGACAACATCATCGGCGTGCTCCATCTGAACACCCTTTACCGGGCGCTGCTGGAGGGCGGCGAGATCGACCTGCGCTCCCTGCTCACCGAGCCGTGCTGGGTGTATAAGACGGTGAAGCTGCCCGCGGTGCTGGAGATGCTCCGCCAGCGGCAGACCCACCTGGCCATCGTCACCGACGAGTACGGCGGCACCGCCGGCGTCATATCCATGGAGGACGTGCTGGAGTACCTGGTGGGCGACATCTGGGACGAAACGGACGAGGTGGAGCAGGACATCGTCCAGACCGCCGAGGACAGCTGGGAGCTGGACGGCGATCTGCCCATCGGGGACTTCCTGGAGCTGGTGGGCCTGGACGAGGACAGCTTCGACTTCGAAAGCGAAACCGTGGGCGGCTGGGTCATGGAGCTGAACGAGGGCTATGTCCCGCCGGCCTGCGTGGTGCGCTATGAGGATCTGGAGATAACCGTCCTGGAGGCGGACGACAAACGGGTGGAAAAGGTCAGGGTGGTACGAAATGAACGAGAAGAATAAAAACACCGAGCAAAACGGGACCCTCCGGTTCTGGACCGGTCCCCTGCCCCTAGTCCTGGCGGCTGTGCTGGCCGGCCTGACGGTGTGGGTGGGCCGGGCAGGGCCTGAGCTGCTGGGCCGGGGCGCAGCCACGGTCATGTCCGTTCTGGGCGCCGCCGCCACGGTCATGGTCCTCACCATCGCCAGCCGGGTGCGCAAGGCGGTGAAGCAGGCCGCCGAGAAGAAGGCGGCGGACGCCGCCGCTCCCGCGCCCCAGCCGGCTGCCCAGGCCGCGCCGGAGGCGAAAGAGGAGCCTGCCGGCGAGGACGCGGACGAGGCCGAGGACGACGAGGATGACGAGGATGACGAGGATGACGAGGACGAAGAGGACGAGTATGAGTTCCCCTTCCTGCGGCTGATGGACACCCGCAGCCGGCTGTATCTGTGCTTTGAAACACGCAGCTGGTATGCCATCCAGTTCCAGGCGGTGGCCACCCCCGGCGCCCACGGGGACACGATGGGTCCCAGCTGGTACCCCGCCGACGTGGACCACGACTACGCCACCAAGCAGGACATCTGGATCGCCAAGACCGATCTGACGGACTACGAGCTGGACCCCTTCCCGGTGCCCAATCTGCCCTGGAAAAACAGCGGCTCCATCACGCTGCGCACCGCCGGCGCGAAGTATTCCTTCGCCCTGCTGGGGGACGTGGACGAGGAGGATCTGGAGGATTTCTTCCGCCGGTAAGACGGGAAAAAACAGCAAAAGCCCGGAGCTTTCGCTCCGGGCTCTGGTCTTTCGGAAAAATCACACCGCGCGCTGGACCTTGCCGCTGCGCAGGCAGCGGGTGCACACGTACACGTGCTGGGGCTTCCCATCCACGATCGCCTTCACGCGCTTTACGTTGGGCTTCCACATACGGTTGGAACGCCGGTGGGAGTGGCTGACCTTGATGCCGAAAGTCACGCCTTTTCCGCAAACCTCACATTTTGCCATCGTAATCAGCTCCTTCCTGCTGTCCGGCGGACAGCCTCAATATAATACCAGACCGGCAGACAAAATGCAAGAGTTTTTTTCAAATCCGGGAAAAACTTGAAAAAATGCGGGATATCGATTGCGAAACCACATAGATATGTATTAAAATGAGGATCGATCAAACGCGTATCACGACAGAAACGGGGTATCCCCATGGGCAAAAAATATACTGTGGCCCTGGCGGAGCTTGCCAGGGAACATGATCTGAAGGTGGTCTACGCCGCGCCGGATTTCTCCACCATCCGCGTCGGCTCTGTGGACATCAACCGCCCCGGCATCCAGCTGATGGGCTATCTGGAGCACTTCGACGCCTCCCGCATCCAGCTCATAGGCCGGAGCGAGACCGCCATGATGGAGGAGCTGGACCGGTCCAAACGCCTGGCCGGGTTCGAGGCGGTGATGGCCGGGCGGCCGCCCGCGGTCATCGTGGCCCACGCCGAGCAGGTGCTGCCGGAGTGCCTGGAGATGGCGCAGAAGTACGGCGTGAGTCTGCTCACCACCAATATCGACACCTCCGAGTTCTCCGCACGGCTCATCTACTCCCTGCGCTACCACCTGGCCCCCCGGGAGACCATCCACGGGGTGCTGATGGAGGTCTACGGCGAGGGCATGCTCATCGTGGGCGACAGCGGCGTGGGCAAGTCCGAGACCGCCCTGGGCCTGCTCAAGCAGGGCCACCGGCTCATCGCCGACGACGCGGTGGAGATCCTGCGCACGTCCAACTTCCACCTGGAGGGGCGCAGTCCGTCGCTGATCCGCCACTTCATGGAGCTGCGGGGCATCGGCGTGATAAACGTGCCCAGCGTGTTCGGCATCGGCGCGGTCAAGCCCTCCTGTCAGATCGATCTGGCGGTGGAGATGGAGCTGTGGGACGACAGCAAGCACTATGACCGCCTGGGCCTGGACACCAAGACCACGGAGTATCTGGGCGTGAGCATCCCCCTGGTGACCATCCCGGTGCGGCCCGGCCGGAACCTGGCCGTCATCCTGGAGCTGGCCGCCCTGACCAACCGGCAGAAAAAGACGGGCTACAACGCCGCCGAGGACCTGGTGCGCCAGGTGGACGAGAGCGTGGACAAGGGCCTGGAATTTTAGTCGTTTGAAAGGAGCTTGCTCTTTATTCGCGCCTGCGGGCGCGAACTTAAGCGAGGCTATATGGACTATACGAATCTCATCCGTGATATACGAAGGGCCCTTCCCGATCTGGAGCTGCGGCAGGACGAGCCCATGCGGGAGCACTGCTCGTTCCGCATCGGCGGGCCGGCGGCCGTCATGGCCCTGCCCGGCTCGGCGGAGGAGCTGGAGCGGCTGTGCGCCCTGCTGCGTCGGGCGGGGACGGAGCCGCTCGTCATCGGCAAGGGCACCAACATCCTGCCCCCGGACGGGCCGCTGGACCGGTTCGTGGTGGCCGCCTGCCCCGGGGCGGGACAGGTCCGGGCGGAGGGCCATGAGATCACAGCGGACTGCGGCGCCACCCTGGCGGCGGCGGCAGTGGCCGCGGCGCGGGCAGGCCTGACCGGGCTGGAATTTGCCCACGGCATCCCCGGCAGCGTGGGCGGCGGCGTGGTGATGAACGCCGGCGCCTACGGCGGGGAGCTGAAGGATGTGGTCCGGCGCACGGAGTATCTGGACGACGGCCTGGTCCGCCGGACCGTCACCGGGCCGGAGCACGGTTTTTCCTACCGTCACAGCGTCTTTTCCGGCAGCCGGGCGGTGATCCTGCGGACGGTGTTCTCCCTGGTCCCCGGGGACCCGGAAGAGATCCGGGAGCGGATGCGCCAGCTTTCTGAGCGGCGCCGG
The DNA here is from genome assembly GCA_947627735.1 of uncultured Oscillospiraceae bacterium. Taxonomy (GTDB): domain Bacteria; phylum Bacillota; class Clostridia; order Oscillospirales; family Oscillospiraceae; genus CAJOIG01. The sequence continues at coordinate 57,278 of CANQXG010000008.1, read as the reverse complement.
GCCAGCCAGCCGCTGGATATGCCCTCGGCGGGCAGCACCTTTAAGCGTCCGGCGGAGGGCTATGCCGCCGCCCTCATCGAACAGGCGGGGCTGAAGGGCTATCGCATCGGCGGGGCGCAGGTGTCGGAAAAGCACGCCGGGTTCGTGGTGAACACCGGCTCCGCCACCGCGGCGGACGTGCTGCGACTGATGGAGCACATACAGCAAACGGTCCTGGCTCGCTCCGGCGTCGCGCTGGAGCCGGAAGTGCTGATATTGGGAAGGTGACCGACATGGAGATCCTCATCATCACCGGTCTGTCCGGGGCGGGCAAGTCCCGGGCCGCGGACATCTGCGAGGACCTGGGGTACTACTGCGTGGACAACCTGCCGCCGGCCCTGCTGGGCCGGTTCGCCGCCCTGTGCCAGTCCGGGAAGGGCCGGTTCGAGCGGGTGGCCCTGGGCATGGACGTGCGCAGCGTGGAGAATGCCCAGGAGCTGACCGCCGCGATGGCGGAGCTGGACGGGCTGGACTGCGCGGTGCGCATCCTCTATCTGGAGGCAGACACCGCCACCCTCCTGCGCCGGTACAAGGAATCCCGCCGGCCCCATCCCCTGAGCAGGCCCGGGGAGGGCATCCGCCAGGCCATCGAGCGGGAGCGGTCTTTCCTGACCCCCCTGCGGGACCGGGCGGATTTCATCATCCGCACCGACGCCGCGCCGCTGAACAAGCTGCGGGCCAGGATATGCCAGTGCCTGCAGCGGCAGGAGCAGCGCTTCACCGTGAACGTGATAAGCTTCGGCTACCACCAGGGGCTTCCCCCGGAGGCGGACCTGGTGTTCGACGCCCGGTGCCTGCCCAACCCCTTCTATCAGCCGGAGCTGCAGCATCTGACCGGGCTGGACAAACCGGTGGCGGAGTATGTGTTCCGGGGCGGGAACGCCCAGGCCCTGCTGACGAAGATATTGGAGCTGCTGGACCTGGTGCTGCCCCTGTATAAGGCGGACCGGTCGGAGCTGACCGTGGCCGTGGGCTGCACCGGCGGCCAGCACAGGAGCGTGGCCATGGCCCAGGCCCTGGCCGACGCCCTGGCCGGTAGGGACGCGGCGGTGAGCGTGCACCACCGGGAGCTGGAGCGGGAAAAGGAGTAACGGCCTCTTGGCGCGAGGGGGAGATCCCATGAGCTTTTCATCCGACGTGAAGACCGAGCTGTGCCGGGAACCCCCCGGCAGGAAGTGCTGCGCCCTGGCGGAGGCCTACGGCGTGCTGCTGTACGCCAACGCCTTCACCCCACGGCTGATCCGGGTGATGACCTCCAACGACGCCTTCGCCGCCCGGCTGCCCCGGCTGTTCCGCCGGGCCTTCGGCCTGGATTTCGACGAGCTGCCCGCCCCGGCGGAGGGCGGCAAGCGCTCGCTGCTCATCACCGACAGGGACAAGCTCCGGGCCATCTTCTCCGCCTTCGGCTATGACCCGGACCGGTCGGTGGCCCACCACATCAATCTGGCGGTGACGGAGTCGGACTGCGACCGGGTGGCCTTCCTGCGGGGGGCGTTCCTGGCGGGGGGCAGCGTCACCGACCCCGCCCGGGGCTATCACCTGGAGCTGGCCACCGGCCACGAGAGCGTGTGCCGGGAGGTCCGGGCGCTGCTGCTGGAGATGGGCTTCGAGCCTCGGGAGGCCGTCCGGGGGCGGAACTGGATCACCTATTTCAAAAAGAGCGGCGCCATCGAGGACCTGCTCACCACCCTGGGCGCGCCCCTGTCCGCCATGGGCGTGATGCAGGCCAAGGTGGAGAAGCATATGGCCAACGCCATGAACCGGCTGACCAACTGCGACATGGCCAACGCCGACAAGATCACCGACGCGGCGGCGGAGCAGCTGGCCGCCATCCGCGCCATCGAGGCCGGCCCGGGGCTGGACAGCCTGCCCCAGGCGCTGCAGGACACGGCGCTGCTGCGCATCGCCAATCCCTCCTGCAGTCTGGCCGACCTGGCCCAGCTGGCCTGGCCGGCGGTGACGAAGAGCTGCATGAACCACCGGCTGCGGAAGCTGGTGGAGCTGAGCCGGGAGCTGAAGGAGTAGAACATGTCATTCGTCCATCTGCACGTTCACAGTGAATACAGCCTCCTGGACGGCGCCTGCCGCATCAAGGAGATGGCGAAGCGCGCCAAGGCCATGGGCCAGGATGCCCTGGCCATCACCGACCACGGGGTGATGTACGGGGTGGTGAACTTCTACCGGGCCTGCCGGGAGGCGGACGTGAAGCCCATCATCGGCTGCGAGGTCTATGTGGCCCCCCGGGACCGGCGGGACAAGGAATACGGCCTGGACAACAACTACTCCCACCTCATCCTCCTGTGCAAAAATGAAACGGGCTACCACAACCTCTGCGCCCTGGTGAGCGAGGGGTTCGTCAACGGCTTTTATATCCGCCCCCGGATCGACTGGCCCCTGCTGCGCCAGCACGCGGAGGGGCTGATCTGCCTGTCGGCCTGCCTGGCCGGGGACATCCCCCAAAAGCTGGTGCGGGGGGAGTACGAGGCCGCCAAGGCCCGGGCGCTGGAGCTGCGGGACCTGTTCGGGCCGGACAGCTTCTATCTGGAGCTGCAGGACCACGGCATCGCCGACGAGCGCCGGGCCGCCCAGGGGCTGATCCGCATCCACAACGACACCGGCATCCCCCTGGCCGTCACCAACGACGCCCACTACCTGACCCGGGACGACGCCCACATCCAGGACGTGCTCATGTGCATCCAGACCGGCAAGACCGTGGACGACCCGGACCGGATGAAATTCGAGAGCCAGGAGTTGTACCTCAAATCCGAGGAGGAGATGCGCCGGCTGTTCCCCGACTTCCCGGAGGCCTACGACAACACCGTGAAGATCGCGGACATGTGCGCGTTCGACTTTGAGTTCGGCCACTATCACCTGCCCCGGTTCCAGCTGCCCGAGGGGGAAACGGACAGCTTCGCCTATCTGAAGAGCCTGTGCTACAAGGGCCTGGCGGAGCGGTATCCGGGCTACGGGAAGGACCTGTCCGACCGGCTGGACTATGAGCTGGGCGTCATCGATCAGATGGGGTTCGTGGACTACTTCCTCATCGTCTGGGACTTCATCGCCTTCGCCAAGGGCCGGGACATCCCCGTGGGGCCGGGGCGCGGCTCCGGCGCCGGGTCCATCGTCAGCTACACCCTGCACATCACCGACGTGGACCCCATCAAGTACAAGCTGTTCTTCGAGCGGTTTCTGAACCCCGAGCGGGTCACCATGCCGGACATCGACATGGACTTCTGCGTCCGCCGCCGGGGCGAGGTGATCGACTACGTCTCCCGCAAGTACGGCGCCGACCACGTGGCCCAGATCGTCACCTTCGGCACCATGGCCGCCCGGGCGGCCATCCGGGACGTGGGCCGGGTGCTGAACGTGGGCTACGGCGAGACGGACACGGTGGCCAAAAACGTCCCCTTCTCCCTGGGCATGACCCTGGACGAGGCCCTGCGGCTGTCCAAGCCCCTGAAGGAGATGTACGACGCCGACGAGAAGATCCACGACCTGATCGACACCGCCAAGGCCCTGGAGGGCATGCCCCGCCACGCCTCCACCCACGCCGCCGGCGTGGTCATCACCGCCAGCCCCCTGACCGATTACGTGCCCCTGGCCCGGAACGACGACTCCATCGTCTGCCAGTTCGACATGGTGACCCTGGAGCAGCTGGGCCTGCTCAAAATGGATTTCCTGGGCCTGCGGAACCTGACCGTGCTGAAGGACGCGGAGGACCTGGCCCGGCGGGTGCAGCCGGATTTCCGGCTGGACGGCATCCCCGAGGACGACCCGGAGACCTTCAAAATGCTCACCGAGGGCCACACCAGCGGCGTGTTCCAGCTGGAGAGCGCTGGCATGACCGGCGTGTGCGTGGGCCTGCGGCCCAAGTCCATCGAGGACATCACCGCCGTCATCGCCCTGTACCGGCCCGGCCCCATGGAGTCCATCCCCCGGTTTCTGGAGTGCGCCGCCCACCCGGAGCGGGTCACCTACAAGCACGAGCTGCTGCGGCCCATCCTGGACGTGACCTACGGCTGCATCGTGTACCAGGAGCAGGTCATCAGCATCTTCCAGCGCCTGGCGGGCTTCTCCCTGGGTCAGGCGGACATGATCCGCCGGGCCATGTCGAAGAAAAAGCACGCGGTCATCGACGCCGAGCGGCGCGCCTTCGTCTACGGCGACCCGGAGCGGGGCATCCCCGGGTGCCTGGCCAACGGCGTCAGCGAGGCCGTGGCCAACAGCATCTATGACGAGATATTGGACTTCGCCTCCTACGCCTTCAACAAGGCCCACGCGGTGTGCTACGCCGTGGTGGCCTACCGCACGGCGTGGATGAAGTGCCACTGGCCCAAGGAGTACATGGCGGCGCTGCTGACAAGCGTGCTGGACAGCTCCGGGAAGGTGGCGGAGTACATCGCCGAGTGCAAGGCCATGGGCATCGAGCTGCTGCCCCCGGACGTGAACGAGTCCGACGCGGACTTCACCGTGGCGGGGGGCAACATCCGCTTCGGCCTGGCCGCCGTGAAGGGCGTGGGCCGGGGCTTCGTGAATCAGCTGATGGCGGAGCGGGCCGAGTCCGGCCCCTATGTGGCCTTCGACGAGTTCTGCCGGCGGCTGTATGGCCGGGAGCTGAACCGCCGGCCTGTGGAGAGCCTGATCCAGGCCGGGGCCTTCGACTCCATGGGCTACAAGCGCAAGGCGCTGCTGCAGGTGCTGGACAAGGTGCTGGAGGGGGTCAACTCCGCCGGGCGGAAGAACCTGGCCGGGCAGTTCGACCTGTTCTCCATGGACGAGGACGAGCCGGTGTCCACCCTGGAGCTGCCGGACGTGGAGGAGTTCACCCCCATGGAGAAGATGGCCATGGAGAAGGAGACCACCGGTCTGTATCTCACCGGCCACCCCATGCACGGCTACCGGGAAACGGTGAAGAAGCTGGGGGCCGCGTCCATGGGCGCCATCATGGGCGACTTCGCCTCGGAGGAGGGGCCTCAGCGGTTCCGGGACGGCCAGTACGTGCTCCTGGCGGGGGTGGTGGCCTCCGCCCGGACCCGCACCACGAAAAACAACACCCTCATGTGCACCGTGACCCTGGAGGACGACACCGGCTCCATGGAGCTGCTGGCCTTCCAGCGGGCATTGGACCAGGGCGGAGCCTATCTGAAGGAGGGCACGGCCATATGCTGCGCCGGGCGCATCTCCGTCCGGGACGAGAAGGACCCCCAGCTGATGCTGGACGCGGCCTACCCCCTGGAGGGGATGGACGACGGCGTCATCGCCGCGGTGAAGAACGCCGCCCGGGACGGGGGCTATGCCGGCCGGCGCACCCCGCCGGCGGCCACGTCGGCCCAGAGCGGGGCACGCACCCTCTGGGTGCGGCTGCCCTCCCGGGGCGACCCCCATATGCGGCGGATCGAGCTGCTGCTGACCATGTTCCCGGGCACGGAGCCTCTGGTGGTGTACTTTGCCGACACCAAGCGCCGGCTGGGCGCCAAGTGCCTCATCCACCCGGCCCTGATCCAGGACCTGCAGGAGCAGCTGGGGCCGGAGAACGTGGTGGTGAAATGACAAGGAGGCGGTGAGCGTGCTTCGGTATCGGATCGGCGAAAACGGCGCCCTGCTCCCGGCGGAGCCGGGACAGGCGGCCTGCGTGCGCGTGCTGACGACGGAGGAGTTCCGCCAGGACGCGGCCGGGCCGGGCCGCCGGCAGATGCTCCACAGTCTCGGTTCCATCCGCTACTCCCGGGCGGAGGTCCTGCCCCGGTATGTGCAGGGGGTGGTCCGCTTCCCGGACAAACACGGCCAGCCGGGACCCCATCTGGCCCTGGGATTCATCCTGGACCGGGACAGCCTGACCCTCATCGAGAGCGCCGGCAAGCTCCGTGATCTGCCGGAGAAGGTGGACGGGCGGCTGCCGGCGGACGCAGGGCCGGACCGGGTGCTCCTGCTGCTGGCGGAGCGGGAGTCGGAGGAGGATATCCTCTGCCTGCAGCACATCGAGAGCTGCCTGGAATCGCTGGAGGAGCAGATCCTGGCGGACAAGGGGGAGAAGGTGCTGGAACAGCTTCTGGCGGTGCGCAAGCGGCTGTCGGAGCTGAACGCCCACTACGAGCAGATGTCCGCCCTGGCCGGGGTCATGGCCGAGGAGGCCGCCGACGCGGTCCGGGACCCGGCGCCCTGGCGGCGGTTCGCCAACATGATGTGGCGGCTGAAGCAGTACGCCTCGCTGCTGCGGGAGTACGCCATGCAGCTGCGGGAGGTGCTCCAGGCCCAGCAGGACGCCCGACAGAACCGGACCATGAGCATCCTGACGGTGGTGACCACCATCTTCCTGCCCCTGACGCTGCTCACCGGCTGGTACGGGATGAACTTCGCCAACATGCCGGAGCTGCGCTGGCGCTACGGCTACCCCGCCGCCATCGCCGCGGCGGTGGTCATCGCGGCGGCGGAGATCATCTATTTCAAGAAGAAAAAAATGCTTTGACGCAAGGAGAACGACGCCATACAGGACACGACGGTAAAAAAGGAACGGGCGGCGCTGGCAGGGCTGGCGGCCGCCAGCATGGACGCGGCGGAGCGCAGCGGCGAGGTGAGCATGGACGAGCTGTGGCGCCTGGCCGAGACCGCCGGGGCGGAGCCGGTGTGCACGGTGCTGCAGACCCGGGACAAGCCCGACCCCCACAGCTTCCTGGGTCCGGGGAAGGTCCATGAGCTGAAAGAGGCCGTGGAGAACGAGGGCTGCGATCTGGTCATATTCGACAACGACCTGACCCCCTCCCAGGCCCGGGTGCTGGAGGAGGCCATGGGCGTGCGGGTGCTGGACCGGACGGGACTCATCCTGGACATCTTCGCCCAGCGGGCCAGGACCCGGGAGGGCAAGCTGCAAGTGGAGCTGGCCCAGTACCGGTATCTGCTGCCCCGGCTGACGGGCATGTGGACCCACCTGAAGCGCCAGGCGGGCACCTCCGCCCCCATCGGCACCCGCGGCCCCGGCGAGACCCAGCTGGAGACCGACCGGCGGCACATCCGCCGGCGCATCCAGAAGCTGGCGGAGGAGCTGGAGCAGGTGCGCCGTGTCCGGGGCACCCAGCGGCGGCAGCGGGAGCGCAACGCCGTGCCGGTGGTAGCCCTGGTGGGCTATACCAACGCGGGCAAATCCACCCTTCTTAACACCCTCACCGGCGACAATATCCACACCGGGGACCGGCTGTTCGACACTCTGGACACCACCACCCGGCGGCTGGACCTGGGCGAGGGCGGGCAGGCCCTGCTCAGCGACACGGTGGGCTTTATCCGCAAGCTGCCCACGGAGCTGGTGGACGCGTTCAAGGCCACGCTGGAGGAGCTGACCTACGCCGACCTTTTGCTGCACGTGATCGACATATCCGACCCGGACTGGGAGACCCAGGTGCGGGTGGTGGAGGACCTGATCGTGCGGCTGGGGGCGGGCCAGACCCCCTGTCTGAAGGTCTACAACAAGTGCGACAACTACTTTGGCCGCCTGCCGGCAGGGGAAGACGAGATATGCGTCTGCGCCCGGACCGGCGAGGGCACCGGGGCGCTGCTGTACGCCGTGGGGCGGAAGCTGGCCGGGGACCTGGCCCGGGTGGCGCTGACCATCCCCTACGACCATGCGGCGCTGGTGGAGCGGCTGCGCCGGGAGGCCAACATCCTGGACCTGCAGTACACCGACGAGGGCGCCCGGGTGCTGGCGGTGGTGCGGCCGGCGCTGCGGGAGAGCCTGCGGGCCTATGAGGAGGCCGCCCATGGGTGAGCGGATGCGCCCGGCCGGATACGGCACGGGGGAGTATGAGGAAAAGCGCTCCCGGTTCATCGGGGAGCTGTTTTGCGTCGCCGATGAGACCCAGGCGAAGGAGTGCCTCGCCCAGGTGCGGAAGAAGTATCCCGACGCCCGGCACCACTGCTGGGCCTGGGTGCTGCCGGACGGGTCCTGCCGCTGGTCTGACGACGGGGAGCCGGGGGGCACCGCCGGAGGCCCCATGGCGGCGGTGCTGAAGGGCGCAGACGTATACGGGGCGCTGTGCGTGGTGACCCGGTACTTCGGAGGCACCCTCCTGGGCAGCGGCGGGCTGGTGCGGGCCTATTCCAAGGCCGCGGCCCTGGCCCTGGCGGACGCCGGGGTGGAGCCGGACCCGGAGAAGGCGCGGCTGCGCCTGGCGTGCCCCTGGGACTGCCTGGACCGGGTGCACCGGCTGATCCGGGAGGCTGAGGGGGCGCTGCTGGACAGCGACTACGAGTCCGACCCGGAGCGGGCCGTGCTCACCGTGGAGCTGCTGGCGGAGCGGACGGACGCCTTCGCCCGCCGGCTGGCCGACGCCACCGGGGGCCGGGCGGCGGTGACGGAGCCGGGAGAATGACAAGGAGGCGCACGCCATGAACAAGGAGAAGGTCCTGTCCGTATCCATCAAGGTGCTCGCCGCCGCGGTCCTCTGTCTGGCCGTGCTACAGCTGGCCGGGATCTGGGACGGCGCCATCCGCGTGTGCGAGCCGCTGGTCGGGGTCATTCTGCTGCTGCTGGCGGTGCAGCAGTGGGACAAAAACCGCCGGACGGCGGTACTTTACCTCTGCGCCGCCCTGTTCGTGCTGGCGGTGGCGGCCTATATCCTGCTGTTTTAGCGCTCCGGGGCGCCCGCAAAGAAAATTTTCCGCCCAAAAAAGGGAAAAGCGCCCGGGGCGGCGTAAAAGGGTATTGCAGAAACCTCTGCGATACCCTTTTTACATAAGAGGCGGCACGCCATGTCCACCATCAGAGAGATCCGCCAGCAGCAGGAACAGTATATCATCGGGCCCTACGGGACCCTGTCGTCCGCCAGCCGGGGCCGGCCTGTGCCGGAGCCGGAGGACGACGTGCGCACCTGTTTCCAGCGGGACGTGGACCGGGTGACCCACTCCAAGGCCTTCCGCCGCCTGCGCCATAAGACCCAGGTGTTCCTCCGCCCCGAGGGGGACCACTACCGCACCCGCCTGACCCACACCCTGGAGGTGGCCCGCATCGCCCGGACCATCGCCCGGGCATTGGGCCTGAACGAGGACCTGACCGAGGCCATCTCCCTGGGCCATGATCTGGGCCACACCCCCTTCGGCCACGCCGGGGAGCGGGCGCTGCGGGACATCACCGGGTCGTTCTGCCACTATGAGCAGAGCCTGCGGGTGGTGGACAAGCTGGAGAAGGAGGGCCGGGGGCTGAACCTGTGCCAGGAGACCCGGATGGGCATCCTGAACCACACCACCGGCGAGCCGAAGGACACCCTGGAGGCGGACGTGGTGCGCCTGGCGGACCACATCGCCTACCTCAACCACGATCTGGACGACGCCCAGCGGGCGGGGATCGTGCTGCCGGAGGACGTGCCGGCCATCATCCGGGACCGGGTGGGCACCCGCAACTCCCAGCGCATCAACGCCATGGTCACCGACGCCATCGCCAACAGCGGGAAGGGCGCCGTGGGCCTTTCGCCGGCCATGCAGGAGGCCTACGCCGCCTTCGAGCAGTTCATGTACGCGGCGGTGTACCACAATCCCACCGCCAAGGGGGAGGAGTCCAAGGTCAAGGGCATCCTGGCCCCCATCATGGAATACTACATCCGCCACGGGGACAAGCTGCCCCCGGAGTTTCGGGCCATCGCCGACGCCGAGGGCGTGCAGACGGCGGTCACCGATTACGTCTCCGGCATGACCGACAGCTTCGCCATCTACACGTTCGAGGACCTGTTCATCCCGGCCAGCTGGAGCGTGCGGTAAACAGCGCTTCGCGCTGCCAGCCCCCTTTACACAGGGGGCCAATAAGGAGGTGACCGCATATGCCGTTTTCCGAGGATTTTCTCAACGAGCTGAGCCGGCGCAACGACATCGTGGACGTGGTCAGCTCCTACGTGCCCCTTACCAAGCGCAGCGGCGCCAACCGCTTCGGCCTGTGCCCCTTCCACGGGGAAAAGACCCCCTCCTTCTCCGTCAACGGCGAGCGGCAGATCTTCCACTGCTTCGGCTGCGGCAAGGGCGGCAACGTCATCAACTTCATCATGGAGATCGAGAACCTCTCCTTCCCCGACGCGGTGCAGTTCCTGGCCCGGCGGGCGGGGATGGAGGTGCCCCAGGACGACTTCGACCCCAACCGGGGCAAGCGGTCGCGGCTGCTGGAGCTGAACCGGGAGGCGGCGCGGTTTTTCCGCGCCCGGCTGCTGGAGCCCGCCGGTGCCCCCGCCCAGGCATATGTGGAAAAGCGGGGCATCGTGCCCATGGTCAACCGCTTCGGCCTGGGCTACGCCCCCGACAGCTGGCAGGCCCTCACCGACGCCATGGTGAAAAAGGGCTACACCCGCCAGGAGCTGGTGGACGCGGGCCTGGCCCGGGTGGGCAAGTCCGGGGGACTGTACGACTATTTCCGGGGCCGGCTGATGTTTCCCGTCATCGATGTGCGGGGCAGCGTCATAGGCTTCTCCGGGCGCATTTTGTCGGACGGGGAGCCGAAGTACCTCAACAGCCCCGACACCCTCGTATACAGCAAGAGCCGGAGCCTTTTCGCCCTGAATCTGGCTAAAAAGTCCAAAAGCGGATATATTCTTCTCGCGGAGGGGAATATAGACGTGGTCAGCCTCCATCAGGCGGGGTTCGACAGCGCCGTGGCCAGTCTGGGCACCTCCCTCACCTCCGACCAGGCCCGGCTTATGAGCCGGTACACCCAGCAGGTCATCATCTGCTACGACGCCGACGACGCCGGGCGCAAGGCCGCCCAGCGGGCCATCGGCATCCTCCAGCCCCTGGACCTGAAGATCAACGTGGTCCAGATCCCCGGGGCCAAGGACCCGGACGAGTTCATCCAGGCCAAGGGTCCCACCGCCTTCAAAAACCTCATCGAGCGCAGCGGCAACCAGGCGGAGTACCGCCTGGAGCAGACGGCGGGGGAGTATGACCTGACCACCGACGAGGGCCGGGTGGGCTATCTGAAGGCCGCGGCGAAGCTGGTGGCCTCCTTCCCCGGGAGCGTGGAGCGGGAGATATACGGCATCCGGGCCGCGGAGAAGGCCGGGGTGTCCAAGGAGGCCTTCCTGGCAGAGGTGGCCCGCATCCGGCGGCAGAACACCGCCGCGGCCAGGAAAAAGCTGGCCCGGGACACCGCCTCACCCCTCCGCGCCGCCCAGCCCCAGGACCGGTCCCTCCGGTTCGAGAACGTGGGCAGCGCCGTGGCGGAGGAGGGGGTGCTCAACCTCTTATGCCGGTTCCCAGAGCAGTTTTCCGACCTCTCCCTCACGGGGGCGGACTTCACGTCCCCCGCCCTGGGGGCGCTGTACGACGCGGTGGCCGCCCGGGTGCGGCAGGGCCGGAGCGTGTCCCCGGCGGCACTGGGGGAGCAGTTCTCCCCGGAGGAGATGCGGCTGCTGGCCCGCATCCTCCAGCATGATGAGATCGACGCCGTGACCGCGCAGCAGGCCATGGGCGACTACATAAACAAGATCCGCTCCGAGAAAGACAGAGCGTCCCCCGTCGACGACCTGCGGGGATACGCGGAAAAGCTGAAACAAACGAAAGGGTATGGTTCGTAGATATGGCTGAGAAAAAGATAGCTGACCAGATGGACGCGCTCGCCGGGGAGCAGGCCGCCGCGCCGGAGGAGAAACCGGAGAAGAAGCGGTCCAAAAAGCAGGCCGCGGAGGCCTCCAAGGAGGCCGCCGAGGGCAAGCCCGCGGAGAAGACGAAAGACGAGAAGATCGCCGAACTCATCGAAAAGGGCAAGAAGGCCGGCAAGCTCACCAGCAAGGAACTCAGCGACGTGCTGGACAGCCTGGGACTGGGCCAGGAGGAGCTGGACGCCATCTACGACCGGCTGGAGGACCTGGGCGTGGACACCACCGGGGACGAGTTCCTGCCGCCCCTGGAGGACGACGTGCTGCCCGAGCTGGAGGAGCTGGAGGAGATCGTGGAGGTCACCGCCGAGGAGATCGCCAACGCCGACTCCATGGCCGACAGCTTTTCCACCGACGACCCGGTGCGGATGTATCTGAAGGAGATCGGCAAGGTGCCCCTGCTCACCCCCGAGGAGGAGGTGGACCTGGCCACCCGCATGGCTGAGGGCGACCAGGAGGCCAAGCGCCGCATGGCCGAGGCCAACCTGCGGCTGGTGGTGTCCATCGCCAAGCGCTATGTGGGCCGGGGGATGCTGTTTTTGGACCTGATCCAGGAGGGCAACCTGGGCCTTATCAAGGCTGTGGAGAAGTTCGACTACACCAAGGGCTATAAGTTCTCCACCTACGCCACCTGGTGGATACGCCAGGCCATCACCCGGGCCATCGCCGACCAGGCCCGCACCATCCGCATCCCCGTGCACATGGTGGAGACCATCAACAAGGTCATCCGGGTGTCCCGGCAGCTGCTGCAGGAGCTGGGCCATGACCCCTCCGCCGAGGAGATCGCCGCGGAGATGAACCTGCCCGCCGACAAGGTCCGGGAGATCCTCAAGATCGCCCAGGAGCCTGTGAGCCTGGAGACCCCCATCGGCGAGGAGGAGGACTCCCACCTGGGCGACTTCATCGAGGACGAGGGCGCCTCCGAGCCCTCCGAGGCCGCCAGCTTCACCCTGCTGAAGGAGCAGCTGATGAACGTGCTGGACACCCTCACCCCCCGGGAGAAGAAGGTGCTGGAGCTGCGCTTCGGCATCGTGGACGGCCGCACCCGCACCCTGGAGGAGGTGGGCAAGGAGTTCAACGTCACCCGGGAGCGCATCCGCCAGATCGAGGCCAAGGCCCTGCGGAAGCTGCGCCACCCCTCCCGGTCCAAAAAGCTCCGGGATTTCCTCAACTGACAAGTAAAGCTCCTGAGGCATCGCCTCAGGAGCTTTTGCTTATTCCTTTTCGCGCCTGTTCCGCTCCGCGATATAGTCGCAGCTGACGCCATAGAAATCCGCCAGCCGGATGATGAAGGAAAAGGACGGCTCCCGTTTTCCCTGCTCGTAATTGGTATATGTGGTCTTGTGCATGCCCAGCTTTTCCGCCAGCCTGGCCTGGGTAAGGTCGGCGTCTTCCCGCAGATCGCGTATCCTCCGATAATACAGACGCCATCCCCCCTCAGCTGTTGATGACATCATTATGCCCCAATACATCATTCGTTGTTGACAAAATACATCAAACGATGTATTTTTTCTTTGAATACAACCGTGACGCTGCAAAAGGCCCAGGCAGACACGGAAGAAATGTATATCGAAAAGGACGGCTGACACACAGGCCGCGGACACTGGTCCGCGGCTGTTTTATATGTGAACAAATTACAAATAATAACGTCCGGCACTTGACAGGGACGCAAAGACGTGGTAAATTAGCACTCGAAGGATAAGAGTGCTAGCAGTATTTACCTGGGATTGCCAGGAGGCGGCCATGGAACTGAGCGAGAGAAAGAAAAAAATACTGACCGCTCTGGTGGAGAGCTACATCGCCACCGCCGAGCCGGTAGGCTCCAAGGCGCTGGCAGCCGTGATCGGGTGCTCCTCCGCCACCATCCGCAACGAGATGAGCGAGCTGACGACCATGGGCTATTTGGAGCAGCCCCACACCAGCGCAGGCCGCATCCCCTCCCCGGCGGGCTACCGGCTGTACGTCAACGAGCTGATGGAGCGGCAGAAGCTGTCCGAGGCGGAAACCGCCGCCATCAACGAGAAGCTGGCCCGGAAGGACGAGCAGATCGAGCAGCTGATGAACGAGGTGGGCCAGCTCACCAGCTCCATGACCCAGTACCCGGCCTACGCCCTGACCATGAAGCCGCCGGTGGCGGTGAAGCGCTTCGACTTCATCTACGTGGACCAGAATACGTTCATCGTCGTGGCGCTGCTGACGGACAACACGGTGAAGAACAAGCTGATCCACCTGCCCTTCTCCGTCCACCAGGAGCAGATCACCACCCTCAGCAGCCTCTTCAACGCCAACTTCACCGGCGTGACGGACCGGGAGATCACCGACTCCATCATCCGCTCCACCGAGCGGGCCGCCCGGGACACCTACGGGCTGGTGGCGGTGGTGGCCAGCTTCACCATGGAGTGTCTGGCGGCGGCCAGGACGGCCCCCCTGCGGGTGGCGGGCGCGTCCCAGCTGCTGAACCAGCCGGAGTTCCGGGACCCGGACAAGGCCCATGAGCTGATGAATTTCATCTCCGACGGCAGCCATCTCATGGACGACCTGCCCCCCGCGGGCATGGGTTCGGACGGCCTGCGGGTGACCATCGGGCCGGAGAACCTGGCGGAGGAGCTGAAGGACTCCAGCGTGGTCATGGCCTCCTATGACGCCGGAGGCGGCATGCGGGGCTACATCGGCGTGGTGGGACCCACCCGGATGGATTACTCCAGCGTGGCGGCCAAGCTCAGCTATATCGCCGCAGGACTCAGCCGGCTGCTGGCCGGCACCGACGCCCCGGCGGGCCTGAACAACAAACTGGTTTTGAAGGAAAGTGAACGCCATGAGCAAGAAAGACGAGAAGAATAAGTCCCAGCAGCCGGAGCAGGCCAAGGCGGAACAGGCCGCGAAGGCCGAGGAGCCGAAGGACGCGCAGACCCCCGCCCCGGCGGAGGAGGCGCCCCAGGAGGACCCGCTGGCCAAGGCCCAGGCGGCCCTGGCAGAAACAAACGACAAATATCTGCGGATGCTGGCGGAGTACGACAACTACCGCCGCCGCAGCGCCAAGGAGCGGGAGAGCATCTACGCCGACGTCCGGGCGGACACGGTGATCAAGTTCCTGCCCATCTACGACAACCTGGCCCGGGCGGTCCAGCATGAGACCGACGACGAGACGAAAAAGGGCGTGGAGGGCATCTTCAACCAGCTCCGCTCCATCCTGGAGGGCCTGGGCGTGACGGAGATCCCCACCGTGGGGAAGAGATTCGACCCGGCGCTCCACGACGCGCTGCTGCACATCGACGACGAGAAGTACGGCGAGGGCGAGATCGTGCTGGAGCTGGAAAAGGGCTTCAAGCTGGGCGACAAGGTGATCCGCTTCGCCAAGGTCCAGGTGGCCAACTAAAGCGCATACCCGTCCCGGATGGGACATGAAAATATATAATCTGCGAATTTTGAATACAGGAGGAACATCAAAATGGGAAAGATCATCGGTATCGACTTGGGTACTACCAATAGCTGCGTGGCCGTCATGGAGGGCGGCGAGGCGGCCGTCATCGCCAACGCCGAGGGCGCGCGCACCACGCCTTCTGTGGTGGCCTTCTCCAAGGACGGGGAGCGCATGGTGGGCCAGGTGGCCAAGCGCCAGGCCGTCACCAACCCCGACCGGACCATCAGCTCCATCAAGCGGGAGATGGGTTCCAACTACCGGGTCACCGTGGACGGCAAGAGCTACTCCCCCCAGGAGATCAGCGCCATGATCCTCAGCAAGCTGAAGAAGGACGCGGAGTCCTATCTGGGCACCACCGTCACCGAGGCGGTCATCACCGTGCCCGCTTACTTCACCGACTCCCAGCGCCAGGCCACCAAGGACGCGGGCAAGATCGCGGGCCTGGACGTCAAGCGCATCATCAACGAGCCCACCGCCGCGGCCCTGGCCTATGGCCTGGACAAGGAATCCGACCAGAAGATCATGGTCTACGACCTGGGCGGCGGCACCTTCGATGTGTCCGTGCTGGAGATCGGCGACGGCGTCATCGAGGTGCTGGCCACCGCCGGCAACAACCGCCTGGGCGGCGACGACTTCGACGAGTGCGTCACCAAGTGGCTGGTGGATGAGTTCCGCCGCAGCTCCGGCGTGGACCTGAGTACCGACAAGGTCGCCATGCAGCGGCTGCGGGAGGCCGCCGAGAAGGCCAAGTGCGACCTCTCCGGCATGACCACCACCCAGATCAACCTGCCCTATATCACCGCCGACGCCACCGGCCCCAAGCACCTGGACATGACCCTGAGCCGGGCCAAGTTCAACGAGCTGACGGCCCATCTGGTGGAAAAGACCGTGGGTCCCGTGCAGCAGGCGCTGTCCGACGCGGGCCTGCACGCCAGCGACCTGAGCAAGGTCCTGCTGGTGGGCGGCTCCACCCGTATCCCCGCCGTGCAGGAGAAGGTCCGCGCCCTCACCGGCAAGGACCCCTTCAAGGGCATCAACCCCGACGAGTGCGTGGCCGTGGGCGCCGCCATCCAGGGCGGCGTGCTGGGCGGCGATGTGGAGGGCATCCTGCTGCTGGACGTGACGCCCCTGTCCCTGGGCATCGAGACCCTGGGCGGCGTGTGCACCAAGCTGATCGACCGCAACACCACCATCCCCACCCGCAAGAGCCAGATCTTCTCCACCGCCGCGGACAACCAGACCAGCGTGGAGGTCAACGTCCTCCAGGGCGAGCGTGAGCTGGCGGCCTACAACAAGAGCCTGGGCCGGTTCCATCTGGACGGCATTGCGCCGGCCCGCCGGGGCGTGCCCCAGATCGAGGTCACCTTCGACATCGACGCCAACGGCATCGTGAACGTGTCCGCCAAGGACCTGGGCACCGGCAAGGAGCAGCATATCACCATCACCGCCTCCACCAACCTGAGCAAGGACGAGATCGACCGGGCCGTGAAGGAGGCCGAGCAGTACGCCGCCGAGGACGCCAAGCGCAAGGAAGAGGTGGACGTGCGCAACGCCGGCGACCAGATGGTCTACCAGACCGAGAAGACCCTCCAGGAGATGGGCGACAAGCTGGACGCCGCCGACAAGGCGGAGGTGGAGAAGAAGCTGGCGGACCTGAAGACGGCCCTGTCCGGCTCCGACTCCGGCATGATAAAGACCGCCACCGAGCAGCTGACCCAGGCCTTCTACAAGGTCTCCGAGAAGCTGTATCAGCAGGCCAATCCCAACCCCGGCGCCGGCCCCAATGCCGGCCCCGGCCCCGACATGGGCGGCGACCCCAACGGCGGCCAGACCTACTACGACGCGGATTACACCGAGGTCGATCCTGACAACAAGTAAGTATCAGCACCCAAAGCATAATAACGCCTCCCTCTGACGAGGGAGGTGGCCGCCGAAGGCGGACGGAGGGAGAGATACACCGGCATAGCCCATTCTCTCCCTCAGTCGTCGCCTGACGGCGCCGACAGCCCCCGGGGCTCCCAAAAGGCTGCCAGCCTTTTGGGGAGAGGAGATGCCGCCGCCATTCGAGCTTTGCCGCTTCGCGGCAAAGGGAAACCTGGCTGGCGTGCATCGACGACAAGGGGGCCAAAAAGGTAGTGAGATTTAATATATGGCAGACAAGCGGGATTACTATGAGGTCCTGGGCCTGCAAAAGGGCGCATCGGACGACGAGATCAAAAAAGCATACAGAAAGGCCGCCAAGGCCAACCACCCGGACCTGCACCCCGGCGACAAGGAGGCGGAGGCTCGCTTCAAGGAGGCCAACGAGGCCTACGCGGTGCTGTCCGACCCGGAGAAGAAGGCCAAGTACGACCAGTTCGGCTTCGCCGGCGTGGACCCCAGCTTCAGCGCGGGCCAGGGCGGCTTCACCGGGGACTTCGGGGACCTGGGCGACATATTCGGGGACATCTTCGGCGGCTTCGGAGGGTTCGGCGGCTTCGGCGGCCAGAGCCGGCAGTCCGCCCGCAGCGGCCCCCGCCGGGGCGAGAGCCTTCAGGCCCGGCTGACCCTCACCTTCGAGGAGGCGGCCTTCGGCTGCAAGAAGGACCTCAACATCCCCCGGGTGGAGCAGTGCCCGGACTGCAAGGGCACCGGCTGCGCCCCCGGCACCACGCCGGAGGTGTGCCCGGACTGCCGGGGCACCGGCACCGTCACCACCCAGCGGCGCACCCCCTTCGGCATCATGCAGTCCTCCGGCCCCTGCCCCAAGTGCGGCGGCTCCGGGCGGATCATCCACTCCCCCTGCCCCAAGTGCCGGGGCAACGGCAACATCCGCACCCAGAAGAAGCTGAACGTGACCATACCCGCCGGCATCGACGACGGGGAGACCGTGTCCCTGCGGGGCCAGGGCAACGCCGGGACCAACGGCGGCCCGGCGGGGGACCTGCTGGTGGTCATCTCCGTGCGGCCCAGCCCCACCTTCCAGCGGGAGGGCACCAACATCTACGTCACCACGAGCCTCAGCTTCGTCCGGGCGGCCCTGGGCACGGAGATCCAGGTGCCCACCCTGGAGGGACCGGTGAGCCTGAACATCCCCGAGGGGACCCAGACCGGATCGGTGTTCCGCCTGCGGGGCAAGGGCGTGCCCAGCGTGCGCACGGGCCTGAAGGGCGACCAGTTCGTCACCGTGAACCTGGAAACGCCCAAGAACCTGAACCGGCGGCAGAAGGAGCTGCTGCAGGAGCTGGCGGATATCTCAGGGGAAAAGGTCAAGAAAAAACACCGGCTGTAACTTTACGAAAAATTAAAAACCGGAGACGTTGCGACGCCTCCGGTTTTGGTATATAATAGCCACGGAACCACAGGCTTCGTGGCTATTATACTTTCATTTTTACCCAAGCTTCCTGAGGACTGTTTATATATGCTTTCTAATCTGACCATCCTCTTCCCGCTGGCGGTGGCGCTGGGCATCCTGGTGTGGTCTGTCCGCTGGGCACGCATCCACCGCGCCGTCCCCGCCGGCGAGGCGCCCCTGGCCGCGGGCGGCGGCAGCCGGGATCTGTCCCGCACGGACCGGATCGCCGCGGCGGCCATCACCGTGCTGTACGCCGTGGTGGCCTTCCTGGGCCTGGGCGACACCCATGCCCCTCAGAGCTTCCTCCACTACGCCGAGGGCAATACCTATGCCCTCATCGAGCTGCATCAGCCCCAGACCGTCACCGCCCTGCGGTACTACTCCGGGCTGTGCACCGCCGATTACCTGCTGCAGACCTCCATGGACGGGGAGAACTGGACGGACCAGACGAAGTCAGACGGCACCTCCGGCATGACCCAGCAGTACACCCAGCTGTTCCGGTGGAACGACGCCGTCCTCAACGCCGACAACGGCGCGGTCCGCTATATCCGCATCATCTCCGGCGCGGAGCAGTACCTGGGGGAGGTGGCGGTCTACGGCGAGGACGGCGCCCTCATCGCCCCGGAGGACATGACCATCGCCCCTGGCTGCGAGATGCTCTTCGACGAGCAGGACCTGATCCCCGCGGCCTATTCCTACAAAAACGGCACCTATTTCGACGAGATATACTTCCCCCGCACGGCCCTGGAGCACATCGAGGGCCGCTGGCCCTATGAGATCACCCACCCGCCCCTGGGCAAGATGATCCTCTCGGTGGGCATCCGTCTGTTCGGCATGACGCCCTTCGGCTGGCGGTTCATGGGCACCCTGTTCGGGGTGCTGATGCTGCCGCTGTTTTACATGCTGCTCAAGCGCATGACCGGCCTGACCGCCGCGGCCGCCGGCGGCACCACCCTGTTCGCCTTCGACTTCATGCACTTCGCCCAGACCCGGCTGGCCACCATCGACTCGTACGTGGTGTTCTTCATCATCGCCATGTACCTGTTCCTGTATATGTGGCTCACCGAGCCGGAGGGCAGCCTGCGGAAGCTGCTGTGGCTGGCCCTGTCCGGGGCCTCCTTCGGCTGCGGCGCGGCCAGCAAGTGGACGGGCATATACGCCGGGGCGGGCCTGGGGGTCATATGGCTGGTCCACTGGACGGTGCAGCTGGCGCAGGCCTGGAAAACGCCTGACTTTTCCGGGACCTGGAAGGCCCTGGCCCGGAACATCGGGTGGTGTCTTGTCTTCTTCGTGGCAGTGCCCTGCTGCATCTACTACGCCAGCTACTGGGCCTATGCCCCCAGCCAGGGGGTGGACGGACCCTTCCGGCTGTTCAAACCGGGCTACCTGAAGATCGTGCTGGACAACCAGAAGTATATGTGGAACTACCACTCCGACCTGGTGGCCACCCACGCCTACTCCTCCAAGTGGTACCAGTGGATCTTCGACGTGCGGCCCATCCTGTACTACATGGACAACGCCGCGGACGGCTCCTCGGTGCGCATCATGTCCTTCAATAACCCTATCGTCGCCTGGGGCGGTCTGGTCGCCATGGGAGGCATGGGGTGGCTGGCCATCCGGGACCGGGACCGGACGGCGGCCTTCATCCTCCTGGGATACCTGGCCAACCTGCTGCCCTGGGTGCTGGTCACCCGGCCCACCTTCGCCTACCACTACTTCCCCTGCACGGTGTTCCTGGTGCTGGCCATCGGGTACCTGTTCGGGGACCTGTGCCGGCGGGATAAGAACTGGCAGCCGGCGGTGACGGCGTATGTGGCGGCGGCGGTGGCGCTGTTCATCCTGTTCTACCCCGTGCTGGCCGGCACGGTGCGGCAGGAGTGGTACGCCAGGGTGTTCCTGCGCTGGTTCGTGGACACATGGCCGTGCTGACTGATTTTCACTGCCACACCCGCGTTTCCCCGGACAGTACCGCGTCCCTGTACGACATGGCCATGGCGGCCTACGCCGCCGGGGTGCGGTATCTGTGCGTGACGGACCACTGCGATACGGTGGACTGGCGGACGATGGATTTCTATCCCCCCTGCCGGACGGTGGCCCGGCGGGACCGGGAGGAGCTGGCGGCGGTGCGGGACCGGCTGCCCGCCGACATGCATCTGCGGCTGGGGCTGGAGCTGGCGGAGCTGCGGTTCCACCCGGAGCTGACGGACGAGCTGGCCGGGGACCCGGGGCTGGACTTCGTCCTGGGCTCCCACCACATCACCGCCCAGCTGGGGGATTACCACGAGCTGCGCTACGCCGACCCGGCCTTCTGCCGGCGGGTGTGGGAGCTGTATCTGGACAACCTGCAGTGGACCGCGGAGAAGAACTACTTCGACGTGATGGCCCACATCGGCTACGTGCGCCGGTACGCCATGGCCCAGGGGGTGGACACGGCCTTGACCCTGGCGGAGCACGGCGAGCAGGTGGAGCACCTTCTCCGGACGCTCATCCAAAACGGCCGGGGCATCGAGATCAACTGCTCCGGCCTGCGGGACGGCTGCGGTCCCTTCCCCTCGGAGGAGATACTGCGGCTGTACCGCTCCCTGGGCGGGGAGATCGTCACCGCCGGCTCCGACGCCCACCGGCCCGCCGACGCCGGCAAGTGCCTGGCGCAGGGCTATGACGTGCTGCGGGCATGCGGGTTTCGGTATATCACCGTTTTCACCGGGAGAAAACCTGAGTTTCTCCCGCTTTGACAGGAGGTTTTGCATATGATCGCCATCGCATCCGATCACGGCGGGTACGCCCTGAAGGAGATATTGAAGGAGCATCTGGCCGCCGCCGGCATCCCTGCGGACGACCTGGGCTGCGCCGGGGAGCAGGTGGACTATCCCGATTACGCCGCGTCCCTTTGCCGGGCCGTGGCCGCCGGGAAGTACGACCGGGGCATCCTCATCTGCGGCACCGGCATCGGCATATCCATCGCCGCCAACAAGATCCATGGCATCCGGGCGGCCCTGTGCGGGGACTGCTACTCCGCGGAGATGGCCCGCCAGCACAACGACGCCAACGTGCTCTGCCTGGGAGGCCGGGTGGTGGGCAGCGAGCTGGCCAAGAAGATCGTGGACACCTTCCTCACCACCGGCTTCTCCCACGGGGAGAACCACATCCGCCGTATCGCCAAGATCGCGGCTCTGGAGGACTGAATGCCGTACCGTCCCAAGGACATATACAGGGGCCGCCGGAAATTCCGGGTGCCGCTGAACATATTCCTCTTCGCGGTGGTCTTTCTGCTGGTGGGCACCGTCGGCGCGTTCTACTTCCTGCAGCAGTACATCGTCTATGACGCCACCGGGGTGCATCTGGAGTTCTCCGGCGGGAAGGACGAGCCTGTGCCGGAGGAGAGCGCCCCCACGCCGGAACCCACCTTCGAACCGGTGACCGTGGAGGTCATCTGGGAGGACCCGGATTTCTCCGAGATCGACCTGGGCGGATGGGAGGAGCTGGAGCCTGTCCATGACCGGTTCATCGCCTTCCAGGACGTGGTCGATCCCGACCAGCTCACCGCCGCCGTGGCCAGCGTCACGGAGGGGGACTTCTACACCGGCGCGGTGCTGGAGATGAAGGGTCCCGCCGGGCAGCTTGCCTGGCCCTCCGCCAGCAACACCGCCGTGGCCTTCGGCACCGGCGGGGGCACGGACGTGTCCGGGGTCATCGCCGCCCTCCACGGGGCGGGAAAGACCGTTTCCGCCCAGATCAGCTGCTTTGCCGACAGCCTCCTCACCGCCCGGAACTGGACCGTGGCGCTCCAGTCCGGGGGCGCGCCCTATGTGGACGGCGACGGGAAGGCATGGGTGGACCCCTATAACCGGACCGAGCGGACATACCTGACGGAGCTGGCCGCGGAGCTGGCCGCCATGGGCTTCGACGAGATCATCCTGGCGGACCTGTACCACCCCATATCGGAGGCGGGCTTCACCTATTCCGTCACCCTGCGCACGCCCCCCGACCCGGTGGTGGCCGTGTGCCAGGAGGGGAAGCGGATCGTGGAGGCCCTGGACGGCACCGGCACCGCCGTGTCCGTCCGGCTGGACGGCAGCAGCCTGCGCAACGGCCTGGGCGCCCAGACCGGGCAGGATATCGACATCTTCTGGCGGCTGTTCGCCCGGCTGTACTGCCCCACCTGGCCCGACCAGCTGGCGGCGGACATGGAGCTGGCCACGGAGAGCATGTCCGGCGGCGAGGCGGACACCCGCTTCGTGGCCATCATGGGGCAGATCCCGGAGGGGTGCGAGTCCTACGTCATCGCCGGCTGAGCGGCTTTCGACAGGGGGATTGTCATTTCTTTGCATATGTGATAGTATAACTATAAGCGTTTTTGATGAAAAACCGAAAGGAGATGTACTATGAAACCCAATACTCTCTTGAAAGTCGTCAGCATCCTCTATATCATCGTGGCCGTGATCGGCCTTCTGCTCACCATCCTGGTGGCCGTCATGGGCGGCGCTATCCTCGGCTCCCTGGCGGAGAGCGCCGGCTTCGGCATGGCGGTGGGCGGCATCGTGGGCGTGATCCTCGCCGGCGGCTCCGCGCTGGCCCTGGCATCCGGCATCCTGGGCGTGAAGGGCAAGTTCACCGCCTGCAAGGTGCTGGGCATCATCATGGTGGTGGGCACCGCGATCAACGTGCTGCTGAACCTCTCCCTGTACGACGGCGTGGGCACGATCATCGCCATCACGGTCGCCTATCTGATCCTGCCGGTGCTGTACACGATCGGCGCGTTCATGGGTCCCGCCGCGGACTGACCGGCGGACCGGGTCATATTTTACGAGGAGGATAAACGAATGCTTCTGCACGCCAAGAGCAAGATGCTCTCCATCCACAAGAAGATGGAGATCATGGACGAGGCCGATCAGGTCCTCTACACCGTGGAGAGCAAGGCCCTCTCCATCCATGACACCACCTATATCCGCAACGCCTCCGGCGACACCATCGCCACCATCAAGCACAAGCCCATCTCTCTGCACGAAACCCACATCATCGAGTTCGCCGACGGCGAGGAGGTGGAGGTCCGCACCGAGTGGTTCCACGTGATGAACGACGTCATCGACCTGGAGGGCCTGGGCTGGCAGATGCGGGGCGACGTGCTCCAGCACAACTACGAGTTCGTCAACTCCCTGGGCGGCGTCCTGGCCCGGACCCATCAGAAGTGGGTGTCCCTGCACGACGTGTACTACATCGACGTGCTGGACGAATCCCAGATCGACAGGATCGTGGCCGTGTACGTGGCCCTGGAGCGGATCATCCGGGAGCGGGAGATCCGCCGGGAGAACGAGTCCGGCGTCATCGCCGCCGGCGGTACCGCCGCGGCCGCCCACAACAACGGCGAAAACTGATCTATACGCGCAAATACCCCCGCTGCCTATGGCAGCGGGGGTATTTTTTATGCTCTCTGCCGGCTCAGAGCGAGCCGCCGCCCCGGCGGACACGGCGGCTGTCCCGGTCCCGGAAGGCCCGGGCGATGGCCGCGGCCAGCGCGTCCGCCTGCTTCCGCTCCCCGGCGGCCCGGGTCAGCTCCAGCTGGCGCATCAGCGCGTCCCGGAACTTGTTGGCCGACGGGATGCAGGGAAATTCAAACCGGCTGCCGGAGGTGGTGATGGTGACCGTGCCCCGGCCTGTGATCTTCCCAAGGGGGTTTTTCTCCACGTACACGCCGCCCACCCGGTCCAGGGGCACGTCCAATGTCCGGGTCACCAGCACGCCCGCCTCGCCGTAGATGCGCCGGTCGGTGAGCATCAGGTAGGTGGACAGCCGCCGGGCGAAAAACCGCACGCCCCATATGCCGGCGCCCAGCATGAGGATGCGGAAGGTCCAGGTGTCCTCGTCCGCCGCCCGGGCATAGAGCCACACGCCCACGTACGCCGCCAGCGCCAGGGCCGGCAGGACATAGCTGCTCCAGCGGGACCGGGCCATCATGATGAGCTGCTCGCCCTCGGCCAGCTCCTCCGCTTTTTTCATTCGACCTCACCTCTTATTCGTATTGTACCATGTTGTGTCCCGCCGTACAAGCGGGGCGCGGGGTCAGACGCCGCTTTTGAGATATTTCCACAGGGTCGTCCGGCAGATGCCCAGCTGCTGGGCGGCCTTCGTCTGGGTCATGCCCTCCTGGCCCAGCTTCAGGCGGATGATGTCGCCGATGATGGCGCTGAGGGGCCGGTCCAGGTCCAGCGACACCGCCTCCCCGCCGGGGGCGGGCAGCTGCTCCTCTCCGGCCAGGGTGTCCAGCACATCGTCCGCGCGGATGTAGGGGGCGTCGGTGATCTGGAAGAGCACCTCCAGCACCCGGCACAGCTGCCGCAGGTTCCCCGGCCAGGCGAAGCTCTGCAGATGGCCCATCCCCTCCGGCTCTATGCCCGCCACCCGGTGCTGCCCCGACACCCCCAGCTCGTTGAGATACAGCGTGACCAGGGAGGGGATCTCGTGGATGCGCCGGCGCAGCGGCGGCACCCGCAGCATGACGCTGGGGATGTTGGTGTACAGCTCCCGGATGCAGGATGCCTCCTGCTCCGTCAGCTGGCGGAAGCTCTCCTGCACGGAGAAGATCAGCTGGTTCCCCGCCAGCAGGGCGCCGTCCCGGTACAGCTGGATGAGCCGGCGGCGCCGGGAGGCGTCCAGCTTCTCCGCGCCGCGGAAGAAAAAGACGTGGCCTCGGTGGTACAGCGGCGAGTCGCTGTCGTCCGCCAGGGCGCGGAACGCCTCCTCCGACAGGTGCTCGCAGTCCACGGTGCACAGCACCGAATCGGAGAACCGGCCCGTGGCGTAGATGTACTCCGCCAGGGAGTCCTTCCCCGTGCCCAGCTCCCCGGTGAGGATGACGGACTGGGCGGAGCGGCAGGCGGTCAGCTGCCGCTGCACGTCGGAGCGGTAGTTCCCGCCGTAAAACAGCCGCACGAACCGGTCGGACACGGCGGCGCTGTCCTTCATCCGCACGCCGGCCATTTTCTGGTCGGCGTTCAGCCGCAGCTCCGTCAGCTCGAACAGCGCCACACCGCCGCCCCGCTGGCGTGTCGTGTCCCCGATCACCAGATAGCTCCTGCCCTGGGAACGGCGGACGGCCTTGTGCCGCCCGCTCTTCAGCACGGACGGGAGCATTTTCTTCGCGATGGCGCAGCACGCGTTCCGGCTGGAGGCAGGGCCGTCGGCGAACAGCACGTTGCCGCCCCGGTCCAGCACCACCAGCCGCCGCCGGTTGAGCCGCAGGGCCTCGTGGTAGAAGTCCCGGCTGGTCTGCATGGTCTGATAGTAGCGGAAAAACTCCACCGCCTGGTCGAAGGCCGCGGAGATGGAGTCGCTGCCGGAGGTCATCAGGATGGACTGCAGCCCCAGGTCCCGGGCGTGGCGGGAGATCATATGGTCGCCCAGGACCAGGGAGACGTTCTCCTCCCGCAGCCGCTTCACCGCGGCGGCGACCTCGTTCTCGTCGTGGGTGACGTATATGGGGATGTCGTAGTGGAGGATGTCGCAGAGCATCCCGGCGGCCCGGGCGGTGCTGGGGAAGCCCACGATGGCGTAGCGACCGGCATAGCTCTCCGCCAGCTTGATGGCGTTGAGGATGTCGTAATAGCTGAGCTGGACGGCGAACACCGGCACGGACACGCTCTCCCGGATCAGGTCCGCGGTGCCGCCACGGGACACGATCACGTCGTATTCGGACAGGTCCCTCTCCCGGACCACCTGCAGCCCCGCCCGGAAGTCCCCCACGAAGCTGTCCAGGCGGATATCGTCCCGCTGCTCGGCCAGGGTGTCCATCAAATTTTTCATGCCCTCGTAGGGCGCGACGCCCAGAATGCGTACCATCTGCCTGCCTCCGGCCATAGTTTGATTATATTATAAACACTTTGATTGACTCAGGCAAGTATTTTTATCAAAAATATCTAAATGTTTAGAATATATACAAAAACCGGGACACGGGCGTTTGCACCCGGCGGGCCGGCGGCCTATGATAGGGCCAGAAGGCGCGCCAAACGGAAACAACAAGTTTTGAGGAGGGATGAAGATGGGAATGGTAGCTGATCTGCTTCGGGATGTGCAGTTGCCCAAGATGGTCCCCATCGCGCAGCGTTTCGACCGCACGCACATCGAAAAAGAGGCCATACCGGCTCTGGTCCGGGAGCAGCTGTCCCGGCCCGAGATCGCATGCTCCTTCAAGCCGGGCATGGAGGTGGCCATCACCGTGGGCAGCCGGGGCATCGCCAACATCGCGCTCATCACCAAGTCCATCGCGGACACGCTCAAGAGCTTCGGCGTCACCCCCTTTGTGGTGCCGGCCATGGGCAGCCACGGCGGCGCCACGGCGGAGGGCCAGCGGGGCGTGATCGAGGCCTACGGCGTCACGGAGGACTACATCGGCTGTGAGATACGCTCCAGCATGGAAACGGTCCAGATCGGCCAGACCGCCAACGGCAGGCCGGTGCGTATCGACAAATTCGCCAGCGAGGCGGACGGCATCATCGTCTGCGGCCGGGTCAAGCCCCACACCGGCTACCGCGGCCCCTATGAGAGCGGCATCATGAAGATGATGGCCATCGGCCTGGGCAAGCAGTACGGCGCGGAGATCATCCACGCGGACGGCTTCGGCCACTTCAAGGAGTATATCCCCCTGTACGGCAACGCCATATTGGACAACGCCAAGGTGATCTGCGGCCTGGCCCTGCTGGAGAACGCCTATGACCAGACCCGCCAGATCGTCTCCCTGACCCCCCAGGAGATCCGGGACAAGGAGCCGGAGCTGCTCATGCGGGCCAAGAGCTATATGCCCCGCATCCTGTTCGACGACTGCGACGTGCTGGTGGTGGACCGGATGGGCAAGAACATCAGCGGCGACGGCATGGACCCCAACATCTCGGGCCGCTTCCCCACCCCCTACGCCGACGGCGGCATCAACGCCCAGCGGGTGGCGGTGCTGGCCCTGACGGAGGAGTCCCACGGCAACGCCTGCGGCATCGGCCTGGCCGACTGCACCACCCGGCGGCTGTTCGAGCAGATGGAGCTGGAGCAGACCTATCCCAACGCCATCACCAACACCGTGGTGGGGGAGATGAAGATCCCCATGATCATGGAAAATGACCGCCTTGCCGTGCAGGTGGCCCTGAAGTCCTGCAATGAGATCGACCGGGCGCGGCCCCGGATCATCCACATCCACACCACCCTGGAGATGGAGCGCATCGAGATCTCCGAGGGGATGCTGGAAGAGGCCGCCGCCAACCCGGACATCGAGATCCTGGGCGAGGCCGCGCCCTTCCCCTTTGACGAAAACGGCAACCTGTTCTGACAAGAACCGATATATCTGAAGGAGTGACTACCATGAACGAAACGCAAATGATCTTAGGTCTTGTGATCGGCGTGTTCCTGCTGATCTTTATGATCCTGAAGACGAAGATACATACCTTCCTGGCCCTTATCATCGCCTCCGCCGTCACCGGCATCGTGGGCGGCATGCCCCTGGGCGACACGGTGACCGCCATCACCGAGGGCTTCGGCTCCACCCTGAGCAG
Organism: uncultured Oscillospiraceae bacterium; assembly: GCA_947627735.1. GTDB lineage: Bacteria > Bacillota > Clostridia > Oscillospirales > Oscillospiraceae > CAJOIG01. Next base: position 29,330 of record CANQXG010000008.1, on the reverse strand, counting down.
CATCGGCATCATCATCGGCTTCGGCGTGATGATGGGCCGCATCCTGGAGGTGTCCGGCGCGGCTGAGCGCATGGCCTACACCTTCATCAAGCGCATGGGCAAGGGCCGTGAGGACTGGGCCTTGGCGCTGACCGGCTTCATCGTTTCCATCCCCATCTTCGCCGACTCCGGCTTCGTCATCCTGACCCCGCTGGTGAAGTCCATCTCCCGCAAGACGAAGAAGTCCGTGGTGGGCCTGGGCTGCGCGCTGGCCTGCGGCCTGTTCGTCACCCACCACCTGGTGCCCCCCACCCCCGGTCCTCTGGGCGTGGCCGCCATCTTCGGCGCCGACCTGGGCCAGGTCATCCTGTGGGGCCTGGTGATGAGCGTGCCCGCCACCATCGCCGGCGTCATTTACGCCAAGCACCTGGGCAAGAAGCTCTACCAGCTGCCCGCCGACGACGGCAAGGGCTGGGTCCGGGGCGAGTATGACCCCCAGGCCGTATCCGGGGCGCAGAACATCGAGGAGATGTTCCCCAACCTGGATAAGCTGCCCTCCGCGCTGCTGTCCTTCATGCCCATCGTGCTGCCCGTCATCCTGATCTTCATCAACACCTTGTGCTCCGCTCTGGGCGTGACCGGCAAGGTGGGCGAGATCGCCGCCTTCATCGGCAACCCCGTCATCGCCGTGGCCGTGGGCCTGGTGGTGTCCATCTACACCCTGGCCGGCAAGGAGACCCGCGCCGACGCCATCAAGCGGATGGAGGAGGGCGTGGACAGCGCCGGCATCATCCTGCTCATCACCGGCGCGGGCGGCGCCTTCGGCTATGTCATCCGCCAGGCCGGCATCGGCGACTATCTGGGCAACCTGATCGCGGGCCTGCCCATCCCCGCCATCCTGATCCCCTTCCTGATCTCCACCGCCGTGCGTTGCATCCAGGGCAGCAGCACCGTGGCCATGGTCACCTCCGCGTCCATCTCCGCCCCCATCCTGACCACCCTGGGCATCAACCCCGTGTTCGCCACCATGGCCACCTGCATGGGCGCTATGGCGGTGGGCCACTTCAACGACAGCTTCTTCTGGGTGGTGAACCGGATGCTGGGCATCACCGAGGCCAAGGAGCAGGTCCGCACCTGGACCGTGCCCACCATCGTCATGTGGGTCACCGGCTGCATCGTCGTGGTGGTCTGCAACGGCCTGTTCGGCTGATAAAAGGAGGCGCCATATGGCATACGCACTTATGATCCATCCCACGGACAATGTGGCCGTGGTGACCGAGGCCGTCCGGCCCGGCGAGGACGTACTTTACGAGGACGCGAACGGCGGCCAGGTCTGCCTCAAAGCCGCCGGCGACGTCCCCGTCTACCACAAGATCGCCCTGCGGGACATCGCCCCGGGGGAGCAGGTCCTGAAATACGGCAAGACCATCGGCGTGGCCACCGCGCCCATCGCCAAAGGCGAGCACGTCCACTGCCACAACATCGAAAGCCCGGAGAGAAAGGAGTTGATCTGACATGGAGTTTTATGGCTATCGCCGCAGCGACGGCCGGGTGGGCATCCGCAACCATGTCCTGATCCTTCCGGCCAGCATCTGCGCCTCCGACACGGCGGAGATGATCGCCCGCCAGGTCAACGGCGCCGTCAGCTTCCACAACCAGGTGGGCTGCTCCCAGGTCCCCTCGGATATGCAGTACGCCCTGGACATGATGGCGGGCCTGGCCGCCAACCCCAACGTGTACGGCACCATCGTGGTGGCCGCCGGCTGTGAGACCTGCCAGTGCGGCATGGTGATGGACGCCATCGCCGCGCGCACCAACAAGCCCCTGCACGGGCTTATCATCCAGAAGGAGGGCGGCACCATCCGCCTGATCGAAAAGGCCGTGCGCCTCGCCAGGGAGATGGCGGCGGAGGCCTCCACCCTCCGGCGGGAGAAGTTCCCCGTGTCCGAGCTGATCCTGGGCACGGAGTGCGGCGGGTCCGACCCCACCTCCGGCATCGCCGCCAACCCGGTCATCGGCAAGGTGAGCGATGCGCTGGTGGCCGACGGCGGCACGGTGATCCTCAGCGAGACCACCGAGTTCATCGGCGCGGAGAGCATCCTGGCCGACCGGGCCAAGGACGAGCACGTCCGCCGCCGCATCCTGGAGATCGTGGAGCGCTACGAGCAGCACTTCATCCGCAACGGCGAGAACGTCCGCCTGGGCAACCCCACCCCCGGCAACAAGGAGGGCGGGCTGTCCACCTTGGAGGAGAAGAGCCTGGGCTGCATCCATAAGGGCGGCGAGAGCGTCATCCAGGCGGTGTACGACTACGCCAAGCCCATCCCCACGGACGTGAAGGGCCTGGTCATCATGGACACCCCGGGCAACGACGCCTCCTCCATCGCCGGCATGCTGGCCGGCGGCGCCCAGATCGTGGTGTTCTCCTCGGGCCGGGGCACGCCTCTTGGCAGCCCCATCGCCCCCGTCATCAAGATCACCGGCAACGACGCCACCTTCCGCATGATGGAGGACAACATCGACTTCAACGCCGCGCCGGTCATAACGGAGCAGAAAAAGCCCGCACAGCTGGGCGAGGCGCTGTACAAAATGGTGCTGGACTGCTGCGACGGCAAGCTTTCCAAGGCCGAGGCCCTGGGCTTCACGGAGACCGCCGTCATGCGCGCATGCAACTACGTCTGAGCGAAGGAACGCGCCGGACGCAGACATAAAAAGCATCCCTTCTTCGAAACATGGATCTCTCTCCCAAACCCCCGCAAGGCGGACGCCGCACGGACCGACCGGTCCGGGCGGCGTTCGTTTTTTATCCCCGGCGGGGTCTTCCCAAAAACGGTCAACGGCGCTATGATGTTCCTGACCGGGCGGTCAACGGAGGGACGGATATGAACGAGCGATTCTTTTCCCTGCCCCCGCAGAAGCGGCGGGCCATCCTCGACGCGGGGTACCGGGTGTTCTCCCAGAACGCCTACAAAAACAGCCCCATGAGCGAGATCGCGGCGGAGGCCGGGATCAGCAAGAGCCTGCTGTTCCACTACTTCCGCAACAAAAAGGAGCTGTACCTGTACCTGTGGGACGAGGCGGCCCGGCTGACCATCCGGGCGCTGACCGACTGCGGCTGCTACGGCCAGCGGGACCTGTTCGCCAGCATGGAGCGGGGCATGCGGGCGAAGATGGAGCTGATCCGCCGCTACCCCTATATGGCCGGCTTCACCATCCGGGCCTTCTATGAGAAGGACCCGGAGATATGCGCCGCCATCCAGGAAAGCTACCACCGCTACTTCAACTTCAAGGCGGACCAGACCCGCATGGACCTGGACCCGGAACAGTTCATCCCCGGCCTGGACATAGCCATGATGTACCGGGAGATGTACTGGGCCTCGGAGGGGTATCTGTGGGAGATGGTCCAGCGGGGGGACGTGGACATGGCACAGATGGAGCGGGTCTTCACCCAGCTTCTGGCGTTCTGGAAGAGCGTCTACCTGCGGAAGGAGTGAGCCATGGACGCCATATGCACAGAGGGACTTACAAAGCGCTATGGCCGGGCCAGGGGCATAGAGGGCGTCAGCCTGGCGGTGGCGCGGGGGGACGTGTTCGGCTTCATCGGCCCCAACGGGGCGGGCAAGTCCACCACCATCCGCGCGCTCCTGGGCCTGGTCCGGCCCAGCGCCGGCCGGGGGCTGATATTCGGCCTGGACATCGGAAAGGACCGGGAACGGATATTGGCCCGGGTGGGATATCTGCCGGCGGAGGCGGCGTTCTGGCCCGGGATGCGGGTGCGGGAGGTGCTGCGCCTGTCCGCCGATCTGCGCCGGCGCCGTTGCGGAAAGGCGGCGGAGGCGCTGTGTGAGCGGCTGCGGCTGGACCCGTCCCGGCGGGTGGAGGAGCTTTCCTTCGGCGACCGGAAAAAGGCCGCCATCGTCTGCGCCATGCAGCATGAGCCGGAGCTGCTCATCCTGGACGAGCCCACCGGCGGGCTGGACCCGCTGATGCAGCGGGAATTTTTCGCCATCCTCCGGGAGCGGAACCAGGCGGGCGCGACCGTGTTCCTGTCCAGCCACATCCTGTCGGAGGTACAACACAACTGCTCCCGCGCCGCCATCATCCGGGAGGGCAGGATCATCGCCTCCGGCAGCGTAAAGGAGCTGTCCCGCACCGGCGCGAAGCGGGTCAGCGTCCGCGGGGCCATGGACTGCGGCGCCCTGTCCGGCGTCAGGGACCTGCACACCTCGCCGGGGAGCATGGACTTTCTCTACGGCGGGAGTATGAAAAGCCTGCTCCGCGCGGCGGCGGCGGGCGACATCCGGGATATCACCATCACCGAGCCGGACCTGGAGGAGGTATTCCTGCACTACTACGGGGAAGGAGGCGGCGGGGCATGACGATCTTCCGCCATGAGCTGCGCCGGGGCCGGGCCGCCTTTTTGATCTGGACGGCCTCGATCGCCGGCCTGCTCGTCCTCTGCGTGTGCCTGTACCCGGAGATGAAAAGCGAGATGGGCGCCGTGGGGGACATGTTCGCCTCCATGGGCAGCTTCACCGCCGCCTTCGGCATGGACCGGCTGAACATGGGCACGCTGACGGGGTTTTATGCCGTCGAGTGCGGAAACATCCTCGGCCTTGGCGGGGCGTTTTTTGCCGCGCTGACCGGTGTCTCGGCCCTGGCGAAGGAGGAGCGGGACCGCACGGCGGAGTTCTTGCTGACCCACCCGGTGTCCCGGACACGGGTAGCCGCCGAAAAGCTGGCGGCGGCGCTGGTCCAGATCACGGCCATGGACCTTGTCATCCTCGCCCTGTCGGCGCTGGCCATGGGCCTGATCGGGGAGGATATCCCGTGGCGGGAGGTCCTGCTGCTCCACGGGGCCTATTACCTTCTCCAGCTCGAGCTGGTCTGCGTCTGTTTCGGCCTGTCCGCCTTCCTCGTCCGGGGCGGCGCGGGGACCGGCATGGGCCTGGCCGCCATGCTGTATTTTCTGAACCTGGCGGCGAACATGTCGGAGCGGGCGAAGTTTTTGAAATACCTCACCCCCTTCGCCTACTGCGAAGGGGCGGATGTCGCCGCCGGCGGGCGGCTGGACGCCGGTCTGGTCATGCTGGGTATGCTGGCGGCCTGCGCCGGCGCGGCGGCGGCGTTTATCCGCTACCACACCAAGGACATCCACTGACAGCACACAAAGAAACGGCGCGCCGGGTGACCGGCGCGCCGTGCGCGTTATTATGTCTGGGACCGCGGGTCCCGGGCCTATCAGCCCTCGCCGCGGCGGCGGGCAAGCTCCGCAGAGTTGGCCTCCACGGTCTTCTTGTCCAGGGGATAGAGGAACTTCAGCACGACGGCCAGCAGCACATACCCGATGGCGGGCACCAGGCAGGTGATGTTGTAGATGCCGTTGGTGACGGACGGGTCGAACTGGGTCTCGGCGGTGTAGCCGATGATGGTCAGCAGCAGGCCGGTCAGACCGGAGGAGGCCGCCTGGCCCAGCTTCCGGGCGAAGGAGTACACGGAGTAGATCTCGCCGTCGGAGCGGGCGCCCCGCTTCACCTCGGTGTCGTCGATGACGTCGGTGATCATGGCCCAGCAGATCAGGGAGAACAGGGCCAGGCCGATGTAGCTGAGAGAGTACAGGCCCAGGAACACCCAGGCGTTGTGGGTGTGCAGCACGAAGGCGATCACGAACACCACCGTGCCGAACAGGGACGCGTAGATGCCCAGCTCCTTACGGCCCAGAGCCGCGGAGATCTTCACCACGAACAGGGAGCAGACCAGAGTGATGACCGTGCCCACCAGGCCGGCGATGGACTGGGCCTGGACGTTGCCGAAGTAGTTGGGATACACGTAGGCCATCATGCCCTGGCTGGTCAGCTGGACCAGCAGCTGGCAGATGGAGGCCACCACGATGCCGATCAGGGCCTTGTTGGTGACCAGGCCCTTCAGCAGCTTGCCCAGGTCGAACTTCTCGGTCTTCTGCTCGACCTTGACACGCTCGGTGGTCATGTGGAAGCAGAGCATGTAGCACACCACCGCGCCGATGGAGCAGATCAGGGAGAAGATGATGACCTTGTTGGGGGCGATGACCTGCTGGCCGGCGTCGTTGGTGTAGTAGATGATAAGGGGCATGATGACGCCGATGCAGGTGCCGGCCAGGGTGGCGCCGATGGTCCGGAAGTTGGACAGCTCAGCCCGGTCCTTGGGCTCGGCGGAGATGGCGGACGCCATGGAGCCGTAGGGGATGTTGATGGAGGTGTAGAACACGCTGCCCCACAGCAGGTAGGTGAAGAACATCCAGAAGATCTTGAAGCCCATGGGCATGTCCTTGAACCAGGTGGCGTACAGCAGGAAGGAGGCCACCGCCACGGGGCCGCACATCCGGCGGATCCAGGGCTTGAACTTGCCGTTCTTGGTGGGCTTGGACCGGTCCACGATCTGGCCCATGGTCACGTCGGTGAACGCGTCCACGAAACGGGCCAGCATCATCATGACGCCGACCAGGCCCGCGCTGACGCCCATCACGTCCGTGTAGAACTTCATCAGCAGGGACGTGGACAGGATGAAGGTGAAGTCGTTGCCGAAGTCACCGAACATGTAGCCCAGCTTATCCCGAAGGCCGAACGGGCGCAGGGTAGTAGGGGTTTCGTTCATTTCATTTTACTCCTTTTCATTATTTATCTGATGCTCCCCAGGGAACATTTAAATACAGGGTCTTACGCTTTCTTGATGCGGATGAGCTGGGCGTTCAGGCTCTCCAGGAAGCCCTCGGGCAGCATGCCGCCGCCAAGGCTCATCATGCTCTCGGGGGTCATGCCCTTCATCATGCCCCACATGCCCTCGCCGGGGACGATATCGAAGTTGGTGGCCATCTTCACAGCCTTGCGGGCGATCTCGCCGGCCTCGGGACTGGTGAAGATCTCCTCCATGGTGTCCTTGACGCTGTAGTAGCCCTCGGGGAACTCCATGGGGGCGGACAGATCCAGGTTCATCTCGCCCACCTGCTTGAACCAGTTGGCCACGCCCTCGGCCCGCTCGTTGACCTCGGGCAGCACGTAGATGGACGGCTCCTTTTCCACCTTCTCCAGGGTGATGGAGTCCTTCACGTCCCCGGCCACCGCCAGGATGGCGTTGAAGCCGTCGTGCAGGGCCACGTTGAAGGAGAACACCTTCTCGGCGGTCTGCTCGGCCACCTTCTCGCCGTCGATGTACAGCTCCACGGTGGGCTGGTTGGAGTAGACCTTGATGAGGGTGGTCTCCCCGGCCCGCTGGGCATAGCGCCGGCCGCAGACGTGGACCATGGGCGCCTTGGTCCAATAGGCCTGATAGACGTAGTAGCTGTCCTTCTTGGTCTTGCGGTCCATGGTCATGAGGCCCTTGTTGTTCCGGCCGGCGACGCCGCCCTCGTTCCGGGCCGCGCAGCCGAAGTCGAACATGTTCCACACGTGGGTGGACCACATCCAGGGCCGCTCGTCGAACACCTTGGCCAGGTGCTCATGGTACAGGGCCTGATACTCCTCGGAGTAGTCCTTGCAGGCGGGGTTGGGGCCGTGGTAGGTGATGATGCCCTCGCAGCCGTACTCGCTCATGCCCAGGCACAGGTCCGGATGGACGGCGTGGAAGTTGTCAAGCCACGGGCCGTTGTCCTCCATCTTGCCGCCGTACCAGCCGAAGTAGTGGTTGTAGCTGATAACGTCGGTGATGTGGTGCATGGGGCTGTCCACCGGGGTCATGGACACGTGGGCGATGGTGGTCAGGCGGGTGGGGTCCAGCTTGTGGCACAGGTCGTTGAGTTCCTTGTGGTTCTCCACCAGCTTTTCGCTGATGCCGCCGATGAGGATCTCGTTGGACACGCCCCAGAAGCAGATGGACGGGTGGTTGTAGTTCTGGATTATCAGCTCGTGCATCTGGGACAGGCAGTTTTCATGGGCCGCCGGGTCCTTGTTGAACACGCTGATGAAGGGGATCTCCGCCCAGACGATGAAGCCCAGCTCGTCGCAGGCGTCATAGAAGTCCTGGGAGTGCTGATAGTGGGCCAGGCGGATGGTGTTGGCGCCCAGCTCCTTTATCAGGCACGCGTCCTCATAGTGCTCCTCGGCGGTGAGGGCGTTGCCCTTGTAGAGCCTGTCCTGGTGGCGGCTGACGCCCCGGAGGGGGGTCTGGACGCCGTTGAGGAAGAAGCCCTCGCTGGGGCTGACGGAGAAGCTCCGCACGCCGGCGGCGCAGCTGACCTCGTCATAGGCCTCGTTGCGGCGCTGGAGGGTGGCGGTGACGGTGTAAAGATACGGGTCGTCGATGCCCCACAGATGGGCGTCGGGGACGCTGACGGTGACATTGGGGCTGTCCGCCGGGCGGCAGGCGCCGGCCACCTCCGCGCCGTCCTCGTCCAGGATGGACCACAGGACCGTGAAATTCTCGTCGGCATTCTTCACCCAGGCCTTCAGCTCAAAGCTGGCGCCGCCGCAGGGCTGGGGCTTGGGGGTGACGGCCAGGCCCGGGCCGCCCCAGAAGTCCAGATCGAAGTGGGCGTCGGGCACGGAGATGATGTTCACGCCCCGGTACAGGCCGCCGTAGAAGGTGAAGTCCGCCGACTGGGGATAGACGCTGCTCTTCTCCTCGTTGGAGCAGGCGATCACCAAAAGGTTGTCCTCCCCGTCCTTCACCAGGTCGGTCACGTCCGCCCGGAAGGTGGAGTAGCCGCCCTCGTGATAGGCCGCCTCGGTGCCGTTGACGTACACCGTGGCCTGCTGGCCCGCGGCCAGCACCTCCACGTACACCCGGCCTCCGGCCAGGGGCTGCTTGGGCGCGGCGAAGGTGCGGGCATACCAGCACTTGCCCCGGTAATAGCTGCCGTTGCCGTCGCAGCCGTCCACCGCGTTCCAGGTGTGGGGCAGGTCCACGTCGCACCAGTCCGCGGGCAGCGCCGCGGGAAGACCGGCATCCTCGCGGATGAATTTCCAGCCCTCGTTGATGTTGATGACTTGACGCATAGGTCTCCTCCTTTTTTATTTTTTATCCCTCTCCCGACCGGAGGCGGACCCCCGGCCGGATCATATCGGACGGGTCTTTAGTGGGTGTACTTTTTCAGCGTGGCGCGGATGGCGCCGGGTCCGGCGGTGAGTTCCTTCAGATACCCGATGACCGCGCCGGCCAGGCCGGCCTCGTACAGGTCCACGCCGAAGATGACCTTGTCGTGCAGGATGGGGGCCACCGCGGCTTCCACATCCTGGTCCGCCGTCAGCTTCAATCCCGCCACATAGGGGGTGACCTCCCCCAGCATGGGGTCGTCGCTGCGCTCAAAGGGCTTGCCCTCGTCGTCCAGGCCCATCAGATACCGCAGCCAGCCGGCCAGCACCAGGGGGATCAGCTTCAGGTCGTGGACGTCCTTGTCGGGCGCGTCCAGGTAGGCCTTGATGGTGTTGCCGAAGCGGATGGACAGCTTCTGGGAGGTGTCCAAGGCGATGCGCTGGGGGGTGTCGGGCATGAAGGGGTTGGGGAAGCGCACGTTGATGACCTTGTCGATGAACTGCTTGGGGTCCAGGATGCCCGGGTCCACCACCACGGGCAGGCCCTCGGTGTAGCCCACGGTCTTGATGAGGGCCACCAGCTCCGGGTCGCGCATCTCGTCGCAGATCTTCTGGTAGCCCAGCAGGCAGCCATAGATGGCCAGGCAGGTGTGCAGGGGGTTGAGGCAGGTGCAGACCTTCATCTTCTCCACCTTATCCACCGTTTCCCGGTCGGTGAAGATGACGCCCACGCTGTCCAGAGGGGGCCGGCCATTGGGGAACAGGTCCTCGATGACCAGGTACTCCGTTTCCTCGGAGTTGACGTAGGGGGCGATGTAGATGCCCGCCGGGGTGATGGTCATGTCCAGGCCGTCCACGCCGTCGGCGGCCAGCATCTTCTCCACGGAGGGGTCGGGCCGGGGGGTGATCTTGTCGATCATGGTCCAGGGGCAGGACACCTTCTCGGCGATGTACTTGGCGAAGCCGGGGTCGGTCTTGCCGGTGGAGGACCACTTCTCGGCGAAGGCGGTGACGAAGGCGCGGATCTTGTCGCCGTTGTGGGAGCAGTTGTCGGTGCTCACCAGGGCCAGAGGCGTGCCGCCGGCCTGGTAGCGGGCGTACAGCAGCGCGCACACCCGGCCCAGGAAGCTGGCCGCCTGCTCCGGACCGTTTTCCATGTCCGCGGCCACGTCGGCGTGGAGCTTGCCGGCGCCGTCCACCAGGCTGTAGCCCTTCTCGGTGATGGTGAAGGACACCATCTGCAGGCTGTCGGCGCAGAAGTGGTCCCGCAGCTTCTCATAGTCCTCCGTGCCGGGGCCGGTGAGCAGCAGGTCCTCCACGATGGAGCAGATGACCGTCTTGTCCACGGTGCCGTCGGACTTGAGGGTGGCCAGGATGGAGTAGTTGTCGTTGGGCTGGTGCATGCCCTCCTGCTCCCGGTTCACGGCGATGATGCCCCGGTCCATGACGCCCTTTTCCAGCATCTCCTGGGCCAGGCGGGCCTGGAAGGCCTTGAACAGGTTGCCGCCGCCGAACTGGATCCAGTAGGGGTGCTCCAGGGTCTTGGGGGCGATGTCGTCCCGGTCGAAAGCGGGGATGTGGTAGCCCTTGGCCTGCCATGCCGCCCGCTCGTTTTTCAGGCTCTCAGCAGTCAATCTCATTTGCGCGTCTCCGATTTCTCGATGGCCTCCCACAGGCCCTGGATGTAGGTGGCGCCCAGAGCGCGGTCATACAGGCCGTAGCCGGGCATGGCCACCTCGCCCCAGATGCTCCGGCCGTGGTCGGGACGGATGGGGCCGTTGAAGCCGATGTCGTACAGCGCCTTGACGATCTCGTACATGTCGAAGGAGCCGCAGCGGGAGATGTGGGGCGCCTCCTCGAAGTTGGTGGGGCTGTGGAACTTCAGGTTCCGGACATGGGCGAAGTGGATGCGGCCCTTCAAAGAGCGGATCATGTGGGGCAGGTCGTTTTTCAGGTTGGTGCCATAAGAGCCGGAGCAGAAGGTGACGCCGTTGTGGGGGTCGTCCACCATCTTCATCATCCGCAGGATGTTCTCCTCGTTGATGATGATCCGCGGCAGGCCGAACACGCTCCAGGCCGGGTCATCGGGATGGATGGCCATGTTGATGTCGTACTTGTTGCACACCGGCATGATGGCCTCCAGGAAATACTTCAGGCTGGCGAAGAGCTTTTCGTCGTCCACGTCCTTATACAGGGCGAACAGCTCCTTCACCCGGGCCATGCGCTCCGGCTCCCAGCCGGGCATGACCGTGCCATTCATGTCCCCGGCGATGGACTCGAACATCTTCTCCGGGTCCAGGGCGTCCACGGCCTCCTGGGTATAGGCCAGGGCGGTGGAGCCGTCGGGCAGCACACGGGCAAGCTCCGTCCGCGTCCAGTCGAACACGGGCATGAAGTTGTAGCACACCATGTGGATGTCCTCCTGGCCCAGGTTCTCCAGGGTCTTGATGTAGTTGTCGATGTACTCGTCCCGCTTGCCCAGGCCGGTCTTGATGTCGTCGTGGATGTTGACCGACTCGATGCCGGAGATGTGCAGGCCGGAGGCCTCCACCTCATCCTTCAGGGCGCGGATGCGCTCCCGGCTCCACAGCTCGCCGGGCTGGGTGTCGTAGAGGGTGGTGATCACGCCGGTGACGCCGGGGATCTGGCGGATCTGCTGCAGGGTGACGGTATCGAACTTGGAGCCGTACCATCTCAATGTCATTTCCATGATGTGATCCTCCCAAATTCAAATAATCAACTCAGATACGGGTGTCCCACAGCCCGCAGAAGCTGTCGATGGGGTCCTTCCCGTGGAAGGCCTCCGGGCCGGTGAGCAGCGCGTCCACCAGCGCGTCCATGGTATAGCTCTTGGAGTCGTAGGCGTTTATGTACGTCCGCACGGCGGGGATGTCCGCCAGCATGGTGGGCAGATTCACGCTCACGGCCACCACGGGCACCTCGAACACGTACCAGGGGATCTCGCCGCCGCCCTTCGACATGCCGAAGGCGGGGTGGCCGCTGGCCACATCGCACAGGGTGATGACCAGGTCCATCTGGGAAACGAAGTCGGCGATGGCGTTCTTCCCGGCGAAGTAGATGTTCAGACTGGGCGCCTGGCCCGCGGCGATCTGCTTTTTGATCGTCTCCAGGGGGCTTTCATAGATGAAGGCGTCGAAGCCCTTTTCGATGAGCCGGTCCCGCAGGTCCTCCGCCGGGGTCTTGCGCTTGCCGCCGGCGCCCATGGCCATGGCCATCAGCGCCGCCATGGGGCCGTCCGCACCCTTCACGTGGACGATCATGATGCGTTTTGTCTTTTTCGGGTCCAGGGGCAGCACCCCCTGATCCTTGTACTTCACCAGGGTCAGGGCCTCCCGGCTGATGGTCTCGGCGGCCTTTTTATAGCTTGGCTCGCCCAGCACCCCGGGCAGGGCCGCGGCGTCCGGGACCAGCGCGTCCCGGGACTTCTTGTTCAGCCCCATGTGGGCCTTCAGGCCCAGGATGCGGTTGAGCGCCTCGGTCATGCGCTTTTCGCTGATGACGCCGGTCTTATAGGCGTCCAGCATGGTCTGGAAATCCTCGTCCGGGTCGTTGAAGAACAGGAACATGTCGCACCCGGCGTTGATGGCCGCCGGGAGCATGGCCTTTCTGGTCATCCGGTCCGTCATGCCCACCATGTGGCTGGCGTCGGTGACCACCATGCCGTTGAAGCCCAGCTCGTCCCGCAGCAGGCCCGTCATGATCTCCGGGCACAGGGTGGCGGGCAGCATCTCGTCGTCGGTGATGCCCGGGCGCACCTGGCGCATGTACTTGGGCAGCATGATGTGCCCGCCCATGATGGCGTCCAGGCCGTCGGCGATGAGGGTCTTGTAGACCATGCCGTAGGTGGCCATCCACTGGTCGTGGTCGAACTCGTTGATGTTGTTGGCCATGTGGGCGTCCCGGTAGTCCTGGCCGTTGCCGGGGAAGTGCTTGGCGGCGCAGGCGAAGCCGGGGATGGTGTGTGCCCCGTCCAGATAGGCCCGGCTCATGGCGGCCACCCGCTCCGGGTCGTTGCCGAAGGAGCGGGAGATGATCTCCTCGTTCTGCCAGTTGTAATGGATGTCGCACACCGGCGCGAAGGCCATGTTGCAGCCGATGGCGGCGGCCTGCTCGTTGGCCATGCGGCCCAGGTCATGGGCATACTGCACGTTGCCGGTGGCGGCGATCTTGATGCCGGAGCCGATGTTCACGCCGTCGGAGCAGGCCCCGTCGCCGCCGGCTTCGGTGTTGCAGGCGATGAACACCGGCACCTTGGCGTACTTTTGCAGGATGCGGTTCTGCTCCAGCACCTTCGCCCCGGGCATGCCGTTATACCGGCAGCCGCCCAGGTGGTACTTCTCCATCAGCTCCTTCAGATAGCTCTCCTCCTGGCTGGAGGTGAGCTGGAAAAACAGCTGCCCCACCTTCTCCTCGTCGGACATGGACGCGATGGTCTGCTCGACCCAGCGGACGTCCTCGTCGGACAGGTAATAGGGCATCGCCCTCAGATCGACCATTTCTCTGCTCCTCCTTTACATGTGGGTGTCCCACAGCCCGCAGAACGCGTCCACGGGGTCCTGGCCGTGGAAGGCCTGAGGCCCGGCCATGAGCTTCTCCACCAGGGCGTCCAGGGTGGCGTCCAGGCTGTCGTATGTATTGATATACGTCCTCGCCTGGGGGATATCCGCCAGGACGAAGGGCTGCTGGGTGCCCACCACGATCACGGGCAGCTCATGGACGTACCAGGGGATCTCGCCGCCGCCCTTGGTCATGCCGAAAGCGGGCCGGGCCACCGGCTGGAAGCCGCCGGCGATGTCCACCAGGGTGATGATAAGGTCCTGGGCGCCCACGAAGTCCTTGATGGCGGACTTGCCGGCGAAGTACAGGTTCAGATCAGCCTTCTCCCCCCGCTGGATCTGCTGCATGATCTTCTGGATGGGGCTTTCGTACACGAAGGCGTCAAAGCCCTTTGCGATGAGCCGGTCCCGCAGCTTGTCGGCGGGAGAGGCGGCGTTTTGGTTGAACAGCGCGCCCAGGCCGGGGGCCTCCAGGCCCTTGACGTACACGATCATGATGCGCTTATAGCGTTCCGGCACCATGGGCAGCACGTCGGCGTCCTTGTACTTGACCAGGGTGATGGCCTTGTCGGCGATCTCCCTCTGGGCGGCCTTGTGCTCGGCGCAGCCCACGATCTGGTGCACCTGCTCCCGGGGCGGCATGATCTCCGCTGGGGCCTTCTTGTGAAGGCCCATGTGGGCCTTCAGGGCCAGGATGCGGTGCAGCGCGTCGCTGAGCCGCTCCTCGCTGATGCGCCCGTCCAGATAGCCGTCCTTCATGGCCTGGAAGTCCTCGTCCATGTCGTTGAAGAACAGGAACATGTCCACGCCGGCGGCGATGGCGGCGGGCATCAGGTCCTTGCGCTTCATCCGGCAGGTCAGGCCCACCATGTGGCTGGCGTCGGTGAGCACCATGCCGTTGAAGCCCAGCTTGCCCCGCAGCAGGTCGGTGATCAGCTCCGGGGACAGGGTGGCGGGCATGATGTCGTCGTCGGCGATATCGGGATTGAAGTGCCGGGTGTAGGCCGGCTGCATGATGTGCCCGGCCATGACGGCCTCCAGCCCCCCTTCGATCAGGGCCTCATAGACCTTGCCGAAGGTGGCGTCCCACTGCTCGCAGGAGTAGGTGTTGACGGAGTTGGCCACGTGCTGGTCCCGGAAGTCCAGGCCGTCGCCGGGGAAGTGCTTGGCGGCGCAGGCGAAGCCCGGGTTGGCGTGGGCGCCGTCCAGATAGGCCTTGGCCATGGCAGCCACCTGATCGGCGTCGTTGCCGTAGGTGCGCAGGCCGATGACCGGGTTCTCCCAGTTCAGGAAGATGTCGCTGACCGGGGCGAAGGACAGGTTGCAGCCGATGGCCGCCGCCTCCTTGTTGGCCATATAGCCCAGGTCGTAGGCATATTTGGCGTCCCGGGTGGCGCCGATCTTCGTCTGGCAGCCGATGGGCGTGCCGTCCACGCAGGCGCCGTTGCCGCCGTTTTCCGTGTTGCAGGCGATGATGAGAGGGATCTTGCTGTTCTCCTGGAGGATGCGGTTCTGCTCGTAGATATCGTCGGCCTTGCCCGGGTTATAGCGGATGCCGCCGATGTGGTACTTGTTCACCGTCATCTTCAGATACTGCTCGTCCCGGCTGTCGCCCATGTTGAAAAACAGCTGTCCGATCTTCTCGTCCAGGGTCATGCGGTTGATGGTGTCCTCCACCCACCGGCAGTCCTCATCCGTCAGGAAAAAGGGTCTTGCTTTCATGTCTACCATGGCGTTTACCTCCCTCTGATGGTATGATAACGGGCGCTCAGCCGCCCAGATTGGCCAAAAACGCGTCGATCTGCTCCTGCTGGTAATCGCCGGCGTAGGTGCCGTCCAGCAGCCGGCCCAGGCCGTGGTCCACGAACTCCCGCCAGCTCTCCCCCTCATGGCGGACCTGGATGGGGAAGTAGAACACGCCGTTGGTCTTGGCCGCGTCCATGTCCCCCGGCGCGTCGCCGCACATGAGCACGTGGTCGGGCGCGTAGCCGAAGCGGAGCATCTCCGAGATGCAGTGGGCCTTGCTGCCCATGTCCTGGGCCAGGACGATGTCCACATGGTCCAGCAGCGCATGCTTCGTCCACTCCTCCATCACGGCGTCCCGGTTGGCGCTGGACACGATGGCCACGTCCGCCGCAGCGGAGGCCGCCGCCAGGGCCTCCTTCGCCCCGGGGAAGGGCTTTTTCACCTCCTCCGGCAGCGCCACGATGGCGGCGTTGACGGCCTTGGACCAGCGCATGGCCTTTTTCAGGATGGCGCTGTCCGTTTCATCGATGGCCTTCTGCAGGGCGTCGTTGCTGGGGGCCGCCCCCGACTCCACCCACCGGCGCAGATCGGCCACGCCCTCGATGGGCGTATAGGTGTCGTTGATCTCCTCCAGGGCCATGGCCAGGCCCTTGAAGCGGTTGATGCCCCGGGTCATGGTGTAGAGGTTGATGTCGTTCCAGCGGGCGAGGATCGCGTCCTTCCACGCCTGGAGTCCCCACTCCTCCACCATGCACGGTCCGAAACAGCGGATGTGCTTGCAGTCCATGGTGTCCATGGCGCAGCCGTCCGAGTCCACGCATACCAGATAGTCCTTTTTCCTTGTGAAGCCCTCGATCGTACCCATGGCGACCTCCCCGTTCCTGACAGCTGGAAAGCCTTTCCAGCTGTGCGAAATATATAAATCCTGCGGGCATTTTCTTTATTATAGTAGTAATTTTATCAAATAGGAAATGCCTTTTTCTACTTTTTATATATACAAAATGGCATAAGTATGATATACTGCTCCCGTGAGGTGAGCGTATGAACATATCCCTGACCGCCATGCGGTATTTTGTAGAGGCGGCGAAGTGGGAAAACTTCTCCCAGGCCGCCAACCACCTTTACACGGCCCAGCCCAATCTCAGCAAGAAGATCGCCGACCTGGAGCGGACGATCGGGGTGCAGCTGTTCCAGCGCACCGGCAAGCAGGTCCGGCTGACGGAGGCGGGCCGGGGCCTGTATGAGGAGTGGACCGCCGCGCTGGAGCAGATCGACCGGTCCCTGGACCGGGCGCGGGAGCTGGAGCAGACCAAGCGGAACACCCTGACCATGGGCATCATGGAGGGCATCAGCGTGGGAGAGGAAGCGCCCCGCCGCCTGGAGGCCCTCCGGGAGCACTATCCCGGCCTGCAGCTGCGCCTGGAGCGGTGCGGGATACGCCCCCTGTGGCAGGGCTTTCAGGCCGGCCGCCTGGATATGATCGTGACCAGCGAGGTCGGCGAGGGACCTAGGCCGCTGCCGCCTGACTGCGCCCGGCACCTGATCGACACCTGCCGGGGCGCCATCGCCATCAACGTGCACAACCCCATCGCGCGCCACTCCGCCCTGACGCTGTCCATGCTCCGCAATGAGAGCTTCATCGCCATCTCCCAGGAGGAGGCGCCCCAGGGCTACCGGGCGATCCAGGAGATGTGCCACCGAGCGGGCTTCGAGCCCCGCATCACCCGGGACGCCGCCTCCATCGAAACGCTGCTGCTGTACGTGGAGTCCGGCATCGGCATCTCCATCCTCAGCGAGAACAGCCGGCTCGTCACCGACCCCAACGTCCGGCTCATCCCTCTGGAGGACCTGCAGTTTGAAAACGTGGTGTACTGGCACACCGACCCCTTGCGCCCGGTGGTCCGGGCGGTGATAGAGCTGATCGATTGAGCGGTGCGTCCGGCCGGGACGAAAGTCCCGACCGGACGTTTTTATGCAAAAGGGCTTGACACCGGAGGCGGATGTGATATATTTATAACACGACATGTGCGAAATATATCACATCACAAAGGAGGAGGCGCCCATGAAAAACTGGAATCTGCGCACCATCGTGCTGGTGCGGTCGCTGACGATGGTGGTGATGCCGCTGTGGTTTCTGATCTACCGGTCCGGTCTGCCCGGGGCGCTGGGCTGGATACTGCTGTGGGGAGCGGTCACGTTCGCCTTCCACCGGCTGGACGACGCGGCCAAGGCACAGATGGACGAGTGCGCCCAGGCGCTGCTGGATAAGCTGGGGCGGCACGTGGAGTATCTGGTCTATTTCCTGGCCGTGATGGTCATCCTGCTGCTGACCCAGGTATCCCGGGCGCCGGACCCCGCCGCCATGACCCTCGCGGCGGCCCAGGTCCTGGCCTGGGGGATGTTCGCCATCCATCTCTACCGGGGGATCGCCTTCTGGGTGCTGGACAGGAAGGGCGTATGATGCTGATCACCCATCTGAAGGCATACCGGGAGGCGGCGGGCCTGACCCAGGAGCAGCTGGCCCGGCGGGTGGGCGTGCGGCGGGAGACCGTCGTCCACCTGGAAAACGGCAGGTATAACCCGTCGCTGAAGCTGGCCATGGACATCGCCCGGGTCCTCTCCGCCACGGTGGAGGACCTGTTCGCCTTCACCGACGAGGAGTAAGAGGCGCGAGCAACAAGGCGGCATATTGTTTTCGCCTTTTTGTTGTGTTATCATAGGATGGAAAGGCAGGGATGACAATGTCGGTCGATGTCAACAAATTGGAGGCTGGCCGGGTGCTGCGCGAGTCGGTCGAGCGCGTGAGCGCCGCTCCGTGCACTGCGTGCAAGATATCCGACGCGGTAGACATCACGCTGGCGGGAAAAGGCTGCCTGACCTACCGGTATATATTGCTCACGGCGCTTGTCGCGAAGCTGGCCAATAGCGCCGTGGACATGCTGAGCCTACAGGTAGATGATGATTCCGTCGGTGCGTACGCGCCGCGGACGCTATGCGCTAAGGTCATCTATCCATATCAAAAGATGATCTTGGGCAACGCCTTGAACGGCTCTAACAACGATCCCCTGGTGAACAAGCCCGGCCGATATTTACGGCTCGACAAGAAAAATGCCGCCCGCGGTGATGGCCGCGTCGTGCTTGACGCGCTGTGTGACTCTTTACCGCTCTTACAGACACAAGACGAAGTCCGCGACACGCTGGACTACATGATGACAAAGCTGTTGGTGATCGCAAGGGAGAAGCAGGAGAGGAGCGCCGCCGTACAGGCCGCGATCCGGGACACCGATACCGCTGCGCTCTATTCCTTTCTCTCGGACCTATTGGATCAGGGGTTCGGCGGCGCCGCGCTCGTTCTCGCGGTATCCGCCTTGTTCGGCATCCAGTTCCCGGCGTCTGACGGTTTCCGAGTAGTCGCCCATCCCGTCAATCAGGCTGGGGCAAGCTCCCGGCAGAAGAGCGACGTGGATATAGAAAAAGACGGCCTGCCTTTCCTCGGCGTCGAGTTGAAAGACAAGCCGTTCACGGCTGATGATGTCGCCCGTGCCGCTGAAACGGCGATAGAGAGCGGGCTGGACCGCCTTCTGTTCGTCTCTGGCCGTCACGCGGGCATACAATCGCTGTCTACATACTTTGCAGAAGTCCGCAAGCAATACGCGATGAGGGGATTTGCCGTTGGCGTTATTGATGTAGATCAGCTGCTGGACTTCGTCCTGGTTTCCCACACAGACCGCATAGATGCAGCCGCTGTACTGTCATCCGTTTATGATCGTATCGCCGATATCGGCGGTACGGTCGAAACACAGACCTGGGTCTATTCCCGGCTGCGGTCGCTATAAACCGACAGGATAGCTTGCGCGACTTTATACGCAAACAGCGTCGGGACCGCGTTGCCTATCTGCCGATACTGTTTGTTTCTGGCGCCTTTGAACACATAGCTTTCCGGGAATGTCTGGATCGCTGCTGCTTCCTTTAGTGTGAGACGCCTGATATAATTTGGAACCTCTACAGTTGCCGGTTTTTCGCCGGCAACTAATTTTTTATGGTATGTAGCAAACCAGTTTTCACAGCAAGCATCGTTCAGCGCTCTCTGGTCGATGATAGGCGTCTTATTGCCGCCCATACTCGCCGGAAGAGTTGGGGGCAGGCCGTCGAGGTCCACAGGGCGCCCGGCGCCATTCACGAGCATCCCGGCATAGGGGCTTTTTCGCATTACGGGAACGCGGGCCAGCGTTATCACAGCGGGGCATGTCGGCGGATTATCTGCCGATCCATACGCTCCGACAGACCGCAGGACCTGACGCGCTGTCGGCACCTGCTCTTTCATCTTCTCCATCTGCCTGAAAAAACCTGCCGGGTCGCGGCCATCCAATATGCCAAAAAAGATGACTCTGTCCCTTTTTTGGGGCACGCCATAGTCTGCCGTATGATATATTTTGTAGTCCACCCGATAACCCAGGCTGCAGGCTTGGGACAGATACATCTCGCGCACTTTGGCCCACCGGTCCAGGCGTCCCAGGGCGGCGACGTTCTCCATCACAAAAAAACGGGGCCGGACTAACTCTATGGCAGAGAGAAAAGTGAAGATCAGTTCGCTGCGCGGGTCCGATGCGTCCATTTTGCCGGCAACGGAAAAGCCCTGACAAGGCGGCCCGCCGAAGACGATGTCTGCCCCCCGATATGTTGAAAGAGAGGAGAGGCGATCCGCTATATCGCCCTCGTGCATGACATTGGCATGGGCGCGATTGGCTTTCCACGTCGCCGCGGCGTCGTGGTCGATTTCATTGGCCCAAATGATGTCAAAGCCCGCCTTTTCAAAGCCGGTATCAAGTCCGCCCGCTCCGGCGAACAGCGATATCGCTTTCATCCTTCCGCTCCCTCTCGGTTTTTTGCGTCGCCATTATAACACGGAAGCAGGATGCGAATCAAGCCGCGCGGAGACTATACTTATGCCGCTTTCCCCCATCTCCCTAAAGACGCGCTGACGTTTGGGGACCGGAACGACGAGGCCCCTCAGCTCTCAAAATATCTCTCCCGCCAGGCCCGGGGCGTCTGGCCCGTGCGGGCCTTGAAGGCCCGGATGAAGTGGCTCTGGGAGCTGAACGCCAGGATGGCGCCGATGTCCGCGCAGGAGTAGTCGGAGAACTTCAGCATGTTCTCCGCCGCCTCGATGCGCTTGTCCATCACATAGTCCGACACGCTCCGGCCCATCTCCCGCCGGAACAGGGCGGACAGATAGCTCTCCGTCAGCCCCGCCTGCGCCGCCAGGTCCCCCAGGGTGATGCGCTGGTGCAGGTGCTCGTAGATATAGTCCACGCACCGGGCCACAGGCCGGGAGTAGGGCGTCCGCCTGGGGACGGCGCGGACCTCCTTGAGATAGAACGCGAACATCTCCCGCCGCAGCCGGCATATCTCCTCCACCGTGTCCAGCCCGTCCATCCGCCGGATGAACAGGTCGCTGCTGTTATAGGCCCGCTCCGCCTCCATCCCCGCCGCCATGGCCGCCCGGCAGGCCAGGGTGGCGGAGGCCACGAACAGATACTTGCAGTTGCGCACCGGATCGTCCGACACGCGCCCCGCCAGGCCGGAGGAGAAGATCCGCGCCGACTCCTCCACGGTCCCCGGGTCCCCGGCGCGGAGCATCTCGTACTGGCGCATGTCCTCCTCGTTGGTGTGGTGGCGCTGCCCGCTCTCCCGGTGGATGTACTCCATATAGCGCAGCTTTTTCTCGTCCACTGTCATCGCGCTCATGCCGTCGCCTCCCGATCTATAGTATGAAAATACCACAAATCATATGAATATGCAATAAACCCTCCCGCTTTCCTGGCATAATACGGCCATCGGAGACCAAGCGGGAGGGTGATCCTATGAAAAACATGACGGTCGGTTCGCCGGTGCGGCTCATCCTGGCCTTCGCTCTGCCCATGTTCATCGGCAACGTCTTTCAGCAGGCGTACAACATGGTGGACACCATGATCGCGGGGCGGTTTTTGGGCGAGCAGGCCATCGCGGCCATCGGCGCCACGGCCACGCTGTACTCGCTGCTGATGAACATCGCCTGGGGCCTCAACAACGGCTACTGCGTGGTGCTGAGCCGGGCGTTCGGCGCCGGGGATATGGGCCGGTTCCGCCGCTCCGTGGCGGCCATGATCGCGCTGAACATCGCCGTCGCCCTGGTGCTGACGGCCCTGTCCCTGGCGTTTTTGCGGCCCCTGATGGGCCTGCTGCACACCCCGGCGGACATCTTCGGCCAGGCCTACCGCTACATCCTCATCATCCTGGCCGGCATGGTCACCACCGTGGCCTACAACGCCTGCGCCGGGTATCTGCGGGCCATGGGCAACAGCCGCACGCCGCTGGTGTTTCTGATCCTGTCCAGCCTTTTGAACATCGGTCTGGACACGCTGTTCATCGTGGCGCTGCACATGGGCGTGGGCGGCGCGGCCCTGGCCACGGTGGCCGCCCAGGGGGTGTCGGCGGCGCTGTGCGGCGGGTACATATGGCGGAATTACCGGGCATATCTGCCGGGACGGGGGGACCTGCGACCGGAGCGGGCCATCGCGGGCGAGATGTTCGCCACCGGCTTTTCCATGGCCATGATGCAGGCGGTGGTCGCCATGGGGTCCGTGCTATTGCAGCGGGCCATCAACACCCTCGGCTCCGCGGTCATCACCGCCCACACCGCCTCCCGGCGGGTGTATGAGATGCTCATGGTCCCCATGTCCACCCTGGCCAGCGCGGACAGCACCTTCGTGGGGCAGAACTACGGCGCGAAGAAACTGGACCGCATCGTGGAGGCCAACCGGAAGACATTGCTGATGGAGCTTGCCTGGTCGCTGGTGTCCATCGCCCTTTGCTGGCTGCTGGGGCGGCGGCTCATGGTGTGGCTCACGGGCACGTCCAATGAACAGATCATCCAAAACGCCCTTTTGAATCTGCGCCTGAGCACGGCCTGCTTCTTCCCCCTGGGAGCGCTGCTGGCGCTGCGGTACTCCATGCAGGCCATGGGCCACAAGGTGCTGCCGGTGCTGTCCAGCGCCATCGAGCTGGCGGGCAAAATCGTTTCCGCAGCGGCGCTGGTGCCGGCGCTGGGGTACCTGGGCGTGGCCTTGACGGAGCCGGTCATCTGGTGTCTGTGCGCGGCGTTTTTGGCGGTGTCCTACGTCACCGTGGGCCGTCAGAAGGGAGAAAAATATGAACCGTAAAGTATTCCGGCTCCGTGGGGCGGGACGTGTGCCCCTGCCCCGGCTCCATGCGCGACAGCGCCGGGGGCATACATATCTTACGCCTGGAACTGCCGGCGGGTCAGCTCGATGAAATCCCGGGCATACACCGGCAGGTAGCTGCCCCTGCGATAGGCGGCCACGAAGTCCGACACCGTCCTGGGATCGCCGAAACTGTAGCGGTCGATGCGCTCGTGCTTGGCCCGGTGCTGCAGATGGGACTCGAAGATGAACGACACGCCGTACCCCAGGGAGACCAGCTCCATGATGGCCGGCAGGTTGCTGGTGTACATGACATTTTCAAACTGCAGGCTGTAATCCCGCAGGTAGTCGTCGGTGATCTGCCGGGTGCGCTGGTCGGGCATCATCTGCAGCAGGATCTCGCTTTTCAGCAGCGCCGGGTCCAGCTTCGGGTATTTGCTGGCGGGGTTGGGCTGCGCCAGTCTGCCCACCGGGTGGCCGCGGCGGGTGCACAGCAGCATCTCCTCCTCCCAGAGGGACTCATACTCGATCAGGGAGTTGGGCACCGTGGGCCGGCTGTAAAAGGCCACCTCCACCTGCCCGTCCAGAAGCCGGCGGTCGTTTTCCGAGGAGCTGCCCTCGAACACGTTCACCTTCACATTGGGCCACTTCTTCTGGAACGGCGGCAGTAAGCTGGGCAGCAGATAGGAACAGCGCATGTGGGGCAGCGCCACGTTCAGCACCCCCACGTCCCGCTTCAGGATGTCCGCCAGCTCCGCGTCCAGGTCCGTCTTCAGCCGCAGGATCTGGCTGGCCTTGTCCACATACCGCTCCCCGGCGTAGGTCAGCTGATACCGGTGGCCGATCTTGCGGAACAGCTTCAGCCCCAGGTCCTGCTCCAGGGCAATGAGGAATTTGCTGAGGGTGGGCTGGCTCACATACAGCGACTCCGCCGCCTTGGTGATGTTCTGGTGCTTGGCGATGGCCAGTACATAATTCAGTTCCCGAAAATCCATGGCCGCACGCTCCCGTTCCGTGTTTTTTCTCCAGTATATCCGCCTCCGGGGAAAGATGAGCTGGCCGCGGGCCTGGACAAGGCCCAGGCCAAGAAGGGCACCATCGCCTACGGCATCCTGCAGGCCCACAACACCAGCGGCAATGCGGAGAACCTGAAGATCAAGTACGACGCCATCACCAGCCACGACCTGACCTACGTGGGCATCATCCAGACGGCCCGGGCCTCCGGTCTGGACCGGTTCCCGCTGCCCTACGTGCTGACCTGCTGCCACAACAGCCTGTGCGCCGTGGGCGGGACCATCAACGAGGACGACCACGTGTTCGGCCTCACCGCCTGCAAGAAGTACGGCGGCATCTATCTGCCTCCCCACATGGGCGTCATCCACCAGTACATGCGGGAGGCCGTGGCCGGCGGCGGCAAGATGATCCTTGGCTCCGACTCCCACACCCGCTACGGCGCCCTGGGCACCATGGCCGTGGGCGAGGGCGGCGGCGAGCTGGTCAAGCAGATCCTGGAGCAGACCTGGGACACCGCCTATCCCGAGGTGGTGGCGGTCTATCTGGACGGCAAGCCCAACCCCGGCGTGGGTCCCCAGGACATCGCCATCGCCATCGTCACCGCCGTGTTCAAAAACGGCTACGTGAAGAACAAGGTCATGGAGTTCGTGGGTCCCGGCGTGTCCAGCATGAGCACCGACTACCGCAACGGCATCGACGTGATGACCACCGAGACCACCTGCCTTTCCTCCATCTGGCGCACCGACGCCGATACCAAGGCCTTCCTCACCGAGCACGGTCGCCCCGGCGACTTCAAGCAGCTGGACCCCGCCGATGTGGCCTACTACGACGGGTGCGTGTACATAGACCTGTCCACCGTCCACAGCATGATCGCCCTGCCCTGCACAGCGAGGAACTACCTCACCGCCGCCCGCCGCATTGATGAAGATGTGACGGGCTTTTTCTTTGACAGCGGCGACATCTACGAGGAAGCCAGCCACCGCAACGCCGTATTTGTCGGGCGCGACCTTGACGGCATACCGAGATACGCCCACCAGCGCGGGACGGCGGAGCGTTTCCGTCTGGACGTAAAGGGAAGCGACAAGGCTTTCAATTTCTGCTACCGTGGCGAGGGCGAGCGGCTTTTCGTCTTTGAAGCGCCCATAGACCTATTATCCTTCAGAACAAAGGCACGAACGGTCTCGCCCCGTTCCAGCAGCTTGCGGCACACGATGCCGCCCATGAATCCCGCCGCGCTGGTCACCAGATAGGTCGTTTTATTGTCAGCCATTTTGAATACCTGCTTTCTATGAGATTTGTCCCGGATCGCTCCGATGGCTGTATCATAGGCCGCAGATGTTTGGGAAAGGTTCAAGTTTTGTTTGAGAAATATTAAAAATGGCAGAATAACCGGTCGTTCAACGATACCCCGGTAATTTAACGAATCGCGGTCGTTTAACGGTAGCGACCTGCCGGAGGCGAGACTTTCACCCCGAAAGCCCTTCTCAAAACTGCGTCATACAGGCAGCATAACACATAAAATGCAGCGCGCCAGGGCGGAAAGCCTTGGCGCGTCGGCACAATATAACAGACGCTTCGCGCTGTTATATCCAACAATATCAGTCGTGCTCCCGGCTTGCGCCGAAACCGCACGACATGATAAAGCGATAACGCAGTCGATACCATTGTATCAAACTGCGTTACTTTTTGGGACCCCCAAAGGGCACGCCTGCCCTTTGGGGAAAAGGAAGAAGCGCCCTGACCGATGAGGGGGCCTGGCTTTGGTGGGGTGTCATAAGACAGTATCGTGTCTCATTTTTCGGAAATGGCATGGCTTCGGTCATGCCATTTCCTCTTGCATCAGTTCATGGATAGGGATGAATCCCACAAAATCATAGGAGATATGGATGCTCTGCCGCCGCTTGCCGTCGCCCTTGTTCGGCTCGTCAATGTAGATGGCCTTTACTATCTCATGCAGCGCATACGGCGTCAGTTCTTCCAGACCAACATATCTTCGTGCCTGGGCTATGAAGCGTTCCACATCATCGGCCTTCTGCTCCTGTTGGGCCACCTCTTTTGTGAGCGTTTCCACTTCCTGTTTGAGCTTCGTTTGCTCGTCCTCATAGGACTTGCTCATGGAGGCGAACCTCTCGCCAGAGATCGTCCCATTCACCCGGTCCTCATACAGCCGCATGAAGATACGGTCCAGCTCATTCAGACGCTTCTCCGCCTTGGTCAGCTTCTTTTTGTTCACCCGGATGGCTTCGTCGGACGCCAGCTTCAGCTTCTGTCCCATGACTTCCCGGAAATGCGCCTCATGCGTGGTCACATAGGAGATGACCATCTGCATGTGCCGCCAGACCATTTCCTCCAGCACCACCGCCCGGATATAGTGCGCGGAACACTTGTCTGTGATTCTGCGATAGTTGGCACAGACGAAATAATCCTGTCGCTTCTCAAAGTCCTTGGTAGTGCTGTAGCGCATCTTCGCTCCGCAGTCAGCGCAAAATGTCAGGCCGGAAAACATGCTGCTCTTGCCCGTTTTCGTCTGGCGATGACGCTGCTGGCGTATCTGCTGGACCTTCCCGAACACTTCCTCTGTGATGATGGCGGGCTGGGTATTGTAGAACACGACCTGATCTTCTTCTGGCGTTTGACGCTTTTTCTTGTCCCAAATCGAGTTCCTGTGCGTCTTGAAGTTTACCGTGCAACCCGTGTACTCCCGCCGCTCCAAGATTTCAACGACGGTCTTTGTATTCCATGCGTATAGTTCATCACTTTTCGGAGGAGTGGTGCCATGGCTTTCCCGATCCTTATACGCTGAGGGCGTGAGTGTTCTTTCGGCCATCAAGATATTTGCGATCTGCGTTGGGCCTCGGCCCTCCATGCAGAGGTCAAAGATATGCTTGACCACTTGCGCGGCTTCTTCATCCACGATCCACTGTTTTGGATTCTCTGGGTCCTTGATGTACCCATACGGGGGATTGACTGCCAGGTGTTCGCCATGCTCACCCTTTGACTTATTGACTGCGCGAACCTTCCTGCTGGTATCGCGGGCGTAAAACTCGTTGAACCAGTTTCTGATTCCGGCAAAGTCGTTGTCCACGCTGTTGGGGTCGATGGTGTCGTAGTTGTCGTTGATGGCGATATAACGCACCTCATGCTTGGCAAAGGTGATGTTGATATACATTCCCGTGAGAGCAGAGTTGCGTCCGAACCGGGACAGGTCCTTCGTGATGACGACAGCTACCTGGTCACTTTCTACGGCTTCCAGCATCTTCTGGAATCCGGGTCGGTCAAAGTTGGTGCCGGAATAACCATCGTCCACAAAAAAGACCAGATTAGTGAAATGATGAGCTTGGGCGTATGCCTTGAGGATCGCCTTTTGATTTGAAATGGAGTTGCTCTCGCCAGCCAGGGAATCCTCTTGACTCAGACGACAATATAGTGCTGTGATCTTGTCAGTTGCCCGTGACATGTTTGATACCTCCTTCTTGGGGGCAACTGCCTTATCAGAATTGGCTTGATCAATAGTATCAGAAGTATCAGATTTCTTTTCCTCGCTCATTCTTCTGCCTCCGCGCCGGTCATGTTCTGCTCCATGATGCGCTCCAGCTTTATATCCAAAAGCTCGATGCCGTCATAGCTTCCCGTGACCGTGTAGACTGTCCCACCGATCTCTTTGGTCAGCGTGATCTCCGGCAGTTCGTCTGCGGAGAAGTTCTGGACGTGAAGTGTGCCGGTTTCGTCTATCTGTTTTTCATGATCTTCATGGTCCGCAGGAAGCGGCTCCCGCTCAAAGTACGGGTCGGGATCAGAGAAGCAGTATGTGGGTATTTCCTCATTGGGCTTCTTGCTCCGCATCATCTCGAAAAGGTCAAAGGCTTTATCCGAGGGGTGAAGTTCCAGCAGGCGTTCCAGGATGATACGCTCGCCAGGCGTAAGCATGGAGAGGATCTTCTGGTCCTTCTCCGAGAGGCCGGATTCGGCTTTGCTCACTTCTTCGCTCATGGTGGACCTCCAGAACGGAATGAACAGGTCAAGAATTTGCTTTAAAGTATGATAGCAGAACACGAGCGATTTTACAAGGCCGCAGTTGTATCGGTTGCTCAAAACAGGTGCCTGATAAAGCGGTCTTCCGAAGGCCCAAACAAACTGGCAAGCAGGGCATGTGGGCACCCATACCGTGAAAACTTCGTTTTCTCTGCTTGCCCGTCTTTCGCTTTCGCGCAATCCTGGCAAGCAGGGCATATGTGGCACCACATGCGAAAAACTTCGTATTTCCGCTTGCCAGTCTTTTGCCCTTGCACAATCCTGGCAAGCAATGCATGTGGGGCCCCACTTTGCAAAAATTGCCTGCCAGTCATTTTGCTCCGCACAATCCTGGCAAGCAATGCATAGTGGTACACACATGCGAAAAATGGTCATTTCGGCTCACCGCTGAAATGACCATTTTTGCTTGTTAGGGCAGCATCCCTAAGACCCTTTGATCGCACAAAAATCGTGCGGCTACGCGTCCCGCCGGGACGCTCACGATGGGAGGAAAGGAACAAGTTGATGTGAACTGCCGGATTAGTTTGTTGGTCTACGCATTATATGATCCGTCGAAGCCACTTGGAAAACGTCTGCTTTTGTGGTATTCTATTAATGGATTTTTGTAGGGTCTCTGCACCAAGCTGCTCTGGTCATATACCGAAGGGGGTGGATCATGTTGCCAGAAGAAAAATCAGGACATCTTGATCCAACCTCGCCGTCTCTATCTACAGCCTCTCTGGAAATATCGGAGTTAGCGCACGGCATTGACGTATTGGAAGAATCTGTCCGTTCTTTGGACAGAGAACTGTTGGACATCCTGCTCTATGACCGGACGACGAGGACCAACATCCTCTGGGGAACGACAGACTATGCTTCCTACGGGCCGAAGTTTGGAGAGCTTTGTGAGATCACGCCGGAACTTGTCACCGGAGAATACGCCACTTTGATCCAGCCCCGCATCACGAAATCACAATCCACCCGTCTCTACAGAACAAGAGATAGGGCGGAGGTGTTTACTCCTTCATGGATTTGCAATAAGCAGAACAATCTGATAGATCAGCAATGGTTCCGGCGAGAGAAAGTTTTTAATATTGAACACGGTGATTCGTGGACGGCCACCACTGGACCAATCTCATTTGACGGCTGCAAGAAAAGCTGGAAAAAATACGTTGACGCGCAGCGACTGGAGATCACCTGCGGGGAGGCCCCTTACCTTGTCAGCCGCTATGATACGGTGACGGGCGAGAAGATCCCGCTAGACCAGCGCATTGGGTTGCTTGACCGCAAAATGCGTATTGTACGGGAAAACACAGATACTGCCGAGGATTGGCTGACATGGGCGCAGAGAGCTTTTGAGAGTGTCTACGGCTTTGAGTATCAGGGGGACAATCTTCTGCTGGCGCGTGAAAATCTGATTTATTCCTATATTGAGTATTACTATGAGCGGTTTCAGCAGATGCCTGGCATACATCTTCTGCGAAAGATCGCCCGTATTATCTCATGGAACATCTGGCAGATGGATGGTCTGAAATGTGTCGTACCCGGAAGCTGTAAACCATTGAACAGACTGCAATTTACTTTGTTCGATGATGAAACTGTGGAGATTTCTCACCAGTGCCCCGGCTGTGCCAGAGGGGATATCACCAGACATACGGGAGTTTATTGCAGGGTCATGGACTGGCGGTCAAAACGCAGTCAGACGTTTTTATCCATGATGAAAGACTAACTATTAAAAGTCAAGCCCGAATTAGATGAATAGGAAGCAAGGAAGTAGAACCGCAAGATGGCATAAC
>CANQXG010000007.1 GCA_947627735.1 uncultured Oscillospiraceae bacterium | reverse complement strand
GGGCGGACATGATGACCACCCGCTGGGCCAGCAGGATGGCCTCGTCCACGTCGTGGGTGATGAAGAAGCAGGTCTTCATCTCCTCCTCCCAGGTCTTCAGCAGCTCGGTCTGCAGCTGGGCGCGGGTCTGGGCGTCCAGGGCGCCGAACGGCTCGTCCATCAGCAGCACCTCCGGGTTGTTGGCATAGGCGCGGGCGATGGCCACGCGCTGCTTCATGCCGCCGGACAGCTCCTTGGGATAGGCGTTCTCGAAGCCCTCCAGGCCCACCAGCTTGATGTACTTGCGGGCGATGGTCTCGCACTCATCCTTGGGCATGCGCTTCATCTGGGGGCCGAACATGACGTTTTTCAGCACCGTCTGCCAGGGGAACAGGGCGTACTGCTGGAACACCACGCCGCGCTCCACGCCCACGTCGTGGATGGGCTTGCCGTCGATGTAGCAGGTGCCGCTGGTGGCCTCATGGAGCCCCGCGATGATGTTCAGCAGGGTGGACTTGCCGCAGCCGGAGGGGCCGACCACGCACACGAACTCGTTCTCCATGATGTCCAGGGTCACGCCGTTCAGGGCCACGGTGGTGCCGTGCTCGCCCTTGTATTCTTTGTATACGTTATCGATGTGGAGTTTTACTGCTCTATCTTCTCCTGCCATGACGTCAGCTTCCTTTCAATAAAGTTTACAAGCATGTTCAGCAGCATGCCGATGATGCCGATGATGATGATGTACATCAGCATGGGCGCCGACTCAAAGGTACCGGACAGGGCGCGGATACGCATGCCCAGGCCGGCCTGGGCGCCGGTGGATTCGGCGGCCAGCAGGGTGGTCAGGCCGGCGCCTAACCCCAGGCGCACGGCGGTGATGATGAAGGGGACGGTGGCGGGCAGGGTGATGCGGAAGAAGATGTCCATGTCCTTGGCGCCCAGCACCCGCGCCGCCTTGATGAGGGTGGTGTCGATGTTGGCGATGCCGCCGTAGATGGTGACGCACATGGTCATGAAGGTGCAGATCCAGATCAGGATGATGGCGGGGGTCTTGCCCACGCCCACCATGATGACGATCAGGGGCGCGTACGCCAGGGCGGGGATGTTCCGGATGAAGTTGATCCAGGGCTGGAGGATCTTCTGCACCGGGGTGTACCAGGCCATCAGGAACGCTACCGGGATAGCGGTGACGAAGCCCAGCCCGAAGCCGGCGGCCACGCAGATCATACTGCTGCTCAGGTCCTTCCACAGGACCTTCCGCTCCACCGCCATCAGGGGGAAGGACTCGATGAAGGTCTTGCCGATGAAGGGGAAGCTGCGGCCCGTGGCCTTGCCCAGACTGAGCAGGTACCAAACGACCAAAGCGACCACGAAGGAGATCAGCAGCCAGACCTTGTTGCTGATAACGATCTTTTTCTTGACTTTTTTCTCGGTTGTTTCGTTCAAGATTCCTCACTCGCTTCCTATACAAGATTTTGTCGGCTCCGGCCGGTGCCGCCGTCCGGCAGGAGCCATAGATACTGCTAACATAGTAGCATAATAACCCGGAATAGGCAAGGGTTTTTATCTCGTTTTTGTACAAATTGTAAAACTAACCAGCGCCATTCCGCCCCCGGAACGGCCTTGACAAGGCGGGCGGGGCTTGCTAGAATTGGGACAAGACCATGATGAAAAAGGAGAAAAATATGGACTATTTCGACATAGGACCCGCCGCCCTGGGTCGGGACGCCAAGATCCCCGTGCAGGTGCTGGGGGACTCCGGCGAGGTGTTTTATGAGCTGGCCCTGCAGATGGTGGAGGCCATCCGGGCCAACAACGCCGCGGGCCGACGGACGGTGTTCATCTGCCCGGTGGGGCCGGTGGGCCAGTATCCCGTGTTCGTGCGGCTGGTGAACGGGCAGCGGCTGGACCTTCATAACTGCTGGTTTTTCAACATGGACGAGTACCTGAACGACGACGGCACCTACATCGACGAGGCCAGCCCCCTGTCCTTCCGGGGGTTCATGGCCCGGAACGTGTATGGGAAGATCGACCCGGCGCTGCTCATGCCCGAGAGCCAGCGCGTATTCCCCGACCCGGCGGACCCGGAAAAGGGCGATGCGCTGCTGGCCAGTCTGGGCGGGCCGGACATCTGCTTCGGCGGCATCGGCATCAACGGCCACCTGGCTTTCAACGAGGCCCGGGAGGACATGACGCCGGAGCAGTTCGCCGCCCAGGGCACCCGGGTCATACGGCTCAACCCCGAGACCCGCACCGCCAACGCCATCGGCGACCGGGGCGGCGCCATCGACGCCATGCCCAAGCTGGCGGTGACCATCGGCATCAAACAGATCCTCTCCGCCAAAAAGGTGCGCCTGGGGGTGTTCCGGGACTGGCACCGGGCGGTGGTGCGCCAGGCGGCCTACGGCCCCGTGACGGCCCATTTCCCGGCCAGCCTTCTGCAAAACCACCCGGACGCGGTGATCTACGCCAACGCCGTGGCCGCGGGCAGGCCCTTCTGAGATGGACAGCGTGCTGTTTGAAAACGGCCTTGTGTATGAACAGGGCCGGTTCACGGCCCGGCAACTGCTGGTGCTGGACGGGATCATCGCCCCGGCGGACGCGCCGGCGCCCCCGAACTGCCGCCGGGTGGACCTGGCCGGGCGGATGCTGGTCCCCGGCTTCATCGACATCCACACCCACGGCGGCGGCGGGGTGGACGTGAACGCCGCGGACGGGGCGGGATTCGACGCCATCAGCCGCTTCTTCGCCGCCCAGGGCACCACCGGGTGGCTGTGCAGCATCCTCACGGACACGGAGCAGGCCACCCTGCGCTCCATCGGGTACGCGAAGGCGGCCATGGCCGGACCCGTTACCGGCGCACGGCTGCTGGGCATCCACCTGGAGGGGCCGTTCCTGGCGCCGGAATACAAGGGCGCCATGCCGGAGCACCTGCTGCGGCAGGGGGACGCGGAGCTGTTTTACAAATACCAGGCCGCGGCGGAGGGGGCGGTGAAGTACATCACCGTGGCCCCGGAGGTGCCCGGCGTGGTGGACATGATCCGGACCATCTCCCGGGACGTGACCGTGGCCATCGGCCACTCCGGCGCGGACTATGAAACGGCCATCGCCGCCATCGACGCCGGGGCGCGGGCCGCCACCCACACCTTCAACGCCATGGGCCTGTTCCACCAGCACAGGCCGGCCATCATGGGGGCCGTGCTGGAGCGGGACGTGTACTGCGAGGCCATCTGCGACGGCCGGCACCTGCACCCGGGCACGGTGCGGATGCTCCTGGCCTGCAAGGGCTGGGACAAGGTAGCGGCCGTCACCGACTCCATCCAGGCCGCCGGCCTGCCGGACGGCCGCTATAAGCTGGGCGTCAACGACGTGGTGGTCCGGGACGGGGACGCGGTGCTGGCGGACACCGGCGTGCGGGCCGGGTCCACTCTGACCACTGGCCAGGGGCTGAAAAACCTGGTGAAGTTCACGGGCCGGAGCGTGGAGGCGGTGCTGCCCCTGCTGACGGCCAATCCCGCCCGGCTGCTGGGGCTTGAGACCAAGGGCGCCATCGCCCCCGGCATGGACGCGGACCTGGCGGTGCTGGACGGGGAGCTGGACGTGTGCGCCGCCTATGTGGCAGGCCGGGAGGTATTCGCCCGATAAAGGACCTTCATGAAAAAGCAAAGGACGGCATGGCTTCTGCCATGCCGTCCTTTGATATCGTTCCGCTCGTCAGCGGTAGTTGCGGCTGCGGTAGGGGATCTCGTCCACCCCTGCCAGCATGTTCAGCTTCAGCGCCAGCTGGAAGAAGTAGCCGCTGAGCAGATTGGCCCCGTCGAGAAGGCCATCGGGCGCGTCATGGCCCTGGCGGAGGTGGCGGTAGATCAGCCGCACCAGCTCCTTGGCCCGCACCCGCAGCACATGGGCGGTGCAGGCGGCCTGGCAGCCCTGGGTGAGCACGAACAGTTCGCACCGGCTGGCGCACTCCGCCTTCAGCCGCTCCTCGGCGGCCCGCAGCCGGGCCAGCTCTTCGTCCGTCACGGAGAAGAACGTCCGCAGCGTGGGGTTCATGTGGTAGATAAGCTCGCAGACCCACAGCAGCTCCTGTCGCAGGGCCTCGTCCTCCACCTGGGCGCGCAGCAGGCCGGTGAGGCTGGCCATCTCATCGGTGAGCAGCTCAAAGTCGCACCGCAGGTCGTCGCTTTCGTCGCACAGAAAGGGGTATGCCTCATAAGGGCTTCGGTAAAGGTCCATATCCGTCACTCCCATCGTCTCAGGGCCGAGCGCATATAGCCGGCCACGTCCATGTCGTACACCCGGTTCAGCAGCGCCCGGTCCAGCGCCGCCGCCGGGCCGAGGTAGCGCACATCCCCGCCGCACATCACCAAGGCGGTGTCGGCGAAGGCCAGGGCCAGGGAGATGTCGTGGAACACCCCCACCGCGCACCGGCCTGGCCTGGCCGTCCAGGCCCGCAGGCTCTCCGTCAGCTCCACCTGGTACTTCAGGTCCAGGTGGTTCGTCGGCTCGTCCAGCAGGATCACCGCCGGGTCCTGGGCGAACACCCTCGCCAGGAACACCCGCTGCAGCTGCCCGCCGGACAGCTCCGTCACCGGCCTGTCCCGCTCCGACCACAGGCCCACCCGCTCCAGACTCTCCCGCACCGCCTGCCGGTCGGCGTCGCTGTCCCGGTCCAGCAGCCCCCCCTTCCGGTGGGGATACCGGCCCAGCATCACCGTTTCATAGACCGTGTAGGAGAAGTATACCGGCGACAGCTGGCTCATCAGCGCCACCCGGCGGGCAAGCTCCCGCCGGGGCAGGGCGGCGGCGTCCGCGCCCCGGAGCAGCACCTGCCCCCGCCGGGGCAGCAGTCCCGCCACGGCTCGCAGCAGCGTGGTCTTGCCGCAGCCATTGGGTCCCAGCACGCACAGCCGCTCCCCCTCCCGCAGGGAGAAGGACACGTTTCGGACCACGTCCGGCCCGCCGTAGCCGCAGGACAGGTCTTTCACCTCCAGGATCACAGCCGTCCCCTCCTTCTGCCGGTGAAGTACACATACAGGAAAAAGGGCGCTCCCAGCAGGGCGGTGATGGACCCGATGGGGATCTCCCGGGGCGGGATCAGCGTCCGGGCCGCCAGGTCGCACAGCACCATGAACGTGCCGCCGATGAGGGCGCTGGCGGGCAGCACCCGCCGGTGGGACGCGCCGAAGAACCGCCGGGCCACGTGGGGGGCGATCAGATCCACGAACCCGATGATGCCCACGAAGGCCACCGACGTGCCCGCGAGCAGCGCCACCGCCCCGATGAGCCAGCCCCGCGCCCGGGGCAGGTCCACCCCCATGGCCTGGGCCTGCTCCTGGCCGAAGGTCATCACGTCCAGGGTCCGGGCCTTGCAGAGGAAATAGGCCAGGGTGACAGCCGTCACCGGCGCCAGCACCCACACCGCGCTCCACTCCCGCATGGAGAAGCTGCCCAGCTGCCACAGGCCGATGCGCTGGGCGTAAGCGGGGGACAGGGCGGCCAGCAGGTCCATCACCGCGTTGAAGAACAGACTGGCCGCCATGCCGATCAGCACGATGGTCACGCCGCCGGCGCCCCTGTCCAGCCGCCCGGCGGCCCACAGCACCAGCGCCGCCGTGGCCAGGGCGAAGGCCAGGCTCACCGCCGGCAGGATGGCCGGCCCCATGGCCCCGGAGGCCAGGCCCGTGACGATCACGATGGCCGCCCCCAGGCCCGCCCCGGAGGACACCCCCAGCCCGAAGGGGGAGGCCAGGGGATTTTGCAGCACCGACTGCATCACCGTGCCCGAGGCGGCCAGGGCCGCCCCGGTGAGGAAGGCCAGCGCCACCCGGGGCAGGCGCATGTCCGTGACCATGGCCGGGTAGCCGGGGCCTATGTCCGGGGGCAGGGCCGTGCCGAACAGCCGCCCGGACAGGATGGCCAGGATGTCCCCGGGGGGGATGGACACGCTGCCCAGGGCCGTCCCCGCCATGACGGCAAGGACGGCAGCCAGGACCAGCAGCGCCATTTTTCTGCCGGTCTTCACTGGGCGAAGTATTCCGGGTACACCGCCTGAGCCATCTGCTCCAGGGCGGTGACGATGTTGTGATTCGGCAGGGAGGAGGCCATGTTGTCGATGGAATACACCGCCCCATTGGCCACGGCGGGCACGCCGGCCCAGCCGTCCCGGCCCATGATCTCCCCGATGGGATCGTCGATGTAGTTGACGTTGGTGAGGATCACGTCCGGGGCCGCGGCCACCACGGTCTCGCCCTCCACGCTCAGCCACCCGGACTGATCGGCCAGGATGTTCTCCGCGCCGATGAGGGAGATCATCTCGTCCAGATACACGCCGCTGCCGAAGCTGTACATATAGGGGGCGGCGGAGATCTCAAAGTAGACGGACTTTCGCTCCTCCTCCGGGATGGCGCTGCCTACCGCCGCCACCGCGTCGATGGCGGAGCGCATGTCCGCCGCCAGACTGTCCGCCGCCTCGTCCTCGCCTAGGAGCGTGCCCAGGAAGGCGATGTCGTCATAGATGCCCTGGATGCTCTCGGCGTTGGGGATGCACGCCACGCACACGCCCATGTCGATCAGGGGCTGGTAGGGCTGCTGCTGGTCGTACAGGGACATATTGGACACCAGCAGCAGGTCCGGCTTCAGCGCCGCCAGGCTCTCCATGTCCGGGTTCACCAGATCGAACATCGGCGCGTCCGGGTCCAGGCCGGCCAGGCCCGCGCTTTGGGTGTCATAGGCGGCGATGTCCTCCCCATGGCCCAGGGCGACGACCATCTCCGCGATGGAGGGAGCCAGCACCACGATGGAGTTCACATCCTCCGGCAGAGTGATCTCCGCCCCGCTGGGGTCGGTGATGGTCACCGGCGCGGCCTCCTCCGGCTCCGGGGCGGGGGTATTTTCCGCCGCCGGCTCCACCGGGGCGGACGGCGCCTCCGTCGCCTCGGGAGCGGGCGTCTGCTGTCCGCCGCAGGCAGCCAGGGCCAGGACCATCGCCAGCGCCAGCAGCAGCGCCGTCAGTTTCTTGTTCATGTTACATTCCTCCTTAAAATGCCCGGCAAAAACAGAACACCCTTTCGGCGAAAGGGTGTTTCATGCAATAAACGACCTTCAGCGGGCACACTGCTCTCCTGCCCGCCGCGGCGCATATGCACAAATCCATCCATCGTGAACCCGTGCAGGACAGCTCAGCATTCCGACTTAAGGCCCGAAGGCCAATTACGGTGGCGGGACCGCGGAGGAGTCGCACCTCCATTCCCTGACAGACGACTGCCCGTAGAAGTATCCTGTTTTTCCGGGGGGAGATCCGCCGCGCCCGCGTCTGTCGGAGGCGGCGGTACGGCATTATTGTATGGTGTCCGGGCCGGGTTGTCAAGAGGGCGGTTGCCAAACGGGCCGTTTGCGGTTATACTGTTGAATCATACCGGCGGACGGGCCGGACGGGAGGACGACATGCGGATCGGACAGGTGGACATACCGGCGGGCGCGGCGCTGGCCCCCATGGCGGGGGTGACGGACGCCGCCTTCCGGCATATCTGCCGGAGTCTGGGCGCGGCGCTGACCTGCACGGAGATGGTCTCCAGCCGGGGCCTGGTGTACAACGATCCCAAGACGAAGCAGCTCCTCTTCTGCCCGCCGGGGGACGGCCCCACGGCGGCGCAGATCTTCGGCTCGGAGCCGTCCATCATGGCCGAGGCGGCGGCCATGGCCCTGGAAATATCCGGCGCGGACATCCTGGACATCAACATGGGCTGCCCCGTGGGGAAGATCGTCAAGAGCGGGGACGGCTCGGCCCTGATGAGGGACCCGGACAGGGCCGGGCGGATCATCGAGGCCTGCGTGGCCGCGGTGGACGCGCCGGTGACGGTGAAGTTCCGCAAGGGCTGGGACGGCGGGAGCGTGAACGCGGTGGAGTTCGCCCGTGTCTGCGAGCAGGCGGGGGCCGCCGCCGTGACCGTCCACGGTCGGACCCGGGTGCAGATGTACGCCGGCGCGGCGGACTGGGACATCATCCGGGACGTGAAGGCGGCGGTGTCCATCCCGGTGATCGCCAACGGGGACGTGTTCTCCGCCGAGAGCGCCCAGCGCATATTGCGCCGCACCGGCGCGGACATGTGCATGGTGGGCCGGGGCTGCTTCGGCGACCCGTGGCTGTTCCGGCGGATCGCCGCCGCCCTGGCGGGGCAGCCGGTGCCGGAGGACCCGCCCTTGGACCGGCGGCTGGACACGGCTTTGGAGCAGGTGGAGCTGGCCTGCCGGTGGAAGGACCCCCACATCGCCTGTCTGGAGGCGAGGCGGCAGCTGTGCTGGTATCTGCACGGCGTGCCCTGGTCCGGGTCCGTGAAGCGGGAGATGGTGCAGGTGTCGGACATGGACGCCGTCCGGGCCGTGGTGGCCCGGGCCAAGAGGGAGCTGAGGTGAGCATGCCGTGACGGAAAAGGAGCAGGCCGGCGTCATCCGGCAGGTGCTGGCCGGGGACAGCAACGCATTCGAGGCGCTTGTGAAGGCCCATGAGCGGTCGGTATACAACCTGGCGCTGCGGATGCTGGGCAACGAGCAGGACGCCCTGGACGCCTCCCAGGAGGCATTCTTCCGGGCGTACCGGTCCCTGGATTCCTTCCGGGGGGACAGCAAATTCTCCGTGTGGTTGTATAGGATCACCGGGAACGTGTGCCTGGACATGCTGCGGCGGGCGGGCCGCAGGCCGGAGTCCTCCCTGACCGTGGAGGACGACGGGGAGGAGCTGGCCGTGCCCGACGAGCGGGGCGACCCCCAGCGGGCGCTGGAGAGAAAAGAGCTGCGCGCCGCGGTGCGGGAGGGGCTGATGCGCCTGGAGCCGCCCTTCCGCCAGGCGCTGATCCTGCGGGAGCTGAACGGCCTTACTTATGATGAGATCGCCCGGGTCACCGGCCTGGAGGCCGGCACGGTGAAGAGCCGCATCTTCCGCGCCCGGCGAAAGCTGGCGGCCTATCTCACCGCCGGCGGGAACTTTTTCGCCGACGGACCGTCCAACAGCAAGACCGGAGAGAAAGGAGGCGGGGACCGTGGCCGGATGTGAGCGATACGAGGAGTTGATCTGCGCCCTGGCGGGCGGGGACCTCGCCCCGGACCGGGAGGCGGAGCTGCGGGCGCATATGGCCGGCTGTGAGGACTGCCGGCGGCTGTATGAGGCCGTGATGGCCGCGTCACAGGTCCTCCGGGAGGACATGGCGGAGCCGCCGGCGGCCCTGGCGGAGGGCGTCATGGCCCGGGTGGCGGCCTATGAGGCGGAGAGGGCGGAGGCCCGGCCCGTCAGGCCGGTGAAAAAGCTGCGCCGGTGGATGCCCCTGGCGGCGGCCGCGTGCCTGGCGGTGGTGATCGCGGGCGCGGCCCTGCCCCGGCTGATGGGCCGGAAGGGCGCCAGCGGCGCCGCGGCGGACGCAGCTGCGCCCGAGGCGGCGCCCTATGTCATGGAGTCGGATGGCGGCGAGGCCGCCGCCCGGTCGGCGGATATGCCCGAGACCGTCAGCCTTACCGAGGGCATGATGGACGCTGTGGCCGAGGAGCCGGCGGAGGCGGAGGAGGACTTTGCGTCCGACGAGGACGGTGCCCTCTCCGGCGCCGCGAACGCCGAGGCGGCGCCCGTGGAGCCTGCCGCCGGGGCCGTGGGGTACACCCTCTGTGACCCGGACGGGAACGCCGTGGCGGTGATATCGGACCGGGAGGCCCTGGACGGGCTGCTCCGGGGCGAGGTCATCGCCGCCGGGCCGGAGGGGTTCGCGCCCATGTACACCCTGACCCTGGACGGGGTAAGATACGTCCTGGCGGCGGACGGGGAGGACGGCCTGGTCTGGTGGACCGAGGCGGACGGTACCGTCACCCGCTCCCCGGCGGGCCTGGACGGGCTTCAGGCGCTGCTGGACTGACAGGAAAATAACGCGGTCCGCGCTCTTTTCCCGGGAAGAGGGCGCGGATCTTTTCCGTTTTTTCCGGAATATGGAATTGTTCCCGGGAAAAGACCATCTGTCACTGGACAGCGGGCGGAAAAGATAGTACAATACAACAACTACGACTATGGTATGGCGGCGGGCCGCCGGCGGGCGCTTTTCCGGGAGGGAACATATGAACAAAGCAAGGGGCAAGAGAAATAACGCTCTGATCATGGACATCACGGTGGTCGTGGTGCTGCTGGCGCTGGCCGTGGCGAGCTTCTACTCCTTCGCCCGCAGCAACAGCCGGCGCGTCCTGGAGCAGACGGACAGCTTCGTGGAGGCCGTCACCACCCAGACCGCGGACCGGCTCAACGACATGATCTACACCGCCCAGCGCAGCGTGGACCTGCTGGCGCAGCTCTATAGCGCAGGGGACGAGGGGCCGGTGGTGGACGAGGCCATGCTCCGGGAGATGATCGACCGGTCCTCCTTCGACTATGTGGAGTTCATCGACGCCGACGGCCAGGACCTGACCGCCGACGGCCGGACGGCGGACCTGTCGGACCGCGCCCACTTCCGGGACGGCATGGCCGGCAACTCCGGCCGGACCGTGATCCGCAACTCCCGCATCACCAACGAAACGCTGCTGGTGTTCTATGCCCCGGGCTACTATGACGGCCAGATCACCGGCGTGTTCACCGGCATGCTCCGGGCCGACACCCTCACCAAGCGGCTGGACATGGACTACTTCGGCCTTCGGGGCAGCACATACCTCTTCGAGCGCAACGGCGACATGATCCTGTCCACCAGCGGGGAGGACGACGTGGAGAACCTGCTGGACGCCCTGGAGCAGAGCGGTCGGGTGTCCGAGGCGGATATGAACAAGCTGCTGGAAACCCTGGACGAGAGCAACGACGTGGACTACAGCACCTTCAACTACCAGGGCACCCAGGGCGCGGGCAGCGCCTATGTGACCTTGCTGGAGGGCGGGGACTGGGCGCTGATGCAGAGCTTCCCCTCCGCCGTGACCCAGGGCATGACCCGCAGCGCCAACGAGGCGGGCATCCGTCTGGAGCTGCGGCTGGCGCTGCTGTTCGTGGCCTACGTGCTGTACATACTTTGGAAAAACCAGCGCCAGAAGCGCCGGCTGGTCAGCGAGAAGCAGCAGATGTCCAGCATCGTGGCAGCGACGACCCGGCTTTTCTCCCACTTCGTGCTGGTGGACTATGACGCAGACACCTACGAATATCTGGGCCAGGGCCGGGGCGGCGCGCCCAAGAAGGGCAGCTATTCCTGGCTGCTGTCCTATATGGACGGGCTGTATGTGCCGGAGACGGCGGACAGCGAGAGCATGACCGACCGCATCACCAAGGACCGGGTGCAGCAGCGGCTGACGGAGGACGTGCCCTATCTGCAGTATGAATACCAGATCGACCTGGAGGGCCGGCACTGGGAGAACGTGTCCATCCTGTGCCTGGAGCGGCGGGACGGCGTGGCCGTCCGGACCCTGTACGCCATCCAGGACGTGACGGCCCTGAAGGAGCAGGAGGCGGAGATACGCCTGGCGCTGCAAAACGCCTCGGAGGCGGCGGAGGCGGCCAACCACGCCAAGTCCGACTTCCTGGCCCGCATGAGCCACGACATCCGCACCCCCATGAACGCCATCATGGGCATGACCGCCGTGGCCGCCATGCACATGGACGACCGGGAGCGGCTGACGGACTGCCTGAACAAAATCACCGTGTCCAGCCGCCATCTGCTGGCGCTGATCAACGATGTGCTGGACATGTCCAAGATCGAGAGCGGCAAGGTGACCCTCACCGAGGAACCCTTCAGCGTTCCGGACCTGGTGGACAGCGTGGTCACCATCATGCGGACCCAGGCCGGCGCCCGGCACCAGGACTTCACCGTCCACATCGGCCGCATCCAGCACGAGGACGTGATCGGCGACACCCTGCGCCTGCGGCAGGTGTTCGTGAACATTCTCGGCAACGCCGTGAAGTTCACCCCGGAGGGCGGCGCGATCACCTTCTCCATCCGGGAGCTGGATTCCTCCGTGCGGGGCATGGCCAACTATGAGTTCGTCTGCCGGGACACGGGCATCGGCATGGACGAGGAGTTTCTCAAGACCGTGTTCGACCCCTTCAGCCGCTCCAAGCAGTCCGACAGCCGGAAGATCGAGGGCACGGGCCTGGGCATGTCCATCACCCGCAACATCGTGCGCATGATGGACGGCGACATCCAGGTGGAGAGCGCCCTGGGCCAGGGGTCCACCTTCACGGTGCGGCTGTACCTGAAGGTGCAGGACATGGAGCCGGAGGACGTGCAGGCCCTGGCGGACCTGCGGGTGCTGGTGGCGGACGACGACAGGGACTCCTGCGTGGTCACCTGCGAAACCCTGGGGGACATCGGTATGCAGGCGCAGTGGGTGCTCAGCGGCGACGAGGCCGTGGACGCCGCCGTCAAGGCCCATGCCGCCGGAGAGGACTTCGCCGCCGTGATCCTGGACTGGAAGATGCCCGGCAAGGACGGGGTGCAGACCGCCCGGGAGATCCGGGAACATGTGGGCGAGGGCGTGCCTATCCTCATCCTGTCCGCCTACGACTGGACGGACATCGAGCAGCAGGCCCGCCAGGTGGGGGTGCAGGCCTTCATCGGCAAGCCCCTGTTCCGCTCCCGGCTGGTGTACGCGCTGAAGTCCGTGCTGACGCCGGCGGAGCTGGGCGGGGCCATGGATACCGAGGAGCTGGCCGACGTGGATTACCGGAACAGGCGGGTGCTGCTGGTGGAGGACAACGAGCTGAACCGGGAGATCGCCTGCGAGCTGCTGGGCACCACCGGGGTGCAGGTGGAGCAGGCCGAGGACGGCGGCCAGGCGGTGCAGATGGTGACCGACCATCCGGAGGACTATTACGACCTGATCTTCATGGATATCCAGATGCCGGTGATGGACGGCTGCGAGGCCGCCCGGCGCATCCGCGCCCTGGGCCGGCAGCGGCGGGTGCCCATCGTGGCCATGACCGCCAATGCCTTCGCCGACGACATCCGCCAGACCCGGGAGGCGGGGATGGACGACCACATATCCAAGCCCGTGGAGATCGCCAAGCTGGTGGAGACCATGGGCAAGTGGATGCGCTGACCGCGCGAAAAACATAAAAAAGTCCGCGCTCTTTCCAAAGGGAAAGGGCGCGGATATCACTATATTTGCCGTGTCAGCCGCGGAACGTGTCCCGCAGCAGGGCCATCATCTTATCCAGGTCGATGGGCTTGCTCAGGTGGCCGTTCATACCCGCCTCCAGCGCCCGCTCCCGGTCCTCCTCGAAGGCGTTGGCGGTCATGGCGATGATGGGGACGCCGGCCAGGGCCGGGTCGTCCAGGCCACGGATGACGGCGGTGGCGGCGTAGCCGTCCATCACCGGCATCTGGATGTCCATGAGCACCAGGTTGTAGTACCCCGGCTGGGACCGGCGGACCATGTCGCTGGCCTGCTGGCCGTCCTCGGCGCACTCCACCAGGAAGCCGGCCTCCTGCAATATCTCGGTGGCGATCTCCCGGTTCAGCTCGTTGTCCTCCGCCAGCAGGATGCGCTTGCCCGCGAAGCTGTCCTCCTGGCTGAGGACTGGCTCCGGGGCGGCGGGCGTGCCCGTGGCATGGCCCAGGCTGCGCTCCAATGTTTGGTGCAGGTCGGAGGCGAACAGAGGCTTGCTGATGAAGCCGGTGACGCCGGCCTGCATGGCCTCCTGCTCGATGTCCGACCAGTCGTAGGCGGACATGAGGATGATGGGGGAGTCGTTGCCCACGATCTTGCGGATCTGGCGGACGGTCTCGATGCCGCTCAGCTCGGGCATGGACCAGTCCACGATGTACACCTCGAAGGGGTCCGACAGCTCCACCGCCTCGGTGGTGCGGGCGATGGCCTCCCGGCCGGAGGGCGCCCACTCGGCCCGCATGCCGATCTGCCGGAGCATCTTGGACACGCTCTGACAGCAGATCATGTCGTCGTCCACCACCAGGCCCCGGAAGCCCTTCAGCTCCGCGATGGGGTCCATCTGCTGGTGGGCGCCGGCCAGGCGCAGCTCCAGCACCACCGTGAAGATGGTGCCCTTGCCCTGCTCGCTCTCCACGGCGATGGTGCCGCCCATCATGTCCACGATATTCTTGGTGATGGCCATGCCCAGGCCCGTGCCCTGGATGCCGCTGACGGTGGTGGTCTGCTCCCGGGTGAAGGGGTCGAACACGGTCCGGGCGAACTCCGGGCTCATGCCGATGCCCGTGTCGCTGACCCGGAACTCATATTGGGCCCGCTGGGGGGAGCGGGAGGGCCGCTGGGTGACCCGCACGGCCACCGTGCCGCCCACAGGGGTGAACTTGATGGCGTTGGAGGTCAGGTTGAGCAGGATCTGGTTCAGCCGCAGCTTGTCGCAGTATACCTCCTCGTCCGACACGTCCACGGTGTCGATGAACAGCTCCATCCGCTTGGCGTGGATGTCGGACTGGATGATGTTGCGCAGGCTCTGGAGGATCTCCGCCAGATTCTCCGGCCGCTCGGTGATGGTGACCTTGCCCGACTCGATGCGGCTCATGTCCAGAACGTCGTTGATCAGGCTGAGCAGGTGATTGGAGGCCTGGGCGATCTTGCCCAGATAGTCCTGCGCTCGCTCCTTGTTGTCCAGGTGGGTGGTGGTCAGGGCCGTGTAGCCGATGATGGCGTTCATGGGCGTGCGGATATCGTGGGACATGTTGTTGAGGAAGGTGGTCTTGGCCCGGTTGGCGGCGTCCGCCGCCTGCAGGGCCAGGGTCAGCTCCTGGGTCTTGCGCTCCAGCTCGCCGGTGGCCTGGGCGATCTTTTCCTTCAGCCGCCGCTGGTTGCGGGTGCGCACCGCCAGCATGGCCAGCGCGAACAGCAGCAGCAGCAGGAACATCACGGCGATCACGCTGTAGACCGGGTTGCGGTACAAAAGGGCGGTCAGGC
The DNA here is from genome assembly GCA_947627735.1 of uncultured Oscillospiraceae bacterium. Taxonomy (GTDB): domain Bacteria; phylum Bacillota; class Clostridia; order Oscillospirales; family Oscillospiraceae; genus CAJOIG01. The sequence goes on along the minus strand of CANQXG010000007.1, from coordinate 67,383 downwards.
TCACGCTGTCCTCCCGCCCGGCGTCGATCTCCCGGGACACGATGGCGTCCATCTCCGCGTCGGTGAAGCTGTCGCCGCCCTTGTCCAGCATGGACAGCAGATACCGCCCGCCGGGGACGTTCTCCCCCACGGCGTAGGACAGGGACGTTTCCGCCAGCACCACGGCGCTGAGCCGGTTGCGGACGTCCTGTTGGACGTACCGATCGGCGGTGTAGGAGTAGAGGACGGTGGCGTCCGCATCTCCATTCAGGATGGCCTGGACACAGTCGTCCGTGGAGGGATAGCGGGTCACCGCCTCCTCCGGATAGCGAGCGGCAAGGAAGCTGTCTATGGCGTCTGCCCGCTCCATCATGGCCAGCCGCTCCGCCGTGCCGGTGAAGCCGCTCAGGGTCAGGCGGGCGAAGTTGGTCTGATAGTAGGGGGCCGTGATCTTGTAGCCCTCCTCCTCCGCCAGGTAGTAATCGCCGGTGAAGTCCAGCACCACGTCCGCCGCGCCGGCGGCCCGCAGGGCGTAATACTCGTGCCGGTCCGCCACCGGGACGAACTCATACTTCAGCCCCAGCCGCTGGGCCAGGATCTCGAACAGGGCGGGGAGGATGCCCGCCGCCTGACCGTCCCGGAAGTAGCAGTAGGGGACCCGGTCGGGGTTGAACAGCAGCCGCAGCGGCTCTCCGGAGGCCTGGTGCTGCTCCAGGAAGGCCCGCTCGCCGGCGTTCAGGATGATGGAGCCGTCCTGGTCGGTGGCGTAATATGTCTCATGGAGGGCGTCCCGCCAGTTGGGGTCGTGCAGGTCCATCTCGTTGATGGCGGCGTTGATCCGCGCCATCAAATCGGTCCGGTCCTTGCGGGTGCAGATATAGAAGGGGCTGGCGTCGAAGGACTCCAGCAGCCACTCGTTGTCCAGCAGCCGCAGACTGCCGGTGACGGCGGCGTCCACCCGCCCTTCCTGGAGGGCGGCGGTGAGCTCGCTCTGGTCAGCAAAGTACACCGGCCGGTAGGAGAAGCCGTGCTCCGAGGCGAAGCGCTCGAAGTTGGCGTTTTTGGAGTTGCCCTCCAGCATGCCCACGGTGATGCCGTTATAAGTGGCGTAATCCCCCTCCACCACGTCCTGGTTGCCGCTCTTCACGGTGAGGATGGTGGAGTTGACGCCGATGGACTGGTCGGAGAACAGGAACTCCTCCTCCCGCTCCGGGGTCTTGGACACGGAGGTGACGATGTCCACCTCGCCCCGGCGCAGCATGTCCAGCGCGTCGGCATAGGAGCCGTCGTAGCCTATGTATTCATAGGACCACCCGCCGTGGATGGCCAGACGCTGGAGGAACTCATAGCCATAGCCGCTGCGGCGGCCGTCCGGCTGGATGATATGGTAGCCGGAGAAGGCGAAAAAGCCCACCCGGAGCACCTCCGGGCTGTCCTCATCCTCCGGGGCTGCGGCGTAGGCGGTCAGACATCCTGACGCCAGCAGCAGCGCGGCCAGCGCCAGGCACAGCAGGCGCCTCGATATTGATTTGCGGCCGATGCGGTGAAAGAGCCTCCGGTGTAAAGCGCCCATGCCCGTCGCCTCCATAGTCAATGATTATTTGTTATTTGATATAGTGACTTCGATGCTGAACATTTTAGGCTCAAAGACCACTTCGTATTTGTCTGTGCCAGAAACCACAATTCCATATTCTTTGCTCTTTACAGCAGCGCGTTGAAAACTAATGCTATGACTGCCGGAGGGAAGTGTAAGCGAAATACTGGTATCCAAATCGACATCTGTTCGTTTCACACCATCAATTTTAATGATAGTCCTACTTTCTCCGGCTGGTCGTGCTTTTTTTCGAATTATACTCAGATTATGCTGAGGGATCTCACTTTGCGGAAGGTCGTTTAACTCTTGGAGCAGCTTTTCCCGTTGGAGGTCATAGATGTCTTGAGTTATCACATTGGCATCGAGCAAGTCCTTCAAAGTCTTTAGTTCGTCCAATGTCTTTTTAACATCGGGCTGTGCACGACTGGAATCTGCAATTTGTGTATGCGCCTCATTTGCCTTTGCCATTAAGGAATCAAATAATGCTTTTTCTTTTTTCCTTTTATCGTTGGGATTCGTTGGCGATACTTCTATTGTTTCTGCGGACCCATCTTCATATTCGACCCAAAAACTATATACTGAAAAATTCACCGTGGTAAAAACAAGGGTTTCTTTTGCTGTGCGAACACCCAGTAACTTAACTCGCTTGATAGTCTTTTTATCTCTCGATTTCATGGCATGATATCTCTTTCCTTGACATGGGATGACTCGTTGCGTTAACAGACAAGTACATAGCGCATTTTGCTGCCCTCAGCCCACATTCTCCGCCAGAACACCCTCTTCATAGAGGGTTTCCGGCGCGATATCAATGTCCCCGTCGCACCACACTGCCGTGCCGTAGTCGATATAAACGTTTTTGAACACGTCCATATCCGCAAGTGGCGCAAAGGCTGGCATTTTCAGCAAGGGCTTAAAGTCGAACACTTTTGCCTCTCCTGTACTGAACCGCACCCACAGCCGGTGATCGTCCATCGGCCGGACACCGGATATGCTTACAACATGCGAGGGTGTCCCTGCGTAGGCAATTCCATCCATAACATACATATCAGCATCTCCTCACTGCAGCGGCGCGATCTTGCCAAATGGAATACCACGTACCGCGTTGTTCCAAGCGGCGTAAAGCTCATCCTCATGGATAGCAGCCCATGCCTGACGAGTTTGAGTTGCTTCACGGGCAGACTGCCGGCCAGCAGCTCCCCGTCTATGCTGACAGATGCCTCATACTCCGCATACATCACATGAAAATGCGGTTTATTGTGTTGTCAGTCGTCCATGTAGATCATCTTGATGATGATGTTATAAAACCTGTATAGTTCCGGCATAGTGAACACCTCGCCCAGTGATAAAGTTATTATATCCTGTTGAGGGTTTCTCGTCAACGAGATTTGAATCTGATCCAAGCCCCTACTCTCCCTAAAGGGTTCGCCAGCCTATTTTAACGTTCGCGCGCCGTCGCGCGTCAATTCGGAGCGAAGCGGAGAATTGGTTTAGGCGGGATTCACTCCCGCCGTTAAAAACTGAATCGGTACGAGGCCCGACGGGCCGAAGTCCAAACGAGAGGACACGCTCCCGCGTGTTCCCCTTCAGGCCCCCAAAGGGTTCGCCAGCCCTTTGGGGAGAGGAGGAGCAAGCGAGCGGGCGGATGACGATCCTTGTGCCGAAGGCAAAAGGAATCGTCGGAGCAAAGCGAGCTTTGCTCCGACGATGGTGCGGGCAACAGGATTTGAACCTGCACGGTCGCCCACGGGAACCTAAATCCCGCGTGTCTGCCAATTCCACCATGCCCGCATGGGATGGTCCCATTATACCGAAAAGCCCGGACGGATGCAAGGGCGGAGGACGAATTTGCCCCCGATGCGTTGACGGCGGCGGCATTTTCTGGTATTATTTATTACAGTAAATCACCGGGCGGCCACCGCCGCCGGGGAAAGGAGCGAGATATGGCACACAGGATCATTACCATCAGCCGGGAGTTCGGCAGCGGCGGCCGTACCATCGGCCGGCAGACCGCGGAAAAGCTGGGCATCCCCTGTTACGACAACGAGCTTTTGGAGAAGATCGCCGAGGAGAGCGGCCTGGCCAAGGAATATATCGCCGAGCGGGGCGAATACACCCCCCGGGGCGGCTGGCTGGCCACCGCCTTCGCCGACCGCTCCGTGAACGGACTGAGCGTGCAGGACTATCTGTGGACGGTGCAGCGCCGCCTGATCCTCCAGATCGGGGAGCAGGAGGACTGCGTCATCGTAGGCCGGTGCGCCGACTACATTCTGCAGGGGAAGGCGGATCTGCTGAAGGTGTTCATCTACGCCCCCATGGCCGCCCGGGAGGAGCGGATCGTGAAGCTCTACGGCGAGACCAGCGACACCCCGGAAAAGCGCCTGCGGGACAAGGACCGGCGCCGGGCGGCGTACTATCAGTTCTACACCGACATGGAGTGGGGCAAGGTCCAGCACTACCACATCGCCCTGGACAGCGCCCGCTTCGGCATCGACCGGTGCGTGGACATCATCGCCAGCCTGTACTGAGAGAAAAGAACATAAGCCGACCGGCGTCCCTTGGGACGCCGGTCTTTCATATCTCGATGATACAGTGGTCGAAGGCGTTGATGACCGTGGTGTCCCCCCGCTGGGTGCGCTGGGGGATGAAGGGGCCGTAGGAGCGGTGGATGTGGCCGTGGATGAAGTACTGGGGCTCGTACCGGTCCATCAGATCGTTGAAGCAGGCAAAACCCCGGTGGGGGAGAGTGTCGAAGTCGTTCAGCCCCCGGGCGGGGGTGTGGGTCAGCAGGATGTCGAAGCCCTTGTGCAGGCGCATCTCCAGCGCCAGATGCCGCACCCGGCGGGCCATCTGCCGCTCGGTGTACATACACTGGCCGGGCTTGTACTTATATGAGCCGCCCAGGCCCAGGATGCGCACGCCGTCGACGACCAGGACCTTGCCGTCGGCGCACAGGCACCCCTCCGGCGGGTCTTTCAGGAAGGCGTCGTCGTGGTTGCCCGGGACGTAGATCAGCGGGCAGCGGGCCATGGTGACCAGAAATTCCAGATAGTTCCGCCGCAGGTCGCCGCAGGACAGGATCAGGTCGAACCCGTCCAGGCACCCGGGCTGGTAGTTGTCGTAGTACAGCGCCGAGGGGACATCCGACACGGCCAGTATCCTCATGGCGCCTCCTCTCCGGCGGAGGGCCGGGCGCCGGTCACGCCGGCGATCCACACGGTGGCCTTGCCCGTTTCCGTCAGCTCCTCGTAGGAGGGGATGGCGCCGGACACGTTCTCGTTCAGCCAGTTCATATCGATGATCTGCTCCGGGGGCAGGGCCTTGCCCTTGTCCAGGATCAGCTGGCCGGTCTGGTCGTACAGCGGCCCGGTGAAGGGCTGGCACAGCCCGGCGCGGATGCTCTTTTCCAGCACGCCCGCCATCTTGCGCACCCCCAGGGGCAGCTTGTCGGAGTAGCGCATCTCCACCACCCCGGCGGACATGCCCCAGTAGTAGTTCAGGGCCTTGGCGCTGCCGGCGCTCTCGGCCTGGAAGCTCTTGTCCCGGATGCGGCGCAGCAGCGCCTCATAGTACACGCCCCAGCGCCACACCGGCATGGCCAGGTTCACCTGGCTGCCGTCGGGGTTGACCAGGCCCAGGCCGAAGGGGGTCCGGCCCCGGTCGGTGAGGCGGGTGGTGTCCTGGGAGGAGATGAGCCGGATGCCCCGCTCGGTCAGACGCCCCAGGGCGCTCTCCGCGCCGGCAACGGAGGACCACTCCAGGCGCACCTCGGACTTGGGGCTGACGGTCTGCACCCCCAGGGCGAAGGCGTTGATGCCCGCCACCTGGCCGTAGATGGGGTAGTCGCACATGTATCCTACGTCCTCGCCCCCGGCCAGGGAGCCGGCGATGACGCCGGCGATGAACTTGGCCTCATACATCCGGGCGTAGTAGGTGCGGATGTACCGGTGGGACATGTTCAGCGCGCAGTTGAGGATGGTGACCTTGGGCGCCGCCACCGCGGCCCGGAGGCTGGCGGGCAGCAGCCGGGGGGAGGTGGTGAAGATGACGGTGTTGCCGTCGGCGATGGCCTGGCTGATGACCTGGTCGGCGTCGCCCACCAGGGCGTTGAAGTAGGCGCTGGTGCGTATGCCGTCGCCGAACACCCGCTGGACATACTCCCGGCCCAGCTCATGGGCATAGGTCCAGCCGGACAGGGCCGGGTCCTTGTCGTGGACGAAGGCCACCGCCAGGGGCTTTTCGCTCTTGGGCAGCACCTTGGCCAGCAGGCCCTCCGGCTTCTCCGCCTCCGGGTCCAGCTTCACGTCGATGGGGTCCGGCTCCTGCTGGAGAGTGATCTCCTCCCAGGCCTGGGCGACGGACTTTTTCATCTCCGCGCCGGTCATGCTGGTGAGCTGCTGGAAGCCGAACACCTCCATGTACGCCAGCATGGCGTCCCCCACGGTGGTGGACAGGCGGCCGCCGCCGTTGGATTCATAGGCGGAGCGGAAGTTGTAATAGGCGGCCCGGAAGGCCACCCGGTCGTCGTCCGACCACATCTGGCCGGGGCTTTTGCCCAGCAGCTGCTGCAGCCGGGCATACCTGCCGGGCTTGGAAAATTCGATATAGTTCACCCGGCTGGCCCGGTTGAACTCCACATATTCATAATTCAGCTCCGTTTCCGGGTCCTCCCGGTGCTCCGGCATGACGCGCATGACCCGGGCGTCCACGGTGTCCGCGCCGAAAAAGCGCAGCACGCTGACACGCTTGTTGCCCTCCTCCACGTAGTACCGGTGCATATACTCCCAGACCTTGATGGGGTCCCGGATACCCTCTTCCACATGGGCCTGGCACAGCCGCTGCCACTTATCGGAGAACTCGGTGTTCTGGGGCATGAGGGGCATCATGTTCCGGGCGAAGGCGCTGGCCCGGGCGGTGGTGCGGGTGCCCACGATGTACTCCATGGGGATCTGCACGGTGCCCAGGTCTACCCCGGTCATCAGCCGGTCCTCCGGCACGATCACCTCCAGGGCGGGGGGATAGGGGTGCAGCCCCTCCGCGGTGCAGCGGCGAAATTCCTTCTGGGCCAGTTTCTGGGCTTCGGCGTAATAATTGGTCTGCATGCAAAAGTCCTTTCACAGTGGGTGAGACGATCTTCATCAGGGCGCCATTGTACATCATCAGCCGCCGCTGTACAAGAGGGAATTTTGCCAAAAAGCCCCCGGAGATCCGGGGGCTTTTCGAGGTCCATTATATAAGATGGTATCACAGCATGGACAGGTACAGCTGGCCGTACTCATAGGCCCAGTTGTCGCAGCTGTAATCCACGGCCATGGCCTGGTGGATGAGGCCGTTCATGGCGTCGGGGTTCGAATAGGCGGCCAGTGCCCGGCGGACCGCGTCGGCGAAGTCCATCCCGTCCATCCGGGCGAAGGAGAAGCCGGTGCCCTCGCCGGTATACTGGTTGTAGGGCTGCACGGTGTCCCGCAGGCCGCCGGTCTCCCGGACGATGGGAAGGGTGCCGTAGGCCATGGCGATGAGCTGGGAGATGCCGCAGGGCTCGAACCGGGAGGGCATCAGGAAGAAGTCGCACCCGGCGTAGATGTGGTGGCTCAGATCGTCGTCGTAGCCGATCCAGGCGCAGGCCCGGCCTGGGTGGCGCTCCTCCAGGCCCTTCAGCCAGCCCTCATACTTCCGGTTGCCGTTGCCCAGCAGCACGAAGGCGCAGTCGTTTTGCCACAGCAGCTCGTCCATGGCGGCCATCACCAGCTCCAGGCCCTTCTGCTCCACAAGGCGGGTGACCATGCCGATCAGGGGCCGGTCCAGGGCCACCTCCAGGCCGGTCTCCTCCATGAGCGCGGCCTTGCAGGCGATCTTGCCCTCCCGGTCGTCGGCGGTGAAGTTGGCGGGGATCTTGGGGTCGGAGGCCGGGTCCCACACCGCCCGGTCGATGCCGTTGACGATGCCGCCCACGTCGCCCCGCAGGCTCAGCACCGGGTCCAGGCCCTCGCCGTACTCCCAGGTGCATATCTCCCGGGCATAGGAGGGGCTGACGGTGTTCACCCGGTCTGCCATGACACACCCAGCCTTCAGGAAGGAGGCCATGCCGTAGCGCTCCATCAGACCAAGGCTGCCCTCCTGGATGCCCAGGTAGTCCTGGACGAAGTCGAAGTTGCACAGGCCCTGGTAGGCGATGTTGTGGATGGTGAGCAGGGTCCGGGTCTGGCCCAGGGGGGAGTTTATGTACTGGGTCTTCAGCAGCAGGGGCAGCATGCCCGTGTGCCAGTCGTTGCAGTGGATCACGTCGGGGATGAAGTCCAGCCGGAACAGGCTCTCCAGCACCGCCCGGGTGAAGAAGGCGTACTGCTCGCCCTCCCGGTCGGGCAGGTAGATAGGCCCGCCGAAATACTCCTCGTTCTCGATCAGCCAGATGCACACCCCGTCCAGGGTCAGCCGGTTCACGCCCACGAACTTGGTCCGCCAGCCCATGCTGACGGTGAAGGAGAACAGGTACTCCACCTGCTCGCCGTACTTGGCCTTGATGACGCTGTGGTAGGGGACCATCACCCGGGCGTCCATGCCCAAGGCGTTGAGGTACTTGGGCAGCGTGCCCACCACGTCCGCCAGACCGCCCGTCTTGGCCAGGGGGGCGCACTCGGCGGCGGTCAGCAGTATCCTGGCCGGCCGGTCCAGCCCCTTTTCTGCGGCCATCGCCGCCAGAGAATCTCTCAGCTCGTCGATTTGCATGGCGTTTTATCCTCCGTAAACTCAAAATATTGTGCCGACAGCGGCGGCAGGGCCAGATGGGCCCGATGGGAGAACTCCCGGAAGCCCTCGGCCTCGTATACGATGGGAGGCAGCAGACAGCCCCACCCGCCGAAGCGGGCCTCGTCGGAGTTGAGCAGGGGGCGCAGCTTGCCCTTAGCGGGCAGCCCGATGACGAAATCGTCCAGGTACATGGGCGTGAAGTTGCACACGCACACCACCGGCTTGGCGGTCTTCCGTGTCCGGGGCCAGCGGATGAAGGCGATGGCGCTGTGGTCGGCGTCATCGGCGTTCAGCCAGGAGAAGCCCTCCCAGCTGTCCTCGATCTGCCACAGGGCCGGCTTGGCCAGATAGAGCTTGCCCAGGGCGGCGGTATAGTCCTGGAACATCTTGTGCTTGGGATAGAGCAGCAGCAGCCAGTCCAGCTCTTTTTTGTAGTCCCACTCGATGAACTGGGCGAACTCGCTGCCCATAAAGGTGAGCTTCTTGCCCGGGTGGGCGAACTGGTAGCCGTACAGCGCCCGCAGGGAGGCGAACTTGTCCTCGTACAGCCCCGCCATCTTCTGCACCATGGAGCACTTGCCGTGGACCACCTCGTCGTGTGAGTAGGCCAGGATGTAGTGCTCGTTGAAGGTGTACATCATGGAGAAGGTGAGTTTGTCGTGGTGGAAGCGGCGGAAATAGGGGTCCAGCTTGAAGTAGTCCAGAGTGTCGTGCATGAAGCCCATGTCCCACTTGAAGCTGAAGCCCAGGCCCCCGTCCTCCACCCGGGCGGTGATGCCGGGATAGGCGGTGGACTCCTCCGCCACGGTGATGGCCCCGGGGCAGCGCTCATGGACGGCCCAGTTGAGCTGCTGCCAGAAGCTGCGGGCGTCATAGTTGATGTTGCCGCCGTCGGCGTTGGGGACCCACTCGCCCGGCTTGCGGGCGTAGTCCAGGTAGAGCATGCTGGTGACCGCGTCGCACCGGAGTCCGTCCACATGGTAGGCCTCCAGGAAGAACAGCGCGGAGCTGATGAGGAACCCCCGCACGTCGGGGCTGGCGTAATCGAACACCAGCGTGCCCCACTCCGGGTGCTCCCCCATGCGGGGGTCGGCGTACTCGTACAGGGGGGTGCCGTCGAACCGGGCCAGGCCGTGCTCGTCCCGGGGGAAGTGGGCGGCCACCCAGTCGATGATAACACCGATGCCCGCCTGGTGGAGGATGTCCACGAAGGCCATGAAGTCCTCCGGCGTGCCGTAGCGGCTGGTGGGGGCGAAATAGCCCGTCACCTGGTAGCCCCAGCTGCCCACGAAGGGGTACTCGGTGATGGGCAGCAGCTCCACATGGGTGTAGCCCATCTTCCGGCAGTATTCCGCCAGGACGGGCGCGATGTTTTTGTAGTTGGGGAATACCTCCCCCTCGGCGATCCGCCAGGAGCCCAGGTGCATCTCGTAGATGTTCATGGGCCTGGACAGCCATTTTTTCTGGCGCCGGCCCCGCATCCAGGTGCTGTCGCCCCACTTGTAAGACCCCAGCTGCCAGATCTTCGAGCCGGTGGCGGGGCCGGTCTCGGCATGGAAGGCGAAGGGGTCCGCCTTCAGCACCCGCCGGCCGTCGGGGCCGGTGACGGCGTATTTGTACACCTGGCCTTGGCGCGCGGTCTTCACCGTGCCGGTCCAGTAGCCCTCCCAGTCCCTGGTCATGGGGTCGGCGGTGTCGTCCCAGAAGTTGAAGTCCCCCACCACGGACACCGCCTGGGCGTTGGGCGCCCATACCCGGAAGACGTAGCCGTCCTCCGCCCGGTGACAGCCCAGATAGTCCTGGGCGCGGTATGTACAGTCGTTCAGCCAGCTCATATGCTCACCCCCGGATGATCCTATATCCCTATCATAAACTATCCGGGGATTTTTTTCAATAATTGACAGAGCCGGAAAGATATAATAAAATAAAAGTTGTCAATTCTCACAAGGCGAACACATCCGCCGCGGACACCTCGAAGGCCAGACGCTGGAAACTCTCCCCGTCGATGACCTTTGTATAGGCCCGGCTCTGGAGCCTGCCCCGGACGGAAAGCTGGGTGCCCACGGGCACGTCGGCGATGTCCCGGGCCTGCTGGCCCCAGGCGATGACGGGGATATAATCGCTGCGCCGGTACCGGCGGGACACCGCCAGGATCACGTCGCATATCTCCCGGCCCATGGGCGTGACGCGCAGCGTGGGCGGCTTGCACACCGTGCCGGTGAGGAGGATGCGGTTGTCGTCCGCGCCCCCGGGGCCGATCTCCCGGGCCAGGATGGTGAGCACCAGGCGGTTGCCCACGCCGGACTTGTTGTTGTATGAGCGCAGCTCCCCCGTGATGCGCACCGGCCCGGCCAGGAGCGTGTCCTCCGCCGGAAGCATGCTCTGGCGGATGACGATGTTCACCGTGTCCGCCGTGCCGCTGAGCCGGCGGGTCTGCAGGGGAAAGGTGTAGAACCGGATGCCCCGGCTCTCGTGGGAATAGCGGGGGAGGGCGGTCACGGTCCCGCACAGCTCCGCCCGATTGGCGGCGAATACCTCGTCCATTGGCGCACCTCGCAAGCGTTGATACCCAAGCCTATGCGCCCGGACGGGCCGATATGAACACAAAAAACGCGGGCTTCCGCCCGCATGAGGAGGTCTATCTATGGAAATCAGTGAGATCCTGCGCCGCTGCGACCACACCCTTCTGCGCCAGGACGCCACCATGCAGCAGATCCGTCAGCTTTGCGACGAGGCCATCCATTACAACTGCGCCAGCGTGTGCATCCCGCCCTGCCACGTGGCCGGCGCCAAGCGCTACGTGGGCGGAAAGCTGCCCATCTGCACGGTCATCGGCTTCCCCAATGGCTACAACACCACCGCCGTGAAGGTCCAGGAGGCCCGGGACGCCATCGCCGCCGGCGCCGCCGAGATCGACATGGTCATCAATCTGGCCATGGTGAAGGACGGCTGCTGGGACGACGTGCTCCGGGAGATCATCGCCGTCCGGGACGCCACCCAGGGATATATCCTGAAGGTCATCATCGAAACGTGCCTGCTGACCGAGGGGGAGAAGATCAAGCTCTGCGAGCTGGTCAGCTCCTCCGGCGCGGACTATATCAAGACCTCCACCGGCTTCTCCACCGGCGGGGCTACCCGGGAGGACGTGGCGCTGCTGCGCAAGCACTGCGGCCCCCACGTGAAGGTGAAGGCCGCCGGCGGCATCAAGACCATGCAGGACGCCGAGGACATGATCGCCCTGGGCGCCGACCGGCTGGGCACCAGCCGGATCGTGAAGCTGGCCATCGAGATGGAGAACGCTCCCGCCCCGGCGCCCATCCCCGAGCCTGTGCCGGAGCCGGTCCCCGTGGAACCCGTGCCGGTGGAAGAGCCTGCCCCCGAGGCGCCGGCGGAGGCGCCCGCCCCCGAGGCGCCGGCGGAGGCGCCCGCCCCGGAAACCTCAGAGTCCACGGAATACTGATGCCCGCAGCGCCCTTGCCAAGGCGCACGCGGGGATGCTGAGCAGAAACCACAGCGCCGTATACCCGGCGCATATCTGCCCGTACAGGTTCCAGCGCCGGTCGGAGTAGTCCCACACCTGCCAGCCCATGGCCACGTTCACCACGGCGCCGGCGAGAAACTCCGCCGCGGTGATCACCGCCGCGCACAGCAGATACTGCTCCAGCCGGCCCAGGGCCGTGCCGGCGATGGCGTATACCATTATATAACACGCGCCCCCGGTCAGCACCATGGTCCAGTGGGTGCGGCCCCGCCACGCCAGCTCGATCAGCCCGTAGGCCCCGCCGCCCAGGGCGAACACGCATATCGCTTCCAAAACCGTCATACACGGATATTTCCCCCTTTCGGGGAAAAATAGACTTGACAAAGCCCGCCGGGGCTGGTATATTAATTGAGCACAAAGCAGGACGCAGTGGTATCCGTCCTCGCCCGGCCGCCTTAGGAGCGCGCCGCGGCCGCAAGACCTTTTTTGAGTGTTTTTGCGCGGATACGTCCTGTATCCGCGCTTTTGTTATGCTGAAAGGGAGGTGTTCTGGCAATAGCGAACATGACTCATCCTCTCAACGAGGACATCCGGGAGCCGCAGGTACGCCTGATCGGCGATGACGGTGAGCAGCTGGGCATCATGACCTCGGAGGAAGCCCTTCGGATCGCGGAGGAGCGGGAAATGGACCTGGTGATGATCTCCCCCCAGGCGAAGCCGCCTGTGTGCAAGATCATGGACTACGGGAAATACCGCTTTGAGCAGTCCAAGAGGGAAAAAGAGGCCAAGAAGAACCAGCATGTCATTGAGGTCAAAGAGATCCGTATGTCGCCGTCCATCGGCGAGAACGACTTTTTGGTCAAGCTTCGCAACGGCCAGAAATTCCTGGCCGACGGGGACCGGCTGAAGGTAACGGTGCGGTTCCGCGGCCGTGAGATGGCGCACACCGAGCTGGGAAAGCAGCTGCTGGAGCGGTATGCGGCGGAGTGCGCCGAGATCGCGAAGGTAGATAAGGGCGCAAAGCTGGAGGGCCGTCTGATGACGGAGTTCCTCTCGCCGAAGGCCCAGGCCCCGCAAAAGAAACAGCCCAAGCAAGAAAAATCAAAGGAGACGAACTGAAATGCCGAAACTGAAGACCCACAGCGCTTCCAAGAAGCGTTTCTCTCTGACCAAGAACGGCAAGGTCAAGCGTGCCCACGCCTTCAAGAGCCATCTGCTCAACGGCCACGGCAAGACCACCAAGCGTAAGCGCGGCCTGCGCAAGGGCGCCTACGCCGACAGCACCAACGCCGCCACCGTCAAGCGCATGATCCCGTACAAATAAGGAGGATAACGAAAGATGGCACGTATCAAGGGCGCGATGATGACGCGCAAGAGAAGAAACAAGATCCTGGGCATGGCCAAGGGTTATTGGGGCAGCAAGTCCCGTCATTATAAAATGGCCAATCAGGCCGTGATGAAGAGCCTGCGCTACGCCTATGTGGGCCGCAAGCAGCGCAAGCGCGATTTCCGCCAGCTGTGGATCGCCCGCATCAGCGCCGCCTGCAAGCTCAACGGCATGAATTACTCCACCTTTATGCACGGGCTGAAGGTCGCCGGCGTCAACATGAACCGGAAGATGCTCTCCGAGACCGCGATCAACGATCCCGCCGCCTTCACCGCTCTGGTGGAGAAGGCCAAGGCCGCGCTTTGATCCCACACCAAATAAACGCCCGGAGGAAGATCCTCCGGGCGTTTTCAAACACCGCCATTTGGCGGTGTTTTTTTCGTTCAGGCGTTCGTCATGACCTGGAACTTGCCGTCCGAGCGGGTCACCCGGTAGAAAAACGGGTTGCGCCGCGCCCAGGCGGGGTCGGCCTCGGCCTTCTGCCCATAGGCCTCCAGGGCCTGGATATACCCCTGGTGCATCACCTGCTCCGCGTCCAGCCGGGCCTGCACCGCCCGGTCGAAGGAGGCGTAGCGGCCCAGGTCATAGTGCTTGCCCTGGAAGGTGATGGACGCGCGGTATTTGCCGCTGGGCAGCAGGAACAGCCCGCGAAAGCCGCACTTGTTCCGGCCCGTATCCTGGCAGGCGCGGCGGAGGATCTCCAGGCATGTGTCGTCCTGGTAGTGCATGTGCTCGTGCATCCGCCCGCTCTGCTCCCGGTCCCAGCAGCCGCAGCTCTTGCTCCGGCCTCCCAGGAGGCTGCCGGCGGCCACGTCCAGCTCCCTGCCGCAGTCGCAGCGGCAGTGCCAATAGCTGTCCCGGACCCGGTCGGGCCGGGTGACGTGGTACAGGGCCGTCAGCCGGCCAAAGCGCTGGCCCGCCAGGTCCCGGCGGTTGCGGGCGGCGGCGTGCCGCCGGCAGCCGCAGCTGCGGGTCTTGCCGGTCTTCAGCTGTATGGCCGGCACCAGCAGCTCCTTGCCGCAGTCGCAGCGGCACAGCCATCGGACATGGCCGCGGTCGTCATTCTCCCCCCGGCGCAGGACGGTCAGCGCGCCGAATTGCCGGCCCGTCAGGTCCTCGAGCCGGCCCTTGGGGGCATGCTCCTTCGGCACGCACCCGCAGCTGGCGGCGCCGCCGCTGATAAGCTGCCGGCGGGTGACCAGGGTCTCGCCGCCGCAGTCGCATTTGCACCGCCAGCGGACGGAGCCGCCCCTCGTCCGCTGGCCGGAGTCCTCCGCCACCGTCAGCAGGCCGAAGCGCCGGCCTATCAGATCGTCGTTCATGTGCCGCCTCCTTGTGCAAGGCGGCGGACAGGGTGTCCCGTCCGCCGTCTGCGCTTATTATCGTCGTTTGTTGATGGGTCTTAGTTGGCGCCCTTCCTCCGGCGGAGCACCAGCACCGCGGCCAGGCCGGCGGCGCACAGGCTCAGCAGCATGGCCCAGGGGCCGGCGGAGTGGCCGTCCCCGGTGTCCGGAGCGGTAGGCTCGCCGGGCTTGGGGGTGGTGCCGGGCTGAGGCGTGGAGTCGGGTCCGGGCGTGGGGCTGGGACCGGGGGTGTGCAGGGGGTTCTCGGGGATCTCGGTCTCCTGCTCCGGGTCGCCGTTGACCTGGACGAACGCCTGGTTATAGACGGTGTAGTCGTCCGCCGCGGCCCGCTCCGTGACCGTCACGCGCAGGGTCACCGAACCCTTCTCGCCGGCGTTCTTCGGGCCAAGCTCCCACGTGACCGTGTGGGTGGCCGGGTCATATGCCCCGCCGTCGCTGGCGGAGAAGAAGTCCACGCCGTCGTCCAGCCGGTCGCGGATGGTCACGGTCGCCTGCTCGGAGCGGTAGTTCTCCCAGTCGATCTCATAGGTGATGATCTGGCCGACCAGCACTTCTTTCCCGCTGCCGGGATCGGTCTCCCGCTTATGGGGGCCGCCGTCCTCCGTGCTGTTGGTGACCGCCGCATCGGCGATGCCGCCGGCGGGGATCGTCCCCGTCCGGCCAGTGTAGCGGGTGAAGTAGCCGTCCTGGTTGGCCTCGGTCTCCGTCACGGTATAGGCCGTGTTCGCGGGAAGGCCCGTGGCCAGGGCGCTCTGGCCGTGCTGCAGGGTAAATTCCGCAACGCCGGCGGAGAAGGTCATGGTGCCATAGGCGCCGCTGATGGACGTGTCGCCCAGCTCCACGCGGAAGTGCCAGAGCTTCGACTTGTCGCCCAGGTCGCCCGTCACGGTCTTGGTCACCCGCAGACCGCCGGTGGTCGGCGTGTCGGGAGGGGGAGAGGAGGACTTGTCGTTGATGACCTCCACCTCGGCCATGCCGCCGGCGGGGATCGACCCGTTCTGGGGGTCATCATACCGGGTGGAATAGCCGTCCTTGTTGGCCTCGGCCTCCGTCACGGTGTAGGTGGTGCCGGCGGGCAGGCCATAGATGACGATGGATTCGCTGTCCTTGAGGGTGATGATGCCGCCGTCTGCACGCTGGACGGTCTTCGGGTCTTCCGTCCCGTCGAGCTTCACCTTGCCGGTTTCTTTCACGTCGTTGCCGACGCCATAGATCGTGTAGGCGTATGTGTCGTCCACCAGCTCCTTGCCATCGGGCGCGGACAGCTTGATCTCGAACGTCCAATCCTTTTCCTTGTCGCCCAGATCGCCCGTCACGGTCTTGACGACCTTCAGGTCCCCGGGCAGGGGGGTGTTCGTGAACGTGACGGTTTTAGTGAGGTCGACCACGATTTCGCCGGTATTGTCATCGCTGGAGGGCGTGTAGCCTGTGACCGGGACCTCCT
Source organism: uncultured Oscillospiraceae bacterium (assembly GCA_947627735.1). GTDB lineage: Bacteria > Bacillota > Clostridia > Oscillospirales > Oscillospiraceae > CAJOIG01. The sequence goes on along the minus strand of CANQXG010000007.1, from coordinate 51,390 downwards.
CGACCGTATATCCCGTGCCCGCGGGCAGGTCGTCGATGACGATGCTGTCCCCGGCCTTGATCTTGACCTGGAGGGTGTTGTCTGCACCGCGCGTCAGTCTGCCGGTCTCTTGGCCGCCGCCGTTGCGGGTGATGGTGTAGTGGAACAAATTGTCCAGCGTGATATTCTCAGGCGGCGTCAGCTTGATATTGAACGTCCACTCCCGGGTCGTGTTGCCGCCGGCGCCCACTATCTTTTCCAGCTTCAAATGGCCGAAATTGAAGGTGTTGGTGACGGTGAATTTGAATTCGATCGTTTCTTCTTGTTTCGCAGGTTTAGAGCTGCTTCCCCAAGAATTGTTTTCCGGTTCGATCTTCACCTCATGGGCGCCGCCGCTGTCGATCTCCTCCAGCACGAACACATAATCTGTGTTTTCCTTGAAACCGACATCTTCCCCTTTGATGTCGCTGAATTTCACCGTGTTCTGGCCCTTTACCGAGAACTCGCAGATGAGGGCTGCATTTCCATCGTAAATCTTATAGTTCAGATCCTCGGGGTTAAGGGGTTGATACGTGCCCAGATCAAAGTTCAGCGGCTGTCGATTAGTGTCATTACCTACAGTGTAGTACGTGGCTTTACTCGGTTCCTTAAGTCCACTGCTGTTGGGATCTTTGCTTGTCGTATCAATGATGCTGAGCCGGAATTCATACTCCTGGCCGTTTTTGAGATAGCTTTCCTTTTCCGCGCTCGCGCCCTTGACTTCGACCGTCTTCTTCACGTTAACGGTGAACGTGCCCGAGATGACCGTGCCATTGACCATCATGCCGCCGCCGCCGTAGAGCGCGCTCTTCGTGAAGTTGTCGATGATCTGCACGGCGTAGTCGCCGCCGCTTCCGCCGGCCGCAATGGTCGCGATCCCGGCGTCGGAGATATGGGACTTGAAGCCCACGGGGGTCAGAGTGGTCTCACCGCCGGCGGGGCCGAGGGCCGCCGGGGCGATGCCGTTGCGGATGTTGGTCCAGTCGTACTCGCCGGTGCGGGCCTCGCCGCCGGACAGGTCGGTCCAGTTGTAGGCCCGGCCGTCGGGGGCGATGGGGCTGACATACAGCTTGGCGGGGGTCTCATAGGTGATGACCGGGTCGGCGGGAACGGCCAGGATGTCCATGCCGCCGTTGTTGCCGTTGCCGTAGATGGTGGCGCCGTGCTCCGGGTACAGGAACACCTGGGCGTTGGGGCACAGGCCGATGCCGTTGCCCACCGTGCCGCCGGTGTAGCCGCCGTTGACGCTGTTGCCGGAAACCAGCGCGTCGTACATGTAGCAGGTGATGTTCTCGCCGATGTACACGCCGCCGGTGTTGTAGTGCATCGTGGGGTCCCGGTCGGCCTCGGTGTACCGGGAGAAGTTGGCGTTGCACCAGTTGCCCTCCACCGTGCAGGACAGGAGGTAGACGGTGCCGTAATAGTCCCCGCCCCTCCGGCGGACGGAGAACGCGCCGGCGTTCACATCGGCGCTGTTGCCGTAAAACATCGCGCCGCCGGTGACCGTCACCGCGCCGCCGTCCAGGTTGGCCCGGAACGCGCCGCCGGAGCTGCCGGAGAAGTTGCCGGTGAAGCTGCCGCCGTTGATGGTGATGTTGGAGTTCGTGCCGTCGCCGGGGAAGTAGAAGCAGCCGCCGTCGCCCAGCTCGGCCTTGTTGTCGGTGAAGGTGCAGCCTGTGATCGTGATATCGGCGTCGGGCGGGAAGCCGCGCCACACGCCGCCCTGCTGCTTGGCGTAGTTGTTGGTGAAGACGGAGTTTTCAAGGGTGAAGGTCGTTCCCTTGGCGTCTATCGCCACGTAGAAGCAGCCGCCGCTGCTGTCTGTGCGGTTGTTCTCAAACGTGCTTTTGGTGACCTTGAAGGTGGAGTTGGGGACGTTGTACTGGATCACGCCGGCGTTGTTGGTGGCGCTGTTGCCCTTGAAGGTCGCGTCCTCCACCAGAAATTCTTTGATCGCACCCGCGTTGTCCTTGGTGACATAGAGGCAGGGACCTTTCAGGGCCGTGTTGTCGATGAACTGGGCGCCGCCATGGATCGTGATCTTGCCGCTCCCGCCCGGCGTCATGGAGGCGTTTGCCGCCTTGTAGATGCCGCCCTCTTTGGCCGCGCTGTTTTCACGGAACTCAGCGCCGCTGATGTCGATGCTGGTGTTCATGGAAGAGATGAAGGCGATGGAGCCATAGGTCTTCGCGGTGTTGCCCGTAAAGGAGCCGCCCGTTATGTTCAGGGCGACCGCATCCGCGTCGATGCCGAAACCGATCGCGCCGCCGCGCTGGGCGGTGTTGCCCGTGATCTGGGCGCTGCCGCCGATCTGGACCGAGGAGGCCGGGCCGTCCACATGGAGCGCGCCGCCGTAGGCCTGGTCGGCAGTATCCGTGTCCGCTATGTTATAGGAGAGCGCGCCGCCGTTGATCGACACGGCGGAATCGAAAGCGTACACGCCGCCGCCGCAGACGGCGCTGTTGCCGCTGATCTCGCCGGCGGTCATGGTGAGGGTGGAGCCGTTCACCATGAGGACCGCGCCGCCCAGGCTCTGATTGCCGGCATTTTCTGCGTTATAGATAAAGCGGGCCGCGGTGCCGTATGTTTTCTGGAGCAGCGTCGCCTCGTTCTTCCCCGCGCTGTTGCCGGTGATCGTGCCGCCGCTGATCTCGATAGCAGCGCCGTCCAGATACACCGCGCCGAAGGCGGTGTTGCCCGTCAGCTCCGCGCCCTCGTCCAGGGTCAGGGTCGCGCCCTCGCTGGCGGTCACGGTCCGGCCCAGGGTGTTGGCCGAGGCGTCCACCTTCACGTTCTCCAGCGTCAGCGCCGCGCCGCCGGTGAGGGCGAACATGTTCTCGCTGCTGCCGGATGTGCGGATGGTAAAGGCGGAACCCTCCTGGGATCGGATGGTCACGTTCCCGCCCGTCACGGCCACCGTCGTGTCTACGGTCACGTCCTGGGTCAGGCAGATGACGCCGTCGCCGCCGGCCAGCCTCGCCAGCGCGTCGGCAATGGTGCCGGCCTCCGTGGGGACGTTGATGACCGTTTCCGGCCCTGCCTCGCTCAGGATCTTCGCGGGACCCATCGTGGAGAAGGAACCGACGGAGAAGGTCACCGTGCCGTCGTCCGCCGTTTCCGGCGTCAGCTGCTCCACGGTGCCGTCGGCCAGGATGTGGGCCACGAACCGCTCCTCCACCATCACCGGCTCCGCAGCGTCGGGGATATCCGCTTCCGGCTCAGAGTTGTCCGCTTCCGGCTCCTCCAGGCTGGGACCGTCCAGGGCCACGTCGGCGGAGATGGTATCCGCCTCGTCGCCGTCCTCCGCGGGCACCATCGCCGCGAAGGGGTCGGAGGCAAACTGCATGGTGACGGTCACCAGGCCGCTCACCGGCTCCAGCCGGCCGCCCTCGGCGTCGGTGAAGTACACGTCATAGGGCAGGTAATAGAGCTGGTCGCCCTCCGTCAGGCCCAGGGCCTGCCACAGGGCGTCGTACGCCTGGGCGTAGGCCTCGGTGCCCTCGTCCACCTTGTCCGCATGGAGCGTGGCGTCCGCCGGGATGCCGCTGTCCGCCGCCGCGATGGCGCTGACCGCCACGCCGTCACCGGACTGGCAGGCGTAGTTCTGCTCCGTCGCCGGCGCAGGTTCGTCCTCCGTTTCCGGGGTCGGTTCCTCCTCGGGCAGCTCGGACGCGCTCGCCGTTTCTTCGGGCAGGGCCGTTTCCTCGGGCAGCTCCACCCCTTCGGGCAGGGCCGTTTCCTCGGGCAGCTCCACCCCTTCGGGCAGAGCCGTTTCCTCGGGCAGAGGCGTCTCCGACGGGAGCGCGGACTCGGAGGCGTATGCCTCGTCCTCCTGCATGGCCATGCCGGAGATCAGTCCCAGCGCCAGGGTAAGACACAATGCCAGCGCCAGGGTCCTGCATACCATCCTGTTCCTCTTCATTGTCTTGGGTCTCCTTTCCGTCGGGCGTCTTTCTGGTCTCCGGCGCCCGCCAGGTTATATATTCATTCAGCGCAGTGCCGCCGCGTCCGACCGGGGGCGGCGCTCATCAAAGCTCCGTGCTGTGCCGTTGGTCGTGACGTAAAATGCGCCGTCGATCCGCTGTACGTTGTAGACAAAGGGATTTTTCTCCGCCCAGGCCGGGTCCGCCTCCGCCCGCCGCCGATAGGCGCTCCGGGCGTCTATGTACCCCTGGTGCAGGGTCTGCTCGGCATCCAGCCGGGCCTGCACCGCCTCGTCGTAGTCCCGGAAGTAGCCCAGGTTATAGCGCTTTTTCCGGAAGTTGATGGTCACCCGGAACCGTCCGTCCTTCGTCCGGAACAGGCCCCGGAAGCCCGCCTTGTTGGTCCCCCGGTCCGTTTGCGCCCGGGCCAGCTGCTCCAGGCAGGTGTCGTTTTCGTAGTGCATGTGCTCGTGCATCCGGGCCATCTGCTCCCGGTTCAGGCACCCGCAGCTCCGGGTCCGCCCGGAGAGCAGGCAGGCGGCGGATACCTCCGTTTCCTGTCCGCAGTCGCACCGGCACCGCCACATCGCCCCGGCGGTCTTGTTATGCCGCTCGCCCTCCACGGGGCACAGGGCCGTGAGCCGGCCAAAGCGCATGCCAGTCAGGTCCCGGCGGCTGCGGGAGCCGTCCTTCCTGGCGCAGCCGCAGCTTTTCGTGTTGCCGCTGCGCAGGTTCCGGCCCGCCGCCACGCACAGCTCGCCGCAGTCGCAGCGGCACAGCCAGCGGGGCCGGCCGCTGCCGTCATCCTCCGCCCGGCGGAGGACAGTGAGCCGACCGAACCGCATACCGGTCAGGTCCTTGCAGGTCACGCTTTCCGCCCCTTTTCTCCGCGCTCCGGCTCGTCGCCGTTGTCACCTAAAGTAGAGAAATATCCCCATCGTCTGGTGAAATAGGTAGAGTTTTATCCCCATATACATCTTGCGCTGATAAAAGGATTCTGTTATAATATTAAAGAGTGATTTTAGCCTGCTGCGGGAGCGTTCAGAGGCTCTCCGCAGGCGGGGAGAAATCTCTACTTTTTTCACCACTGAGGCCCGTGGATGCCCACTTCAGGAACGTCTTGTGCGCAACGCCGAGGCGTTCCGCCGCTTTTCTGGCCGTGAGCATGCCCTGCTCCCACTCCCGGAGGACCGCCTCGAACGCCTCCGGGCGCTCTTTTGGCCTCCTGCCGAAGCGCACGCCCCGCTCCTTGGCCGCCGCGATGCCCTCCGCCTGGCGCTGGCGGATGAACTCCCGCTCCGTCTGGGCCACATAGGACAGCAGCTGCAGCACGATGTCCGCGATCAGCGTCCCCGTCAGATCCCGGTCCCTTCGCGTGTCCAGCAGCGGCATGTCCAGCACCACGATGGCCACGTTCTTTTTCTTCGTCAGCAGCCGCCACTGCTCCAATATCTCGTCGTAGTTGCGCCCTAGCCGGTCGATGCTCTTGATAACCAGCGTGTCCCCCGGCTTCAGCTTCCGCATCAGCCGGCGGTAGGCGGGCCGGTCGAAGTCCTTGCCGGACTGCTTGTCTGTGAACACGTCCTCGTCGGCGATGCCGAACTGATGCATGGCGATGGTCTGCCGGTCCGTGTTCTGCTCCCGGCTGGATACGCGGACGTATCCGTATGATCTGCTCATAACGATCCCTCCCGATGATAGTATGCCGTGTCAGTGTAAGCCGAAAAGCGGGTATATTCGCCTCTGCGGGCGGGGAGGGAGATCTCTAAGGGGCGGCGCGCTGGATATAAAACGACACCCCATGCGGATCCCGGCGGGGATTCACATGGGGTGTCGGGCATGAAGATGGAAACGGCGGTTTTGATAGTAACGCAAAACCGCCGTTTTCAGATGTCCTCAGGCGCGGAGGAAAACTCCCGGTGTGCTCGGGAGGAAAGGGGGCGTTTTGTCGCCGGCTCACATCTTCCGGGCCAGCATATCCGGGTTGGAGCTGTGGGCCAGGGCCTCGTCCCGGCCGATCCTGCCCTCCTTGTACAGCCTAAGAAGGCTGGCGTCCATGGAGAACATGCCGTCGCTGGACGAGGAGTAGATCAGGCCGTCGATCTGGTGGATCTTGTTTTCCCGGATCATGTTCCGCACGGCGGTGGTGGCGCACATCAGCTCGAAGGCGGCGGTGACGCCTCCGGCGGTGTTGGGCACCAGCTGCTGGCTCACCACGGCCTGGAGCACGCTGGCCAGCTGCACGGCGATCTGGCGCTGCTGGCTGGAGGGGAACACGTCGATGATCCGGTCGATGGTGTTGGCCGCGCCCAGGGTGTGCAGGGTGGACAGCACCAGATGGCCCGTTTCGGCGGCGGTCATGGCGATGGAGATGGTCTCATAGTCCCGCATCTCCCCCAGCAGGATCACGTCCGGGCTCTGGCGCAGCGCCGCCCGCAGGGCCACGTTGTAGCTGGCGGTGTCGGAGCTGATCTCCCGCTGGGAGATGATGCTCTTCTGGTGCCGGTGCAGGTACTCCAGGGGGTCCTCCAGGGTGATGATGTGCTTCTCCTGGGTCTGGTTGATCCGGTCGATGATGCAGGCCAGGGTGGTGGATTTGCCGCTGCCGGCGGGGCCGGTGACCAGCACAAGGCCCTTTTTCAGCCCGCTCAGGCCGATGACGGCCTCGGGGATGCCCCGCTTGACCGGGTCGGGCAGGTCGAAGGTTATCACGCGGATCACCGCCGCCAGGGAGCCTCGCTGGATATAGGTGCTCACCCGGTAGCGGCTCAGGCCGGCGATGGCGAAGGAGAAGTCGTCGTCGCCCGTCTGGCGCAGCCGGTCGATGTCCCGGTGGGCCAGGGCGTACAGTTCCGTCACCAGCGCCTCCGACTGGTCGGGCATGATCCGCTCGTCGTTGATCTCCAGCAGCTTTCCCCCCAGCTTATAGCTGAGGGGCCGGCCGGCCACGACGAACAGGTCGCTGGCGCCCATATGGGTGGTGTCGGTGAGAAATTCCAGTATGGTCATGTGTTCCTCCTGTCAGCCGATGGGAAGGCTGGACGGGTCCAGCAGATGCAGCGAGTCGTCAGGGGACCAGTCGTATTCGGATACGGCCTTCCAGGCCACGATGTCATAGGCGCGCCCGTCCGGGCCGCCCTGGGGATAGAGCGCCACCTCCACCGCCAGGAGCTGGTCCTCCCCCAGGGGGACCTCATAGGCGGCGTGGCCGTCGGCGGTCAGGCGCACGCCCCGGACCGTGTCGGGGGCCTCGCCCGCGTCCACGGCGGAGAGGATATCTGTCAGCAGATCGTTGGCGGCGTTCTCCGCCGCGTAATAGTCGGTGGTGCGCTGGGCGCTCTTTTCGCTCAGGCGCAGATTGGCCTGGGCGCTGACCAGGCTCAGCACCGCGAAGGTCAGCAGCGAGAGCATCACGAAGATGAGCACGATGGAGGTGGTGCCGGTGCTGATGATAGGCCGGTGGGAGCGGTTACTGTCCATGGGCCGCCTCCTGTCCGGGCCATCGCAGGTCCAGCTCATAGATGACGCCGGCCTGGCCGCCCATGGTGATATGGCAGGCGCGGACCGCGCCGTCCGCGGCGGTCTCCGCCCGCAGGACATAGGCGGCCTCGTCCTCGCCGCAGGGGGCGAAGTCCTCGCCATAGCAGACGAAGAGCGCGCCGTCTGCGTCCTGGACGGCCCCGGGGAAATAGGCCGTGAACTGCTCCGGGGAGGCGTCCGAACAGCGCAGCACGTTGGCGGCGCTGGACACGGTGGAGGAGGCGAAGGCCAGATCCCGGGCCTGGGCGCTGACGGTGTGGGCCTTCACGAAGGCCTGCACGCACACGGCTGCCCCCAGGGAGAAGAACAGTATGGCGATGATAAGCTCGATGAGAAACAGGCTGGAGCGGGCGCTGTTGTCCTGGCCCATAATGTCCCCTCCTTTCGTTCGGATCGGTCGGAGCCGTTCACGCGCCGGCGCGCGGGTGAGTCAGATAGCGGACGGTGCTCCCGTCCGCGGCTGAGGCGGAAAATTCATAAAAGCCGTTCCCGGCGTCGGATATGGTGAAGTCCTTCACCGCCAGGATGGGTTCGCCCAGATTGGCGGTGACGGCGGTGCCCTCCCGGACGGTGAGTTCAAAGAGGGTCTCGCCGTCGGAGTAGATGTAGGTGACGTAGGGCGTGCCGTCCACGTCGTCCAGGAGCACCAGGGCAGGGTAGTCCTCCACCTGGCCCAGGCTGACGCCGCCGCTCTCGTCGTGCTGGCGGAGCTTCTCCGCCACGTAGGAGACGGCGGTGCGGGTGGAGTAGGTATCCTGCATCTGCTCCACAGTATGCTGGTACGCGCCGATGCCGATCATCACCAGGATGAAAGCGGCGGCGGCGAACAGGCAGAACAGCCCCACCGTGAACAGCAGGTCCGTGGTATGGCTCTGGCCGGAGCGGGTCTTTCCCATGGCTGGCCTCCCGTCAGGACTTGGCGATGACGGACACGTCCGGCATCAGGTTGGAGCCTATGATCTCATAGGCGACGATGTACTTGTCGGTGTCGTAGGTCAGGCCGTAGTGCTCCCGCAGGTAGTCCAGGCTGTCGGGGTAGAACCCCTCCAGGGCATAGCAGTGCACGGCGCTCTGGAGGATGGAGTTTTTCAGCCCCTCCGCCTCCTGGCGGGCGGTGACGCCGGAGAGGCTGTCCAGCCCCATCCAGAACAGGGCCAGCACCCCCAGGAAGAAGGCCGCCGAGGCCAGTTTTTTCCACAGGCCCGGGCCGGCGTGATGTCTTTCGAACCGGTTCATACGCCCTCCCGCTCAGCCAATGTTGGACATGATCCCCATCAGGGGGAGCATGACGCTCAGCAGGATCATCCCCACCGCCACGGACAGGATGGCCACCAGCGTGGGTTCCAGCTTGGCGATGAGGGAGGACATGCGCCGCTCGATGTCGTCGTCGTACTGCCGGGCGATCTGGTCCATCACCTCGTCCACGGCGCCGGCCTTCACGCCGATGCGGACCATGCGGGCGTACACCCCGGAGAACATCTGCTCCTGGTCGATGGCGTCGGCAAGGCTGCCGCCCTCGGCCACGGCCCGGCGGATGTTCTGGACCTTCTGGCCCACCGTGGGGTGCTCCACCAGCCGGGACACGGTGTCCAGGCTCTCGTCGATGTTCAGTCCGCTGCGGAGGGCCAGGTGCATGCCGCTGGCGAAGCGGGCGCAGGCGATCTGCTCGGACAGCTTTTTCGTGCCGAAGAAACGGGAGGAGAACCGCCGGATCTGCTCCCGGCCACGCCGGGTGCAGAAGAAATACAGGCACAGCGCCGCCGCCGCGGCGATCACCGCCACCAGCGCCACGCTGTACCGGTTCATGGCCTGGCCCATGCGCAGGATAGCCCCGGACACGCCGGTAAGCCCGGTGCCCAGCTGCTGGAACACCTGGTTGAACACGGGCAGGACCTTTACGATCAGCACCAGCATCACCGCCACCATCATCCCCAGCATCACCAGGGGGTAGGTGACGGCGCTTTTTATGCTCCGGGACAGCTGCTCCTCCCGCCGGTAGTAGGCGGCCAGGGAGGCCATCACGTCGTCCAGCTGGCCGGACTGCTCCCCCAGCCGGACCATGCTGCACATATACACCGGGAAGCAGCCGGCCTCCTCCACGGCGTCAGCGACGCCGCTGCCGGTCTCCATCTGCTCCAGCATCTGGCGCAGCAGGGCCTTTCCCTCTCCCTCCGGGGCGTCCTCCGCCATGATGGACAGCCCCTCCAGCGCGGAGATGCCGGACCGGAGGATCATGGCCAGCTGCCCGCAGAAGGTGGACAGCTCGGCGTTGGTGAGCGGTTTCATTGGCAAGCTTCCTTTCTTGTCAGTGCAGTTGCTGCAGGTTGTAGTTGGACCCGTCGCCGATGTACTTGAGGATGGCGGAGCTGCTGCCGCCGGAGGAGGCGAAGGTGGGGTCCATCCTGGTCCAGTCGTCGCCGGTGAACTCGATGAGCTTGTCGATCCAGCCCACGTCCTCGATGTACACGCTGATCCAGCTGTGGTATGCCTCCCCGGCGTAGCCGATCTCCAGCCGAGTGGGGATGTCCTGGCTGCGGAGCATGGCGGCGGTGAGGGCGGCGTAGTCGAAGCATATGCCCTTGCCGGAATGGAGCGTATCATCCACCACCGGCAGATAGCCCGCCGTCACCGTGGCGGCCTTTTCCGTGTCGTAGACCACGTTCTCCACCACGTAGTGGTATATCTCCTCCACCGCCCCCAGATCGTCCGCGGCGGAGCGGGCCGCATCGGCGGCCACGGCCACGGCCTCGGTGTCCTCGTCGAACAGTACGTACTGGTTGGGGTAGAGGTAGGGCAGAAATTCGCTGTCCAGCGTCACGTCCAGCGACTCCTTGAACAGCACCGCGTAGCGGGTGCCCTCGATGTTCTCATACCCGTCCACGGCGTAGCTGCCGTCGCCGCCGGTGAGGGGCAGGGGCACATAGTCCTCGGAGGGGGGCAGGAAGTATTTGTAGGTGATGCCGTCGGCGCCGGTGAGCTGGATGTTGGCCTTGGCGGCGGTGCCGGAGTAGCGGGCCATCACATAGCCCTGGCGGGCGTTGGACACGTCCACGATCAGCGGCTCCGCGCCGATGACATCCGTGCCCGGGGCCTCGGGGAGATATACCGTCGGCTCGCTGGGCCGGGCGGGACCGCTCTGCGGGGCGGTCTGGGCGGGGGACTGGGTTTGGGCGGACTGGGGGCTGCCGCCGCCGCATCCGGCCAGACACATCAGCGCGACGGCGCAGACGATCAGCATTTTCCTGTATCTCGTCATGGCGCCGCCTCTCAGCTCTTCACCGTGGCGGAGATGGTGGCCGTTTCCTTGCTCAGCGTCGCCCGCGCCGAGGCGATATAGCGCTTGGCGCTGGCCACGCTCACGTCCATGAAGTCGGCGATCTCCGCCGGGGTCAGGTCGAATTTATACCACAGCGTGAAGGCCTGCCGCTCCTTGGACGAGCACTTGCGCAGCGCGTCATGGAGCCGGAACTGGGTGTCCTTGTCGTACACGGACCGGTAGGCGTCGGCCTCGGTGTGGACCACGTGGTCCTGCAGGTCGTACTCGTCGGTGGTCAGAGCCACGGACCGCTCCCGGTCCCGCTTCTGCTCCTCGGCCATGTCGCAGCAGATGTGGTAGGCGATCTGCCGCATCCAGGAGGGCAGCAGCCGGTCCACCTTCAGGGTGTGGATGTTCTTGAATATGGCGATATAGATCTCCTGCAGCGCGTCCAGGACCTGGTCCGGGTCCTGCAGGAAATAGTAGGCATAGCGGTACATGGTGTCGTATGTCTGCTCATAGAGCTCCGTGAAGGCGTCGTTGTCGCCCGCGCGGATACGGCCCGCCAGATATTCAAAATAGCGGTAATCCATGCCTTTGGCCATCACATTTACCCCACGCGGCCCCAAGGGCCGGAGTTTCTGTCGAAATTGGCGGCGCTCAGCCCGCCAGATTCACCACCACGGACAGGGCGTTGCCGGCCTTGTCCGGGACATGGAGGGTCAGGGCGTCCTCCGGGAAGCGGACGGAAACGTAGCCCTCGTCGGGAAATACGTCAAAATCCACCGGCTCGCCGTCGGCGCCGGTGACGGACAGGGCGTCCCAATCCACGCCGGAGTCGTTGTCGGAAAAATATATATGTATGTCGTCGCCGTCCCGGAGGTGGCGGACCACCTGGGGGGCCACGTCGTCCAGGCCCTGGATGGTGACGGTCTGGGTGTCAGAGATGCCAACGGGACTCTCGGAGATGAGGGACAGCTCGCCGTTTTTCTTCAGCGACACGGAGTAGCTCCTGTCGTCGCCGTGGATCAGGTCCACGGGGATGCCGTTGAGCAGGGCCGTCACCCGGTTAAAAAAGCCCAGGGGACCATTATTGAAGTTCACCAGCACCTCGCTGGCGTCGGCATAGTTGACGCTGATGCGGGTCACGGGGGAGGGGAAGATCAGCATCATCAGCGTCATGATAAGCACCAGCACCACGATCAAAACCTTCACCACCTTGGGGGTCCGATAGCGGACCACGGAGAAGGTATGGTAGGTCCGGCGGCTGCTCTCGTCTTTGGCCTCCAGGCCCAGCTCCGGCATGATCTGCTGGTACAGTTCCTCCGCCTGGCCACGGTCCATAGGCGGCACGGGCGTAGGATTATTCACATTTTTTCGCGATAATGGCATAAATATCCACCTTTCAATGGGCTGGAAGAGTGGGTGAACGGTCTGAAATGAGAATGAATAAACTGTGAATATGGTAATGAATATGTATGAAAAACTATGAAAACTAATGAATATCCCTGGAAACAGGCCGAAATCGGCGGAAAAAGGAGGGGAAGACAAAAGTTCATCCTATTATATCGCCGAAGAGGGCGTTCGTCAACGACCCAGGGGGAAAAATGTTTTCTGGGTGACTTTGAAGGGGTGTGAAGGGGTGTGAAGAGCGGAGCTGCAAAGGGGCAGAGAGGGGGAGAGGGAGGCGGGGATCAGGGGCGGGAAATAGGGGTAAAATAGGGGCAAAATCGGGCGGGAAACGTGATACTTTCCTGCGGAAAGGTTACAAAATGGTTACAAAATGCGATTTTTTGAGCCAAAATTGAGCTAAAAACCGTCTTAATAGTCAAAAGGGCCGGGAAAGGCCCAGCAGAAGATGTGTAAAAAAGAAAAATTAAGGATACTGGAGGAAGAGCAATGAAGATGTGGAAGAGGATGCTGGCACTGGCGCTGGTGCTCCTGTTCGCGGTCAACAGCCTGGGCGTGATCGCTCTGGCGGACAGCGGCGAGGACGCGGCGGACCAGGGCGCGACCGCAGAGGCCTCTGCGGTGCAGCCTCAGGGGACTGAGGCTGATGATGTCATCGAGAACGGCGACGACGATACTATTATAGGTATCGACGAAACCGTGACCGGCGACGGGCCGGGCGCGGATAACGCCGATCCCGAGGGCAGTGAGTATGCAGTAAAGGCACAGAAAGTGCAGTAAAGGGCACTGAGAGTGCACAAGAGGGCACCCAGGGTGACGATCCCGCCGCCCAGGACGAAATGAATAATATTCATTCCTCCGACGAGGTAGAGGAGGGCGACGGCGAGACGGTCGAGGGCGGCGATGCGGTCGTCGAGAGCGCTCCCGAGGGCGGCATGGGTCCCGAGATCGCGGACGAGAGCTACGGCATCGATCCGATCGCCGGCGGCGGGTTCGGCCCGGAGCAGCAGACGACCAACCTTAGTGTTAATGAGGGCGATTCTATCCCATTGGTCGGCGGCGGTGCGATTGGTTCACTCAATCACGTGTGGAGCAGCAGTGACGATACTACTGCCACTGTGACTGGTGATTGGAACAAGGCTACTGTGGCTGGGATTAAGCCCGGGAAAGTGACTATTACCCACACATATGATGTCAATGATTATACCACTGGGTTCGTTGGGAAGCGTACCGAAACCTTCACTGTCACAGTCGAAAGAGTTACCGGGAGTGTCAGAGTATATCTGTACGTGGAGCTGAAGAGCGACAACGCTGCCGTGCTGGAGCGGTTCAAGAAGGACTACAACGATCACGGATATGTGACGTATGGTTATATCGATATTCCCCGGTCCGCGGTAAAGGGTTTGTCCGAAACTCCCTCCGGTGATGCTGGATACATCACGGATACTTATGGCGTGGGTGACTATATCAACAGTCATAAAGAAGAGATCCAGTTTAAGGACAATACGATTTGGAAGCTGCCCGGGTTCAACAGAAATGATATCGTGTGGACGAACGGCAAACTTGCTCATTCTGCCGGCGCCGACGATTATCTTCCCTCTACCCAGAGCTGCTACCATTACGATGGTACATATACCATCAAGAGCGAGAGCACGGTCACCGTTCACTATGTGGACGAAGATGGACAGCCTATTAAGGAGCCTTACGACGAGAGTGGCACGAGCATCAAGAATCCTTACGAGGAAGAAGTTGCCTACGGTGAATCCTATGATGTATCCGCGCAAATCCCTCAGACCATCACGGATGAGGATGGCCGGATTTACAAGAGGTACGAAGTGACGGGCGAGGCAACCAGCGGCAACATCGCCGGCGCGGACGTGGAGATCATTGCCCACTATCGGGAAAAGACCTACAATGTGCGCTATGAGTGGTCCGGCCTGCCCGAGGAGCAGCCTGGCGGGAAGAGCGAGCCTCTGCCGACGGCGCCCGTGGACAACAAGGAATACAAGCTGGGCGCTTCCTACACCGTGTCTGAAACCCCGGCCAAGGATACTGTTTATCAGGTGCTGGACGATTACGGCAACCTGCTGAAGGAGTACAAATTCTCCGGCTGGGACAATAACGGCGGCACGATAGACAACGAGGACGTTGTGGTCACCGGTACCTGGGAGCTGACGGAGAGCCACGCGGAGAGCGAGTATCAGCACACCGTCAGCTATGTCTTGAATAGTGAAGCAAAGCCCGAGGGCTGGAACGTTCCCGAAACCGAGACCTATGCTGAGAAGCAGCACTACAACGTGGAGCCTGCGCCTGGGCCTATCAACACCGAAGATGATTACCACAATGTGACCGGTACGTGGACCTTCGACGGTTGGAAGGATGCTGAGGGCAACACCGTCAGCGGCGATCAGGTCATGGGCATGGAAGATGTGACTTACACCGGCTCCTGGACCTATGAAGCGAAAGAGCTTGACAAGTATCATGTGACCTATGAATACACGGGCCTGCCCGAGGGCGAGGGTGTGCCGGCTGCGCCTGTGGACGACACCGAGTATGTGAACCATCAGCCGTATACGGTAAAGACCCCGGATGTCGCGGTCTATTACGAGAAGGATGAAAACGGCGATACGGTCGCAGTCTATAACTTCGAGGGCTGGGACGCCAAGAGCGGCGAGATCGACGGCGCGGATGTGACCATCACCGGCAGCTGGAAAAAGACCGAGGTCGGCGAAGGCGAGGGCGTGCTCACTGTCAAGTATGTGAACGAGAGCAACGAGCCGATCAAGGAGTCTTACGTTCAGGTCTTTGCAGAGGGCGAGAGCTACAATGTCAACAACAAGACGATAATCCCCGATGCTATCAAAAATGACAGTGACAACTACATCTATGTGAGCACGGAAGGCACCACCGAAGGCACGATGACCAAGGACGGCGTGGAGATCACCGTGGTCTACACCCTGGACAACATCGGCGGCGGCGAGGACGGCAAGCAGCCCGACGGGACCCCCGACAAGGACGAGGCGGTCATCTACTACGTGGCTGAGGAAAACGGCACCGTGGACCCGAGCTTTGAGAAGTTCACCTTCGAGGGTGAGGAAACCACCAAAGAGGTGACCGCTGAGAGCACCGCCAGCGCGAAGGACGGCTATCACTTCGATAGCTGGACCTACGAGGGCGAAGCTGTTGAGGGCGCTGAGGCCGCGCTGGGCCAGAGCATCACCGTCGGGGCCGGCAAGACCTATACCTTTACCGCCAGCTTCGCGGTGAACACCAGCACTGCTCCCACTGAGCCCACCGATCCGGGCACTGATCCCACTGATCCGGGCACTGATCCCACCGATCCGGGCACCGATCCTACCGATCCGGGCACTGATCCTACCGATCCGGGTACTGATCCCACCGATCCGGGCACCGATCCCACCGACCCGGGCACCGATCCTACCGATC
Organism: uncultured Oscillospiraceae bacterium; assembly: GCA_947627735.1. Lineage (GTDB taxonomy): Bacteria > Bacillota > Clostridia > Oscillospirales > Oscillospiraceae > CAJOIG01. The sequence continues at coordinate 35,796 of CANQXG010000007.1, read as the reverse complement.
CGGGCACCGATCCCACCGACCCGGGCACCGATCCCACTGACCCCGATGACCCCGATGACCCGGACGATCCTCCCACCCCGCCCGCGCCGGTGAACCCCGACAACCCCGGCGGCCCGGACGATCCCGCCGGCCCCGCCGATCCCGCCGGTCCCAATGACCCTGCCGGCCCCGGCGGCCCCGACGCGCCCGAGGGACCCCAGGATGAGGTGAACATCGACGACGAAGGCGTGCCCCTGGCCAGCCTGCCCTCCCAGGCGGCTGCCGCCCAGCAGGATTACGTGGTGAACGAGGAGGCGGAGATCGCTGACAACGACACCCCGCTGGCAGGCATGACCGAGGTCCGGTGCTGCATCCTGCACTTCCTTATCATGATGTGCGCCCTGGCGGTGACGGTGTATTACACCCACGACCGCAAGCGCCGGCAGGAGCAGGAGTTCGAGGTGCGCTCGGAGCTGGCTCACTGAGCCGGACAAGGGAGGCATAAGACATGCATCAATACTTTCACACACACTTCGGCTTCTGCCTGTGGGACCTGGGCGCGCTGGCGGCGCTGGCGGCGATGATCGTCGTGCTGGCGGTGCACGTGGCCAAGCAGAAGAAGCGCCAGAGGGACTTCGAGGATGAGCTGAGCGAGAAGATCGCAAAGGAAGGCAAGGACCGCCAATAAAACGCGCAGACCGGACGTGGGAGACCACGTCCGGTCTTTTCATCACGCCGGAAACGCGATTGACAAAAACCGGGGGTTATTATATCATTGTATGATGGCGGTCGGACCGCCGGAAGGAGCTAATACGCGTGGAAAAAGCAAGCAGCAAACGACAGACCATCCTGGTGGTGGACGACTCGGAGATGAACCGTTCCATCCTGGCGGATATGCTGGGGGACGAGTACGATATCCTGGAGGCGGAGGACGGGCTGGAAGCCGTGTCCATCATGCAGAAAAAGAGCGACGAGATCGATCTGGTGCTGCTGGACATCGTCATGCCCAGGATGAACGGGTTCGATGTGCTGGGCGTGATGAACCAGAACGGGTGGATCGAGGCAACGCCCGTGATCATGGTCTCCGCCGAGAGCGGCTCGCCCCAGGTGGAGCGGGCCTATGATATGGGCGTGACCGACTTCATCATGCGGCCGTTCGACGCGCTGATCGTGCGGCGGCGGGTGGTCAATACCCTGCTGCTGTACGCAAAGCAGCGGCGGCTGGTGAGCATGGTGGAGGAGCAGATATACGAGAAGGAACGCCGCAGCGGCATGATGATCGATATCCTCAGCCATATCGTGGAGTTCCGCAACGGCGAGAGCGGACAGCATATCCTGAACGTGCGGACCCTGACCGACTTCTTTTTGCGGCTGCTGATGCAGAAGACCGATCAGTACCACCTCACCGCCGGCGATATTTCCCGGATCAGCACCGGCTCGGCGCTGCATGATATCGGCAAGATCGCCATCGACGAGCATATCCTCAACAAGCCGGGCCGGCTCACCGCCGAGGAGTTCGAGGTGATGAAGACCCACGCCATGGTGGGCGCGCGGATGCTGGATGAGCTGCCGGTGCACCAGAACGATCCGCTGGTGCGCACGGCCTATGAGATATGCCGGTGGCACCATGAGCGGTACGACGGGCGGGGCTATCCCGACGGGCTGGCGGGGGACGATATCCCCATCAGCGCACAGGTGGTGGCGCTGGCGGATGTGTACGACGCGCTGACCAGCCCACGGGTGTATAAAGACCCCATCCCCCATGAAACGGCGGTGCAGATGATCCTGGACGGGAAGTGCGGGACCTTTAATCCGCTGCTGCTGGAGTGCCTGCGGGAGAGCGCGGGGCAGATCCGGGGCCAGCTGGCCGGCGGCAGCGTCAGCAAGGGTACCCGCCGGGAGATCCAGGCCATCGCCGACGAGTCGCTGCACAGCGGCGTGAGCACGCGCACGCTGCGGCTGCTGGATTATGAGCGGGACAAGTTCAGCTTCTTCGCCGCCCTGACGGAGGATATCCAGTTCGAGTTCACCGTGTCCCCGCCCATGATCACCCTGTCGCCCTGGGGGGCGAAAAAGCTGGGCGTGGACGAGATCGTCATGGACCCGGTCAATGACCCGAAGCTGCAGGCCGTGCTGGGACCCGGGGTGTGGGAGGAGCTGTCTGCGAAGCTGCGGGCCACCACGCCCAAGGAGCCGGACGTGCAGATGGAGTGCGCGCTGCACTATGACGGGGGCACCCGGTGGCACCGGGTCATATCCCGGGCGGTGTGGTCGGCGGATACGCCGCCCCAGTTCGAGGGCGCTTTGGGCAAGGCCGTGGACGTGCACGAGTCTAGGGTGCGGCTGCAGGAGCTGGAGGACAGGGCGTCCACCGACGCCATGACGGGGCTGCTCAACCGCTCCAGCGCCCAGGAGCAGATCGAGCTGCGGATGCAGGACAGGCCGGAGGCCCGGTACGCGCTGGTGTTCTTCGACGTGGACCGGTTCAAGTACGCAAACGACGTGTTCGGCCACATGTTCGGCGACCAGGTGCTCATCCGGGTGGCGGAAAAGCTGCACGGCAGCGTCCGTCAGACCGATATATGCTGCCGGGCGGGGGGCGATGAGTTCCTGCTGTTTCTGGAGTACAAGACGGACATCGAGAAGACGGTGGAACGTATCTACAACAACATATGCGAGGACTTTGAGCAGTTCCCCATCCGCCTGTCCATGGGCGTGGCCCTGGGAGGCGAGAACGACGGCAGTACATACGAGCAGCTGCTCCAGGCGGCGGACGCGGCGCTTTACAGCGTCAAGCGCTCCGGCGGCGGGCGGTTCCGGTTCTATGACGACTCCCTGCACGATCTGCTGGGTACGGTGCAGGGCAGCATGACCAGGATTGACGAAAAAGGAGGAGAAACACAATGACCCTGCAGGAGTGCTACAAGGCCATGGGGGCCGACTACGACGACGTGATGGGCCGGCTGCGCAGCGAGCGGCTGGTGCAGAAGTTCGTGCTGAAATTCCTGGACGACGGCAGCTTCCAGCTGCTGTGCGACGCCATGGCCGAGGGCCGCATCGAGGAGGCCTTCCGGGCCAGCCACACCATCAAGGGCATGTGCCAGAACCTTGGCTTCACCAAGCTGGGCCAGTCCAGCCACGACCTGACCGAGGCCCTCCGGGGCGGGAAAAGCCCGGCGGCGGACGGCCTGCTGGAGCAGGTGAAGGCGGATTATGCCCAGACCGCCGGGACCATCCTGACCTTCAAGCAGAGCGCCGGGCTGTAAAATAAGCGCGACGGGAGGGAGAGCTGTGAAAAAGCAGCGCATAGCGCGCAACAGGACCTTCATGGCGACGCTGGTCCTGATCCTTATCATCGCCGTGGGGCTGATCCTGACCTACATCCACGTGGCGGGCGTGCTCCGGGCACGGAGCCTGGGCCGGCTGGAGGAAGGCGTGGACACCGTCATGGAGGAGGTCATCAGCAAGTTCCAGCGGGACAGCGACATCCTCAACGCCACCGCCCAGATCATCGCCGCGGGAGAGCTGGACACCGAATCCGCCATCGAGACCATGGGTTCCGTCGCGCCGCTGCTGGACACCATGAACGTGCGGCTGCTCATGCCGGACGAGACCGTCATCACCGCCGACGGGAGGGTGACGGACGTGTCCGACGTGGACGACGTGTCCTACGCCGAGGAGGCGCCGCTGGGGGAGCACGTGACCAACCGCAGCCACAGTCTGACCAACCGCACGCCGGTGGTGCGCCACTATGTGCCCGTGGTCCAGAACGGCGAAACGGTGGCGCTGCTGTACGGCCTGACCCGGCTGGAGGATCTGCCAAAGAGCCTGAACATCAACAATATCTATAACGGCACCGCTACCGTGTATATCATCGACACCCACAACGGCGACTTCATCCTGGACACCTGGCACGACGAGCTGGGCAACGTGAACACTTACACCGACGGCGTGGACGGAAGGCAGACCAAGGGCGAACAGACCTGGGATGCGTATACCGAGGATATCCTGGCCCAGGGCACCGGGTACGTCATCTACCGCACCGACATCACCGACGGCTGGCAGTACATGTACTACGCCCCCGCCGGCATCAACGAGTGGTCCATCGCCGTGTCCGTGCCGGAGAGGGAGGCCTTCGCCAGCTCCTTCGCCCTGCGGGAGGTGTGCCTGGTGCTGGCGGCGGTGCTGGTGCTGGCCGTGGCCGTCTATTATATCCTGGTGCGCCGCTATGCCGTGCAGGAGCGGGACCGGGCGGTGGAGCGGGCCGTGCTGGAGGAGAAGCTCCACAAGGCCGAGGCCGCCGAGCGGGCCAAGACCGTCTTTCTCAGCAACATGAGCCACGATATCCGCACGCCCATGAACGCCATCATCGGCTTCACCACCCTGGCGGAGACGAACCTGGACAACCGGGAGCGGGTGCAGGAGTATCTGGCCAAGATCCTCTCGTCCAGCAACCACCTGCTGAGCCTGATAAACGACGTGCTGGACATGAGCCGCATCGAGTCGGGGAAGCTGAACATCGAGGAGAAGCCCTGCTCCATCTCGGACATCTTCCGGGATATGCGCAACATCATCCAGACCCAGATGCACGCCAAGCAGCTCAACTTCTTCATGGACACCATGGATGTGGTGGACGAGAACATATACTGCGACAAGCTGCACGTCAACCAGGTGCTGCTGAACCTGCTGTCCAACGCCATCAAGTTCACCCCCGCCGGCGGGTCCGTGTCTATGATGATCCGCCAGAAGCCCGGCGCCCCCAAGGGGTACGGCTCCTATGAGATCCGGGTGAAGGACACGGGCATCGGCATGAGTCCGGAGTTCGTCGAGCACATCTTTGAACCCTTCGAGCGGGAGCGCACCTCCACCGTCAGCGGCATCCAGGGCACCGGTCTGGGCATGGCCATCACCAAGAGCATCGTGGACACCATGGGCGGCACCATCCGGGTGGAGTCGGCCCCCAACGAGGGCACGGAGTTCATCATCGAGCTGCAGTTCCGCCTCCAGTCCGAGGCCCATCAGAGTCCGGAGATCGGCGAGCTGAAGGGCATGCGGGGCCTGGTGGTGGACGACAGCTTCTCCACCTGCGACAGCGTCACGAAGATGCTCACCCAGATCGGCATGCGGGCCGAGTGGACCATGCATGGCCGGGAGGCGGTGCTCCGGGCGCGCCAGGCCGTGGAGATGGGGGACGAGTTTTACGCCTACATCGTGGACTGGGCGCTGCCCGATCTGAGCGGGCTGGAGGTGGTCCGGCAGGTCCGGGCCGTGGTGGGGGAGCACGTGCCCATCATCATCCTCACCGCCTACGACTGGACCGCTTTCGAGGAGGAGGCCAAGCAGGCGGGGGTCACCGCCTTCTGCAACAAGCCCATCTTCCTGTCCGAGCTGCGGGACACCCTGGTCAGCGCCCTGGGCAAGGCGGAGCCTGCCGCGGCGGCGGCAGCCGCGCTGCCCGACCCGGCGGAGGAGCTGAAGGGGAGCAGGCTCCTGCTGGTGGAGGACAACGAGCTGAACCGGGAGATCGCCGTGGAGCTGCTCACCGAGAGCGGCTTCGAGGTGGACCAGGCCGAGGACGGCACCGTGGCGGTGGACAAGGTCCGCTCCGCCGCGCCGGGGCAGTATGACCTGATCCTCATGGACGTGCAGATGCCCATCATGAACGGCTACGAGGCCACCAGGGCCATCCGCGCCCTGCCGGACCCGGCCCTGGCCGGCATCCCCATCGTGGCCATGACCGCCAACGCCTTCGAGGAGGACCGGAAGCTGGCGCTGGAGTGCGGCATGAACGACCACATCGCCAAGCCCATCAATGTCCAGAAGCTCATCGAGGTCATCAGCCACCAGCTGAAGGCCCGGGAGAAGCAGTAAGTTTCCGCGGGACCGGACCTGACAGCCCGGTCCCGCCTTTTCCGGCCCCGGGGCCGGCACATTTTTTCGAGAGGAGGCGCAGCCGTGGCCAGACAGGCCGTGCGGGGCAGGACCGTGGACATGACCCAGGGGGCCATATGGCCGGTGCTGGTGTCCTTCTCCATACCCCTGCTGCTGGGGGACCTGTTCCAGCTGATGTACAACACGGTGGACTCCATCGTGGTGGGCCAGTTCGTGGGACTGGAGGCCTTCGCGGCGGTGAGCGCCACCAACCACATCTGCAAGACCCTGGTGAATTTCTTCACCGGCCTGGGGGTGGGGGCCAGCGCCGTCATCAGCCAGTGCTTCGGCGCCCGGGACACGGAAAAGCTCCACGGGTCCATCCAGACCACCATGGCTCTCACCTTCCTGGGGTGCGCAGCCATGACCGCCCTGGGCCTGGCCAGCTGCGACTGGATGCTCCGGGCCACCGCCACGCCGGAGGACGTGTTCGCCGAGGCGAGTTTGTACCTGCACATCTACTTCGCCGGCATCGGGGGACTGCTCATCTACAACATGGGCAGCTCCATCCTCCGGGCGCTGGGGGATACCCGCCGGCCCACCCTGTTTTTGGTGGTCAGCAGCGTGATGAACGTGATACTGGACCTGGTGTTCGTGCTGGCGTTTAGGTGGGGCATCGCCGGGGTGGCCGCCGCCACCGTGGCGTCCCAGGCGGTGAGCGCGGTGCTGGTGCTGATCGTGCTGAGCCGGCTGCCCGAGCCGGGGTGCGCCTTCCGGTGGCGGGAAATGATGCGCCTCGACCGGTCCCTGGCCGGGCGGATCATGGGCGTGGGCCTGCCCGTGGGGCTGCAGAAGGCCGTGGTGGCCTTCTCCAACGTGTTCGTCCAGGCCTATATCAACGCCTTCGACACCGCCGCCATCGCCGGGTGGGGCTGTTACAGGAAGCTGGACCAGTATTTGATGCTGCCCATGCAGAGCATGGGCCAGGCCGCCACCACCTTCGTGGCCCAGAACCTGGGGGCCGGGCGGCCCGATCGGGCGAAGAAGGGCGTGTGGGCGGCGCTGTGGATGAGCCTGGGGGTGGCCGGGGCCGCCGCGGCGGTGATATGCGCCTTCCCCGGGCCGCTGGTGCGGCTGTTCATCGACCACGAGGAGGCCACCGCCTTCGGGGTGCTGTTCATCCGGCTGTGCACGCCCTTCGCGGCGCTGTGCAGCTTCAACCAGGTGTTCTCCGGGGCCATGCGGGGCGCGGGGAAGAGCCGGGTGCCCATGGTGGTGACGCTGTGCACCCACGTGTTCTTCCGGCAGGCGTTCCTGTTCGTGGCCAGCCGGGCGCTGCCCGGGAACGTGTATGCCGTGGCCATCGCCTACCCCATGGGGTGGGTCATATGCGCGGTGGTCATCAGCCTGTGCTACCGGTTCAGCCGGTGGGAGGAGAATTGGCCGGCCAAGGCCGGATGAGAGGGAGGAAGTATCATGGACCAGAAGGAGCGGATGCTGCGGGGCCTGCCCTATAAGGCATGGCTGGACGGGCTGGAGGAGGAGCGGGAGGCCTGCAAGGCCGCCGTGTATGAGCTGAACCAGCTGCGGCCTGAGGAGCGGGACCGTATCCCCGAGATCCTGAAAAAGCTGTTCGGAAAGACCGGGGAGAATGTGTGGATCGAGCCGCCGTTTCATTGTGACTACGGCTGGAACATCGAGGTGGGGGAGAACTTCTTCGCCAACTACGGCCTGACCGTGCTGGACGTGGGGAAGGTGACCATCGGTGACAACGTGCAGATCGCGCCCAACGTGCTCATCAGCACCGCCGGCCACCCCATCCACCCGGTGAGCCGCAATTCCGGCTATGAGTACGGCCTGCCCATCACCATCGGCGACAACGTGTGGCTGGGCGGCGGCGTCATCCTCCTGCCGGGGGTCACCATCGGCGACAACGCCGTCATCGGCGCGGGCAGCGTGGTGACGAAGGACATCCCCGCCGACGTGATCGCCGTGGGCAACCCCTGCCGGGTGCTGCGGCGGATCACGGAGGAGGACCGGAGGTACTATTATAAAGACAAGCCCTTCGACGTGGAGGACTACTGAGCGGGCCAATACCCATCAAAACGAACAAAAACACCGGGGCGGAGGCCCCGGCGTTTTTTTGTCCCGGCGGTTGCAATCGGCGGCGGGCCGTGATAAAATAACCAAATGTGTGCATATCAAGGAAAAGAGTGACAGCTATGCAAGAGCTTAGAAACATCGCCATCATCGCCCACGTGGACCACGGCAAGACCACCTTGGTGGACGCCATGCTCCGCCAGTCCGGCGCCTTCCGCGCCAACCAGCAGGTCCAGGAGCGGATCATGGACTCCGGCGACCTGGAGCGGGAGCGGGGCATCACCATCCTGGCCAAGAACACCGCCATCCACTACCACGACGTGAAGATCAACATCGTGGACACCCCGGGCCACGCCGACTTCGGCGGCGAGGTGGAGCGCATCCTGAAGATGGTCAACGGCGTTCTTCTGCTGGTGGACGCGGCGGAGGGGCCTATGCCCCAGACCCGGTTCGTGCTGGAGCGGGCGCTGCAGCTGGGCCACAAGGTGATCGTGGTGGTCAACAAGATCGACCGGCCCGACCAGCGCATCTATGAGGTCATCGACGAGATACTGGAGCTGCTGATGGACCTGGGCTGCACCGACGAGCAGCTGGACAGCCCCATGCTGTTCGCCTCCGCCCGCCAGGGCACCTGTTCCGTCAGCCCCGACAGCGCCGGGACGGACCTGGAGCCGCTGTTCCAGGCCATCGTCAACTACATCCCCGCCCCGGAGCGGCGGCTGGATGAGCCGTTCCAGATGCTGGTCAGCTCCCTGGACTACAACGAGTACGTAGGCCGCATCGCCATTGGCCGGGTGGAGCGGGGCCGGGTGACCCAGAACCAGGAGATCGTGGTGTGCGACTACCACGACGAGAGGCCGGTGCGCCACGCCAAGGCCGTGAGCATGTATGAATACGAGCCTCTGGGCCGGGCGCCGGTGACGGCGGCGGAGGCGGGCAATATCATCGCCATGAGCGGCATCGGCGACGTGACCATCGGCGACACCATATGCGCTCCCGAGGCGGTGGAGCCGCTGCCCTTCGTGAAGATCTCCGCGCCCACCATCGAGATGACCTTCTCCGTCAACGACAGCCCCTTCGCGGGCCGGGAGGGCAAGTGGGTCACCAGCCGGAACATCCGCCAGCGGCTGGAGCAGGAGACCCTCAAGGACGTGTCCCTGCGGGTGACCGAAACGGACACCACCGACGCGTTCAACGTGGCGGGCCGGGGCGAGATGCACCTGTCCATCCTCATCGAGACCATGCGCCGGGAGGGGTACGAGTTCTCCGTGTCCCCGGCGAGGGTGCTCTACCGGGACATCGACGGGAAGAAGTGCGAACCTATGGAGCGGGTGGTGTTGGACGTGCCCGGCGAGTGCGTGGGGCCGGTGATGGAGAAGCTGGGCCAGCGCAAGGGCGAGTTCGTGCAGATGACGCCGGTGGGCGAGCGGATGAAGCTGGAGTTCCTTGTCCCCACCCGGGGCCTGTTCGGCTACCGCAGCGAATTTCTCACCGACACCCGGGGCGAGGGCATCATGGCCAGCGTGTTCGACTCCTACGCCCCCCTGAAGGGGGACGTGAAGCGTCGCAACACCGGCTCCCTTATCGCCTTTGAAACAGGCGAGGCGGTGGCCTACGGCCTGTGGAACGCCCAGGACCGGGGCGCGCTGTTCATCAGCCCCGGCACGGCGGTGTACGCCGGCATGGTGGTGGGGGAAAGCCCCAAGAAAGAGGACATCGTGGTGAACGTGTGCCGGTCCAAGCACCTGACCAACACCCGGGCCTCCGGCTCCGACGAGGCGCTGCGCCTCATCCCGCCCAAGCAGATGAGCCTGGAGCAGTGCCTGGAGTTCATGGCGGACGACGAGCTTTTGGAGGTCACGCCGGAGCACCTCCGGCTGCGCAAGGCCATCCTCAACCACGAAAAGCGAATGAAGAACCAGTTCAGGAAATAAAATGTGGGCCTGTTTAGCAAACAGGCCCATTCTTTACGGAAAGCCTCCCTCTGACGAGGGAGGTGGCTCCGGCGCAAGGCGCACATTATTGGAGGCTCCCTTGTGTAAAGGGAGCTGGCAGCGCTTTCGGGGTCCCCAAAAGGCACGCATGCCTTTTGGGGAGAGGAGGAGCGCGGGAGCGGGCGGATGCCGGCGCTTGCGACGGCGCAGCTCAGCGAACGCCGCGACGACAAGACTGAGGGATTGTTACCAAGCTGGAATATATTTCAAGACTGGTAACAACCCCTCCGCCTCGCTTTGCTCGGCACCTCCCCTTGCACAGGGGAGGCTTTCCAAGCGGTTGTGCCATCGGCGCGGTGAAGGGAATTTGCCGGCCGCGCTCAATGGTTTTTATCATGCTGCCGGTTTTTTGCTATCAAATAAATCCACCGGACGTAATAACCGGCTCCTGCTATACCCAAAAGGATGGGCGGCCAGTAGACGGGGCCTGAAAATGTTCGGTGTTCGTACGCGGTCACGGCTGCTGCTGCGGACCATAAGGTCCCGACGATAAAATGGAACAGCGGCGAGTCTTTCAAGTCCATAGGGCACCTCCTTGTCCGGATGCCGGCTTATCGCCTTATGGGCATATTATAGTCCAACGCCTCCCGCGCCGCAAGGGCAGGCGGGCGATGGCAAAATAATTTTTGACAAACGGGGCAATGTATGGTATAGTACCATAGCTTGGTAACCCGCGGTCCTTGGTCCGGGGCGCAGCCCCCCACTCAGGCGCAGGGTATAGTAAAACCGAAAGGAAGGGCAAAAACCATGATCACCAAGGAACAGAAGACCAACATCATCGAGGCCAACAAGACTCACGAGGGCGACACCGGCTCCCCGGAGGTCCAGATCGCCATCCTCACCGAGCGCATCAATCAGCTCACCGAGCACCTGAAGGTGCACAAGAAGGACAATCACAGCCGCATGGGCCTGTTCAAGATGATCGGCAAGCGCCGCCGTCTGCTGGACTACGTGGCCAAGAACGACATCGAGCGCTACCGCGCCATCATCGCCAAGCTGGGCATCCGTAAGTAAGCATTCCGCTTACACTGAGGGGTATGAAGGTTTTTCAGGAGGGACAAGTTCATACTGTCCCTCCTGATCTTTTTTGAAAAGTTTATCCGTTTCGGCGGATTTTCTGGATAGAATTTGGATGTGTACGAAAGGAAGAAAAACATGATCATCAAACACAAGACATTCGACAACCTGCACCGCTGGGAGATGGACTTCTGCGGCCGGCCCCTGAAGCTGGAGGTGGGCCGGATGGCGGAGCTGTGCAACGCCGCCGTGCTGGCCCAGTACGGCGACACCACCGTGCTGTGCACCGTCACCGCCTCCGCCCGTCCCAAGGACGGCATCGATTACTTCCCCCTTGCCGTGGACTTCAACGAGAAGCTCTACGCCGTGGGCCGCATCCCCGGCTCCTTCATGCGCCGTGAGGGCCGGCCCTCCCTGCCCGCGGTGCTGGCCGGGCGGCTCATCGACCGGCCCATGCGGCCCCTGTTCCCCTCCGACCTGCGCAACGATGTGGTCATCGCCTGCGAGGTGCTGAACGTGGATAGGGACTGCTCTCCCGAGATCACCGCCATGATCGGCGCGGCTGCCGCCGTGTCCATCTCCGACGTGCCCTTCAACGGCCCCATCGCCGGCATCGTGCTGGGCTGGGACGGGGAGAAGTACCTGTTCAACCCCACCCATGCCGAGAAGGCCGTCAACCAGATGACCGTCACCGTGGCCGCCACCCACAAGAAGATCGTCATGATCGAGGCCGAGGCCAACCAGATCCCCGACGACGTGATGTACGAGGGCATCGTCCAGGCCCATGAGAAGCTGCAGGGCGTGCTGGACCTGATCGACCAGATGGTGGCCGAGGTGGGCAAGCCCAAGTTCGAGTATGAGCACGCCGCCTTCGACGACGAGCTGTTCGAAAAGCTGGTGGCCAACGAGTTCGAGGGCATGGAGTACTGCATGGACACCGACGACAAGAACGTCCGGGAGGCCCGGGTCAACGAGTGGGTCACCGCCATGCAGGAAAAGTACGGCGAGGAGCATCCCGACATGATGAACTACATGGACGAGATCCTCTACAAGCTGCAGAAGAAGGTCGTGAAGAAGTGGCTGCTGGCCGGCAAGCGCGTGGACGGCCGGGCCATGAACGAGATCCGGCCCCTGGACAGCCAGGTGGACGTGATCCCCGGGGTCCACGGCTCCGCCCTGTTCACCCGCGGCCAGACCCAGGTGCTGTCCATCACCACCCTGAACACCCTCTCCGCCGCCCAGAAGCTGGATACCATCTGGGAGGAGGACGAGAAGCGGTTCATGCACCACTACAACATGCCCAGCTACTCCACCGGCGAGGCCCGCGCCAGCCGCTCCACCTCCCGCCGTGAGTACGGCCACGGCGCTCTGGTGGAGAAGGCCCTGGAGGCCGTCATCCCGCCCGTGGAGGAGTTCCCCTACGCCATCCGCGTGGTCAGCGAGGTCCTGTCCTCCAACGGCTCCACCTCCCAGGGCTCCATCTGCGGCACCACTCTGAGCCTGATGGCCGCCGGCGTGCCCATCAAGGCCCCCGTGGCCGGCATCAGCTGCGGCCTGATCCAGGACGGCGACGACTTCACCACCTTCATCGACATCCAGGGCGTGGAGGACTTCCACGGCGAGATGGACTTCAAGGTGGCCGGCACCAAGAAGGGCATCACCGCCATTCAGATGGACCTGAAGAATGACGGCCTGAAGCACGAGATCGTCAAGAACGCCCTGGAGATCACCCATGAGGCCCGGGTGCAGATCCTGGACGAGATCATGCTGCCCGTCATCAGCGAGCCGCGCCATGAGCTGGCCGCCAGCGCGCCGAAGATGATAAAGATGACCATCGATCCTGACAAGATCCGGGAGGTCATCGGCTCCGGCGGCAAGGTGATCCAGAAGATCACCGCCGACACCGGCTGCAAGATCGATATCGAGGACGACGGCACCATCTATATCGCCTCCGAGGACATCGAGGCCTGCCGCGCCGCCAAGAGGACCATCGACAACATCGTGTTCGTGCCCGAGGTGGGGCAGCTGTACTACGGCAAGTGCGTGCGTATCATCCCCATCGGCGCGTTCATCGAGCTGGTGCCCGGCAAGGACGGCATGGTCCACATCAAGGACCTGGAGTTCAAGCGCACCGAGAAGGTGGAGGACTGCATCAATGTGGGCGACTGGACCTGGGTCAAGGTCACCGAGATCGACGACCGGGGCCGGGTCAACCTGAGCCGCAAGGACGCCATCAAGGAGCGCCAGCAGGCCGGCCTGCCCATCGACCGGGGCGACGAGTAAATAACAAGCGCATATGTGGAAGGGACGCGGATCGCTCCGCGTCCCTCTTTATTTTTCCAGCTCCTCTTCCAGCGTCGCGATGACGACGCTCATCTTCACGTCCAGCGCCGTGCATATCCTGTAAAATGTTTCCAGTGTCGGCTTTCGCTCGCCGCGCTCGATGGCGCTCAAATGGCTGCGCCCGATGTCCGCCAGCCCGCTCAGGACTTCCTGGGATACGCCGCTTCGCTGCCTATAATAGGCAATGACCCTTCCTACGGCCACAGGGTCGAGCATTGGAATATACATAGTCACACCCCTATGGACATTCTATGGCCCACAGCGGCGTGCTATGAACACATATGTTGACAAATGAATACTTATGTGTTAGAGTTATATGGCCATAACAAGGCTGGAGGGAAGAAAAATGGATCAGGAAGTAAAGGAACAAGAAAAGATGAAGTTTTGCCGGCATTGCGGGGCAAAGATACCGGAGGACGCGGTCATCTGTACCGTGTGCGGAAGGCAGGTGGAGGCTGTTAAGAGCGAGGCCGCACAGCCAAGCGTGGTGATAAATAACAGCAACACAAATTCCAATATCAACACGAACGTCAACGCCGGCGGAAGAGGCGGCAATCCCAAAAACAAGTGGGTGGCGTTCCTGCTCTGCCTGTTTTTGGGCTTCATTGGGGCGCACAAATTCTATGAGGGGAAGGTCGGGATGGGTATCCTGTACCTATTTACGATGGGCCTTTTTGGAGTGGGCGTGTTAGTCGATCTCATCGTACTGCTGTGCAAGCCCAATCCCTACTACGTTTGATATCGAAAAAGAGAAAAACAGCGCAGCCATTAAGTAAAATGATGGCTGCGCTGTTGTATTTTGAAGGGGACCGGCCGCTGTGTCAGGGGGAGAGGGAGGCGATCAGCGCCTCGGCGCATTTAAGGCCGTCCACGGCGGCGGACATGATGCCGCCGGCCCAGCCGGCGCCCTCCCCGCAGGGGTACAGCCCCGACAGGGCGGGGGATTGGAGAGCGTCCGTGCGCAGCATCCGCACCGGGCTGGAGGAGCGGGTCTCCGGGCCGGTGAGCACCCCGTCGGGGGCGGCGAAGCCCTTCAGCTTCCTGTCGAACAGGGGCAGCGCCCCCGCCAGGGTGTCGGCGATGACAGGCGGGAGGATGTCGCGCAGGTCCACGGCCGTCACCTCGGGACCGTAGGACGGGCGCACCCGGCCAAACCGGGAGGCCCCGCCCCGGAGGAAGCTGCCCACGGTCTGCACCGGGGCGCGGTACCCGCCGCCGGCGATCTCATAGGCCCGGCGCTCCAGCTCCCGCTGCCATGCCACGCCCCCCAGGGGGCCGGGATGGGGGAAGTCCTCCGGGGAGAGGGCCGCCAGGAGGGCGGCATTGGAGTTTACATAATTTCTTTTATAGGGGCTGGCGCCGTTGGTGCACACCATCCCCGGCTCGCTGGCGGCGGGGACCACCTCGCCTCCGGGGCACATGCAGAAGGTGTAGCACCGCCGCCCATCGGGCAGCTGACAGGCCAGGGCGTAGTCCGCAGGGGGCAGGGCCGGGTGGCCGGCGAAGGGGCCGTACTGGGCCGCGTCGGTGTCCGACTGCAGATGCTCGATGCGCACACCCATGGCGAAGGGCTTGGGGGCCATGGGGATAAGTTTACATAACATTTCAAAGGTGTCCCGTGCACTGTGGCCGCAGGCCAGGATCAGCGCCGGGCAGGGGATGCGCTCCCCGGCGGCGGTGACGGCGGCGGTCAGCCGTCCGCCCCGGCTTTCCAGGGCATCAAGGCGGGTGGAAAAGCGCACCTCGCCGCCCAGGGCCTCGATGCGCCGGCGCAGGGCCGCGCACACGCCGGGCAGCAGGTCCGTGCCGATGTGGGGCTTGGCGTCGGTCAGGATGTCCGCTGGCGCGCCGGCATCCACCAGCTGGCGGAGGACCCAGGGGATGCGCCGGTCCTTCACGCCGGTGGACAGCTTTCCGTCGGAGAAGGCCCCGGCGCCGCCCTCGCCGAACTGGATGTTGCTCTCCGGGTCCAGCACGCCCTCCCGGCGCAGCCGAGCCACTTTTTCCGTGCGGCGGGCGGCGTCCTCGCCCCGCTCCAGCACCAGGGGCCGCAGCCCCGCCATGGCCAGGGCCAGGGCCGCGAACATCCCCGCCGGGCCGAAGCCCACCACCACAGGCTGCTCCGCCGGCAGGGCCGCCGCCGTGGGCGGGGCGTAATCGCTGGCCGGGGCGGGGGAGGCGTCCGGGCACCTGGCAAGGGCGGCTGCCTCGTCGGCCACAGTCAGGTCCAGGGTGCAGACGAAGTGCACGTCCGCCTTGCGCCGGGCGTCCACCGCCTTCCGGGCCAGAGTCACCTGCCTCACCGGGCAGCCCAGGGTCCGCTCCGCCTTTTCCGCCAGCAGGCTCTCCGGCTCGTCCAGGGCCAGGGCCACGTTCCGCAGCCGGATCATATCTCCGCCTCCAGCAGCCCGCCGGCGGCCAGGCCCGCCAGACGGCCGCTGGCCCAGGCCCATTGGAGGTTATACCCGCCGCAGTCCCCGTCCACGTCCAGCACCTCGCCGCAGGCGTACAGCCCCGGGACAAGGCGGCTTTCCAGCGTTTCCGCATCGAAGCCGGCGGTTTCCGTGCCCCCGGCGGTGACCTGGGCGTCGTCGAAGCCCAATGTGCCGGTCAGGGGCAGGGAGAACCGGCACAGGGCGTCCGCGATCTGCTCCAGCGCCCCGTCCGACAGCGCCCACAGCCGGGCCTCCAGGGGGATCAGCGCCCGGCGGAGGACCGTCCGGGCGATGGAATTATGTAAAATACCGCTCAGGAGATTTTCCGCTTTGTTATTGGAAAAACTGTCCCGTTTGTTCTTCATATATTCAATTATGTCAACTTTATCCAGCTCCGGCAGCAGCCGCAGCCATATCACCGCGCCCTCCCCCTGGAGGGAGGCGGCGCGGGAGACGTCGTAAATGGCCGGGCCGGTGACGCCGTAGTCGGCGAACTGCACCTCCCCGGCGGACCGGGCCAGGACGGTCCCGTCCCGCTCCAGGGTCACAGACGCCTGGGTGCGCACGCCCTTCATGGCCCGGGTCCAGGTGTTGTCCGTCTTCAGCTGTACCAGGGCCGGGCGCAGGTCCGTGCAGCCGTGGCCGAAGGAGCGGAGGATGTCGTAGCCGGAGCGGACGCCCCCCACCCGCGCCCCGGCGGCGCCGCCGCAGGCCACGATCAGCCTGTCCGCGGTGAAGCTCTCGCCCAGGGGGCCGGTGAGATGGAACTTCTCCCCGCGCTTCTCCGCCCGGGCGATGGGCAGGGCGCACTGCACCGCGCCGCCCCGGGCCTCCAGGGCCAGGCGCAGCACGTCCACCACGCTCCCCGCCGTGTCCGACAGGGGGTAGACCCGCCCGGAGGGTTCCGCGCGGGTGATAAGCCCCAGGGAGCGGAACCACTCCAGCGTCCGCTCCGGGCCGAAGCGGTACAGGGCCGGCCCGGCGAAGTCCGGGTCATGGCCGTGATAATTCTCCGGCGAGGCGTTCAGGTTGGTCAGATTGCACCGGCCATTGCCTGTGGCCAGCAGCTTTCTGCCCACCCGGTTCTGCCGCTCGAATACGGTGACGGCGTTGTCCAGGCTCTCCCGGGCGGCCAGCGCCGCCGCCAGGCCCGCCGCGCCGCCGCCGATGATGGCGATGTCCATCGTGTCCTCCTTTGGGGGAAGGTATCAAAAGACGGACGAAGATGTGTCCTCGTCCGTCTTGCGCCGCCGGTCAGCGGCCATAATACTCGTCGATCTGCTGCTGCTCGTCGTTGATGAGCCAGCGGGCGGCATAGGCCAGCCGGTCGCTGTAATAGCCCACCCGGCGGCGGTGGAAGAACTGCTTGGGGTCGTTGACGAAGTCCGCCACCATCTCCCCGCGGACGATCTTCCGCGCGTCCCGCAGGATGCGCCGTTGGGTGTTGTAAGAAGCCATGGCGTCCACCTCCCGGGCAAGTGCATGATACCACACCCCGGCGGGATTGTCAATCGGCGGGGGCCTTAGACAGGGCCGGCAGGGGGCGCCGGGATTACATTTTGTTTACATTTTTGCCCATCTGCTTGCAATACCCGGGGGGGGGGTATTATAATTTTTTAGGTTTGTTTCACGAATATTGTATGCGCCTGTTTGGGGGCGCGGAAGCGGAAGAAGGTAGCGGAAAAATGATGAGACGGTTGTTGAGTTTCCTCCTGGCGGCGCTGATGGCCACGGGCCTGAGCATCCCCGTGAGCGGGGCGCCGGAAGAGCCGGTGGAGCCGGAGGGGAGCGTATCGACCGACAGTTTGGCCCTGCCGGGGGATGAGGCGGAAACGCCCGACGAGCCGGCGGAGCCGGAGGAGGATGAAACGGCGGAGGTCCCGGCGGAGCCGGAGGCTTCTGAGGAACCGGAGGCGCCTGTCGAGCCGGAACAGTCCGATCCGGAGGAGGAGCCTGCCGAGCCGGCGGAGGACGGCGAGGCCGCTCAGGACGGCGAGGAGCCGGCGGACAGCCTGCAGGCGGGCTGGGTGAAGAAAAAGGGCGTCTGGTATTACGGCGACGGCAAGGGCGGTTACCTCACCGGCTGGCAGGACCTGGGCGGCGCGCGGTATTACCTGGACGCCACAGGCGCCATGCGCACCGGCTGGCAGAAGCTGGACGGGGCGTGGTATTGGTTCAAAAACAGCGGCGCGCAGGTCACCGGCTGGCAGTGGGTGGCCGGGAAGTGGTACTATCTGGATCCGACAGCCGCGGGGGCCATGGCCACCGGCTGGCTGGACGAGGGCGGCGCGCGCTACTACCTGGAGCCGGACGGGGCCATGCACACCGGGTGGCTGTATCAGGACGGGGCGTGGTACTGCTTCAACGGCAGCGGCGCCATGGTCACCGGCTGGTACAATGACGGCAGGCACCTCTTCTATATGGACGCCGAGGGCAAAATGCTCTCCGGTGTCCAGGTGCTGGACGGGGAGACCTATTATCTCAATGAGAGCCACGACGGCACCTTCGGCGCCGCGCACACCGGGTGGTTGTACGACGGCGGGGACTGGTACTGCTTCGACAGCGCGGGCAGGCAGGTCTTTGGCTGGTACTCCGACGGAAAGCGCCTTTTCTACATGGGCGCGGACGGGAAGATGCTCTCCGGCACCCAGGTGCTGGACGGGAAGACCTATTATTTCAGTGACAGTCACGACGGCACCTTCGGCGCCGTGCGCACCGGATGGCTGCAGATCGGCGGGACCTGGTATCACGCCGACGACACCGGCGCGGTGGAGACCGGCCTCAGATACATAAACGGCGCGACCTATTACCTGGACCCGGCCAACGGCGGCGCCATGCTCACCGGCTGGCAGAGCGTGGAGGGCGCGACGCGGTTTTTCAAATCCAGCGGCGTCATGGCCACGGGACCCCAGTACTGGGAGGGGGATATGTACCTGCTGGATGCCGACGGATTCCTGGTCACCAACGAGGACAGGCAGCTTCTGGGCAAGACCTTCCATGTGGATGAAAACGGCGTCATCGAGGGCTATCTCACCGCCACCAGCGCCCAGGCCATCGAGGTGCTGAACAAGGTGGGCTGGAACCTGCGGGCGGCCTTCAACTGGTCCAAGTCCCTGCCCTACTCCAACCGGTACCTGCGGGCCACCAAGGGGTCCATCCACTCCGATTTCTACGCCAACTACGGTTTCACCAGGAAGACCGGCAACTGCTACGTCATGGCCAGCACCTTCTACCAGATGGCACGGCTGCTGGGCTATGAGGTATACTTCGTGGAGGGCCATGTGGGCAGCCGCTGGTCCGCCATAGGCGCTGACCACGGCTGGACCGAGATCATCCTGGACGGGCAGCTGTACGTGTTCGACCCCAACTTCACCAATGAGACCGGCCTGAACGGCTATCAGATCCGCTACGGCCAGAGAGGGACCTGGCAGTATAAGAACTACGCCCGGGCGGACTGAGGCGGCCTGAGCGGTTTTTGGGAAGACAGACAGGAGGAGAGATATGAGAAAGCTGACCCTGGCCCTGGCGCTGGTGCTGGCGGCGGGCCTGCTGGCCGGATGCGGCGGCCAGGCGGCGGAGAGCGCTCCCACCGAGGAGCCGGCCCCCGTCGAGGAGCCTGAGGAGGAGATATTGGCCGAGGAGGAGCCGGAGGCGACGCCGGAACCCACCCCGGAGCCTACCCCGGAACCCACCCCGGAGCCGCTGCCCGTGATCGGCCAGGAGGCCGAGGACGGCTGCGCGGCGGAGCTGGTCAACACCACCGGCCAGGATATCACCGAGGTGTACACCCAGTACGAGGGCGAGGACTGGTCCGAGGAGCTGCTGGGGGAGGACGGCCCGTTCCTGGCGGAGGAGCGCCGGCAGATGTTCTTCCCGGCCGCCGGGCCAGTGGACGTGTGGGTGAAGCTGGCGGACGGCGCGGGCCTGACCATGCACGACGTGCCCGCCGGTGACTTCGTGGAGGGGCAGATCGCCCTGACCGACGAGGAACTGGTGTATCTGATCTATACCGACGCCGACGGCGAGAGCGTGGACACCAGTCAGGCGGAGATCGACTTCCATGAGGCGGAGCTGCAGCGCAAGGCCGAGGAGGAGGCCGCCGCGGCGGCTGCCGCCCAGCAGACCTACAACAGCGGCAGCGACGGCTGCATCACGGGAGGCCTGTTCTGGTGAGCGAGGCGGCCCTGGGGAGCGGACGGCGGGACGCCGGTTATGACTGCTTGCGGGCGGCGGCGTGCCTATGCATCATATTGATGCACACCGCCTACTCCACCATTTTGATGTACGGCCCGTCCATGACGGCGGTGCAGACGGCGGTCTGCCAGGTGGCGCTGAACGCCCAGTACTGGGCGGTGCCCTGCTTCATCATGGTCACCGGGGCGCTGCTGCTGGCGCCGGAGCGTGAGATCGGCTACAAGAAGCTGTTCAGCCGCTATATCGCCCGGGTGGTGAAGGCCATCGTGGTGTTCGGGGTGCTGTTCGCGGTGCTGGAGGCCATCTTCAACCCCGCCATGCGCACCTGGCGGGTGTTTCTGGGGGGCGTGGCGGAGGTGTTCACCGGCAACACCTGGTCCCACATGTGGTACCTGTACTGCCTGGTGGGGCTTTATCTGCTGCTGCCGGCCTATAAGAAGGTGGCGGCTGCCTCCGACGAGCGGGACATCCGGTATCTGCTGATCGTGTACGGGGCGTTCGAGTCCCTGCTGCCCATGCTGGGCATATGGAACATCCCCTGCGGGTTTTATATCCACGTGAGCACCATCTACCCCTTCTGGCTGTTTCTGGGCCACTACATCCGCCGCTGGGGCGACAGGCTGCCCCGCCGGGCCTACGGGGCCATGGCGGTGGCGGGCACCCTGGCCGTGGCGGCGCTGACCTGGCTGCAGATGCGGCGGGGCTGGCCGGTGCCGGAGATGCTGTTTTCCTACACCTCGCCGCTGGTGATCGTCCAGGCGGCGGGCATCGCCGGGTGGTTTTTCTCTTTGAAGCGGGAGGGCTTTGCCGGCGTGAAGCGGGTGCTGGGCAATATCGACGGCCACTCCTTCGGCGTGTATCTGATCCACATGGCCTATGTGCGGCTGCTGTACAAGTACCTGCACTTCGACCCCTTCACCCTGGGCCTGGGGGGCATCCCCGGGCTGATCGCGGTGGTGGCCTTCGCCTTCGCGGCGGCCTACGTCACCGACATGGTGATGAAAAAGGTGCCGGTGTTCAAGTCCATCGTGTGAGGAAAATCATAATGCAAGAGCGCGGCGTTTGCCGCGCTCTTGCTTTTCTCGGCTTTATAGCTTCAATATGGCCACCGCGAAGCGGAAGTAAATGAGCAGGCTCAGGGCGTCCACGATGGTGGTGATGAACGGCGAACTCATCACCGCCGGGTCGAAGCCCAGCTTCTCCGCCAGCATGGGCAGGGTGCAGCCCACCACCTTGGCGCACAGCACCGTGCACACCAGCGTGATGCAGATCACCGCCGCCACGGTGACCGTCACCTCCGGGTTGTGGAAAAGCATCCGGTCCACCAGCATCAGCTTCACGAAATTGGCCACGGCCAGGGCCACGCCGCAGATCACGGCCACCCGGATCTCCTTCCACAGCACCCGGAAATAGTCCTTGAACTCGATGTCGTTCAGGGAGATGCCGCGGATGACGGTGACGCTGGCCTGGGAGCCGGAGTTGCCGCCGGTGTCCATGAGCATGGGGATGTAGGCGGTGAGCACCGCCGCGGCGGCCAGGGCATTTTCAAAGCTGGCGATGATCTGGCCGGTGAAGGTGGCGGAGATCATCAGCAGCAGCAGCCAGGGGAACCGGGCCTTGAAGGTCTCCCGGACACTGGTCTTCAGATAGGGCTTGTCGGTGGGCGTCATGCCGCCCATGATCTCGATGTCCTCGGTGGTCTCCGTTTCCAGCACGTCCAGCGCGTCGTCCACGGTGATGATGCCCACCAGGCGGTTTTCGTTGTCCACCACCGGCAGCACCGTCAGGTCGTACTTGGAAAACAGCGCCGTGGCGTCCTCCTGGTCGGTGAGGGTGCCCACGCTGATGACGTTCTCCGACATGATGTCGGCGATGTCCGCCTCGTCGTCGGACAGGATCAGGGTGCGGATGGACACCGTGCCCAGAAGGTGCCTGCCGTCGTCGATGACGTAGCAGATGTTGATGGTCTCCTTGTCGGTGCCGGTGCGCTTGATGCGCTTGACGGCGTCGGCAACGGTCATGGTGGGCTGCAGGTCCACGAACTCCGTGGTCATCAGCGACCCGGCGCAGTCGTCCGGGTACTGGAGGATGTTGTTGATGAGCTTGCGGGTCTCCGCGTCCGCCTGCTTCAGGATGCGCCGGACCACGTTGGCGGGCATCTCCTCCACCAGGTCCACCGCGTCGTCCACGTACAGCTCATCCACCACTTCCTTCAGCTCGCTGTCGGAAAAGCCGCGGATGAGCAGCTCCTGGAACTCTGGCTCCATCTCCACGAAGGTTTCCGCCGCCATGTCCTTGGGCAGCAGCCGGAACAGCAGCGGCAGGGAGCGCTCGTCGTCCATCTCCTCGAACAGGGCGGCGATGTCCGCCGGGATCATGGTCACCAGGATGTCCCGCAGGGTGGCGTATTTTTTCTGCTCGACCAGGGCCAGAACGGTCTGGTCCAGGGTAAGGGTGCGTTCAGCCATCGTCCTTCCTCCTTATATGGGTATTCGGAAGGCACAAAGAGGCCGTGAAAAGCTAGCGGGCGACGGACGCCCGCGCGGTTCGGCCCCGTTTTGTGCCGGTACTATCGCCAGCGTCCATCATTCCATCTCCTTTCTCAGCGGGTCTTTTTTTGCGATGCCGCGTCAGGCGGCTTGGCAATACACAAAGTATTCCCTGCGCCGCCTTTCTCGCCTCGCGAAAACATCCCTCGCTGAGATCTGTCAGGGGGTCTGTTCCCGCGATGCCGCGTCAGGCGGCTTCGATCCAAAATCTGTATCAGCCCAGCAGCCAGGCCGCCAGGTCGGCGGGCGTGTCGGCCACGTATACCGCCCCGGCCTGGGTGAGTTCCTCCCGGGAGCCGTAGCCGTAGGCCACGCCCACACAGGGGATGCCGCACTCCAGCGCCCCCGCCACGTCGTAGCTCCGGTCGCCCACCATCACGGCCCGGGCTATATCTATGCCGAACCGGTCCCGGGCGGCGCGGATCACCTCCGCCTTGGTGCTGTCCGACCGGTTCGGGTCGCTGCCGGACACGGTCAGGAAATAGGGCGCCAGGCCGAAGCGCTCCACGATCTGCTCGGACATGAACGTGGGCTTGGAGGTGGCCACATAGAGCTTGCATCCTGCGGCCTTGAGGGCCGCCAGGGCCTGGGGGATGCCGGGATACACGCTGTTTTCAAAGATGCCCTTCGGCGCGTAGTATTCCCGGTAATCGGCCAGGATGGCCTTGGCCTCGTCCAGGCTCACGCCCCAGTACTCCACGAAGCTCTGGGGCATGGGCGGGCCGATGAACTTATAATAATCCTCATTCCGGCCCGGGTCAAGCCCCCGTTTTTTCCGGGCGTACATGATGGCGTTGGTGATGCCTGTGCCCGGGTCCGTCAGCGTCCCGTCCAGGTCGAAAAAGATGTGTTCAAAGCGCATCATCGTTCCTCGCGGAAGTAGCTCAGGCCCAGGCTGTGGGGCGGCTGGGACTCCCGGGACCGGCGCATGCTCACCGCCACCAGCACGATGATGGTGACCACATAGGGCAGCATCTTGAACAGTTCTATGCTGGCCCGGCTCAGGCCGGTGATGTAGTTGTAGGCCCAGTAGAGCACGCCGAACAGATAGGCCGACCAGATGGCCCGGGCGGGCCGCCAGGTGGCGAAGATCACCAGCGCCACCGCCAGCCAGCCGAGGGCCTCGATGGTGCTGTCCGTGGTCCAGGTGCCCTTGATGTAGTCCATCACGTAGTACAGCCCGCCCAGACCGGAGATGGCCGCGCCCACGCAGGTGGCCAGGTACTTGTAGCGGGTGACGTTCACACCGGCGGCGTCGGCGGTGGCCGGGTCCTCGCCCACGGCCCGCAGGTTCAGCCCCACCCGGGACCGGCCAAGGAACCAGCTGGCTGCCAGGGCGATGAGGATGGCCAGGTAGGCCATGAAGCCGAAGGAGAACAGCAGCTTTCCCACGCCGCCCAGGCCGGCCAGGGCCGGGATATAGGCCCGGTAGGACTGGCTGGTGAGGGCCACATGGATCTGGCCCACGCCGCCGGCCATGGCGTTGAGGCTGCCGCCGAACAGGTTGGCAAGGCCCGCCCCGAAGATGGTCAGGGTCAGGCCGGTGACGTTCTGGTTGGCCCGCAGGGTGATGGTGAGGAAGGCGTAGATAAGCCCGCCCAGAGCGGAGGCGGCCAATGCCGCCAGGAAGCTCACGGCCAGGCCCACGATCCCCACCGGCGCCGCCGCGTGAGTTTCGTAGAGGAATGCCGCCGCCAGGCCCGCGATGCCGCCCAGGTACATGATCCCGGGCACGCCCAGGTTGAGGTTGCCGGATTTCTCCGTGATGATCTCGCCCACGGCGCCGTAGAGGATCACCGTGCCGAACACGATGGCGCCGGTGAGCAGGGAGATGAGCTGTGTCATGCCTCCACCTCCTTTTTGTGGCTGTGACGGAACCGGACGGAGTATTGGATGAAGAACTCGCTGCCCAGCAGGAAGAACAGGATGATGCCCTCCACCACGTTGGAGGCGTAGTCGTTCAGATGGAACTGGGAGGCGATCTGGATGGCGCCCTTTTCCAGGAACACCAGCAGCAGCGCGATCAGGATCATCACCATGGTGTTGAACTTGGCCATCCAGGCCACGATGATGGCGGTGAAGCCCCGGCCGCCGGCGGTGTCCACGGAGATGGTGTGGCCGGAGCCGGACACGGCGATGAAGCCGGAGAAGCCGCACACCGCCCCGGAGATGGCCATGGTGCGGATGATGACCCGCCGCACGGAGATGCCGGCGTAGCGGGCGGTGTTCTCGCTCTCGCCCACCACGGAGATCTCATAGCCCTGCTTGGTGTAGCGCAGGTACAGGAACATGAGCACCGCCGCCGCCAGCACCAGGATCACGTTCAGCACGTACTGCTGGCCGAACAGGCTGGGGAACCAGCCGGCCTGGGTGCGGGAGTTGATGATGCCCACGGAGTTGGAGCCCTTGGGGTTCTCCCACTTGGCCACCAGGAAGCAGGTGATCTGGATGGCGATATAGTTCATCATCAGGGTGAACAGGGTCTCGTTGGTGTTCCAGCGGGCCTTGCATAGCGCGGGGATCAGGCCCCATATGGCGCCGGCCAGCAGGCTCACCGCCGCCCCCATCAGAAGCAGCAGCCAGGTGGGGCAGGCGTTGCCCACATACAGCAGCACCGCCGCCGTGGCGCAGCCGCCCATGAGGATCTGGCCCTCGGCGCCCACGTTCCAGAACCGCATCATGAACGCGGGGGCCAGGCCCACGGCGATGCACAGCAGCATCATGGTGTCCCGGGTGGTGACCCAGGCCCGGCGGGTGGTGCCGAAGGCGCCGTCCCACATGGCCGCGTACACCCGCACCGGGTTCAGCTTCGTGATGGCGTAGATGACCACGGCGCTCACGGCCATGCCCAGCAGCAGGCCGGCCAGCCGGATCAGCCAGGCCCGCCACCAGACCAGCCCGTCCCGCTTGGAGATGTGCAGCAGGGATTCGTGATTCATACCCGGGCCTCCTTTCCGCTGTCCGCCATGGCCGTCATGCGGTAGCCTACCTCTTCTTTGGTGGCGGTGCGGCCATCCAGCACGCCGTTGAGCCGGCCGGAGCACAGCACCGCGATCCGGTCGCACAGCTGCAGCAGCACGTCCAGATCCTCCCCCACGTAGATCACCGCCACACCGGCCTTCTTCTGCTCGTTCAGCAGCCGGTAGATGGTGTAGGAGGTGTTGATGTCCAGCCCCCGCACCGCGTAGGCGCTCATCAGCACCGAGGGGTGCATGGCGATCTCCCGGCCCACCAGGACCTTCTGCACGTTGCCGCCGGACAGCTTGCGCACCGGCGTTTCGATGCTGGGGGTCACCACCTCCAGCTCCCGGACCACCTCCCGGGCCAGCTCATAGGGCTGGCGGCGCTGGGTGAACATGCCCTTGCCCAGGGTGCGGTAGCTCTTGAGCATCATGTTGTCCGCCAGGTCCATGCTGCCCACCAGGCCCATGCCCAGCCGGTCCTCCGGCACGAAGGCCAGGCGGATGCCCCTGTCGCTGACGGCCCGAGGCCCCAGACCCAGCAGCTCCTCGGCGGGGCCGTCCGGCCCGGTGGGGCGGTATTTCACGCTGGAGCCTGACACAGCCGGCTGCAGGCCAGCGATGGCCTCCAGCAGCTCCTTCTGGCCGCAGCCGGAGATGCCCGCCACGCCCAGTATCTCCCCGGCGTACACGTCCAGGTTGATGTCGTCCAGACGCACCACGCCGTCGGAGTCCTTCACGGTCAGGTTGCGTATCTCCAGCCGCCGCTGGGGCCGCTCCGGCTGATCCCGCTGGATGTTCAGCGTCACGGTCCGGCCCACCATCATGTCCGTCAGGGCACGGGCGTCCGCCTTGGCGGTGTCCATGTCCCCGATGTACTCCCCCTTCCGGAGCACCGTCACCCGGTCGGAGATGGCCAGCACCTCCGCCAGCTTGTGGGTGATGATGATGATGCTCTTGCCGTCGGAGCGCATGTTGCGCATGACCGCGAACAGCTTCTCCGTTTCCTGGGGGGTGAGCACGGCGGTGGGCTCGTCCAGGATGAGGATGTCCGCGCCGCGGTAGAGGGTCTTGACGATCTCCAGGGTCTGCTTCTCCGACACGGACATGTCGTAGACCTTCTTGTCCGGGTCCACGTCGAAGCCGTACCGGCCGCATATCTCCCGGACCTTTTTGGCGATGGACTTCCGGTCCACCACCGCGC
The DNA here is from genome assembly GCA_947627735.1 of uncultured Oscillospiraceae bacterium. GTDB lineage: Bacteria > Bacillota > Clostridia > Oscillospirales > Oscillospiraceae > CAJOIG01. Next base: position 9,150 of record CANQXG010000007.1, on the reverse strand, counting down.
CGCCGGGCAGGCCCAGGGCGATGTTCTCCGCGGCGGTGAGCACGTCCACCAGCTTGAAGTGCTGGTGCACCATGCCGATGCCCAGGGCGTAGGCGTCGTGGGGGGAGGAGATGGTCACCTCCCGGCCGTTGATGTAGATCTGACCCGCGTCGGGGAAATAGATGCCGGAGAGCATGTTCATCAGGGTGGTCTTGCCGCTGCCGTTTTCGCCCAGCAGGGACAGTATCTCGCCCTTTCTCAGCTCCAGGTAGACCTTGTTGTTGGCCAGCACCTGCCCGAAGGACTTGGTGACGTCCACCATGCGGACGGCAAATTCTTCTGCCATGGGTTCTCCTTTCGTGGGAATGGTTGGATCAAAAAAAGGAAAAGGCGCTGTCTGTGGGACAGCGCCTTTTTGCAGTGCTTATCAGCCGGCGTTCAGCTCGGTGATGCCGTCGATGCGCAGGGAGAAGTAAGGCGCGGAGCGGAGCGTGGACTCCTGGAACACGCCGTCCACGATGGCCTCGCCCACATCGCCGTTGAAGTCGCCGTCCAGGTCGATGGCCAGGAAGGAGGTGGGATGCTCGCCGCCCACGGTGAAGGTGGAGCAGTCGAACACCTGCAGGGAGCCGTCGGCGATGGCGGCCTCCACCTCGGCCACCTTCTCGGCGGTGCCGTCGGCCACGATGGACTCATTCAGGTCGAAGATCTTGTTGGCGCCCTCGGCATAGCCGGCGGACCAGTCCACGTTCACGTCCTCGCCGTTGATGAGGGACTGGATGGCGAAGGTGTAGTACACGCTCCAGTCGTTGGCGGCGGAGGTCAGGGCGGTGTCGGGAGCCACGGAGCGCATGTCGATGTTGTAGCCCACGCAGTAGACGTTGGAGCCGGCCTCATGGGCGGCCTGGACGGCGGAGGGGGCGCCGGTGGAGTCGGCGTGCTGGCTGATGATGCAGCAGCCGTTGCTCATCAGGGCCTCGGCGGCAGCGCCCTCGCCGGTCTGGTCGAACCAGGAGTTGGTGTACTGCACGTCCATGACCACGTTCTCCACGATGGAGCGCACGCCCAGATAGAAGGCGGTGTAGCCGGAAACCACCTCGGCGTAGGGGTAAGCGCCCACGTAGCCGATCTTGGCGTTGCCGTCGGCGTCATAGTTGGCGTCGGTCAGCTCGCCGTTGGCGATCATCTCCTGCAGCTTCATGCCGGCCACCACGCCGGAAACGTAGCGGGACTCAAAGGTGTGGTTGAAGGCGTTCTTCAGGTTGGGCAGGCCCTCCAGCAGAGCCTGGTCGCCGGTCATGGCGAAGAAGGTCACGTCGGGGTACTCCTGGGCGGCCCGGAGGGTGTGCTCCTGATGGCCGTAGGAGTCGGTGAAGATGATCTGGCAGCCCTGCTCGGCGCAGTCCACGCAGGCGTCGTAAGCCAGCTCCGTTTCGGGGGTGTTGTACTTGTAGATCACGTTCTCGGCGGGCACGCCCAGGGCCTCGCAGGCGGCGCGCAGGCCGGTCAGGTGGGCCACGTCATAGCCGGAGTTGTCGTCGCCGATGCAGACCATGCCGATCTTCAGCTCGGCGGGGTCGATGGGGTCCAGATCCCGGGGCGCGGGGGCAGTGGGCATCTCCATGGCGCCGCCCTCGTCGGCGGCGGGCGAGTCGCTGCCGCTGCCGCCGCAGGCGGCCAGGGACAGCACCATCATCAGGGCCAGAAGCAGAGCGAGAAGCTTTTTCATGATTCGTCCTCCTAAATTTTTTCTTTTTCTATGTGCAGATGTTGTTACGCGCGAAGGAATGAGGTCAGTCCATGAACTCCAGAGCGCTGTCGGACATGGACTTTATCCGGGCAAGGGATTCGATGCGCAGCCCCGCGGCCCGCAGCCGCGCCCCGCCGGGCTGGAAGCACTTCTCCACGGCGATGCCCGCGCCCACCAGGGTGGCGCCGGCCTGGCGCACCAGGTCGCACAGCCCCTCCAGGGCCGCGCCGTTGGCCAGGAAATCGTCGATAAGAAGGACCCGGTCCGTGGGCAGCAGATACTCCCGTGCCACGATCACGTCATAGACGTTGCCGTGGGTGAAGCTCTCCACCCGTGTGGTGTAGACCGAGCCGTCGATGTTTTTTGTCTTTGACTTTTTAGCGAATAAAACAGGGCACCCGAACTCCTGGGCGGCGATACAGGCCAGCCCAATGCCGGATGCCTCTATGGTAAGGATCTTATTCACGTTGTCGCCGGCGAAGGCGGCGTGCCACTGCTTTGCCAGCTGGCCGAACAGCTCCACGTCCATCTGGTGGTTCAGAAAGCCGTCTACCTTCAGCACGCCGCCGGGGCGGACCTTGCCGTCCCGCAGGATGCGCTGCTCCAGAACTCTCATGGCCGTGCCCTCCAGCAGTGGGAAATACTTCCCTTGATACCATACATTCTACTACGCACAGCGTCGGATTTACAATGGACGAATCTTCCGATGTTTTTCCAAAATTCTGGTTTCTTTTATGCACTTCTACAAGGGAAAAGCGTTATGTAAATCCCAATATCTGGAGGGCGGGGAAAAGCCCTCACCAGGGGACGATACCATCCCTTGTGACCAGCCAGGCGTGCTGGGCCAGGGCGGCCATGGGCGCGTCGGACCGGGAGTCGGACCAGAAGCCCTCCACGGGGGCGTTTCCGTACTTTTCCCGGAAACGGCGGACCTTTTCCTCGCCGTGGCAGTTCTCGCCGGCGTATACGCCGGTGGCCTGGTCCACGGGGGAGGCCATCAGGGCAAAGCCCGTCCGCCGGGCGGCGGGGGCCAGCAGAAATTCCGGCGACGCGGAGATCACCAGATCGTCCTGCCGCCGCTGGGCCAGGTACCAGGGGCAGATATCGCCGATGTGCTCCCGCCAGAATATCTCCGGCGCGTCGGCGGGCACATGGCGCAGGAAGCGGTAGAAGATCTGCTTGCAGGCGGTCTTTTTCTTCAGCTTCAGGCCTATGCAGAAAAATGCCCATGCCGTGCAGGGCAGGGTCAGCCACGCGGCGGGATAGCGGCGCAGGCACCACAGATAGAACTGGGCGGTGCTGTCCCGGGGATAGATGGTCTTGTCAAAATCGTAAACGTTCATGCCGCCATCTTACCCGTCCCGGCGGCGCTTGTCAACAGGGAAAGAGGGTGCTATACTTTTGTCGTGCCCGGGAGCGGGCCAGGGGAGGAGAGCGTGATGAAGCTGCTGCTGACGGCCTTTGAACCCTTCGGGGGCGAGAGCATGAACCCGGCCCTGGAGGCCATGAGGCGCCTGCCGGACCGGGTGGGGGAGATAGAGATCGTGAAGGTGACGGTGCCGGTGACCTTCACCGGGTGTTTCGCGCCGGTGGCGGAGGCCATACGGACCTATGCGCCGGACGCGGTGCTCTGCCTGGGCCAGGCCGGGGGGCGGAGCGCCATGACCCCGGAGCGGGTGGCGGTGAACCTGGACGACGCCCGCATGCCGGACAACGCCGGGGACATGCCCGTGGACAGGCCGGTGGCGCCGGAGGGGCCGGCGGCCTACTTCGCCACGCTGCCGGTGAAGGCCATGGCGGAGGCCATCCGGGCCGCCGGGGTGGAGGCGGCGGTGTCCTATACCGCGGGTACCTTCGTGTGCAACCATCTGCTGTACAGCCTGCTGCATCTGCTGGCCCGGGAGCGGCCCGGGGTGCGGGCGGGGTTCATGCACGTGCCCTACGCCCCGGAGCAGGTCCGGGACAAGCCGGGCACGCCCAGCATGGCCCTGGAGGACATGGTCCGGGGCCTGACGGCAGCCGTGGGGGCCATCTTCGGCGCCTGAGGCGGACAAATGAAATCGGCGGCGCGGCCACTTGGCCGCGCCGCCTGTATTTGGTGAGGTTTTTATCAGGGTTTGAAGCTGTCCTTCAGGGCCACGGAGCGGTTGAACACCAGGTGGCCGGGGGCGGAGTCCTTGTTGTCCACGGCGAAGTAGCCGGTGCGCAGGAATTGGAAGCTCTCCGGGGCCAGGGCATTTTCCAGGGACCGCTCCAGCTTGCAGCCGGTGAGCACCTCCAGGGAGTGGTCGGACAGGCAGTCCAGGAAGTTCTCCGCCGCGTCCGGCTCGGGGTCGGCGAAGAGGTTGTCGTACAGGCGCACCTCCGCGTCCACGCAGTCGGCGGCGTTCACCCAGTGGAGGGTGCCGCCCTTCACCTTGCGCCCGTCGGCAGGGTCGCCGCCCCGGGAGTCCGGGTCGTACTCGGCCAGGACCGTGACGGTGCCGTCGGGGGCGGTCTCATAGCCGGTGCAGCGGATGAGGTACGCGCCCTTCAGCCGGCACTCGGGGCCGCCGGGGGTGAGGCGCTTATACTTGGGCACCGGCTCGGCCAGGAAGTCGTCCGCCTCGATCCACAGCTCCCGGGAGAAGGTCACGGGACGGGTGCCGGCGGCGGGGTCCAGGTTGTTGTTCTCGACCTGGAAGGTCTCCGTCTGGCCGGCGGGGTAGTTGGTGATGAGAAGCTTCACAGGCCGCAGCACCGCCATCCGCCGAGGGGCGGACAGGTTCAGCTCCTCCCGCAGGCAGTGCTCCAGGAAGGAGTACTCCACGGTGCTGGTGACCTTGCTGACGCCGATGCGGCTGATGAAGGTGCGCACGGCGGTGGGGGTGTAGCCCCGGCGGCGCAGGCCGCACAGGGTGGGCATGCGGGGGTCGTCCCAGCCGGAAACGTAGTGCTCCTCCACCAGCTTGCGCAGTTTGCGCTTGCTCATGACGGTGTAGTTGATGCCCAGGCGGCTGAATTCGATCTGCCGGGGCTTCGACGGCACGTCCACATTGTTGATGACCCAGTCGTACAGGGGACGGTGGTCCTCATACTCCAGGGAGCACAGGCTGTGGGTGATGCCCTCCAGGGCGTCCTGGATGGGGTGGGCGAAGTCGTACATGGGGAAGACGCACCACTTGGTGCCCTGGCGGTGGTGCTCGATGTACCGGATGCGGTACAGCACCGGGTCGCGCATGTTGAAGTTGCCGCTGGCCAGGTCGATCTTGGCCCGGAGGGTGTACTTGCCCTCGGGGAACTCGCCGTCCCGCATCCGGTGGAACAGGTCCAGGCTCTCCTCGATGGGCCGGTCCCGCCAGGGGCTGCGGGCGGGGGTGCCCACGTCGCCCCGGTACTCCCTGAACTGCTCAGGGGTCAGCTCACAGACATAGGCCAGGCCCTTCTTAATGAGGCCCTCCGCCAGCTCATAGGTCTTTTCAAAGTAATCGCTGCCATAGAAGAACCGGTCGCCCCAGTCGAAGCCCAGCCAGTGGATGTCCTCCTTGATGGCGTCCACGTACTCGGTATCCTCCTTGGCGGGGTTGGTGTCGTCCATGCGCAGGTTGGTGATGCCGCCGAAGCGCTCCGCGGTGCCGAAGTCGATGCACAGGGCCTTGCAGTGGCCGATGTGCAGATAGCCGTTGGGTTCCGGCGGGAAGCGGGTGTGTACCTGCCGGCCCTCAAAGCGCCCGCCGGGGGCGATGTCCTCGGCGACAAAGTCCAGAATAAAGTTTTTCGCGTTCTCGTCCATGAAAAGCGCCTCTCTTCTTAATGACGCCGGTACTTTTTTGCCGTAAACGGCAAAAAAGTCCTCGCGCCGCTCGCCGCGCTCCGCGCGGGGCGTCAGATCCTATTCGAGGCGGGACTGACGTCCCCCTCGAGCTCCCCCGCGCAAAACGGTGCATTTTTTACAGTATACCAGATTATACACATTTTTGCGTTTTTTTACAACCGGGCACGCCCCCGGCAAATCTCACAAAATGCCCAGGCCCTCCAGCAGGATCTTTAGGCCGATTAGTACCAGCACGATCCCGCCGGCCAGCTCCGCCTTCTGCTTGTAGCGGGCGCCGAACACGCTGCCGATCTTCACCCCCGCCGCCGAGCAGAGGAAGGTGGTGGCGCCGATGAACAGCACCGCCGGCAGGATATCCACCGCCAGGAACGCGAAGGTGACGCCCACCGCCAGCGCGTCGATGCTGGTGGCCACCGCCAGGATGAACATGGTCCTGCCGTCCATGGCGTCGTCCACCTTCTCCTCCTTGGGGTCCAGGGCCTCCCAGACCATCTTCCCGCCGATGAAAGCCAGCAGGATGAAGGCGATCCAGTGGTCGTAGGCGGTGATCATCTCCGCGAAGAACCGGCCCAGGAAGTAGCCCAGCAGCGGCATCAGCGCCTGGAACCCGCCGAACCAGGCCCCCGCCAGGGCCATGTGCCGCGCCCCGATGCGCCGGCCCAGGCTCAGGCCCTTGCATATGCTCACGGCGAAGGCGTCCATGGACAGGCCCAGCGCCAGGATGAACAGCTCCCAAAGACTCACGGATACACCTCCTTTGCACCTATCAGCAGACTATGCGGACACGCTCGATTACAGAAGTTTGCGGTAGTATAACCCACCTGTCCGGGGGCCGGCGGCCGGGCGGCCGGTCAGGAAATCGTCGATGACCCGGCCGCAGTCCTCCCGGCTCTCCCGGGTGAACCACAGCAGCCGGAAATCCCCCGCCCCCTCCCGGCCGGCGATGTGCAGGGGCACGCTGTTGAGCAATGTGGCATACCGCCGGCCGCCGCACTCCACGGGGAAGCTCACCCCCCGCCGGTCGGTGAGGCTGCCCAGGCCGCCGCACTTTTCGCAGCCCAGGTGTGCCCGGACGGGGCAGCTGCGGAAGCGCATCAGCGGCAGATAGCCGTAGGCCGCGATCCCCCAGGGCAGGGGGCCGTCCAGGGCCTTGACGGCCCCCATGGGCAGCTCGAAGGACACCGTCAGGCTGGCGAGATGGTTTACATAAAAATCCATGGCCTGGGCGTTGGCGATGTTCAGGCCGAAGCCGCCCCGGACGGTGAGGCCCAGGCGACGGCCCAGCTGGATGCCGTAGATGTTGTCCGTCCACAGCTGGCCCAGCCCCTGACCGGCCAGGGCGCGCACCTGCCGCTCCAGGGCCGGCTCGTCCTCCGGGAAGCACACCGCGGGCAGCTGGCCCGTCAGCTTGTCCCCATACCGTTCCAGCAGGGCGGGGGTGACTTGGTTCAGGGGCAGGATGATCCGCTCCAGGGCCTCCCCGCCGGTGATCTGGTCCGCCGTATAAAACCGCGCCCACAGGGGGGCGGGGGAAGGGTGATCGCGCCGTACAGGGACGACGGGGGCGTAAGTGCCCCGGGCGATGGCCGGCGCTGCGCTCCGGAGAGCATCCAGCTCCGCCAGGGCCGAGCGGCGCATGCCGTTCAGGGCCGCGGCGGGCAGGGTCAGGCCGGGGGCGATGCCAGCGCGGAAAGAGTTGACATAATATTGCGTCCCGCCGGTCCGGGACAGGCTCTCCCCAGCCCGGTCCGGGTCCAGGGGGCGGGTGAGGGCGGCCTCCGGGACGGGGCCGTCCGCGGTGACCGTGTTGTTCCCGTCGGTGACGGTGAGGCGTGCGCCGGCGCCGTCCATGGAAAAGTCCATGTCCACCGGCACGAGGGGCGTTTCTTTCCGGTACAGGGCCGCCAGCCGGGGCAGCACCTGCTCGGCGCCGGTCACGTCCTCTTTGGTGCGGAAGCCGAACATGGCCTTATCCCGCTTTCCGGTGAGGTAGCCGTCGGTGAAGCCGCTGCGGGAGAACACGGCGGCCAGGGTCCGGCCGTCATAGGGCCGGCCCGCCCGGGCGTTCACGCAGGCGGTCACCGCCGCCGCCACATACTCCGGACGCTTCATCCGGCCCTCGATCTTCAGCGCCGCCACCCCGGCGTCAGCCAGGGCGCGGATGTGGCCGATGAGGCTCATGTCCTTCAGGCTCAGCACATGGTCCGCCCCGCCGCAGCGCCAGTCCAGCCGGCAGGGCTGGGCGCACAGGCCCCGGTTGCCGCTGCGGCCTCCCAGCATGGCGGACAGGTAGCAGGCACCGGACAGGCTCATGCAGTGTGCCCCGTGGACGAAGGCCTCCGCCGGGATGGTGACGGCGGAGCATATCTTCTCCATCTCCCCCAGGGTCAGCTCCCGGGCCAGCACGAAGCCGTCGAAGCCCGCGTCCTGCAAAAAGCGGGCGCCGTCGGCGCTGTGGACGGCGGTCTGGGTGGAGGCTATCCGGCGCAGGGAGGGGTACTTGTCCCGGAACAGCCGCAGCGCGGCCATGTCCTGCAGTATCACGGCATCGGCCCCGGCGGCGGCCACGGCGTCCGCCGTCGCCTCCAGGGCGGCGAGTTCGCCGTCCATCACCAGGGTGTTCACGGTCACATAGACCTTTGCCCCGCGGGCGCGGCAGTAGCTCACGGCCTTAGCCAGGGCTTCCGGGCCGAAATTGGCGGCGCTGCGCCGGGCGTTGAAGGCGGTGGTGCCCAGGTACACGCTGTCCGCCCCGCAGCGGACCGCGGCCAGGAGCTGTTCTTCTCCCCCCACGGGGGCCAGGATCTCCGGCGTCGCCATGGCGCGCACCTGCCTTTCCAAGGTGTTATTTTGTTGATTTTACTTCCCTTTTGCCGTTCTGTCAATTATAATGCAGAGAGAAAGGAGATGGTGGCATGCACATCCCATCCGCGCCCACCACGGAGCAGTCCGTCCTGTCCTTTGACCAGGCCCTGGCCGGCTCCGGCGGCCCGGTCGGATACGACACGGACCGGTGGCTGTACGTGCCGGATCATTACGCCGATTACCGGTACATATTGGGCACCCGGGGGGAGCGGCCCATCATCTGCATCGGCGTCAACCCCTCCACGGCGGAGCCGGGGAATCTGGACCCCACGCTGAAGAGCGTGGAGCGCATCGCTCTGGGCAACGGTTTCGACAGCTTCATCATGTTCAACGTCTACGCCCAGCGGGCCACCAGGCCGAAGGACATGGAGCGGGAGATGAACCCGGCGCTGCACCGGGAGAACATGGCCGCCTTCGACTGGGCGCTGGAGCGGGGCGGACCGGCCCCGGCGGTGTGGGCCGCCTGGGGGAACGTGATCGAGAGCAGGCCCTATCTGCGCCGGTGCCTGGCGGATATGATCGAGGTGGGCCGGCGCCACGGCGCGGTGTGGTATACCGCCGGACCCAGGTCCAAGCGGGGCCACCCCCATCATCCGCTGTATCTGCGCAGCGACAGCGGTCTGGACAGCTTCGACGCGGCGGCGTATTGCCGGACGTGTCTGTGATAACAGGAGCCTGCGAATAAAAAGTCAAGCCCAAAATGAAGAAAAAGTACAGCGGAGGAAAGGGCACGACAAAAAGG
>CANQXG010000006.1 GCA_947627735.1 uncultured Oscillospiraceae bacterium | reverse complement strand
GGCGCCGAGCAGAAGGCCCGGGTGACCTATGACAACATCCTGCGCATGTGCGACGACCCGGACGTGATCGACGTGATGCGCTTTCTGCGGGAGCGGGAGGTGGTCCACTTCCAGCGCTTCGGCGAGGCCATGGGCATCGCCACCGCCAAGATGGATCAGCGCAACGTCTACGCCGTCAACCCGTCCTTCGACAGGAAAAAATGACCGCAAAAAGGCCCGGTCTCTCGACCGGGTCTTTTCTTATAGACATTATGCTCAGGCCTGGATCTTCTTCAGCCGGGCATACCGGGGCAGGGAGCACTCGGTGGGCCGCTCCGGCTCGCCCTGGATCAGGGGCAGGGCGTAGTCGATGAAGTCCTGGGTGACGAAGTTGTGCTCCGCGTTGATCCACTCCAGGGGCACCTTCTTCTCCGCATTGGCCACGGAGGTGAGGGGCAGGAGGATATACTTGCACTGGTAATCGCCTTTGTCGTCGGTCGTCCGCTCAAAGGCCACCATCTTGCCGGTTTCGCCGGCCACGGCGGCCTCCACGGCCTTGCGCCCGGCCATCTCGGCCTCCTCCACGTCGGTCTTGGAGGCCAAGTGGGCGCCGCAGCGCTGCAGCAGGCTCAGCTCGATGGCCCGGACCTTGGCGCCGGTGCGCTCCTTCACCAGCTCGCCCAGGCGGGCGGCCAGACCGCCCAGCTGGGCGTGGCCGAAGCCGTCGGTGGCACTGGTCTTGGCCTGGGAAACGAAAGTGCCGTCGGCGAAGTGCAGGCCCTCGGATACGGCCACCAGGCAGGACTTCTTCTCGTTGTAGATCCGCTCCACATCCGCCAGGAAGGCGTCCTGGTCGAAGTCCACCTCCGGCAGGTACACCAGGTCGGGACCGGCGCCGAAGTGGGTGGCCAGGGCGGCGGAGGCGGCCAGCCATCCGGCGTGGCGGCCCATGATCTCCATGATGGTCACCTGGCCGGTGGGGTAGACCCGCCCGTCCTTGGACACCTCCATGGCGCTGGTGGCGATATACTTGGCCGCGGAGGCGAATCCGGGGCAGTGGTCGGTGCCCCACAGGTCGTTGTCGATGGTCTTGGGGATACCCATGACGCGGCACTCCCAGCCGGACTTGGCCATGAAGCGGCTGATCTTGTCGCAGGTGTCCATGGAGTCGTTGCCGCCGTTATAGAAGAAATAGCGGACGTTGTGCTTTTTGAACACCTCCAGGATGCGCTTGTAGTCGGTGTCGTCCTTGTCGGGGTCGGCCAGCTTATACCGGCAGGAACCCAGCTCAGAGGCGGGGGTGTTTTTCAGATAGGCCAGCTCCTGGGGGTCCTCCAAACCCATATCGTAGAGCTTGTCCGCCAGCACGCCGGTGATGCCATGGTCGGCGCCCAACACCTGGGTGATCTCCTCCGCGGCCAGGGCGGCGCTGATGGCGCCGTAGGCGCTGGCGTTGATGACAGAGGTGGGGCCGCCGGACTGGCCGATAACGCAGGCCCCCACGAGTTTATTGGACATGATCGTTCCTCCATAATAAATAGTTTTTATTTCATGTTTTGGTTGATTATAGCACAAAACTGCGTTAAAATAAAGGCCATGGAAAAATAAAGTAAAGGAGTCCTTACCATGCCTTTAGTAACTTCCACCGAGATGTTCAAAAAAGCCTATGACGGCGGCTACGCCGTTGGCGCTTTCAACGTCAACAACATGGAGATCCTCCAGGCCATCACCGAGGCCTGCCGGGAGGAGCACGCCCCCGTGATCCTCCAGGTGTCCAAGGGCGCCCGCGCCTATGCCAACCACACCTATCTGGTGAAGCTGGTGGAGGCCGCCGTGATCGAGTGCCCGGAGATCCCCATCGTGCTGCATCTGGACCATGGCCCCGACTTTGAGACCTGCAAGAGCTGCATCGACGGCGGCTTCACCTCCGTGATGATCGACGCCTCCTCCAAGCCCTTCGCCGAGAATATCGAGATCACCCGCAAGGTGGTGGAGTATGCCCACGACCACGGCGTGGTGGTGGAGGCTGAGCTGGGCACCCTGGCCGGCGTGGAGGATGAGGTGAAGGTCTCCGCGGCCGATTCCTCCTACACCCACCCCGAAGAGGTGGAGGAGTTCGTCTCCAAGACCGGCTGCGACAGCTTGGCCATCGCCATCGGAACCAGTCACGGCGCTTATAAATTCACCGCCGACCAGTGCACCCGCAACGAGAAGGGCATCCTGGTGCCGCCCCCGCTGCGCTTCGACGTGCTGGAGGAGGTTTCCCGCCGTCTGCCCGGGTTCCCCATCGTGCTGCACGGCTCCTCTTCCGTGCCCCAGAATTACGTGAAGATGATAAACGACCACGGCGGGAAGATGCCCGACGCGGTGGGCATCCCCGAGGAGCAGCTGCGCAAGGCGGCCACCCTGAGCGTGTGCAAGATCAATATCGACTCCGACCTGCGTCTGGCCATGACCGGCACCATCCGTGAGTTCTTTGACGAGCATCCCGACAAGTTCGATCCCCGGGAGTACCTCAAGCCCGCTCGCTCCAACATCAAGGAGCTGGTGCGCCACAAGCTGGTGGACGTGCTGGGCTGCAGCGGCAAAGCCTGATAAATGGGCTTCCTGCGGGAGATAAAACAGGCGGTGGCCGGACACGGCCATGACTGCACATGCGACGAGTGCATGACCGAGCATCACCATGACCATCACGGTTTTGACACCGTGATGGTCTGGCGCCTGGTCACATCCGCCGTATTTTTCATCGGGGGAGCGGTGGCCGAAGGCACGCTGCCCCAGATCTCCCTTGGACTGAACGTGCTGGCCATCCTGTGCGCGGGGTATGACGTATTCATCCGCGCCGTGGCCAATATCTTCCGCCGGCGGCTGTTTGACGAAAGCCTTCTTATGAGCGTGGTGGCCGTGGCCTCCGTGGTCATCGGCGAGGCCAGCGAGGGCGCCAGCGTGATGATCCTGTACCAGGTGGGCGAGCTGTTCCAGGGCTTCGCCGTGGCGAAGGTGCGCCGCAGCATCGAGGGGCTGATGGAGAACCGCTCCCCCGAGGCCAGCGCCGTGCTGGCGGAGGTGCGCTCCGACAAAGGCCCCAAGGGCCGCACGGAGGAGTTCATCACCCACTTCGCCCGCATCTATACCCCCGTGGTCATCGGCATCGCCGTGGCCATCGCGGTGGTGTCGCCGCTGGTGCTGAAGACCACCGTCACCGAGGGGATATACCGCGCCCTGGTGCTGATGGTCATCGCCTGCCCCTGCGCCATCGTCATCTCCGTGCCCCTGAGCTACTTCGCCGGCATCGGCGGGGCCACCCGGCAGGGCATCCTCTTCAAGAACACCTGCGCCATGGACGACGTGGCCCGGGCCAGGGCCGTGGTCTTTGACAAGACCGGCGCCCTGGAGGGCAAGGGGCTGCGGGTCAGCTCCGTGAAGAGCGAGCGGATGGACCCGGAGGTGTTCCTGCGCATCGCGGCCCACGCCTGCGCCTACTCCGAGAGCGACTACGCCGAGGCGGTGAAGGCCGCCTACAAGGGCGTGATCTATATCGAGCTGATCGAGAGCTTCCAGCAGCAGACCGACCCCTTCGGCATCACCGTGGAGGTGGACGGGGTGAAGATCCTGCTGGGACCGCTGGGTTTCGTCCGGCAGCAGGGGGTGGACCCCGGTTCGGACACGCTGGCGGAAAACTGCGTGTACCTTTCCATCGACGGGCAGTACGCCGGTCGGATCGTGTTCGGCAGCGTGGCGAAGCCGGACGTGTCCGGCGCGGTCACGGTCCTGAGCTGGGACAGCGACCGGCAGGTGGCCATGCTCACCGACGACAGCCCCGCCGCCACGGAGAAGTTCGCCCGCCAGGTGGGCATCGGCCAGTTCTATCCCGCCAGCCAGCCGTCGGATAAGGTGGCGGTGGTGAAGGAGATCCAGAACAGCCAGATCCGCCGGGGAAAGCTGATCTTCGTGGGCGACGCGGAAACAAGCGGCGACTGCATCGAGGCGGCGGACGTGGGCGTGAGCCTGAACGGCGCCACCTCCGACGCCGCCATCCGGGCCGCGGACGTGGTCATCATGGGTCCGGAACCCAGCAAGGTGGTCAACGCCCTGGACGTGGCCAAGCACACCCGCTCCATCGTGCGCCAGAACATCCTCTTCGCCCTGGGCTTCAAGGCGGTGATACTGGTGCTGGACATGTTCGGCACCTGCCCGCTGTGGCTGGCGGTGTTCGCGGACGTGGGGGTGGCGCTGCTGGCGGTGCTCAACTCCCTGCGGGCCTTCATCCAGCGGGAAACGGTGATCCCGGAGGAGGAATAAGCGCCTCCCTCAGACGCCCCGGAGAAGCTCCGGGGCGTTTTTTATGGTCGATTTTTAAGGAAATCTTAAGAATTACCCTCTTTTTTATCCCCGGCTGATGTGGTACCTTAAAAGGTGGAAAAAAGGAGGCGAAGCGTGTGTACACGGTAATGATCTGCGACGACGACCGGGACATCCGGCGGGCGCTGAATATATATCTCACCGGCGCGGGATACGACGTGCTGGAGGCCGCCAACGGCCAGGAGGCGCTGGATCTGGTCTCCAACCGGGAGATCCATCTGATCCTGCTGGACATCATGATGCCGGAGATGGACGGGGTGTCCGCGCTGACCATCCTGCGGCAGCGGAGCAACGTGCCCGTGATCCTGCTCACCGCCAAGAGCGAGGACGAGGACAAGATCATGGGTCTGGAGCTGGGGGCGGACGACTATGTGACCAAGCCCTTCAACGCCCAGGAAGTGCTGGCCCGGGTGCGGGCCTTGCTGCGCCGGTACATGCGTCTGGGGGAGAAGCAGGACCGGCCCGCCGTCCTCACCCTGGGGGGCATCGAGATGGACGATGAAACGAAAACTGTCAGCGTGGAGGGCGAGGAGATCACCATCACGCCCAAGGAATACGACATTTTGAAGTTCTTCATGGAAAATCCGGGGAAGGTGTTCTCCAGCCGGGAGATATACCGCCGGGTGTGGCAGGATAAGCCCATGGGCGCGGAGGGCACGGTGGCCGTGCACATCCGCCATCTGCGGGAGAAGCTGGAGATCGATCCGGCGGAGCCGCGGTACCTGAAAGTGGTCTGGGGAAAGGGCTATAAGATCGAGGGGTAAGCGGCGATGAGAGCGGTGATGAGAAAGCTGTGGTTCCGGGGGCTGATGCTGGCGCTGTTCTGCCTGGGCGTGACGGTAGCGGTGCCGACGGCGGTCATGTTCCGCAGCCTGCTGATGGACGGCTGGTACGCCGGCGACGTCAGCTTCGAGCAGACGGGCATGTGCCAGGACTATGTCAGCGCCTGCCTGTCCAACGCGGCGGCCAATCTCTCCTGGCTGGAGGAGCCGCAGAGCACGGAGCTGGGCGGCTGGGGCGGAAAGGCCTTCTCCTACGTGGTGGCGGACGCCGGCACCGGGGACATCCTGGCCGACACCCGCACGGAGAGGTCCCGCCACGTGCTGGACTATCCCCTGCATGTCACGCTGGAGGACGGGCGGACCTATGACATCAGCGGCTTTGTGAACCTGCCGGTGGAACCCTACGAGGGCTGCTACACGGAGTATTATATTTTCCAGCACGTCTATCCCGTCCGGAACGCCATCCTGCCCGCGGCCATCCTGGGGGCGGTGCTGGCGGTGGTGAGCCTTGTCCTCGTCCTCACGGCGTCGGTGCTGGAGGGCAGGAGGGGAGATCTGACCTTGCTGGGCCGGGTGCCCTTCGACCTGCTGGCCGTCCTGCTGGTGGCCGCGGCGGGGCTAGGCCTGCGGCTGGTCAACCGATGGATGAACAGGATGGATCTGTGGGTCGCCCTGACCCCGCTGGGCGTGCGCTTTGATACCATCAACACGGTACTGACCCTCTGGGGGCTGGCCGCGGCTGCCTGCTGCCTGGCCGATCAGGTGGCGGCGAAGGTGTTCCGCAAAAGGCTGCTGCTGCGCTGGATCATCCTGCAGGTGTCCCCGATGACCATCATGCTGGGCGTGCTGGCCGCCAACATCGCCGGGGTACTGTGGGGGCTGCTCATAGAAAACAGCATCTCCGTGCTGGTGGTGCTGTTCGATCTGGCGCTGATCCCCTGCGCCGTCAGGTGGGGCCTGGAGGCCAAGCGCATCCGCTCCGCCTCCGCCGCTCTGGCCGCGGGGGACCTGCACTATAAGGTGGACGCAGACAAGCTGCACATGGTGTGGAAGGACCTGGGCCGGGACCTGAACAGCATCGGCGACGGCATGGCCCTGGCCGTGGAGGAGCAGATGCGCTCCGAGCGGATGAAGACGGAGCTGATCACCAACGTCAGCCATGACCTGAAAACGCCCTTGACCTCCATCGTCAACTATGTCCAGCTGCTCAAAGAACCGGACCTGCCGGAGCAGGAGCGCGAGGAGTATCTGGAGGTGCTGGACCGGCAGAGCGCCAAACTGAAAAAGCTCACCACCGACGTGGTGGAGGCCTCCCGGGCCGCCAGCGGGGCGGTGACCGTCAACGCTGAGGTGTTCGACGTGCGGGAGCTGCTGGCCCAGACGGCGGGGGAGTACACCGAGCGCATGAAAGCCGCCGGCATCGAGCCGGTGCTGCACCTGCCGGAGGGGGAGAGGCTGATCCTGGCGGACCCCCGGCTGCTGGGCCGGGTGCTGGACAACCTGGCCGGCAACGTGCTCAAATATGCCCAGCCGGGCACGCGGGCCTATTTCGACCTGGAAGCGGACGGGGAGCAGGTGTCCGTGGCCTTGAAAAATACCTCCCGGGCGCCGCTGGACATCCCGGCGGACGAGCTGATGGAGCGGTTCGTCCGGGGCGACAGCTCCCGGAGCACCGAGGGCAGCGGCTTAGGGCTTTCCATCGCCCGGAGCCTCACGGATCTGATGGGAGGCCAGCTGCGGCTCACACTGGACGGGGACCTGTTCAAGGCGGAGATCCTCTTCCCGCCGGCGGAGCCGACCAAGGGCGCGGTCCAGCCGTCCCCGCCCGAACCGGAAACTGAGTGAACAAAAAGGGCCGCACGCGATGCGTGCGGTCCTTTTATTATAGCTTTTATCTCACGCGCCGGTGCTGCCGAAGCCGCCGGCGCCCCGGTCGGTGTCCTCCAGGCTGTCCGCCAGCTCCAGCGCCGGGGTCAGGATGGGCAGGATCACCAGCTGGATCAGCTTTTGCCCCGCCTCCACGGTCACGTCCTCGTCGCCCTGGTTATACAGCTTCACCACGATGGGTCCGGTATAACCCGCGTCGATGACGCCCTCGCCCAGGATGTTCTTTTTCACGTTCAGGCCGCTCTTGCTCTTAAGCATGCCCACATAGCCCTCCGGGATGGCCACGTGCACGCCGGTGTCCACCGTGGCGCCGCCCCGGGCGGGGATGACGACGGTGCGGGGGGCGTACAGGTCCAGCCCCGCGTCGGTGGGGTGGGCGCGGGTGGGCATATGGGCGCCGGGGTCAAGGGTCACTTTCATGGCTTCCTCCTTATTTTACATGGCCAGCAGGAACAGGTTCTGGTCCGTGGTGAAGTTGCTCACACTGTACAGCACCAGCACACTGTCAAAGCCGTTATCCTCGATATACCGGGCCAGGGAGTCCCGGTAATAGCGCAGGTCCACCAGGTCGATGCGGGAGAAGTGCTCCAGCAGGAAGGGGACAAGGCTGTCCGTGTAGGAGTCCCGCACGATCAGCAGGGTGGGGCCGTCGTGGCCGGTGTCGATGCTGCGCAGGGCGGAGTTGCCGCCCAGGAACATGGAGTATTTGTCCTTCACGTCCAGGAAGGACGTGTCGTACAAAGGTCCGGCCACGGGTGGCTGTTTTTCCAGGTTCATCACCGTGACGGACCCGTCGTCGGGCACGAAGGTCTCGATGGTGTCGGGCTTGACCCACGTGAAGCCGGAGGAGGACCAGGTGGTGCCGCAGAAATCCTCGCTGACCGTCTGCCGGTCATAGGCCGACAGGGGGGAGGGGGTCAGACCCATGCTCTCGCACAGGGCGGTGTAGCCGTAATAGGCCCCCAGGCTTGTCCAGTGGTGGTCGGTGCGATAGAAGATATACTCGTCCTTGTGAGCGCCCAGGGCGGAGGCGAGGTCGATGTTGCCGGCGGTGGACCGCACGCGGCCATAGGCCCAGTCCAGCACCGTCTGCTGGCTGTCGGCGGGGGCGTTTTTGGGCAGGAGGGAGGCGTTGATCTCCGTGGCGCCGGGAATGAGGCCGAAATAGACCGGCGCGTCCACGGCCTCGGCCAGGGCATCGACAAAGTCCGCCCGCCGGTCGATCTCCGCCTGACCGGGATCGTCGAAGTCGGGCAGGATGGTGTCGCCGCAGTAGTAAGAGCCGTTATTCTCCTTTTTGCCGCTGAGCAGCTCGCACCGGGCCTTCATGGTGATCCAGGCGTCCCGGAAGGCGAACTGCTCGGTGGTGTAGTCCTCAAAATCCTTGGTGAATTTCCCGGAGAAAAGCGCCTTGAAGGAGAAATCCGGCAGCATTTGCAGGTATTTGTTCTCCTGAGGGGAGAACTCCCGGTCCGGCGTGACGATATTCAGCACGAAGAACCCGCCGATGAACAGCAGGAACACCGCTATGGCGATGATCTGGCATGTCTTTTTCATCGCGTCACCTCAGAAGCGGAAGTACAGGAAGGGGTTGTAGGTGGAGTCCACCAGATAGGCGGTGGAGATCACCAGCACCAGCGCGATCAGCGCCGGCACGGCTGCGGACCGGAGCTTTTCCGGCAGGCGGGCAAACAGCGCCCGTCCCGCCGGGAGGCTGGCAAAGCAGGCCGCCAGCAGCAGCGGGCCGTACCCGGCCATATAATAGAGGTCCCGCCCGGTGCAGAAGCCCGCCTGGCCGAGGCCGTACATGGCCCGGAAGAACACCAGCGTCTGGCTCACGCTTGTCTGCTGGAAGATGACCCAGCCGGATACGGCCACCAGCAGGGTGTAGACGTGGCCCACGGCCTTGTGCCTGTCCAGCCATTTCAGCAAAAATAGCTTCTCCAGGATCAGGAAGAAGGCGTAATACAGCCCCCAGAACAGGAACGTCCAGCTGGCGCCGTGCCACAGCCCCGTGAGGGACCACACGATCAGCAGATTGAGAAGCTGCCGGGGCAGGCCCTTGCGGCTGCCGCCCAGGGGGATGTACACGTAATCCCGGAACCAGGTGCTCAGGCTGATGTGCCAGCGCCTCCAGAACTCGGTGACGGTCCGTGAGATATAGGGGTAATTGAAGTTCTCCAGAAACTCGAACCCCAGCATCTTTCCCAGGCCGATGGCCATGTCCGAGTAGCCGGAGAAGTCAAAATAGATCTGCAGGGAGAAGGCGACGGCCGCCAGCCAGCTGCCCACAAAGGTGAGTTCGCCGGCGCCGGCGTTGGCGTACACGTCCCATAGCAGTCCCACGTTGTTGGCGATGAGCACCTTTTTCCCCAGGCCCACCACGAACCGCCGCACGCCGTCGGCGAACTGGTCCAGCGACTCATGGCGCTTGTCCAGCTGCCGGGCAATGTCCTTGTAGCGGACGATTGGGCCGGCGATCAGCTGGGGGAACAGGGCCACAAAGGTGCCGAATTTGATGAAATTTTTCTGCACATAGCTGTCGCCCCGGTACACGTCGATGGGGTAGCTCATGGTCTGGAAGGTGTAAAAGCTGATGCCGATGGGCAGGCTCAGCCCCAGCTTGGGCACCCGTACCCCGGGGATCAGGCTCAGCGTTTCCGCCACCAGGTCAAAGTATTTGAAGAAGAACAGCATCGCCAGGTTCGCCACGGTGTTGACCGCCAGTACGATCCGGGCTTTTTTCTTCTCCACAGGGACATATTTGCCGATGAGAAGGCCGCTGACATAGTTCAGCCAGATGGAGAACACCATCAGCAGGATATACACCGGCTCGCCCCAGCCGTAAAACACCAGGTTCACGATGAACAGCCACAGATTCCGCCACCGGGAGGGGACCAGGTAGTATACCGCCAGCACTATGGGCAGATATATAAATAAAAACAGTATGCTGGAAAATACCATGTCCGTTCACTCCTGCCGATCGTCTTTCTTCGGGGCGAAGCCCGCCAGGGGATTGGCCGCCGCCGCCTTTTTCAGCTCCGCGTTGGCGATGTGGGTGTATATCTGGGTGGTGTTCAGGCTCTCGTGGCCCAGTACCTCCTGGAGGGTGCGCACATCCACGCCGTTTTGCAGCATCAGGGTAGCGGCGGTGTGGCGCAGCTTGTGGGGGGAGATCTGGCTGGGGTCCAGCCCGGCCTTCAAAAGCGTCTTGCGGACCATCACCTGGATGGAGTCCACGCTCATGCGGGTGCGCCGGTTGGAAAGGAACACCGCGTTTTTGTCTATGGCGGCGATGGTCTTGCGCACCGCCAGCCAGTCGTTCAGCGCCTGGACGCAGGCGTCGTTGAGATAGACCACCCGCTCTTTGTTGCCCTTGCCGTGGATAAGAAGGCTGTCGGCGCGGATGTCCGTCAGGTTCAGGCCCACCATCTCCGATATCCGAAGCCCGCAGTTGAGAAACAGGCACAGTATGCAGTAATCCCGCTCCCGGTTCTTTCCGTCCACCGCACCCAGCAGGCGGCGGCTCTCGTCCAGGGACAGATAGTGGGGGAGGGACTTTTTCAGCTTGGGGCTGTCCAGGTCCTGGACCGGGTCGGCGGTCAGCTGCTTCGTCTTGACGGTGAGGTATTTGTAAAATCCCTTCAGGCTGGTTATCATCCGCGCCCGGCTGGCGGCGTTCAGCTCCCGGTCCCGGGACAGGTACGCCAGAAAGTCGTACACCTCCGCCAGGGTGACGGCGCCGTAGAAGTCCAGGTCCGCGCCGCTGATATCCACGTCCTCCAGAGCCGTGTCCCTGGGCACCAGGTCCCGGCTGATGTAGAGATATCTTGTGAAGGTGCGCAGATCCATATAATAGGAATCCACGGTGCGCTTGGATTGGCCCTTGATGGTGTCGTGATACACGAGAAATTCCCGCAGCACCCGGGGCGCCTCGGTCTGATAGCTCATTTGCGTTCCCTCCAGCAACTCCTAATAATACCAGAGAGGGGCAGGCCTGTCCAGTGGCAAAATAGACAAATAATTCGGCATAATTAATATTATGCCGAATTTAGGGGAGGTCTATAGGGGGATGGCGCCGCCTATATCGAAGATGGGCCTGTCCGTGAGGAAAACAGGCTTTTTGCCGTGCCCGGCGATGAAACGGACGATCCGCTCTCCGTCCGGGTGATCGTCCAGCGTTCCGGTGAAATACATATTATTATCTATCAAGAATGACGCCCCGCCGATGAACCCTGTATCGTAGCCTTCCAATATGATATGTGCCGGCGCGATGTCCAGCACGTCCATGCCCGCTTTTTTCGCGGCTCTGGAAACGCCTGCGTCCGCCGTGATGATGGACTGTTCATCCACGATCGCCGCAGCGCAGCGAGCGTAGCCCTGGCGCACATGCACCGGTATGCCGCCGGCGGCAGCCACGGCCCGGGCGTCGGCTGTGCGGGGATCATATATAGTATAGTCACCCGTGGCGCAGATGCACAGCGGCACATCCCTGGGATAGGTCCCGCCCAGCCCGGATACGGCGGATACGGTGTATCCCCTGTTAGTTAAAAAACTAACAATAACAGGAACTATCTCCTCCGCCGCGAAGATGTGCCGCCCGGCCCGGAACAGGCTCAGATCGGCGTGGCCCGCCAGGCGCTTGTCCAGCGCCGGGTCATTGGGCAGCCAAAATGCCTCTAACCCTTGCGCCGCAAGGCTTTCCGCCAGCGCCGGGCGGTACCTCTCCCCTATCAGGACCGTCACAGGGTCTTCTCCACGGCCTCCCGCAGGGTCTTTACGTAGATCAGCTCCAACCCCTTGGGTGTTTTCAGCTGTCCCCGGATGCGGCTGGGCAGCACGCACTGTTCAAAGCCCAGCCGGGCGATCTCCGCCAGCCGCTGGTCCAGGGCCTGCACGGAGCGTATCTCCCCGGTGAGGCCCACCTCCCCCACTGCCGCCAGCTTGTCCGGCAGGGGCGTGTCCCGGAAACTGGAGGCGATGGCCAGGCACGCGGCCAGATCGGCGGCGGGCTCGTCCAGGGTAAGGCCGCCCACCACGTTCATATAGGCGTCGCAGGCGTTCACGTTCATGCCGCCCCGCTTTTCCAGCACCGCCAGCAGCAGGTACAGCCGGTTGTAATCAAAGCCATTGGAGGTGCGCCGTGGCGCGGAGAAGCCTGTAGGCGTCACCAGGGCCTGGACCTCCGCCAGGATGGGCCGGCTGCCCTCCATCACACAGGCCACGCACGTGCCCGGCACGCCGGAGGGCCTGCCCGCCAGCATGACCTCCGAGGGATTGGGCACCTGGCGCAGGCCCTCTCTGACCATCTCGAACACGCCGATCTCATTGGTGGAGCCGAAGCGGTTCTTCTCCGCCCGGAGGATGCGGTAGCTCAGGCTGCCGTCCCCCTCGAAGTAGAGCACGCAGTCCACCATGTGCTCCAGCACCTTGGGGCCGGCGATGGCGCCCTCCTTGTTCACGTGGCCCACCACAAAGGCGGTGAAGCCGGTGGTCTTGGCCAGCTGCATGATCTCCATGGCGCACTGCTTCACCTGTCCCACGCTGCCGGGGGCGGTGTTCAGCGTGGGATCGTACACCGTCTGCACGGAGTCGATGATCACGATGGCCGGCTGCAGGTCCTCGATGGCGGCGATCACGTCGTTGATGTCCGTGCCCGCCAGCACTTGCAGGTTCTCCCGCTCCACGTTCAGCCGCCGGGCACGCATCTTCAGCTGGTGCTCGCTCTCCTCGCCGGTGACATACAGGATGCTCTCCTCCGGGTCCATGCTGCCGCATGCCTGCAGCAGCAGCGTGGACTTGCCGATGCCGGGCGCGCCGCCAAACAGCACGATGGACCCCCGCACGGCGCCGCCGCCCAGCACCCGGTCCAGCTCCGCGATCCCTGTGGAAAAGCGCAGCTCGTCGCTCCCGTCCAGCTCCGCCAGCTTCCGGGGCATAGCCCGGCGCAGGGGCCGGGCCTTTTCCGCCACCTTGGGTGCGGCGGGGGCCTCCACCAGGGTGTTCCAGGCCCGGCAGCCGGGGCACTGGCCCTGCCAGCGGCTGGTCTCATAGCCGCAGGCGGTACAGAAAAATACGCTCTTCTCTTTCATGGGTCCACACCTCTTATGTATTGCATATACCCGGCCAGCAGCACCGCCGCCAGCTTCAGCCGGTATCCTCCGGTCTGGAGCGCGGCCAGGTCGCCGGGATTGGACAGAAACCCGCACTCCGCCAGCACGGCGGGACACCGGGCGTTTTTCATCAGATAGATGCTGCCCTCCGCAGGGGCGGCCACCCGCCGGTTGTCGGGACAGAGCTGCTCCGTCAGCGCCGCCTGGGTCAGCCGGGCCAGGTCCTGGGAGCCGGCCTGGGGGCCGTAGAACACCTGGATGCCGTGGGGCGCTGAGGCGGGATATTTGTTCTGGTGGATGCTCAGCAGCACCGCTCCGGGCGTGCCGTTGATCAGGGCCAGGCGGGCGTGCTGATCGGCCACCTTTTTCGCCGCGATGGTGTCCGCCCCGGCGGGATAGTCGATGTCGTCCCCGGTGCGGGTCATCACCGCGTCCACGCCCCAGAACCGGCACAATGCCTGCAGCCGCAGGGCGATGTCCAGGTTGATGTCGCTCTCCCGCGTGCCGTCCGCCGCCACGGCGCCCCCGTCCGCGCCGCCGTGGCCCGGGTCGATCAGCAGCACCGGCGGCGGCGCCGCGTCCGTCTGCACGGCGGCATACCGGCCATGGACGAGCACTGCCGCCGCCAGCAGCGCCGCAGCCGCCAGCGGGAACCACCACTTGATAAAACGCATCGTTCCACCCCCACCTCGCTTCAGCTTATGACGGGCCGGGGACATCTATTCCCGGCGGCATGGGGCGAAAAATGGGGGTATAACGGCCTGAGGCCATTATACCCCCGATCGGGCTGAAGGCGCAACGGTTTTGTGGTCATTCCCTTATATGATAAGGCAGATCAGGCTGTATCCGCCGTCGTTCACCAGCCGCTGGATGGTGCCCCGCAGGCGGTTGCGGATGTTGGGCGGCATGCGCTGCAGCTTGGCGGTGAGGCCCTCCTCGGCGATGTCGTACAGGGATTTTCCGAAGATATTGGACTCCCACAGCCGGTTCATGTCCCCGTCGAAGCCCTGCAGAAGGAAGCTGACGATCTGCTCCGAGGCCTTCTCCCCGCCCACGGCTGGGGACACCTCCGTTTCCACCTGGGTACGGAACAGGTGGATGGCGGGGGCGCTGGCCTTCAGGCGCACGCTGTACCGGCCCGCCCGGCTGACGATCTTCGGCTCCTCCAGCTCCATCTCCTCCGGGCCGGGCATGATGATGCCGTAGCCCGTCTCCCGGGCCTGCTCCAGGGCCTGGTGGACGTGGTCGTACTCCCCCTTCACCCGCTTCAGGCTCCTAAGCAGCTCCATCAGATCCCCGTCGTCGGCGATGTCGAAGCCGGACTGCTCGCTGATGGTCTTGTAATACAGCCCCGGCTCCAGCTCGATGACGGCGGAGGCCGTGCCCGCCCCGGGCTGCACGGCGCTGATCCTGGCGGCGCTTATCAGCTCGCTGCCGCCCAGCTGCTCCACGCACCGGTAGGCGTCCGTCAGCGCGTCCATGGTCTCGCCGGCACCCATCACCATGGCGTACAGCGTCTTTTTCAGCTCGCTGTCCTCCGGCAGCGCCTCCGCCCAGGCCGGCAGCCAGAAGCTCAGCTCCTGCAGGGGAAACTGGAACAGCACCGCCTCCATCACGGCGTGGATGTCCTCGTCGGTCATCTCCTGGCAGTTCACCGCCATGCAGGGCACCCGGTACTGCTGGGAGAGCTGCTCGGCCAGGTCCAGCGCGGCGGGCTGGTCGGGGCTTGCGCTGTTCACCAGCACGGCGAAGGGCTTTCCGATCTCCTGCAGCTCCCGTATGACCCGCTCCTCCGCCGCCAGGTAATTCTCCCGGGGGATCTCCCCGAACGAGCCGTCGGCGGTGATCACCAGGCCGATGGTGGAGTGCTCGGCGATCACCTTCCGGGTCCCCTCCTCCGCCGCCTGGGTCATGGGGATCTCATGGTCGTACCAGGGCGTGGTGACCATCCGCTCCGCGCCGTCCTCATACAGGCCCTCCGCCCCGGGGACCATGTACCCCACGCAGTCGATCAGCCGCATCCGGGCCGCCGTCTGGCCGCCCAGGGACAGCTCCACCGCCTCCTCGGGCACGAATTTCGGCTCCGCCGTCATGATGGTCCGACCGGAGCCGGACTGGGGCAGTTCGTCCCGGGCGCGCTCTTTCTTATATACGTTTTCAATGTTGGGGATGACCAGCGTCTGCATGAAACGCTTGATGAAGGTCGATTTCCCCGTCCGCACCGGTCCGACGACGCCCAGATAGATGTCCCCGTCCGTCCTGCGGGCAATATCTTCATAGATGCTGTCCACAAAAATCCCTCCAAGGCATGTTTGCTAAAACATACGCCCCGGAGGGTTTCGTTATGACAAAGTTTTTATTCTCAGAAATACCGCTCCGTCTGGCCGTGGACCTGGCTGATGAGCACCTCCAGGACCGGGAACGCCTCCCGGAGCCACTGAGCCAGCACCGGCACCACAACGTTCTCCGTGTTGAAATGGCCCGCGTCCACGAGGTTCAGTCCCAGGTGCTTTGCCTGCAGGAACTGGTGGTATTTCACGTCCGCCGTCACATAGGTGTCGCACCCCGCCGCAGCTGCCAGGGCCATCTCCCCGCCGCCGGAGCCGCCGCACACCGCCAGGTGCTCCACCGGCCTGCCGGCGTCGTGATAGCGCAGGCCGTTGGCATGCAGGACGCCCTTCACCAGGGGCAAAAACGCGTCCATCTCCATGGGCGCGGCCAGCGTGCCCACCCGGCCGATGCCGCTCTCCGGCTCCAGCACGGCGCGCACTGTACCCCCTAGCGCGGCCATCAGCGCGTCGTTGACGCCGCCGGACGCCGCGTCCAGGTTGGTGTGCATGCAAACCGCGGCGATGCCCTTCTCCGCCAGGGACAGGGCCATCTCCCCCTCCCAGCTGCCGTCGGAGACGGCCTTCAGCTCGAAAAACAGCGGGTGGTGGCTGACGATGATCTCACAGCCCCGCGACGCCGCCTCGCCGATTACCTCGTCGGTGATGTCCAGCGCCGTCAGCACGCGGCTCACGGCGGCGGTTCGCCGGCCCACCAGCAGCCCCACGTTATCGAAGGACATCCGGCTCTCCACCGGCGCCTTCTCATTCAGCAGATCGAATATATCCCCCACGGTGGTCATGTGTCCAGCCTCCCTCTCAGATTCCGCAGTTCCTCCAGTAGCGCCGCCGCCTCCCCGTCATAGGGCGCGGCCTTCTCCGTCCGGGCCATGAGCCGGTCCATGTAGGGTGCCAGCAGCGGGTCGCCGCCGATGGCCTCCCACTTTCCCAGGCACAGCTCCGCCGGGGTGTATGTATCCGGCTCCCCGCCGGTGGCGGTGAGCACGGGATAGATGCGCCCGGCGTCCTCCGTCAGACGCTCCGTGCCGATCCGGTAGCCCGATGCGCACAGGAATCGGCGCAGGTGCGCCCGCTTGCTCTGTGGCTCCAGGATGAGCCGGGCCTCCCGGGTCCAGGGCGCCCCGGCCAGGATGGCGGCGATGGTCTCGCCCCCCATGCCGGCGATGATCACCGTGTCCCATAGCCCCGGCTCCACGCCCTGCAGGCCGTCGGTGAGCATGGTGTCGATGTGCCCGCCGGTTCCGGTCCTGGCGATCAGCTCCGCCGCCGCGGCCAGCGGCCCGGGGCGGATGTCCGTGGCCAGCACATGCTCACATATCCCCGCCTGGACGAGCCAGACGGGGATCATGCCGTGATCGGTGCCCACGTCCACCGCCCGTGCGCCGGGGGCGACAAGCGCCGCCACAGCCGCCAGGCGGGGCGAAAGATGTACCATAGCGATAAAAAAAGGCGGCGGGTCACCCCGCCGCCGCGTTCGTCAGGCGTTGGCGGCGATGTACTCGTTCACCTTCTTGACGAAGGGTTCCACCTCCACGCCGTGGACCATGCAGGCCTGCTCCACGCTCTCGCCGGTGGCAAGGGCGCAGCCCAGGCAGTGCATCCCGATCTCCAGGAACAGGGGCTGGGTCACAGGGGCGTTCATCATGATCTCGGCGACGATGGTGTCTTTAGTGATCTGGTACATTTCAGTTCCTCCGAAAGAATTTTTCTGAGTGCTATTATATCCCCCAAAAGCGGGGATTTCAACATAAAAATAGAGGAAGCCCTTTGGCTCCCCCTATTTTTTCCGTGTATGGATCACAGCTCGCCGGCGCGCATCTTGGCAAAGCACTCGCTGCAATACACAGGACGGTCGCTCTTCGGCTCAAAGGGAACGCGGGCCTCGCCGCCGCAGTTGGCGCAGACAGCGGTGAAGAACTCCCGGGGACCGCGGGCAGCGGCCTTGCGGGCGTCGCGGCAGGCCTTGCAGCGCTGAGGCTCATTCTGGAAGCCGCGCTCCGCATAAAACTCCTGCTCACCGGCGGTGAACACGAACTGCTGTCCGCATTCCTTGCATACAAGGGTCTTGTCTTCGTACATTTTGGTTCCTCTCTTTAGAAAGTTTTCCCATACGGGCATTTTTTATTGCGATCAGCTAACGCTGTTTTCGCCGAAGGGCAGTTTCGCCAGTTTGCGCCGAATGCGCTGCACGGCGTTGTCCACAGCCTTGGCATCCCTGCCTGCGGCCTCGGCGATCTCTCCGTAGGAAAGACCGTCCAGATACAGGCGGAGGATCTGGGCTTCCAATTTTGACAAGCACCGTGAATAGGCGGAAATAAATTCTTTGTCGGTCTCTCTGGCTAGAACCTGCTCCTCGGGACTGCGTGCATAAAAGTTGCCGCCTAGGGACTGGGATTCATCTGAGAGGACTTCATCAAGGGACACGCCGTCGTTCAGCGGGGCGTTTTTCAAACGCTGGTCGCTGCGGACAGCGGATCGGATACGGTTGAGGATACACGCCTGGGCATAGGTCTTGAAGGCTGCGCCCTTCGCCGGATCAAACTCCCGTATGGCGGACAGCAGGCCCAGCATCCCTTCCTGGATCAGGTCCTCGCTGTCCCCGCCGATGAGGAAATACGGTCGGGCGCACATACGCACGATGCGCACATATCTCTCCGCCAGGGCCTCTTCCGCGCCGGGCGCCTGGGCCCTGGCAAGAGATTGCAGCTGTTCATCCGTTTCGGTTGTATAATTATAATAACACACCAGTAATTATAGCTCGTTCCAACGAGAAGTCAAGCATTTTTTACAAATTTTGTTGCGAATTTCAGGGAAAAATTGACAGATAACGAGCTTTTTATGCAAATTTCGCCGGATATTCAGTTCATGTCCATCCGCTGCTGGCCCAAATAGGCGATGCCCAGGTGCTCATAGGCTTTCTGGGTGACGCACCGGCCCCGCATGGTCCGGGTCAGATATCCCTGCTGCAGCAGATAGGGTTCATAAACGTCCTCCAGGGTGACAGCCTCCTCGTTGATGGTGGCGGCCAGGGCCTCCAGGCCCACCGGCCCGCCGTTGTACAGCTCTATGATGCTGCGCAGCATCCGCCGGTCCACGCTGTCCAGGCCCGCCTGGTCCACCTCCAGGCTCAGCAGCGCCTCATTGGCGATGGAGCGGGTGATGACCCCCTCTCCCCTCACCTGGGCGAAGTCCCGCACCCGCCTGAGCATCCGGTTGGCGATACGGGGCGTGCCCCGGCTGCGGGAGGCGATCTCTATGGCGCCGTCAGGCTCGACCTCTACGCCCAGGATGCCGGCGCTGCGCTCCACGATCCGGCGCAGGTCCTCCACGGAGTACAGCTCCAGACGCAGCACCACGCCGAACCGGTCCCGCAGAGGCGCGGACAGCTGCCCTGAGCGGGTGGTGGCCCCGATGAGGGTGAAGTGAGGCAGGTCCAGCCGGATGGAGTTGGCGGAGGGACCCTTGCCCAGGATGATGTCGATGGCAAAGTCCTCCATGGCCGGGTAGAGGATCTCCTCCACCGACCGGTTCAGCCGGTGGATCTCGTCGAGAAAGAGGATGTCGTTTTCCTGCAGATTGGTCAGCAGCGCCACCAGGTCCCCGGGCTTTTCGATGGCGGGGCCGGAGGTGATGCGCATGTTCACGCCCATCTCGTTGGCGATGACGCCGGCCAGGGTGGTCTTGCCCAAGCCCGGGGGGCCGTGGAGCAGCACGTGGTCCAGCGGCTCGTTGCGCAGCTTGGCCGCCTGGATGAACACAGCCAGGTTGTCCTTGGCCTTCTCCTGGCCGGTATAGTCCTCCAGGCGCTTGGGCCGCAGGGACGCCTCGGTGGCGTCCTCAGGCCGGAAGGCGGCGGTGGTCAGGACCTGTTCAGGTCCCTCGTCGGAAAAGTTTATGCTCATGGCTCGTCACTCCCCTCTCGTCAGATGGCGCTTATCAGGCGCGGCTGGAGATGTTGCGCAGGGCGGCGCGGATGGCGTTTTCCAGCGTCATGTCCTCCAGCTCCAGACCCTTCAGGGCGGCGGTGCACTCCGCCCGGGTATAGCCCAGGGCGGTGAGGGCGCTGACCACGTCCGCCAGCTTTCCCGCCTCCGCCGTGCTCTGGACGGCTGCGCCGCCCACCTCCGGCAGGGCCATGCCCTCGGTCTGCTTCTGGATCTTGTCCTTCAGCTCCAGGATGATCCGCTGGGCCAGGCGCTTTCCCACCCCCTGGGCGGCGATGAGGGCGCGCTCGTCGTCGCTCATCACGGCCATACACACCTTCTCCGGCGAGCCGGCGGACAGGATGGACAGCGCCGCCTTCGGTCCCACGCCGGAAACGGAGATCAGCATGTCGAAGCACCGCTTCTCCCCCTGGGTGGCAAAGCCGTACAGGTCGAAGGCGTCCTCCCGGACCTGCTCGGAGATATACAGCTTCGCCCTCTCCCCCCGGTGCAGCTGGCCGACGGTGTAGGCGCTGGTATTGACCGCGAAGCCCACGCCGCCGCAGTCGATCACGGCCAGGCCGGGTTCCATATCGGTGATGGTGCCGCTCAGATGGTAGAACATGCGTCCGACTCTCCTTCCTGTCCCAGACGGCTGGTCATGCTCCTGGCGTGGCATATGGCCAGGGCCAGGGCATCCGCCGCGTCGTCCGGCTTGGGGGGCGTTTTCATGGCCAGCAGCCGCTGGACCATGTAGATGACCTGGTTCTTCTTGGCATTGCCGTAGCCCACCACCGCCTGCTTCACCTGCATGGGGGTGTACTCGAACACGGGCACGCCGCTGCGGTAGGCGCTCAGCAATATGACGCCCCGCCCGTGGGCCACGGCGATGCCGGTGGTGATGTTCTTGGAGAAGAACAGCTCCTCGATGGCGATGGCCTCCGGGGCGAAGGTGACGATCAGCTCGTTGAGGTCGTTGTAGATCATGTCCAGCCGGGGCGAGAGATGGGTGTTGGGGGGCGTGGTGACCGCCCCGCAGGCCACGTAGGTGTTCTTTCCCTTCACCGCGTCGATGACCCCGAAGCCCACCGTGCCGATGCCGGGGTCGATGCCCAGTATCCTCATGGCGCGCTACCCTCCTCCGCCAGACGCCGCCGGGCGGCGGCGATGTCGGCGCGTATCTGGCCGGCCAGGGAGGCCTGGTCGGGGAAGCGGGCCTCCGGCCGGAGAAAGTCCACAAAATCGATGCGCACGGTCCGACCGTAGAGCTGGCCGTCGAAGTCCAGCAGATTGGTCTCCACCGTGGCCTGGCCGTCCCCCTCAAAGGTGGGCCGCACGCCCACGTTGGTCACCGCGTCCACGCACCGCTCGTCCTCCAGCCAGGCCCGGGTGGCGTACACGCCGTACCGGGGCGCGATCACATCCGGCGGCAGGGGAAAATTGATGGTGGGCACGCCCATCCGGCGGCCACGGGCATGGCCGTGCTCCACGCTGTGGCGCACGCAGTAGGGGTGGCCCAGGAACCGGGCGGCGCCCGTCATGTCCCCGGCGGCCACCAGGGAGCGGATGTGGGTGGAGCTGACCACCACGCCGTCCAGGCGCACCTGGTCCACGATGTCGCAGCCCACGCCGTGCTCCCGGCCCCAGGCGGCGATGCGCTCTGCCCGGCCCTCGCCCCGCCAGCCGCAGCAGAAGTCCCGGCCCATCACCAGATGCACCGCCCCCAGCTCGTCCACCACGGAGCGGATGAAGTCCTCCCAGGGGGTGTGCATGAAATCCTCGTCAAAGTGGAGCATGACCACGTCGTCGATGCCCCCCACCCGCCGGATCAGCGCCCGGCGGCCTTCATTGTCGCTGAGAAGGGGCGCGGCCTGGCCCCGGACGAACCGGTCCGGGTGGTCGTCGAAGGTGATAACCGCCGGTCGGACGCCCAATTCCTCCGCCCGCCGCCGGGTCAGCTCCATCAGGGCCTGGTGGCCCAGGTGGACGCCGTCGAAATATCCCAGGGCCGCCACCCGCCGTATGTTCTCCGTCATGGCTGCCCTCCTTGTCCTATCAGCTCCACCGGCAGCAGGCAGCCCTCCGGATCGGAGCGTATCTCGTCCAAAGTGTGGGCCATGTCCACGGTGAACCGCCCCGCCCGGACCCGTCGCAGGGCGCTCATGCACCCGCCGCAGCCAAGTGCCTCCCCGATGTCGTGGCACAGGGTGCGGATATAGGTGCCCTTGGAGCAGTCGATCTCCAGTCCCCAGTCTCCCGCCTCGTCCCGGTCGGTCAGCTCCAGCCGGGAGATGGTGATGGGCCTGGGTTCCCGCTCCACCTCGCCGCCCCGGCGGGCGATCTCATAGAGCTTTTTGCCCCGCCGCTTGATGGCGGAGTACATGGGCGGCAGCTGCAATATCGGGCCGCGGAAGCGGTCCAGCACCGCCTCCACCTGCTCCCGTGTCAGCTCCGCGCTCTCCCGGCGCAGCACCGTGCCCCATATGTCCTGGGTGTCCGTCACCGTGCCCAGGCGCAGCCGGGCATGATAGCCTTTTTCGTCGTTCTCCGCGTATTTCGCGGCCTTGGTGCCCTTCCCCGCCAGCACCACCAGCAGCCCCGTGGCATTGGGGTCCAGCGTGCCGGTGTGGCCCACATGGCGCTCGTGCAGCACGCCCCTCAGGTGGGCGCACACGTCCATGCTGGTCCACTCCATGGGCTTGTCCACCAGCAGCAGCCCGTCCATCACAGCGCCTCCAGGATGTCCCGGACGATCCTGTCCCGGGCCTGGTCGGGGGGCAGCTGGATGGTGCAGCCGGAGGCCATCCGGTGGCCGCCGCCGCCGTGGAGGGCGCACACAGCCGAGGAGTCGAAGTCCTCGGAGCTGCGCATGCTGATGCGGCTGACGCCGGGGCGCATCTCCCGCACCGTCACGCTGACCCGGCTGCCCGCCACCCGGCCCGCCAGGGACGCCAGATCGTCGCAGTCGTCCTCGGTGGCGCCGCTGGCGCCCATCATGTCCAGCGTCACCGTGGCCACGGTGACGCACTGATCCGGCCCATACCGGCGCATCCCGGCGTAGATCATCCCCTCCAGGGTCAGCCGGGAGAAGGAGAAGGTGCGAAACAGCAGCTTGTTGAGCCTCTTATGGTCCGCTCCCGCCTCCATCAGCTCCGCCGCCGCCCGGTGGGTGTCGGCGGTGGTGTTGGCGTACACGAAGCAGCCGCAGTCGGTGCTCACGGCGATGTAGAGCAGCGACGCCGTTTCCTCATCCAGCATGTCCAGCGCCTTGGCCAGCTCCAGTATGATCTCCCCGCAGGAGGCTTTGTCGGGCCAGCACAGCAGGTTCTCGGCATAGTCGGTGTTGGTGGGATGGTGGTCGATGCACAGCTGAACCGCCCCGCCGCCCCAGCCCTCCGGGAAGAGGTTTTCCGACGCCAGGTCCACCGCCAATATCCGCTCCGGCACATAGTCCGCCGGGGCCAGATAGGGCGCGACGAAGGGGGCGTACTGGGCCGTCACCTGGGGATTGGGATAGAGCCATGCCCGCTTTCCCATCCGCCGGAGGATATGACAAAGGGCGGCGGCACTGCCAAGCGTGTCGCCGTCCGGGCGGATATGCGTCAGGAGCAGATATCCGTCGTTGTTTTTCAGATAGTCAAGGCAGTCATTCAGGGTCATTGTCGTCATGTTGGATGTCCAGGTCGTTGATGAGCCGGTTGATATAGGCCCCGTGGGCGATGGAATCGTCCAGCAGGAACGTCAGCTCCGGCGTATACCGCAGGTCCAGGCTGTGGCCCAGCTCCCGGCGCAGATAGCCGGACACGGACCGCAGGCCCTTCATCATGTCCTTCTCGTCAAAGGTCCCCAGCACGCTCACATACACCTTGCAGTGGCGCAGGTCGTTGGTGGTGTCGGTGTGGGTGACGGTGAGCATGGCCCCCGGCTGGAGGATGCGGGGGTCCTTCACCTGGCGCAGCTTCTCCGCCAGCACCCGGCGGATATCGTCGTTGATCCGGTCGATGTGATGGTTAGCCATTGATCTGCTCCATCACAAAGCACTCGATGACGTCCTGCTCCTTGATGTCGTTGAACTTCTCCACCTGCATGCCGCATTCGTAGCCGGCGGCGACCTCCCGCACGTCGTCCTTGAACCGGCGCAGGCTGGCCAGATTGCCCTCGTACACCACCACGTTGTCCCGCAGCACACGGACTTGGCAGCTGCGCTGGATCTTGCCGTCCAGCACGTAGCAGCCGCACACGGTGCCCACCTTGGATACCTTGTAGGTCTGGCGCACCTCGGCGTGGCCGATGATCTTCTCCTGGTACTTGGGGGCCAGCATGCCCTTCATGGCGGCCTCGATCTCGTTGATGCAGTCGTAGATGACCCGGTACAGCCGCACGTCCACGTGGTCACGGGCGGCGCTGTCCCGGGCGGCGTTGTCGGGCCGGACGTTGAAGCCCACGATCACCGCTCCGGAGGTGGAGGCCAGCATCACGTCGGACTCGTTGATGGCGCCCACGGCGCAGTGGATGACCCGCACCCGGACCTCCTCGTTGGACAGCTTCTCCAGCGATGCCTTCACCGCCTCGGCGCTGCCCTTCACGTCGGCTTTGACGATGATGTTGAAGTCCTTCATCTCGCCCTCCTGGATGCGGGCGAACAGGTCGTCCAGGGACACCTTCTTGGGCGCGGCGGAGGACGCCAGCTTCTCCTTGGCCTTCCGCTCCTCCACAAGCTCACGGGCCATGCGCTCGTCGGCCACGGCATTGAAGGTGTCGCCCGCGTTGGGCACCTCGCTCATGCCGGCGATCTCCACGGGCACGGAGGGTCCCGCCTCGGTGACGCGCTGGCCCTTGTCGTTTATCATGGTCCGCACGCGGCCCACGGAGGTGCCGGCGATGATCACGTCGCCCTGCTTCAGGGTGCCGTTCTGCACCAGCACGGTCATGATGGGGCCGCGGCCCTTGTCCAGCCGCGCCTCGATGACGGTGCCGCTGGCAGCCCTGTTGGGGTTGGCCCGCAGGCCCAGCATCTCGGTCTGCAGGGCCAGCATCTCCAGCAGGTTATCGATGCCCTGGCCGGTCTTGGCGGAGATCTGGCAGACGATGGTCTCGCCGCCCCACTCCTCCGGCACCAGGTCGTACTCGGTCAGCTCCTGCTTCACCCGGTCCGGATTGGCCCCGGGCATATCCATCTTGTTGATGGCCACCACGATGGGGATATTGGCGGCCTTGGCGTGGTTGATGGACTCCACGGTCTGGGGCTTGATGCCCTCGGTGGCGGCCACCACCAGGATGGCCACGTCCGTCACCATGGCGCCCCGGGCGCGCATGGAAGTGAACGCCTCATGGCCCGGCGTGTCCAGGAAGGTGACGGGGCTGCCGCCGATGTCCACCACGTACGCGCCGATGGCCTGGGTGATGCCACCGGCCTCCCCAGCGGCCACCTTCGTGTTGCGGATATAGTCCAGCAGCGAGGTCTTGCCGTGGTCCACGTGGCCCATGACCACCACCACGGGGGCGCGGGGGACAAGCTCCTCGTCCGTGTCCACATGGTCGTCGATGAGCCGCTCCTCCACGGTCACCACCACTTCGTGCTCGATCTTGCAGTTGAACTCCATGGCCACCAGGGCGGCGGTGTCGAAGTCGATCACGTCGGGCAGGCCCGCCATGACGCCCATCTTCACCAGCTTGCGCACCACCTCGGCCCCGCTCTTCTTCATGCGCACGGCCAGCTCCTGCACGGAGATCTCGTCGGGGATCTGCACACGGGTGGGGGCCTTCTTGGCGATCTCGAACTGGAGCCGCTGCATCTTGTCCCGCTCCTCCTGCCGGCGCTTGGCGCTGGCGGCAGCGGTGTTCTGGCGCTGCTTGTTGCGGGAGCCGATCTTCTCCTTGCCCCGCTTCATCTTGTCGGCCTTGTCGCCGGCCATGCGGTCGAAGCGCTCGTCGTACTTGGACAGGTCGGTGTTGGCGGAGCCGCGGGTGTCCACCACCTTCTTCTGGGGCTGCTGTCTGGGCACATGGGGCTTGTCGGGCTTAGGCTGCTTCGGCTGCTGGGGAGCGGGCGCGGCGGCCTGGCCCTGTCCCTGCTGGGGCTGGGCGGGGCGCTTATCGCCCTGGGCGGGCTGGTCCTGCTTCCCGGCGGGAGCGGGCTTTGCGGGTGCAGCCGTATCGGCAAACACCTCGGCGATGCTCTCCACCTGGTTATGCTGGGTCATGTACTCAAAGATGATGCTCAGCTCCTCATCCTCCAGCACCTGCATGTGGTTCTTGGGGGTGGAAGCATAGCTCGTCAGTATCTCCATGATCACCTTGGAGGGGACGCCAAAGTCCTTGGCCACCTCATGCACCCGGTATTTAATCAAACTCATACTCGCTCCTCCTGTCTTCCTCGATCCTTTATGGCGGCGGCCTCAAACGCCTTCGCCAGGCCCTCGTCCCATATGATGGCCAGGGCCACGGGCCCCGCCCGGCCGGCGGCATGGCCCAGTTCCTGCTTGGTATACCCGCAGCGGAACGCTCTGCCCCGGCACTGCCCGGCCATGAAGGCGGCCTGCCGCAGGGCGCTCTCACCCGCGTCCGACGCCGCCACGATCAGCCCGCCAGTCCGCCGGCGGGATTCCTTCACGCAGTCCTCCGTCCCCACGGTGAGCCTGCCGGCCCTGGCCGCCAGGCCCAGATATCCCAGGGCCTTATCCACCGGCAGCCTCCACGGCGGCGGTGAGCTTTTCATAGTCCTCCGGGGATATGGCCGTGTCCAGCGCCCGCTCCAGCGCCCGGCTCTTCCGGGCCTTGGCCAGGCACGACGCCTTCCGGCAGATGTAGGCGCCCCGGCCCGGGGTCTTCCCCGCCGCGTCCGCCACGATCTCACCTGCCGGGGTGCGCACGATGCGGATCAGCTCCTTTTTCGCCGACCGCTCCCGGCACCCGACACACATCCGCACAGGCTCCGCCATGACTTCAGTCCTCGCTCTCCGGCTTGATGTCGATCTTGATGCCGGTCAGCTTCGCGGCCAGGCGGGCGTTCTGGCCCTCCTTGCCGATGGCCAGGGACAGCTGGTTGTCGGGCACGATCACCCGACAGCTCTTGCCCTCCTCGTCCATGTATACGTGCAGCACCTCCGCCGGGGACAGGGCCGCGGCCACATACTCCTCGGGGATCTCGCTGTATTTGACGATGTCGATCTTCTCGCCGCCCAGCTCATCCACCACGCTGGACACGCGGCCGCCCCGAGGCCCTACGCAGGCGCCGATGGGGTCCACGTCCGCCGCGGTGCTCCACACGGCCATCTTGGTGCGGGAGCCGGCCTCCCGAGCGATGGACATGATCTCCACGGTGCCGTCGGCGATCTCGGGCACCTCCAGCTCGAACAGGCGCTTCACCAGCACCGGATGGGTCCGGCTGATGAGCACCTGGGGGCCGCGGGCGGACTTGCGCACCTCGATGACGTACACCTTCATCCGCTTGCCCTCGGTGAGCACCTCGTCGCGGATCTGCTCGTTGACGGACAGCAGCGCGTCGGTGTACTCGGCGTTGGAGCTGATCTTCAGAGAGGCGTTGCCGGTGCGCGGGTCGATGCGGGCCACCTCACCGGTGAGGATCTCATGCTCATGGGTGGTGAACTCGTCGTAGATCAGGCCCCGCTCCGCCTCGCGGATGCCCTGGATGATGACTTGCTTGGCGTTCTGGGCGGCGATGCGGCCCAGCTCCTTGGTGTTCACGGGGACCTTGATCTGGCCGCCCACCTTGGCCCGCTTGGAGATCTTCCGGGCCTGGGCCAGGGTCATCTCCACGGCAGGGTTCTCCACCTCCTCCACCACGTCGGTGACCACGAACATCTCGATGCGCTTTTTGTCCTCGTCCAGCTCCACCACCACGTTGTCCGCCGCGTCCGGGTTGTCCTTCCGGAAGGCGGTCAGCATGGCCTGGTTGATCTTGTCGTACATATATTCACGGGGAATGCCCTTCTCCCGCTCCAGATCCTCGATCGCCGCAAAAAACTCCGCGTTCATATTCTGTCCTCCGTCACATTTCCAGGTGCAGGCGCACGCTGGCGATTTGTTTTTTCGTGAACCGTTTCTCCCCGCCGGCGTCGATGATCACGTCCCCGCCGTCATAGCCCAGGAGCGTGCCCGTCCATACCTTGGCGCCGTCGGCGGCGCTGTATAGCTTTACCTCCACCAGCGCGCCCATGAACTGTTCAAAGTCCCCGGGGCGCTTCAGCGCCCGCTCGCATCCGGCGGAGCTGACCTCGAATATATAGCTGTCCGGCACCGGGTCCGCCTCGTCCAGAATGGGGTCCATGGCCCGGCTGACGCGCTCGCAGGCGTCCAGGTCCACCCCGTCGGGGCTGTCCAGATACACCCGCAGGTACCGCTGGCCGCCCTCGGTGACATATTCCACGTCCCAAAGCTCCAGTCCCTGCTGTTTTACCACCGGCTCGGCCAGGTCCCACACGGTCTTTTCGATTCGATTCATCTTGATTTTCCAATTTCTGACAAATTCTTTTAACTCAAGAAAAAGAGTGGGACGGTACCCACTCCAGGAATAGGACATTTGCTTTAATGAATATACCATAGAACCCTGCATAAATCAAGTACTTTTTCGCCGTCCGGCCATGTTTTGCGGTCCCGGAAGACCCGGCACCACCACATTTTGTCGTATTCACTCCTGCAGGTGCTCCCGCAGCCTCTCCAGCGCCCTCTTCTCGATGCGCGATACGTAGGACCGGCTGATGCCGATAAGGGCGGCCACCTCCCGCTGGGGCATGGGCGGCTTTCCGTCCAGGCCGTAGCGCAGGCGGATGACCTGGGCCTCCCGGCCCTCCAGGACCTGGTCCACCGCCTGACGGACCTGCTGCACCGCCTCCCGGCGGCTCAGCTCCTCCAATATATCCGGGTCCGTGGAGATGGTGTCCAGCAGCGCCGGCCCGTCCCCCTCCCCGTCCGTGTCCAGGGCCTCGGACAGGGACACGTCCCCGGCGGACTTCTTCTGGCCCCGAAAGTGCATGAGGATCTCGTTTTCTATGCACTTGGAGGCGTAGGTGGCCAGGCGCACCCCTTTGTCCGGGCGGTAGGTGGACACGCCCTTTATCAGTCCGATGGTGCCGATGGACACCAGGTCCTCCGCGTCGGCGGCGGTGGTATAGTACTTCTTGATGATGTGCATCACCAAACGCAGATTGTGCTCGATCAGCTCGTTGCGGGCCTGCAGATCCCCCTCCATGGCCCGGCGGACGTATTCCCTCTCCTCCTCGGCCTTCAGCGGCCTGGGAAAAGACGAGCCATTGTCCCCCAGCCGCAGCATCAGCAGCGCGCTGGACAGAAGCAGCATGAACGTGGCCGACAGCATAGCCGCCATCACCTCCCCATGCAGACTATGCGCGGCCTGGTCGTCCTGATTCGACAAAAGAGTCTTTCGGTATGTGAAGGATGCGACGATGCGGCAGTCTGCACAAGCCTATCATTTTTCCCGGAAAATGGATGCGCCCGGCTTGTCCATGAAGAAAAAGCATGATATAATCTCCCCACAAATCAAATATAAATAGGAGATATGCTGCCATGATTTCCAATGCTTACCTCAAGCGTGTTTACGACGACGTCTGCCGCCGCGACGGCCACGAGCCTGAGTTCCTGCAGGCCGTGCAGGAGGTCTTTGAGTCCCTGGAGCTGGTGATGGACCAGCACCCCGAGTGGGAGAAGGCCGGCCTGATGGAGCGGTTCGTGGAGCCGGAGCGGGTGATCGAGTTCCGTGTCCCCTGGGTGGACGAC
Source organism: uncultured Oscillospiraceae bacterium (assembly GCA_947627735.1). Classification (GTDB taxonomy): domain Bacteria; phylum Bacillota; class Clostridia; order Oscillospirales; family Oscillospiraceae; genus CAJOIG01. The sequence continues at coordinate 55,460 of CANQXG010000006.1, read as the reverse complement.
GCCGGCACGGTCCGTGTCAACCGGGGCTACCGGGTCCAGTTCAACTCCGCCATCGGCCCTTATAAGGGCGGGCTGCGGTTCCATCCCTCCGTGAACCTGTCGGTCATCAAGTTCCTGGGCTTTGAGCAGACGCTGAAAAATTCCCTGACCACCCTGCCCATGGGCGGCGGCAAGGGCGGGTCCGACTTCGACCCCAAGGGCAAGAGCGACGCCGAGGTCATGCGCTTCTGCCAGAGCTTTATGACGGAGCTGTACCGCCACATCGGCCAGTTCACCGACACCCCCGCCGGGGACATCGGCGTGGGAGGCCGGGAGGTGGCCTACATGTACGGCCAGTACAAGCGGATCGTGGACCGGTTCGAGGCCGGCGTCCTCACCGGCAAGGGGCTGACCTTCGGCGGCTCCCTGGCCCGGACCCAGGCCACGGGCTACGGGCTGTGCTATTACGCCGCCGAGGCCCTGGAGCACCTGAAAGGCGAGAGCTTCTCCGGCAAGACGGTGGTCATCTCCGGCTCCGGCAACGTGGCCCAGTACGCCGCGGAGAAGTGCATGCAGCTGGGCGGCAAGGTGGTGGCTATGAGCGACTCCCAGGGCTATGTGTACGACCCCAACGGCATCGATCTGGAGGTGCTGTTCGACATCAAGCAGGCCCGCCGCGCCCGGATCAGCGTCTACGCCGACGAGGTCCCCACCGCCCAGTACCACGAGGGCTGCCGGAACATCTGGAACGTGAAGTGCGACATCGCCCTGCCCTGCGCCTCCCAGAACGAGATGGACGCCGAGGGCGCGAAGGCACTGGTGGCCAACGGCTGCATGGGCGTGTTCGAGGGCGCCAACATGCCTCTGACCCCTGAGGCCATCGCCGTGGTCCAGGGTGCCGGGTTGCTCTACAGCCCCGGCAAGGCCTCCAACGCCGGCGGCGTGGCCACCTCCGGGCTGGAGATGAGCCAGAACTCCATGCGCCTGAGCTGGTCCTTTGAAGAGGTGGACGAGCGGCTGCACACCATCATGAAGAACATCTACCGCGCCTGCTACGACGCCTCCGTCCAGTGCGGACGGCCCGGTGACCTGATGCTGGGCGCCAATGTGGCCGGCTTCCTGAAGGTGGCCGAGGCCATGATGGCCCAGGGCATCGTCTGAACAGTATCATACCGCTGCAGCGCAAAGCGTCCCCGTCCATTTGGACGGGGACGTTCACATTTCCTCGAGGCTGGACGAATGTTACCGGCTTAATGCGTCCTTGTGATACACCTTCTTGCGGAGGTAGAAATAGGCGGTGAACATCATGACGCTGGTCACCAGCCAGGTGATGGGATAGACGTACATGAGCCGGCCGAAGGAGTCGGTATTGGGAAACAGCACGAACACCCATATGAGCCGCAAGATGCAGGAGCCGAACACAGTGATGATGGCGGGCGTCAGAGAGTAGCCCACCCCGCGCAGGGCCGCGCCCGGGACCTCATAGAATACCGCCAGCCACGCGAACGTGGCGATGTGGGTCATGCGGATGAGGGCGTAGTCGACGACCGCCGGCTCCACGGTGAACACCCGTATAACGGTGTTCCGGCCCAGGACGAACGCGGCGCACATGGCGCCGGTACACAGAAAGCCCGCCGTCAGGCTCAGCCGCAGCACCTTTTTGCACCGGTCGAACTGGTGTGCGCCGTAGTTTTGGCTCACGAAGGTGACGGTGGCCTGGTTGAAGGAATTGGTCACAAAGAAGGTGAAGGACTCGAAATTCTGGGCCGCTGCGGAGCCGGCCATGGCGTCGGAGCCGAAGGAGTTGATGGCGGACTGGATGCACACATTGGAAAGGGAGAACACCATGCCCTGGATGCCCGCCGGCACGCCGACGCGCACCACCCGGGCGAGGATGTCCCTGTTCATCCGCAGCTTTTTGGGGTAGAGCCGTATCTCCTCATCCTCCCGCAGCAGGAAGAAGATGACCAGCCCCGAGCTGACGCCGTTCGAGAGCACCGTGGCGATGGCCACGCCGTCGGCGCTCCGGTGGAATCCGATCACGAACAGCAGGTTGAGGCACACGTTGATGATGCCCGCCAGGGTCAGACAGTACAGCGGCCTTCTGGTATCCCCCACGCTGCGCAGGATCGCCGAGCCGAAGTTGTAGACCATAATGAAGGGCATGCCCAGAAAGTAGATGCGCAGGTACAGCACCGACAGGTCCAGCACGTCCTCCGGCGTGCCCATGACGGTCAGGATGGGCCGGGCGGCCACCTGCCCCAGACAGAGCAGGAACGCGCCGCTGATGAGCGCCAGGGTGATGACGGTGTGGACCGCGTCCTGTATCTCCCTGTCCTTCCGCTGGCCAATGAAGTTGGCGATGACCACGTTCCCGCCCACGGACAGGCCCACGAAGAGGTTGATGAGCAGGTTGATGACAGGGCTGTTCACCCCCACGGCGGCCTGGGCCTGATAGCCGGCGAAGCGCCCGGCCACCGCCACATCCGCCGAGTTGAAAAGCTGCTGCAATATGCTGCTGGCCGCCAGAGGCAGCGCGAACAGCAATATCTTCCCCAAAAGGGGGCCATGGAGCATGTCTATCTGATTGGAATGATGCGCTTGGGTCCTCATATCACTTGGTTTCCCAGTCCTTTGCCCTTTCTACCGCCCGGTGCCAGCCAGCCATCAGTTTCGCCGCCCGATCCGGGTCCATGGCCGGGTCGAAGCGCCGCTCGCTCTGGCGCAGAGTCTGCACGTCGGCCAGATCCGTCCACACCCCGGCGGCCAGGCCCGCCAGGAACGCCGCCCCCAGGGCGGTGGTTTCCACGGTCCGGGGCCGGTCGATGGGCCGGCGGAGCACATCCGCCTGGAACTGCATCAGCACGTCCGACACCGACGCGCCGCCGTCCACCCGCAGCACGTCCAGCTTGTGGCCGCCGTCGGCCTCCATCAGCTCCAGCAGGTCCGCCACCTGGTAGGCGATGCCCTCCAGCACCGCCCGGCAGATGTGTGCCCGTCCGGTGCCCCGGGTGACGCCCACCAGCACGCCCCGGGCGTAGGGGTCCCACCAGGGCGCGCCCAGGCCCGTGAAGGCGCTGACCATATAGGCCCCGCCCGCGTCGGGCACCTGCTCGGCCAGGATATCGCACTCATGGGCGGTGGAGATCAGCCCCAGCTCGTCCCGCAGCCACTGGATGGAGGACCCGGCGTTGAACACGCTGCCCTCCACGGCGTAGGTGACGTCGCCGCCGATCTGCCAGCCCACGCTGGTGAGCAGGCCGTTATTGCTCCGTGGCGCCTTCGGCCCCACGTTCATCAGGGTGAAGCAGCCGGTGCCGTATGTATTCTTCGCCTGGCCGGGCAGGATGCAGCCCTGGCCCAGCAGCGCCGCCTGCTGATCCCCCGCCGCGCCGCACACAGGGATGCCCTCCAGCTGCTCCAGGCCCCGGATGCCCCGCTTCACCTTCCCGAACAGCCCCGCGTTGGGGGCCACCCGGGGCAGCATGGACATGGGCACCTCCAGCGCCCGGCACATCTCCTCGTCCCAGCGCAGGCTGTCGATGTCGAACAGCATGGTCCGGGAGGCGTTGGACGGGTCGGTGACGTGCTCCCCCGTCAGGTTCCAGATGAGCCAGGAGTCCACCGTGCCGAACAGCAGCTCTCCTCTCTCCGCCCTGGCCCGGGCGCCGGGGACGTTGTCCAGTATCCACTTGATCTTGGTCCCGGAGAAATAGGGGTCCGGCACCAGGCCCGTGACGGCGGTGATGCGCTCTTTCATGCCCCGGGCAGTCAGCTGCTCCACGATGGGCGCGGTGCGCCGGCACTGCCAGACGATGGCGTTGTACACGGGTTCGCCCGTGTTTTTGTCCCACACGATGGTGGTCTCCCGCTGGTTGGTGATGCCGATGGCGGCGATGTCCGCCCCCGCCAGGCCGGAGCGCTCAAAGGCCGCCCCCAGGGCGTGGAATTGGGTGTTCACGATGTCCCAGGGGTCGTGCTCCACCCAGCCGGGCTGGGGATAGTGCTGCTCAAAGGGGTACTGGGCCTGGGAGACGATGTTCCCCTGCCGGTCGAAGATGATGGCCCGGGAGCTGGTGGTCCCCTGGTCCAGCGCGATCACATAACCGTCCATGCTTGTCCCTCCTCATTGACGAATGGGCGCGGCGCGTGTAAAATATGTGTTATAAAACTATGTTTTTACATCATTATAGCATACAGGAGGGCACATTTCCATGGTGAAGATACGCGATTTTACCTTTCCCTCCGCCGACGGCGTCCACGCCATCCACTGCCGCCAGTGGCTGCCGGAGGGCGACGTGCGCATGGCCGTGCAGCTGGTCCACGGCGTGGCGGAGCACATCCGCCGCTATGACGCCTTCGCCACATATCTCGCCCAGCACGGCATCGCCGTGACCGGGGACGATCACCTGGGCCACGGGGAGAGCATCCGCGACGACACGGAGCTGGGCTGGTTCGGCGAAAAAGACGGCTGGAAGTATCTGGTAGAGGATGAAAAGACCCTGTGTGACCTTCTCAAAGAGCAGTTCCCGGCGGTGCCGCTGGTGCTGTTCGGCCACAGCATGGGCAGCTTCATCGCCCGTACCTATCTCGGCTGGCACCCCGGCGACCACGACGGGTGCGTCCTGTCCGGCACCGGCGCCCAGCCCGCCGCCGTCTGCGCCGCGGGAAAGCTGCTGGCCGGCCGTGAGATCAAGTCCAAGGGCAGCAAGTACCGCAGCCCCATGCTGCAGAAAATGGCCTTCGGCGGCTATCTGAAGGGCATCGAAAATCCCATCGGCGCCAACGACTGGATCTGCCGGGACGAGGCGGTGATCCGGGCCTACGACGCCGATCCCCTGTGCGGCTTCACCGCCACGGCAGGGCTGATGCGGGACATGATGGAGGGCCTGGCCATCATCGGCCGGGCGGACCATATGGCGCTGATGGACAAGTCCATGCCGGTGCTGTTCATCGCCGGTTCCGCCGACCCGGTGGGCGCCTGGGGCAAGGGCGTGGAGAAGGTGGCCGCCGCCTTCCAAAAGGCGGGGATGGAGGACGTGACCGTGAAACTCTATCCCGGCTGCCGCCACGAGGTGCTCAACGAGCTGGACAAGGACACGGTCTGGGCCGACGTGCTGGCCTGGCTGGAAAAGCTGCTGTAAAACGCAGGAGGAGCCGCCATGGCCCGTATCGTGACCATAACCGATATCGGCGCGCCGGAGCTGGACGTATACGCCCGGCTGACCCAGGCCCAGCTGCGCAGCCGCCTGGAGCCGGAGAAGGGCGTTTTCATCGCCGAGAGCGTCAAGGCCATCGACGTGGCCCTCCGGGCCGGCTGCAAGCCCGTGAGCCTGCTGATGGAGGAGCGCCACCTCCGGGGCCAGGGGGCCGCCCTGGCGGAGCGGTGCGGGGACGTGCCGGTGTACACCGCCTCCCGGGAGGTGCTCCGCTCCATCACCGGCTACACGGTGAATCGGGGCATCCTGTGCGCCATGGCCCGGCCCGCGCCCCGGGACCCGGGGTCCGTGATGGATGGTGCGACGCGGCTGGCGGTGCTGGAGGCCATCACGGACACCACCAACATGGGGGCCATCTTCCGCTCGGCGGCTGGACTGGGGATGGACGGGGTGCTCCTGTCCCCCGACTGCTGCGATCCCCTGAGCCGCCGGTCGGTGCGGGTGAGCATGGGCACGGTGCTGCAGGTGCCCTGGGCGGTGCTGGACGACTGGCCCGCGGGCGGCATGGCCCGGCTGCGGGAGCATGGCTTCGCCACGGTGGCCCTGGCCCTGGACGAGCGAGCGCTGGACATAGACGACCCCGTCCTGGCCGGCCTTCCCAAGCTGGCAGCCGTGCTGGGCACGGAGGGTGACGGCCTGTCCCCCGCCGCCATCGCCGCCTGCGACTACACCGCCCGCATCCCCATGGCCAACGGCGTGGACAGTCTGAACGTGGCCGCCGCCGGCGCGGTGGCCTTCTGGCAGCTCCGCCGCCGCTGAGATATCGATAACAACCATTTTCCGCGAAAGACGGCATGACCTTTGAGGTCATGCCGTCTTTCGCATTTTCAGTTCCGCTCTGCCCGGGTCACTGTTTTTCAGCGCCCTGCGCCGATGCCCGCAGCTGCTCCAGCCGCCGCACGAACTGATACTCCGTGAGGATGGTTTCCCTCATGTCCTTTTTGCCCATGGTGTGCACCAGCTTCTTCTCCCCGGCGTCCGCCAGCGCTTGCCGGAAAGAGGGACTCTGTTCATACATCTCATGATAGGCGCGGTCGATCAGCATTTGCAGTTCATCAGAGAATAGCCCATAGGCCTTTCCACGCCACCAGACCGTCCTTATCAGTTTCCAGAGGTGTTTCTTCTCCCCGGCCCGCTTTGCCTGTTTTCCCACCAGGGAGCAGACACGGGCCTGCTCGGACGGCTCCCGGTATTTCAATGACTGGAGGAAGCCCTCCATCGACCCGCAGGGGACGCCGTCCAGGGTGAAATGGTGCTCCGCGAAATTGGACAGCGCCGAGGAGGGATATTCCCCCTTGGAGTAGATGTCTATCACGTTCTCCGTCAGGTCCATGCTCTATCCTCCACCCGCTTCAGTCGGACAGTGTGCTGCCGGCGTGGGGCCGGTAGACCTGCATGGCGGCGTCCAGGGAATCCACCACACTGACGATGTGGTACTTGAGGATGAACAGCACGTCCGCGTCCTCGGGGTAGGCGGTCTTGGCCTTCCGCAGCAGGGGCAGGACGTACCGCCTGGTCTCGTCTATGTAGGCCAGCAGCTTCTCCTCCGAGAAGGTCCCCGCCATGCTGGACACGTTGTGGCACCGGTCCACCAGCTTTGTGAGGGTGGCCTCCCGGCTCTGGAGGATCATGTTGTAGTACCGGGTCCTGGCCGTATCTTTCGTCTCCCCCTCCATGACCCGGAAGGTGACGAGGTCCACCGCATGGCGCACCGTGTCGTCCACGGGCAGCTCTGAAAGCGGCACGCCGCAGTCCTCGCACACGTCGTGCAGCAGTATGGCCGCGATGACCCTATCCTCCCGGATGCCGATGCTCACGGCGTCGCAGGCCATGGTCAGCGGGTGGACGATGTAAGGTTCGCCGCTCTTGCGCATCTGGCCGGCGTGCTTTTCCCGGGCGAAGGACAGGGCCTTCAGGGTCTGGCCCATCCCCGCGCCGGAGGCGAAGCCCCGCAGGTAGGTATACATCTTGTCCGGGTCGAAAACCGTCTTTTTCATGCCCTCCATACTCCCCTCCTGTTATTTCTTTTCCAGCAGTGCGCCGCACTCCTCACAGTACACCTGGTTCAGGGGATAGCGCCTGCCGCAGTCCGGGCAAACCGCCGCCGTGGGTCCCGCCGGCTTGGGCGGCTCCGGCTCCGACGGAGGGACCGGCTCGGACGTGTCCATCGTCTCCCGGGCCGCCGCCTTCCGGGCCCGATACGCCCGACAGCACACCCACACGCCCAGCACCGCCAGGATGGCGGGCGCGGGGAGCTCCACCACCGGTGCGCCGCTGTACGAGATCACCCTGTACAGGGTCATGACCATGGACCCGACGCCCGTGAGACAAAGAAGCGCCCCGTAAAACATCTGGGCCTTTTGGCTCTCACCATCGGCCTTATAGAGCCGCCGGCCCACAAAGGCCGCCGCAGCCCCGGCCAGGCACTCCGCGCCGCATATGAGGGAAAGATAAACCGGCACGTGGTAATGTATGCGGTACACCGTTCTTCGAAAGAAAAAGATGAAAATGCACGCCCCCGCGACGGTCAAAAGCGTTCCAAAAAATCTTTTCATCATGGCACCATCCGTTTATATCATTTCTTCTCCAGCAGCGCGCCGCACTCCTCACAGTATACCTGGTTCAGGGGATAGCGCCTGCCGCAGTCGGGACATACCGCCGCCGTGGGTCCCGCCGGCTTAGCCGGCGCGGGCGTCGTGTACGGTTTGGCCGGCGCGGAGGCCTGGCGCGCTTTTCTTGCCTTCGCCTTCTCCCTGGCCTCCTGTGCCCGTCTCTTTTCTTCCGCGCGATAGTTTCTGTAGCGTTCGCTTCGGAAATACGTGATCAGCAGGAATATCCCCAGACCGATCATAAGGATTCCCATCAGCCCCAGGGCAACGCCTGGCCCGCCGCCCAGATCGACCATTATATACACGCCGGCGAAGCCGAATGCGATCAGGGCAACGCAGAGATAGCCCACCAGGATCAATATCACAGTTTCCTTAAACTGTTTCATGAGAACACCGCCCTCCTTATTTCTTCTCCAGCAGCGCGCCGCACGCCTCACAGTACACCTGGCTCACGGGGTAACGCCTGCCGCAGTCGGGACACACCGCCGCCGTGGGTTCCGCCGGTTTGGGCGGTTCGGGCGGCGGAGTCGGTTTGGACTTTTTCGCCGTCTTCCCGCTTGGATAAGACGGATATGCCTTGGCCTTGCGGCACATACGCGTGCCCAGAAAGACAACCACGCCCCCCAGCACCGCCAGAATGGCGGCCGCGGGCAGCTCCACTTCTTGGCCATATCGGTACATCTCCCAAGGGCTGTAGACGTACGCCCAGAACAGCCCCTCGCCGATGAGTCCTGTGCCAATAAGGCACAGCAGCACCCCGTAAAATTGCCTGGCCTTCCGACCCTCCCCATTGGACTTGTAAAGCCGCCGGCCCACGACAGCCACCACCGCGCCGGCCACGCCCAGCGCGCCGTACATGATAAGATAATAGACCGGCGTATAGCTGTTGAAGTAGATATGATACGCCGTCAGCAGATAGAAAAAGCCAAAGGCGAACGCCCCCGCGACGGTCAAGATCGTCCCAAAGAATTTTTTCATGCCAGTATCTCCTCTCTCAGACCTTGCCAGCCGCGGCGGCCTTCATCCCGGCCAGGCGGTCAAGATGCTGGCCGTAGGTATACTGCAGCGTGTCCGCCCGCAGCTTCAGCTCGGCCAGACGGGCCTTGTCCGCCTCCGGAAGGCCGGCGGCCACGTCCTCGTTGTTGAGCCGGAGCAGCACCAGCCGCCAGGAACTGATATATCTCCCCAGGGTCCGGCCAAAGGTCACCAGCGCCCGGCGGACGGCGTCCCGGACCGTGGGGATCACGTTCACGCCCCGCAGGTCCGCCGCGAAGGGGATGGGGTCGGCGACCCAGACAAAGCTGGGGAAGCCGGCGCCCGCTCTCCAGGCGGCCAGCTCGGCGCTCAGCGCCCCGTCGTCCAGACCGGCGGCGGTGCGCATGGCCCCGAATTTTTCCTCCGCGCCGTCCATGGCCGCGTCCAGCCGGTCCTTCACGGCAGCCGCCATGCCGGCCATGACCTCCGTCGCCTCCCGTTTCCCTGCCTCCAGGGCGCTGTGGATGGCGTCGTGGGACATGTTCTGCTGGGTGATGGCGGCCAGCTTCTTCGTAAAGCACTTGGTCAGGAGCTTTTCCAGTTCCCCGTTTTTCTCCTCCGACGCCGTGGGCATGCCGTAGCGGGCCATCTCTGCGTCCAGCTCGCTCATCCACGCGGTCAGCTCGGCCTTGGACCGGTCGCAGTAATTCTGCCGGGCGTTCAGCCGCCGGGCAGCCGCCCGGCGCTCCTCGGCCACCATCTGCAGCTCGCCGTCCAGCCAGTGGGGCAGCTGCGCCTCCACCATGGCCAGGGACTGGTCCAGGCGCTTGGGGATGTCGGCGCTCTGGGCGGCGGTGAGCAGGGCCAGCAGCTCCTCCTTGAACCGGGGAAAGCGGCTCTCCGTCAAAAGCGCCTGGTCGTCGTTGGTGAAGCCCTGCATGGCCTGGCGGGAGGACACGCCGAATATGTCCGGCGATGTGAGGATGCGCCGGGCCTTTTCCACCAGGTCAGGCCAGTCCTGAAAGGCCTCCTCCGCCCTTTTCAGCACCTCTTTTCCCAGTCTGCCGCCGATGAAGGAGACCATCCGGTCCTTCTCCTCTTCGTCCATCAGCTGGTCCAGGAATGTCACCACGAACACCAGGTGCCGGATGCCCTCCTGCCGGATCAGATCAATGGTCAGATTTTGCTCCGTCATACTCAGCGGCTGGGTGGCGGAGATCACCACGATGGCCGCGTCGATCTTTCCCAGGACGCTCAATGTCACCTCCGACATGGACTCGTTGTCGTTCAGGCCAGGGGTGTCGATGATCTCGATGTGGTTTTGGCACAGCACGGAGGGGTACCGCACCTCGATCTCCCGGACCGTTGCGGCTGTGGCCGCCTTTTCCTTGTCGTACTTGGTGGCGTAGTCGATCAGCTCGCTCAGGGTCTTGGTCATGGATGAGCCGTCCTTGCAGTGGATGATGATCTCCCGCTGCGTGCCGTAGACCAGGCGGGTGATGGCCGCCGTCAGGGGGATCACGTCCGTGGGCAGGATGGAGGAGCCGATAAGGGCGTTGATAAGGCTGGATTTGCCCCGCTTGAACTCCCCGATCACAGCCACCCTGTAGAGCCGGGTGGCCACCATCTCCGCGTTCTCCCGGATGGCCGGGCACAGCGCCTTTCCGTCCCTGTACTGCCCGGCGATGTCCTCCAGTACGCACAGCTGATTGTAGACAGCAAATTCATCCATGGCTGCCGCTCCTTTTGTCCCGCGGATATTTGATCTTTACGCGCCCGTTTCCGTGAACGCCAGGCTCTCAAGGCAATCCCGGACCTCCGCGACGGCGGCTGCCGTCTGCTCCTTGTCCCGGGCGTCCTTCCGGCCCGCCTGCTCGTACTGTTCCACCACGGTCTGGGCACGGTCGATCAGGCGCTGGTAGTATTCGGCCAGGATATCCTTCGCCCGCTGGGCCAGGTCCCTGTACTGCTTTTCGATGTACGTGTCCACCTGTGCGCGAAGGACGGGGAATTTGTCCTGAATGCTCTTCAGGACCTCTTCCTTGTTGTTCTCCAGCTCATTTTTGCGCACCAGGCTCCCCACCAGGTCGGTGACGGCGTTGACGAGGGCGTTGCCGCTCAGCTGGGTGATCACCAGGGTCACGCTGTCGCCCCGGGTCCAGGTGTTGCTGTCCAGGGCCATGCGGAAAGCAAAGGCGTCGCCCTTGGTATAGGCGCCGGCCAGATCGCGCCCCAGCTCGTCGGAGATGGCGCTCATCTGCTCCAGCATCTCGTCCCGGTGCTGCTCCAGGCAGGCCCGGGCCGCGGTCTCGATGGTGTCGATGCAGTAATAGGAGTAATACTGATACAGGTCTTGGACCGAATAGCCGGTGAGGTCCTCCTTCTGCAGCTTGTTGATAAGCTCCGCCATCCAGCTGGCGGTCTGCTGCACCATCCGGGCGGCCTGTTCCTCCGCCTTTTTCTGGGCGGCGGACAGGCGCTCCACCTCCGCCGTCTTTTCCGCCGCCAGCTTCTCCCGCTCGGCGGCCAGCTGCTGGGCGTCCATGGCCATGCCCTTTTCCAGGTTGTCCAGATCGTCGTTCAGCTCCCGACGCATGAGCCGGGCTTGGCGCATCATTCGGTCCGCGGCGATGACCGACTTTTTCGCCTCCACCAGCTGCGCCAAGTCTGCCCGGAACAGGGCGAAGTCCTTCTCCAGGATGGGGGCCGTGTCCTCATTGGGCCGGCGCTCGCCCATCAGGCGGCACATCTCGTCCAGGGCGCTGATGATATAGACAGGTTCCTCCGGCAACAGCTGGGCCACCCGCTTTTCCAGCTCCCTGCGTATGTGCTGCAGTTCCTTCTCGTCCACGAACATGTCGCCGTGGTTGCCCAGCATGAACAGCCTCGTATAGCCCTGGGGCAGGACGCTGTATTTCAGATACATCTGCTCGCTGTGGGACAAGGGCGCGTCCGCGGCATATATGTACACCACCGCGTCCGCCTGGGCTATCGCCTCGGCCACCAATGGCTCGAAGTCTGTGGACACCTCGTTCAGGCCCGGGGTATCGATGATGCAGATATCCTTCAGCCCCTCGTTGGGCCGCCACAGCTCCAGCTGGCGGATGGGTTCGCCCAGGTCGGCGATCAGCTTTTCCAGCGCGGAACGGGTCAGCTCCTCGTCGCTCAGCTTGATCCGCCGGCCGCCGGATAGCACCGCCTCGTTCCGGGCGGGGCCGTAGTGCAGGCGGTTGAGGGTCATGGTCTCCGGCAGCACGTCGGTGGGGACGATCTTCTCGCCCAGGAGGGCGTTGATGAAGGTGGACTTGCCCCGCTTGAACTCCCCCGCCACCACCACGGTGAAGGGGTCGTTCTTCCGCTGGCGGATATCCCGGTCCCATGTTTCCATGTGCTCCAGCATCGTCTGCCCCAGAAGAGAGCGGTACTTGCTGTCGTAGCGGAAATTGCTCAGCCGGTCCAGCCCCTGTTCCAGGCGGGGCACGATCTCCTCGATGGAAACGGTTATCCTATCTCTGGCGTTCATCAGCCCACCGCCTTTCTGGATTCCTTGAATACAGCCGTGTATTTCTCGCAGGCCTTGTCGCACTCCTCTTTGCTGCGCAGCTCAAGACCCGGCTGGAGCAGCTCCGGCCTCCACCGGTACAGCAGCTCGCAGTGGGTGAACTCCTCGCTGGTGAGCACTCGCCGGATACTGGAGGGATGGTCGTTGGCCATCTCGGTGAACACCGAGGTGGCGGCGGCGATGTTGGAGAACTGGCTGCGGATGTCGTCGATGTTCACGTTGTCCTCCCGGTTCAGGAAGGTGCCGTAGAGCAGCTTCTTGTTCACGCTGATGGCGTCCTCCAGGTTGTCGGCGCAGATCATGCCCGCCCGGTCGCAGGTCACCTCCGCCGCACGGTTCCACTCATAGAACAGCAGCAGCGTCGCCTGGGTCAGCATGGCGGCCAGAGCGGCCCCCAGGCCGCCGGAGTTCAGCGCCCCGGCGATCAGGTTCACGATGCTCATGTACACGCTGTGTTCGTTGTGGATATGTCCGCACTCATGGCCGATGACGCACTTCAGCTCCCCCGGCGTCAGACGCTCCACGATGCCGCTGTGGAGCACGACGATGGGCGTGGCCGTATCGGAGGCAAAGGTATAGGCGTTCATGGTCTGGTCGTGCTGCACGAATACGTTGGGAGGGCCGATGCCCAGGCGCTTGGCGCAGTCCAGGGCCATCTCATAGATCTCCGGGAACTGGTTGGGTCCCACCTGCAGGGCGCTGGCCGTCTTGATCTGGCGCTGCCGGGCCTCGTCATGTACGGCCACCCGCTTGCTGAGGGCATAGAAACAGGGCAGCTTTCTTATCTGCTCCCGCAGGCGCCAGTCCATGGAGAACGAGTAGTCGGGGATGCCGTTTACCCGGTGGGCGTCGTCCTTGCGCTTCATCTTCTCCGCGTAGGCGCCGAAATCCGCCTGGATGCCCGCGATGGGGTTCGTCTGCGACAGGATCGTGTCCATTCCGATCTCCTTTCACGCTGTTTCTTGAACGGAGGCGGTGGCCATCTCCACGATGGGCATCACGGTCCGGCTCACGTCCTCCAGCTTCTCCATCAGCTGGCCGTACAGCGCCAGCTGCTGATCCTTCTTCTTCTCCTCGCCGGCCATCTCCGCGGCGATGGATTTCAGTGTCGTTTCCGTGGTGGTGAGGAGCGACTCCGTTTCCTGCTCGAACCGGCTCACCAGGTCGTCCACCTGGGCCGCCACCTGCTTCTGGGCCCAGTTCTCCAGGAAGTGCTGTTCCCGCAGGACGGAAACGGTCTTCACGGCCTCCTCCCTCAGCTCGCCGCGGAACTTCTCCTCCTGTCTGCGCATTTTATCCTTTTTCCAGACCAAAGAAGTCAAGAGCTTGCCGCCCATGGTCCCCGCCACGCCGGTGATCAGGGCAAAGGGCAGAAACGGCACCGCGCCGCCCATGAGCGCGGCCGTGGCGATAAAGGCCAGGTTGCTGGCGACGAAGCCGCCGCCGGCGCCCACCAGCGCGCCCTTCCAGCCGTTGGTCCGGTAGCCCTCGATCATGCCGCCCAGGCCCATCAGCCCGAATCCGGCCACGTTCAGCGCACCGGTCAGGGTCCCGGCCACCAGGTTGGACAGGGCGTCCACGCCCACCACGGCGCTGTCGAAGACGGGGTTGTTCCCGGACATTTTGCTGCTGATCTTCAAAACGTTGTCGGTCAGCTCTCCCATGTAGTTGGACAGGCGCAGCCTCTCGTCGCCCAGCTGTTCCTGCAGAAAGACGTTGATCTGCTCGGCGTATTCGCTCAGGGCGCTCTCCGTTTCCGACTGCAGGTCATGGCCGACCTGCTCGGCGAACTTATCCGACTGCACCGCCGCACCCTCGAGGGGATAGTTGTCCACAAAGCGGCCCAGCCGCTGCTCCAGGTCGGTATATTTCTCCATGACCATCTGGTCCATGCGGACGTTGATCTGCTTGCCCTTGGCGCGCAGCTGCTCCTTCTCCCGGACCTTCTGCTCCCGCATGGCGATGATGTCCGTTTCCGTTTCCTTCTGGCGGGCTTTGAACTGCTCGCTGTTCATCTGCAGGGCGTTGGTCCGCAGCTCCAGGGCGGAGCGGCCCTCCTGCAGGAGCTTCGATATGACGCCGGACACCCGCATGATCTCCAGCGAACCCCGCTCCTGGGTCAGCATCCGGCGCAGCCGGTCCTCGAAGACCAGGATGCCGCTGTCCTCCACCATCTCCGGCTTATTCTTCACCCGTCCCATCAGTGCTCGGACCGCGGACGTGGGATAGAGTTTCAGGTCCGCCAGTTTCTTTTGGGCATCCCGGTAGGCCTGGGAATCCTTCCCGTGGACGGCGGCCATGCGCTCCAGCACCTCCCGCTGGATCTTTTCCTTGATGCTGTCCAGCACCCGGACCCGGTCGTCCTCGTCCAGGATGGTGTCGATCCGGTTCACCACCACGATCATCCGGGACACGTCGCTGGTCATCAGCTTGTTGCGCACGAACTCCGCCTCGCTCTTGCTGAAGGGGGAGCTGGCCGACAGGACCATCACCACCGCGTCCAGCTCCGGGATGATGGACTCGGATATCTCGTCCATACGCTCGTCGTCGTTCAGGCCCGGGGTGTCGATGATCTCCACGTTGTTCTGGCAGAACGGGCAGGGGTACTCCACGATGGCCTGCTCCACGGTCTGGGCCATGGCGGCGGACTCGTCGGTGATCTTGGTGACGTACTCGGCGATGCTGTCCACCGGCACCTGTTGCCGGCGGCCGTCCTTGAAGACGATGGTCGCCCTGGGCGTCAGGCCATAGGTGATGCGGTTCACGGTGGCGGAGGCGGGGACCACGTCCGCCGGGGCGATCTTCTGGCCCAGAAGGGCGTTGATGACCGTGCTCTTGCCCCGTTTGAACTCGCCCATGATGCCCACGGTGAACACGTGGGATTTCAGCCGGCTGGCGGCCTCCTCCGCCTGCTTGGCCTGGTCGGTCAGCTCCAGCTGCTTGAGCACCTCCCCGGTCTGGACCAGGGCGGTGTTGATGTCGGCGATCATCTTCTGATAGCCCTGATAGCTTATGTCTTTCTCTGTATCCATCATATCCTCCTGTCTTTCTCTATCAAAGGAACGGGTGTATAAGCGGACAGTTCCAAATAATAAAACTCTGGAATTATTATAAATAACTCCAGAGTGTTTTTGGTACGCAAACTGCGTACTTTTTACATAGAATGTCAAAAAATCGTCACTCCCAGACAGATACTCCCACCTGGGACCGATCGGCTAGCATCTGCCGCAAAGGCTCCTCCTGCTCGGCGGTGCAGCCCACCCACAGCAGATAGGGCAGCTCCGGGAACACATCCTCCAGCGCCCGGAGGTCCATGTATGACGCGTTCAGCTGCTCCAGGACCGGCAGCCCCCGCACAGGCGTGGGGTCCAGAGGCGGGATGCCCCGCACGTCCAGAAATTCCAGCGCCGTCATCGACTCCACGCCCGCAAGGCTGGCCACCGGCATGTCCACGAACAGCTGCCGCAGCTTCGTCAGCCCCGACAGGGCGGTCAGGTCCTCCGCCGGCTCATCGCTCCACAGATACAGCTGTTCCAGCCCTTCCATGCCGCCGATGACCGCCAGGTCCCCGATCTTGGCAGGCCGGATGAACAGGCATTGGAGATCGTCCATGGAGCCCAGCAGGCTGAGGTCCGTCAGACCCGGGCAGTCCATGATCCGCAGATACTGCAGCCGGGGCATGGCGGCGACCGCCTCCAGGTCCGTTATCTCAGTGCCGCCGGCGCACAGGGTGTACAGCTGCCGGCAATTCGTCAGCGGCGTCAGGTCCCGGACGGGGTTGTCGCCGATATACAGGTCCATCAAATGCTGACAGTCATCCAGGGGCGAGAGGTCCGTTATCCCATTGCCGTGCAGGGCCAGGCGCACGACCCACTTCCCCCGCAGCGGGGACAGGTCCGTGATGTTCTGGTTGCAAAGGGCCAGCTCCTGCAGAGCCTGGAGATTGGGGATGTCCTCCAGGGTGTCCACCGTGCCCCCCTGGGGGGCCGGTTCCCCGTCGATGGTCAGCTCCGCGCCGTGTACGTCCATCTGCCCCCAGGCGTCAAAATGCTGGTCCCCGCAGAGGAACAGGTGGGTGATCTGCCCCAGGTCCTCCACCGTCACCGTGCCCGGTTCCTTGCCCAGCTGCCGGCAGACCTCCGCCTCGATGGCCGGGCTGTGGAAGGTATAGGCCTCCGGCACCGCCTGCTTCCGGGACGGGAGCGCCACGGCGGCTGCCAGGGCGCCCAGCGCCAGCAGCAGGCCCAGGGCCAGCGCCGATCGGCGGAGCACGCCGTGCCGCCGTCCGGATGCGGCGTCCTTCAGCGCCCGTTCCAGCGCCTTGGCGCTGGGGTAACGGTCCTTGGGGTCGAAGCGGGTGCACCGGCGCACCACCGCCCGCAGGGGCGCTGGCACATCGCCCTTTTCCAGCAGGCTCTCCCCGGTGGACAGCTCATGCAGCAGCACGCCCAAGGCGTAGATATCAGACCGGGGGTCCGTCTGGCGGTAGCCGAACTGCTCCGGCGGGGCGGAGAAGGCGGTGACCCGCAGCTCCGTGTCCCTTGTGTCCTGTTCGTCATAGAACCGGGAGATGTCGAAGTCGATGAGCACATATTCCCCCGCCGGGGTGCGGATGACGTTCTCCGCCTTGATGTCCCGGTGGATGAGGGGCGGGTCCTGGCTGTGGAGCGATCCCAGCGTCCGGCAGAGAGAAAGGCCGATGCGCGCCGTTTCCTCCGCAGAGAAGGGACCCCTCTTCTGCACCAGGTCCAGCAGGGTCTCACCCTCCACATATTCCCGCAGAAGATAGCCGACACCGCCGCTTTGGAAAAAGCGGACCATGCGGGGTATCCCGCCACCGGCCAGCCGGGAGAGGATGGAAAATATCTTCTCCGTGTCCTCCGCGGGCCTGACCATGCGCCTGAGCACCAGCTTTTCGCCGGTGTGTCTGTCCTGCAAAAGCAGTGTCTGCCGCTCCGCCCCGTCCTTCAGCAGGGCCAGCGGCTCATAATCCTCCGCCAGCTCCGGGGGCAGGAGCCGCGTCAGTTCCTCGTCGTCCATCGTCATAGGATACCCGCCAGCCCTCGGGACAGCAGCTGCTCGTCCGTGGCCATGACGCCCATCTTGTTCTGCAGGGCGAAGATGATGACCGCGTCCCGCATCACCCGGGGATAGAGAGCGCCCCGCTGGGCCGTGCGCAGCAGGGCCTGGGTCTCGGCCACCGACAGCTCCAGCACCAGCGCCAGGCGCAGGATGATATCGCGGCTGGGCCGGCGCTCGCCGCTGCAGAGCTGATAGGTGAAAGAGCGGCTCAGAAGCGCCGCGTCGCTCAGCTGGGCGGCGTTCAGGCCATGCTCCTTCATATACTGGGCCAGGCATTGGGTGAATGTGGGCGCCTGCATATCGCCGTCCAGCGCTTTCAGCGCGCCGGTCAGATTCCGCGTCCGCTCCAATATGGCCAAAAGCTCATCCGTATCCCGTGAAGGCGCCTTGACGCGTCTGTCCTCTCCCGTTCCACGGTCGGTCGGCATGGGATCATCCTCCTTACGTTGTGATCGAGGCAGGATCGATATGTTTTGATTATAGCGGCTCAAAATAAAATGTCAAGAAACCGGTCGCCGGCGGGTCCTGTTCCGGCCCGGGACTGGCACCGGCTTCCCCATATCCTTCTCGCCGCAAAACATATCGCTCCGTGCCCTTATGGTCACAGTATAGGCGTTTTTCCGCCGCCATGGGTCGCCTGCCAGGCGACAAATCAGCGAACGCGAAGCTCCCGCCCGACCTCCTGTTGGAGTTCGGGCGGGAGTCGCCGCAATGGTTTTATATGGGCAGGAACGCGATGACCACCGCGATGACGATGGCGGGCAGCAGATTCGCCACCCGTATCTTCCGGCCCCACACCAGGTTCAGGCCCACGCAGAAGATGAGGATGGACCCCACCAGGGACAGATTGGCCAGCGCCCCGTCGGTCATCAGGGGCTTTATCAGCCGGGCCAGCACCGTCACCGTCCCCTGCACCACCGCCACCGGGATGGCGGAGAACAGGCAGCCCTTGCCCATGGAGCAGGTCATCACCATCACGATTATCAGGTCCAGCACCGCCTTGGTGGCCAGGATGGACCAGTCGCCGAATATACCGTCCTGGATGGCACCCACCACCGCCATGGCCCCCACGACCACCGTGAGGGAGGCAGTGACGAACCCCTCCACGAACTGCTTGTCCCGTGCGTTGCCGGTCTTGATCTTCAGCCACTGGCCGAAGCGCTCGAAGGCGCTGTCGATGTTGAGGATCTCCCCGATCAGCGCCCCCAGGGAGAGGCTGGCCACGATCAGCATGGACCCGCCGCTGACCAGCTTGCCGCCTTCCAAGGACAGCATCCCCTCCATGGCCCCGGCGATGCCCAGAAACAGCACGCATATGCCGCAGGCCTTGTTAAGGGTGTCCTGCACCCGCTCCGGCAGGAACTTGCCGCAGGCCATGCCCAGCAGGCCGCCCGCCACGATGCCCGCCACGTTCAGGACCGTTCCCAGTCCGATCATATCCTTCCCACTTCCTTCTCTGTCTGGCCTTGGGCGCTCACCGCTCCGCCGCGGTCTGGCAGTAGACGCACCGCCACGCGTCCTGGGCCCGCTCGAAGCGCTGGGGCAGCTCCTGCTCCGTCTGGGTGATGCACCGGCGGTTATGGCAGCGCAGATCGCCCCGCAGCCCCTCCGGCAGCGTCACCGCCGGCGCGCCGTCCGCCTCCGCCAGAAGCTTCAGTATCAGGGCCATGCGCATGTACTTCCCGTTCAGGGCCTGGCGGAAATAGGCCGCCCGGGGGTCGGCGTCCACCGCCACGCTGATCTCGTTGACCCGGGGCAGCGGGTGCAGCACCGCCATGTCCTTCTTGGCGGCGGCCATCTTCTCCGGGGTGAGGACGTAGCTGTCCTTCAGCCGCTCGTACTGGGCGGGGTCGGCGAACCGCTCCCGCTGGATGCGGGTCATGTACAGCACGTCCAGTTCAGGGACGGCCCCGTCCAGGTCTGCCGTTTCCGTGAAGGGGATGTTCCTCTCCTCCATGGTGCGCAGCACATAGTCGGGCATGCGCAGCTCCTCCGGAGAGATGAGCACATACCGGGTCCCCTCGTAGCGGTTCATGGCGCTCACCAGGGAATGGACCGTCCGGCCATATTTCAGGTCCCCGCACAGGCCGATGGTCAGATGGTCGAACCGCCCCATCTCCCGCCGGACGGTCAGCAGGTCCGCCAATGTCTGGGTGGGATGGAAGTGGCCGCCGTCGCCGCCGTTGATAACGGGGACGGAGGCGTTCATGGCCGCCACCAGCGCCGACCCGTCCCGGGGGTGGCGCATGGCGATGATGTCCGCGTAGCAGCTGACGATCTTCGCCGTGTCCGCCACGCTCTCCCCCTTGGCCGCGGAGGAGCTGGCAGCCTCGGAAAAGCCCAGCACGTGGCCGCCCAGCTCGTACATGGCCGCCTCGAAGCTGAGGCGGGTGCGGGTGGAGGGTTCAAAAAACAGCGTAGCCAGCTTCTTCCCCTCGCAGGCGTGGGCGTACCTGTCCGGGTGGGCGATGATGTCCAGGGCCGTGTCCGTCAGCTCGTCCAGCTCCCGGACGGACAGGTCCATGATGTCGATGAGGCTCCTCATGCCCGGGCCTCCATCCAGCTCTCGTCGGAGGGGTCGTTCCGGAAGGCGATGAGCCGGGCCACGTCCTCGGGGCGGATGTACCCCTCCTGGGCCGCCACCCGGGCGATCTCGTCGAAGTCGGTGAGGGAAACGTTCTTCACATTGGCCGCCGCCAGCCGGTCCAGGCCCTTTTGCATGCCGTAGGTGAAGATGCTCACCACGCCCAGCACCTCCGCGCCTGCGCCGCGCAGCACGTCCACCACCTCCAGCACGCTTCCGGCGGTGGAGATCAGATCCTCCACCACCACTACCTTCTGTCCCGGCTCCAGGGCGCCCTCGATCTGGTTTTTCCGTCCGTGGTCCTTGGCCCCGGAGCGCACATAGCCCATGGGCAGGCCCAGGATGTGGCCGGTGATGGCGGCGTGGGCGATGCCGGCGGTGGAGGTGCCCATGAGCACTTCCACATCGGGGTAATTGTCCCGCACCAGCCGGGCCAGGCCATTCTCCACGTCCGTGCGCACCGCAGGCGCCGTCAGGGTCAGGCGGTTGTCGCAGTACACCGGGCTTTTGATGCCGCTGGCCCAGGTGAACGGCTCCTCAGGCCGGAAGAACACCGCCTTGATGCTCAAAAGATCCTTCGCGATCTGTGTTTTCAGTTCCATATCTCTTCCCTCTCAGTCCACAAAATCCGCCAGGCACCGCTCATAGGCCGCCACCGGGTCGGCAGCGGCGGTG
This sequence comes from uncultured Oscillospiraceae bacterium, assembly GCA_947627735.1. Taxonomy (GTDB): domain Bacteria; phylum Bacillota; class Clostridia; order Oscillospirales; family Oscillospiraceae; genus CAJOIG01. The sequence continues at coordinate 34,775 of CANQXG010000006.1, read as the reverse complement.
ATGGGCCTGCCCACCACGATATAGTCGGAGCCGATCTTCCTCGCCTCCGCCGGGGTCATGACCCGCCGCTGGTCGCCCTTGTCCCCGTCGGCGAACCGCACGCCGGGGGTCACGGTGAGAAACGCCGCGCCGCACCTCTCATGGACCGCGCCCGCCTCCAGGGGCGAGCAGACCACCCCATCCAGCCCGGCCTTTTTCGCCGTTTCGGCGTAGTGGAGCACCACCTGGTCGATAGGCTCGCGGATGAGCAGGTCCCGCTCCATGCTCTGCTGGTCGGTGGAAGTCAGCTGGGTCACCGCGATGAGCAGCGGCCTGGTGCCGTCGGGCCGGGTCAGACCCTCCAGCGCCGCCTCCATCATGGCCGTGGTACCGGCGGCGTGGAGGTTCACGATGTCCACATCCAGCGCGGACAGCACCGCCATGGCCTTTTTCACTGTGTTGGGGATGTCGTGCAGCTTCAGGTCCAGGAAGATCCTGTGCCCCCGCTCCTTGATCCGGCGGACGATGTCCGGCCCCTCGGCGTAAAACAGCTCCATCCCGATCTTCACGAAGGGCTTCCGCCCCGTGAACTTGTCCAGAAATCCGTATACGGCCTGGGCGCCGGAAAAGTCGCAGGCCACGATCACGTCCTTACCCATGTGCTCCTCCTATGATATCCCTGAGATCTGTTATGCCGTACCTGTCCATGGCCGCCGGCAGGGCCGCGATGATGTCCCGGCAGGCGTAGGGGTCCGTCAGATTGGCCGCGCCCACCTCCACCGCCGTTGCCCCGGCCAGCATCAGCTCGATCACGTCCTCCGCCCGGGACACGCCGCCGCACCCCACCAGGGGGATGGACACCGCCTCGTATACCTGGTATACCGCCCGCACCGCCACCGGCAGCACCGCCGGACCCGACAGCCCGCCCGTGCCGTTGGCAAGCACAGGCCGCCTGGTCCGCAGGTCGATGCGCATGGCCAGCACCGTGTTGATAAGGCTCAGCCCGTCCGCCCCCGCGTCCTCACAGGCCCGGGCCACAGCCGTGATGTCGGTGACGTTCGGGGTGAGCTTCACGATCACCGGCTTTTTCGTCACTGCCTTCACCGCCCGGACCACCGACGCGGCTGCCGCCGGGTCCGTGCCGAAGCTCATGCCGCCGCCGTGGACGTTGGGGCAGCTGATGTTCACCTCCAGCCAGCCCACCTGGGGCTGGGCGTCCAGTTTGGCGCAGGTGCAGGCGTACTCCTCCGCGGAAAAGCCGCTGACATTGGCCATCACCGGCTTGTGGAAAACTTCTTGCAGTTTGGGAAGCTCCTGGGCGATGACCGCCTCCACTCCGGGATTTTGCAGCCCCACGGCGTTGAGCAGTCCCCCCTCGCCCTCGGCGATCCGGGGCTGGGGGTTCCCGATGCGGGGGTTTTTTGTGGTGCCCTTGAAGGAGAACGTCCCCAGGCAGTCGATGTCGTAATATTCGGCGAACTCGTAGCCGTAGCCGAAGGTGCCGGAGGCGGGGATGACGGGATTATCCAGCTCCACGCCGCACAGCGTCACGTTCAGGCGTCCCACAGGATCTCCCCCTTTCGGAACACCGGCCCATCCTTACACACCCGCTTGGGGCCGCTCGCCGTCTGGCGGGTGCAGCCCATGCAGGCGCCGAAGCCGCAGCCCATCCGGGCCTCGAAGCTGAGCTGGCCGTCGCCCGCCGCCCGGTCGTATACCGCCCGGAGCATGGGTCCGGGGCCGCAGGCGTAGTAAAAGCTGTATCCTTCCGGCAGCGCGTCGGTGACGAAGCCGGGCGTGCCGAAGCTGCCGTCCGCCGTGGTCACGGTCACGTCGCACCCCAGGGAACGAAATTCGTCGGCGTAAAAGACCTCGTCCCCGGTATTGAAGCCCAGCACGGCGGTGACGGCCTTGCCCGCCGCCCGCAGCCGCCGCGCCAGCAGGTACAGCGGCGCCGCGCCGATGCCCCCGCCCAGGAGCAGGGGGCTGTCCCCCGCCAGGGCGATATCGAAGCCGTTTCCAAGCCCCGTGAGCACGTCCAGCGTCTGGCCCGGGGCCATGGCGGCCATGGCAAGGGTACCCCGGCCCACGGTCTTATAGATCAGCGTCAGCTCTCCCCCGTCCGCGTCGCACACGGAGATGGGCCTGCGCAGATAAAGCCCCGGCAGGGCGATGTTCACGAACTGCCCCGGCGCGGTGACAGCGGAGGCATCCCCCGCCAGCCGCAGCCGGTATACCGTGGCCGTCAGGGGGGTGTTCTCCGTGACGGTGAATAGTCCCTTTTTCATGCGTCGATGGTGGAGATGGTCAGGGTGGTCTCCTCCAGCACGTCCAGCAGCACCCGGACCGTGTCCAGGCTGGTGAAGATGGTCACATTGTTCTCCGTGGCCAGCTGGCGGATCTTCACGCCGTCGTTGCGTCCGGACTCCGATCCCAGGTCCCGGGTGTTGATAACATAGGCCAGATGGCCCTGGCGGATGGCGTCGGGGATCTCCTCGCTGCCCTCGCTGATCTTGTGCAGGACGTGGGTGCGGATGCCGTTTTCCTTCAAAAAGGCGGCGGTGCCGGCGGTGGCCTCGATGTTGAAGCCCAGGTTATAGAACCGCCGGATCAGAGGCAGGGCCTCCGGCTGGTCCTTACGGGCGATGGTGGCGAACACGGTGCCGTAGTTTTGCAGCTTCGTCCCCGCCGCCTGCAGGGCTTTATACAAAGCGCGGTTCAGCTTGTCGTCGTAGCCGATGGCCTCGCCGGTGGACTTCATCTCCAGGGACAGATAGGCGTCCAGGCCCTTGATCTTGTTGAAGGAGAACACGGGCACCTTCACGTAGTGCCGCTCCTTTTCCGCCGGGTACAGGTCGAAGATGCCCTGCTCCTTGAGGCTCTTGCCCAGGATGACCTCCGTGGCGATGTCCGCCAGGGACCAGCCCGTGGCCTTGGAGAGGAAGGGCACCGTCCGGCTGGAGCGGGGATTCACCTCGATGATGTACACCTGCTCGGACCGGTCCACGATGAACTGGATGTTGTAAAGCCCCACGATGCCGATGCCCAGGCCCAGCTTCTTGGCGTACTGGAGTATGACGCCCTTGACCTTGTCGGAGATGGAGAAGGTGGGATAGACGCTGATGGAGTCGCCGGAGTGGATGCCGGTGCGCTCCACCAGCTCCATGATGCCCGGCACGAACACGTCCCTGCCGTCGCAGATGGCGTCCACCTCCACCTCTTTGCCCTGGATGTACTTGTCCACCAGCACCGGCTTGTCCGCGTCGATCTCCACAGCGGTCTTGAGGTAGTGGCGCAGCTGCTCCTCGTTTGCCACGATCTGCATGGCCCGGCCTCCCAGCACGAAGGAAGGCCGCACCAGCACGGGGTAGCCGATCTCGGCGGCGGCCCGCACCCCGTCCTCGATCCTGGTCACCGCCTGGCCCTTGGGCTGGGGGATGTTCAGGTCCTTGAGGATCTTCTCGAAGCTGTCCCGGTTCTCTGCCCGCTCGATGGCGGCGCAGTCGGTGCCGATGATCTTCACGCCCCGCTCCATCAGCGGCTGGGCCAGGTTGATGGCCGTCTGGCCGCCCAGGGAGGCGATGACGCCCTCCGGCTTTTCAAAGTCGATGATGGCCATGGCGTCCTCGGGCGTCAGCGGCTCGAAGTACAGCTTGTCGGCGGTGGTGTAGTCGGTGGAAACAGTTTCGGGGTTGTTGTTGATGATGATGGCCTCGTAGCCGGCTTTTTTGATGGTCTGCACGGCGTGGACGGTGGAGTAGTCGAACTCCACCCCCTGGCCGATGCGGATGGGGCCGGCCCCCAGCACCACAATCTTTTTCCGGTCCGTCAGCCGGGAGGCGTTGACGCCGGTATAGGAGGAGTAGAGATAGGCGATGTACTTGCCGGTGTGGAGGGTGTCCACCATCTTGAACACGGGCACGATGCCCCGGCTCTTGCGCTTTTCGTATACCTCCCGCTCGGTCAGGTTCCAGACCGAGGCGATATACTTGTCGGAAAAGCCCATGACCTTGGCCGCCCGGAGGGTGTCCACGTCGTTGATATTGGCCGCCAGGCGCCGCTCCATGTCCACGATCTTCCGCAGGGACTCCAAAAACAGCTCCGTTATCATGGTCACCTCATGCAGCTTCTCCACGCTCACGCCCCGGCGCAGCAGCTCCGTCACGGCGTAGATGCCGTTGTCCCGGAACTGGCTGACGTAGTCCATCAGCTCCTCGTCGGTGTAGCTGTCGAACTTGGGCAGGTGGAAGTGGCACACGCCGGTCTCCAGGGACCGGACGGACTTGAGCATGCACTCCTCCAATGTGGAGCCGATGCCCATGACCTCGCCGGTGGCCTTCATCTGGGTGCCCAGGATGTTGGGCGCGTCGGCGAACTTGTCGAAGGGGAACCGGGGGAACTTGGCCACGATATAGTCCAGGCTGGGTTCGATGGCGGCGGTGCCGCCGGCCACGGGGATGTCCTCCAGGGCCATGCCCATGGCGATCTTGGCGGTGACCCGGGCGATGGGATAGCCGCTGGCCTTGCTGGCCAGGGCGGAGGACCGGCTGACACGGGGGTTGACCTCGATGAGGAAGTACTCGCTGGTTTCCGGGTGCAGGGCGAACTGGACGTTGCACCCGCCCTCGATCTTCAGCTCCCGGATGATCTTGATGGCGCTGTCGTTGAGCATCTTCAGGTCGTGGTCGTTCAGCGACAGGATGGGCGCCACAACGATGGAGTCGCCGGTGTGCACGCCCACCGGGTCCACGTTCTCCATGCCGCAGATGGTGATGGTGTGGTCGTAGCAGTCCCGCATGACCTCGAACTCGATCTCTTTATAGCCCTTCACGCTCTTCTCCACCAGCACCTGGTGCACCGGGGACAGCTTGAAGGCGTTCAGGCCGATCTCGACCAGCTCCTCCTCGTCGTTGGCAAAACCGCCGCCGGTGCCGCCCAGGGTGAAGGCGGGCCGCAGCACCACGGGGTAGCCGATGTCCTGGGCGGCCTTTTTTGCCTGGTCGATGGAGTAGGTGATCTCAGAGGGGATCACCGGCTCGCCGATGGACTGGCACATCTCCTTGAACAGCTCCCGGTCCTCCGCCCGCTCGATGCTCTCGCTGGGGGTGCCCAGCAGCTGCACCCGGCACTCCCGGAGGATGCCCTTTTTCTCCAGCTGCATGGCTAGGTTCAGGCCCGTCTGCCCGCCGATGCCGGGGATGATGGCGTCCGGGCGCTCATAGCGCAGGATCTTCGCCACGTATTCCAGCGTCAGCGGCTCCATGTACACCTTATCGGCGATGGACGTGTCGGTCATGATGGTGGCGGGGTTGGAGTTGCACAAAATGACCTCGTACCCCTCCTCCTTCAGGGCCAGGCATGCCTGGGTTCCGGCGTAGTCGAACTCCGCCGCCTGGCCGATGACGATGGGGCCGGAGCCGATGATGAGCACTTTTTTGATGTCCGTTCTCTTTGCCATGTCGTTCCTCCGTTTGGATGTGCTGGATATATCTGAATGATCTCAATCTCTGCTCTGATAGGCCACATAGCCCTCCCGGACCGTGAACCGGCACCGGCCATATACCTCCCAGCCGGCGAAGGGCGTGGACCGGCCCATGGAGTAAAACTCCCCCGGGTCCACGGTGTAGGACCTGTCCATCTCCCACAGACACCACTCCTCCCCCGCGGGGATGCAAAACCGCTCCCGGGGCGCCAGGACCATGGCCCGGACAAGCCTCTCCAGCGGCAGGATGCCCGGCCTCACCAGGCGGGTGTACAGCACGGGAAAGGCGGTCTCCAGTCCCACGATGCCCATGGCGCTTTTTTCCAATCCCCTGGACTTCTCCTCCGCGCTGTGGGGAGCGTGGTCGGTGGCGATCATATCTATGGTCCCGTCCAGCAGTCCCTCGATGAGGGCCTCCCGGTCCCGCTTGGTACGCAGGGGCGGGTTCATCTTGAACCGTCCGTCCTCCTGCAGGTCGTCCTCGTCCAGGGTGAGGTAGTGGGGGCCGGTCTCGCATGTCACGTCCACCCCCTGGGCCTTGGCGGCGCGGATCAGCTCCACGCTCTCGGCGGTGGAGATGTGGCACACATGATAGGCGCAGCCCGTTTCTTTCGCCAGCGATAAATCCCGCTTGATCTGCCGCCACTCGCTCTCGCCGCTGATGCCCCGGTGGCCGTGGGCGGCGGCGTAGGCCCCGTCGTGGATATACCCGCCATGGAGCAGCTCGTTCACCTCGCAGTGGGCGGCGATGATCTTCCTCAGTCTCCTGGCCTTCTCCATGGCGGAGCGCATCATGCTCTCCGACTGCACGCCCCGGCCGTCGTCGGAAAAGGCGATCACGTCCGGCGCCATGGCCTCCATATCCGCCAGGGCCTCGCCCTTCTCCCCCTTGGTGATGGCCCCGTAAGGATATACGGGCACCACCGCGTCCCGGTCGATGATGGCCCTCTCCGCCGCCAGGGTGTCGGCGCCGTCCGGCACCGGGTCCAGGTTGGGCATGGCGCACACGGCGGTGTACCCGCCCCGGGCCGCCGCGGCGGAGCCTGTGGCGATGGTCTCTTTATAAGAAAAACCCGGCTCGCGAAAATGCACATGCACATCGCAAAAGCCAGGCAATATCAGAAACGAACCGCCCTCCCCCGCGGAAAAAGAAACGGCTGAGCCGCCCATGGGAGGATAAAAACGGGAATAGGTCTCCGGATGGAAAAAAGCGGCGCTCACCAGCTTTTCCACAGACGCTCTCCCCCTTTCTGCGCGCTCGCGGCGCCCCGGTCCATAGGGCGCGGCCCCGGCCTTCGCCGGGACCGCACAGACTGTTTGCAGCCTATATCCGCCGCGCGTCGCGCCATTATAACATGCGGTATGGCGCTTGTCAACGAGCCGCGGACATTTTTCCCGCGGCCCCCGCTCAGACCTTCATCTGCCGGCGGCGGGCCAGGTTTATCATGCCCTCCTGCATGTCGTTCAGGTTCTGGAGCATCCGCCCCGCGCCGTAGGCCGTGCAGCTGAGGGCGTCGTCAACCAGGATGGTGTCGATGCCGGTCCGGTCCGCCACCAGCTTGTCCAGCCCCCAAAGCTGGCTGCCGCCGCCGGACAGGACGATGCCGTTCTGGGACACGTCCCCCACCAGCTCGGGAGGCGTGCGCTCCAGCACCAGGTGGATGGCCTCCATCAGCCGGGCCATCGGCTCCTCCAGGGCCTCGATCATGTCCGCGGAGCTGACGGTGACGCTCCTGGGCAGGCCCGTCACCAGGCACCGGCCCTTCACCTCCTCGTAGGACACCTCAGGTCGGGGGTATACGCAGCCGATGGACAGCTTCAGCTCCTCCGCCGTGCGCAGGCCGATGAGCAGGTTGTGCTTTTTGCGCACGTACCGGACGATGGCCTCGTCGAAGTCCGCCCCGGCGGTCTTGATGGACTCCTGCTCCACCACGCCGCCCAGGGACACCACCGCCACCTCCGTGGTGCCGCTGCCGATGTCCACGATCATGTGGCCGTCGGGCTTGGAGATGTCGATGCCCGCGCCCACCGCCGTGGCCAGGCTCGCCTCCTTCAGATACACCTTCCGGGCGCCGGCCTCGATGGCCGCGTCGATGAGGGCGCGCTCCTCCACGCCGGTGATGCTGCCGGGCACGCAGATCATCACCCGGGGCTTGAACAGGCTGAAGGAGGTGATGCGGCCAATGAACTCCTTCAGCATCCGGGCGGTCATGTCGTAGTCGGAGATGACCCCGGCCACGATGGGGCTGATGGCCACGATGTTGGCGGGGGTGCGGCCCAGCATCTTCTTGGCCTCCTCGCCGATGCGCAGCACCCGGCCATTGGTGCTGTCCAGGGCCACCAGGGACGACTCCCGCAGCCGGATGCCCCGGCCCCGCACGTACATCAGCGTGGTCATGGTCCCCAGGTCGATGGCTATATCTCTTTCAAAAAACAGCATGGTAACTCCTCCTACCGCGTGCTTGCAAGAGTGGCGCACCGCACGTCCTCCGCGCCCGCCAGGAGCAGCGTCCTGGCGCACTCCGAGAGAGTCGCGCCGGTGGTCACGATATCGTCGATCAGTAAGATGCGCTTTCCCGCCACGGCTGCCGGGTCCGCTGCCCGGTAGGCCCCGGCGATGTTGGCCCGCCGCTGCTCCGGCGCGCCGGTCCGGGACTGGGGCCGCACGCCCCGGCGCTTGATGAGCACCGGCGTCAGCTCCCGCCGCAGCCGCTTCGCCGCGTTGCGGGCGATCAGCTCCGCCTGGTCATAGCCCCGGCTGCGCCGCCGGCCCCGGTCCAGGGGCACCCAGGAGAGGATGTCATACTCGGACTGGATCTGCTCATAGATGAGCGAGGCCACCAGCTCCCCGAACACCGGCGCGTAGGCCTGTACGCCGCCGAACTTATACCGGTGGATGGCCTCCCGCACGTCCCCCTCATAGTACAGGGCGGACACGCACTCGGAGAAATAATCCCCCTTCCGCCGCCGGCCATCCTCTGTCCGGGGCAGCTTTTTCTGGCAGGCCGGGCATATACGTGGCCGGCCCGGCGGCGCGATGAAGCGGTGACAGAACACGCACCTGGTGGGATAGATCAGGTCCAGCACCGCGTCCGACAGCTTATTCATCTTCCAATAACCGCAGGCGCAGCCCGCTGTACCGCTTGGCCCGGCGGGCGTTGGCCGTCATGGCGCTCACCGCGCCGTCGTCCCCCACGATCACCAGCAGCTCCGCCGCCCGGGTGACGGCGGTGTAGAGAAGGCTCCTGTACATCAGCTGGGGCGCCGCCCGCACCGCGGCCAGCACCACCGCCCGGTACTCGCTGCCCTGGGACTTGTGCACCGTGGTGGCCCAGGCGTGGTCCAGTTCCGCGGCCTGCTCAAAGGCGTACTCCGCCCGGCGGCCATCGAAGTCGATCACCATGCTCTCCGTGCCGGGATCGATGGAATCCACGTAGCCTATGTCCCCGTTGAAAACGCCGTAGCCCTGCTCGCCGCCGTCGGTCTTCCAGATCACGTCATAGTCGTTGCGGATCTGCATGACCCGGTCCCCCTCCCGGTAGATCCTGCCTGCGTAGTCAAATTCCTGCTTGCCCACGGCGGGGGGATTGAGGGCCTGCTGCAGCGCCTTGTTCAGCTCCTCCGTCCCCGCCGGACCCTTTCGGGTGGGGGTGAGGACCTGGATCTGGGCGGTGGGGATGTGCATGTTGTTGGGCAGTCGCTCCTTACACAGGGACACGATGGTCTCCGCCGCGGCCTGGGCCTCCCGCCGGCGCAGGAAGTAAAACCCGCCGCTGTTGGCCCGCAGATCGGGCATCTCCCCCCGGTTGATCTGGTGTGCGCTGAGGACGATGCGGCTCTCCTCCTTCTGGCGGAAGATCTCCGTCAGGCGCACTGTTTCCGCCACCCCGGAACGGATCACGTCACGGAACACCGCACCCGGTCCCACGGAGGGCAGCTGGTCCGCGTCCCCCACCAGCACCAGCCGGCAGGACGGCCCTATGGCCGCCAGCACCGCCCGCATCAGGCCCATATCCACCATGGAGCACTCGTCCAGGATCAGCGCTCCGCACCGCAGGCGGTCGGACTCGTTCTTCCGAAAGACGGTGCTGTCCGTCTCCGGGGAGAAGCTGGCCTCCAAAAGCCTGTGGATGGTGGAGGCCTCCCGGCCCGCCAGGTCGCCCAGGCGCTTGGCCGCCTGGCCCGTGGGCGCGGCCAGCATGGTCTCCAGGCCCATGGCGTCGTACAGGGCCAGCACCGCCCGCAGAGAGGTGGTCTTGCCCGTGCCCGGCCCGCCGGTGATGACCACCAGCTGTCGGTGGGCGGCGGCGTCCAGGGTCTTGCGCTGCAGAGGCGCGAAACGGATGCGCTGCTCCGCCTCCAGCTTTTCAATGATCCGCTCCACGGACACAGAGGGGTGTTCGTATGTATAGCCGGCCATATCCCGCAGCCGCTGGGCCACGTACACCTCTGCGGCATACAGCGGCGCCAGGTAGCAGGCCGTGACGTTGGATACCGGCTCGCACACCACGTCCCCCGCCTCCAGCAGGATGTCCAGCCCCTCCCCGATCTCCTCGGCGTCCACGCCGATGAGCTGGGCGGTGGCGGCGGTGAGCTTGTCCACCGGCAGGAAGCAGTGGCCGTTATCGGCGTTGTGGCGCAGCTCGAACAGCAGCGCCGCGGCGATGCGCTCCGGCGCGTCCGCCTCCATGCCGTGGGCCAGGGCCAGGGCGTCCGCCTGGGCGAAGGTACCCCCCACCTGCACACCCGCCAGCAGATAGGGGTTCTCCTCTACCCGCTGCAGGGCATCGTCGCCGTATATGCGGTACAGCCGCAGCGCCATCACCGGCGCCACGCCAGCCCCCGCGAGAAACTCCATCAGCGAGCGCATCCCGGTCTGCCGCCGGAAGGCCTCGCTCATCTGCCGTGCCTTTTCCATGCTGATCCCCCGCAGCTGCGCCAGCTTTTCCGGCTTGTCCCGGAGCACATTCAGCGCGTCGTCGCCGAACTTCCCCACGATCAGCGCCGCCGTGGCCGGGCCGATGCCCTTGATGGTCCGGCTGGAGAGGTAGTCGAATATGGCGGCTGCGCCGGAGGGCATGGTCCGCTCCGTATAGGCGGCACGGAACTGCTCGCCGTGGGAGGCGTGGCGGGTCCACTCCCCCCAGGCGACCAGGCTCTCCCCCGGCGCCGCCAGGGGGATGCAGCCAACCACCACGGCGTGGGAGCCGTCGTCCACGTCCAGCCGCAGCACCGTATAGCCGTTGTCCTCGTTAAAATAGATCACCGACGCCACCTGCCCGGCGATCCGCTCCAGCGCCTGCTCCTGCATGTCAGACGAGCAGCCGGATCACCCCGGCGGTGGCCAGGGAAACGATGGTCCCCGCGATGAGCACGCCCAGCAAAATGGGCGGCAGCGCCCGCTTCATGCGCATGTTCAGCATCGCCGCGATCAGCGCGCCGGTCCAGGCGCCCGTGCCCGGCAGGGGCACCGCCACGAACAGCAACAGCCCCCAGAACTGGGCCTGCTGCACCCGCAGGGCCTTCTCACCGCTTCCCTTGCGCTCCAGCCACGCCACGAACTGCCGCGCCCGGTCGGACTTGGTCCGCAGCCAGTCCATCAGCGTGCGGACGAAGGCGATGATGAAGGGCACCGGCAGCATGTTCCCCACCATGGCGATGACGGCGGCCTGCCACACAGGCAGACCCAGCCCCACGCCCATGGGTATGGCGCCCCGCAGCTCTATGATGGGCAGCATGGACACGATCAGGGTGGCCAGGGCCTCCCCCGCGCCCATATCCGCGATATAGCCTGCAACCTGCATATACGCTCCTTACTTTCCCAGGACCCTGCGCAAAAACCGGCCCGTATAGCTGGCCTCACACTTGGCGCAGTCCTCCGGCGTGCCGGCAAAGACCAGCCGGCCGCCCTCGTCGCCCCCCTCGGGACCCAGGTCCACGATGTAGTCGGCACATTTTATGACGTCCAGGTTGTGCTCGATGACCAGCACCGTGTTGCCCGCGTCGGTCAGCCGCTGGAGGATGTCCAGCAGCCGGGCCACGTCCGCGGTGTGCAGGCCCGTGGTCGGCTCGTCCAGGATATAAAAGGTGTTGCCCGTGCTCCGCCGGGCCAGCTCCGTGGCCAGCTTCACCCGCTGAGCCTCGCCGCCGGACAGGGTGGTGGAGGACTGGCCCAGCTTCACATAGCCCAGGCCCACGTCCCACAGCGTCTGCAGCTTCTCCCGCAGCGTTTCCTGGTTGCGGAAGAAGTCCAGGGCCTCCTCCACGGTCATATCCAGCACCTGGGCGATGTTCTTGCCCTTGTAGCGCACCTCCAGGGTCTCCCGGTTGTACCGGTTGCCGTGGCAGACCTCGCAGGGGACGTACACGTCCGGCAAAAACAGCATCTCGATCTTGATAAGGCCATCCCCGGAGCAGGCCTCGCACCGCCCCCCCTTCACGTTGAAGGAGAACCGCCCGGACTTATAGCCCCGCAGCCGCGCGTCCTGGGTGGAGGCGAACAGCTCCCGTATGTCGTTGAAAAGCCCCGTATAGGTGGCCGGGTTGGACCGGGGCGTGCGGCCAATGGGACTCTGGTCGATGTCGATGACCTTGTCCAGGTACTCCAGGCCCGTGACAGACCGGCACTTCCCCGGGCGGACCTTCCGCCGGTTCAGATCGGCCCCCAGCTTCTTCTCGATGACCTCGTTGACCAGCGAACTCTTGCCGGAGCCGGACACGCCGGTGACGCAGGTGAACGCCCCCAGGGGGATGTCCACGTCCAGGTCCTTCAGGTTATTGGCCGCCGCGCCCCGCACGGACAGGAACCGGCCGCTGCCGGGCCGCCGCCGGGCGGGCACCTCGATGCGCTTGACGCCGGACAGATATTGGCCGGTGATGGAATCCGGGCAGGCCATGATGTCCTCCGGCGTGCCGGCGCACACCACCTGTCCCCCGTGGACGCCGGCCCCGGGGCCGATGTCCACCACCCAGTCCGCGGCGCGGATGGTGTCCTCGTCGTGCTCCACCACGATCAGGGTATTGCCCGCGTCGGTGAGGTCCCGCAGCGTGCGCAGAAGCTTCTCGTTGTCCCGCTGGTGCAGGCCGATGCTAGGTTCGTCCAGCACGTACAGCACCCCCATCAGGGCGGAGCCGATCTGGGTAGCCAGGCGGATGCGCTGGCTCTCCCCGCCAGACAGGGTGGCCGCGCCCCGGGACAGGGTCAGATAGCCCAGCCCCACGCTCACCAGAAAGCCCAGCCGCTGGCGGATCTCCTTTAAGATGCGGTCGGCGATGAGCGACTCCTTCTCCGTCAGCTCCAGCTTCTCCAGAAAGGCCAGCGCCTCCGTCACGGGCAGACGGCTGAACTGGGCAATGGACAGTCCCCCCACCGTCACCGCCAGCACCTCCGGCTTCAGCCGGTCGCCGTGGCAGTCGGGGCAGTCGTACTCCCCCATGCATTCCTCCAGGGTGGCCCTGGCGGAGGAGGACTGGGTCTCCTTGTACCGCCGCTCCAGGTTGTTGACGATGCCCTCAAAGTCCTTCACCAGCGTGCCGTAGCCGGAGCCCCGCTCGTAGCGCAGCTCCAAAGGCTCGCCGTTGGTGCCGTAGAGGATGGCGTTGATGGCCGCGTCGGACAGGGTCTTGATGGGGTCGTGCAGGTCGAAGTGGTACTTCCGGCCCAGGGCCTCATAGTACATCCGGCAGATGGAGTCGCCCCGGACGTTGGACCAGCCGTAGGCCATGATCCCCCCGTCCATGATGGACAGGTTGGGGTTGGGCATGACCAGCGCCGGGTCCACCCGGAGCATGGTCCCCAGGCCGCTGCAGGTGGGGCAGGCGCCATAGGGGGCGTTGAAGGAGAACAGCCGCGGCGTCATCTCCTCGATGGAGATCCCGCAGTCCTCGCAGGCGTAGTTCTGGGAAAAGCTCAGCTGCCTGTCCTGGCCGGGCAGGTCCACGTACACCACGCCGCCGGACAGGCCCATGGCCGTTTCCGCCGAGTCGGTGAGCCGGCGGACCACGTCGCTGCGCATCACCAGCCGGTCCACCACGATCTCAATGTTGTGTTTCTTGTTCTTATCCAGGGGGATGGACTCGCTCAGGTCATAGGTCTCCCCGTCCACCCTGGCCCGGACATAGCCGGAGCGCTGGGCGTCCTCCAGGATCTTCCTGTGCTCCCCCTTCTTGCCCCGGATCACCGGGGAGAGGATCTGCAGCCGCGTGCCCTCCGGCAGGTCCATGATCTGGTCCACGATCTGGTCGATGGTCTGCTGGCGGATCTCCTTGCCGCACTTGGGGCAGTGGGGCACGCCGATCTGGGCCCACAGCAGGCGCAGGTAGTCATGGATCTCCGTGACGGTGCCCACCGTGGACCGGGGGTTGCGGGAGGTGGTCTTCTGGTCGATGGATATGGCCGGGGACAGCCCCCCGATGAAATCCACGTCCGGCTTGTCCATCTGGCCCAAAAACTGCCGGGCATAGCTGGACAGGCTCTCCACATACCGCCTCTGGCCCTCCGCGTAAATGGTGTCAAAGGCCAAACTGGACTTGCCCGAGCCGGACAGGCCAGTGAATACCACCAGCTTGTCCCTGGGCAGCTCCAGGTCTATGTTCTTCAGGTTGTTGGCTCGCGCCCCCTGGATGACGATCTTTTCAGGCATACGCTCTCTGTTTCCCTCGCGTGCGATTTCTGCAACGAACTATTATACACTATGGCTGGCGCAAATTACAATCAAAATCGCAAAATTAATGGACCGTTAACACCCTTCTCCCCAGCGGCCCGGCCTGGCCGGGTCCAGCGGCTCCAGGCTGTCCAGAAGCCGGTCGGTGAGGGCGAGAAATTCCGGCCACCGCCGGGCCTTGCCCAGCTGTTTTTCCCATGCCTCTCCGCCCCGGAAGCCGGGCAGCAGCAGCGTCCAAATGGCCTTCATCCGGTTCACGGCGCTGGCCGGGCCGCCGAAGGCCCGGCAATACTCCTGCCACAGCTCCTCCAAAAAGGGCCGCAGCGCCTCCGCTCCGGGGGCCAGACCATGTATCCGTCCGGCCAGGGCCGGGTCCGCCGCCAGTCCCCGGCCCGCCATTACGGCGGTCAGGCCGGGAAAGCGCTCCTCCGCCGCAGCCACGTCCGACAACCTCCAGATGTCGCCGTTATACACCACCGGCGCGCGGCTGTTCTCCGCGGCCAGGGCGAAGGCGTCCAGGTCCGGCGCGCCGGCGTACTGCTGCGCCGCCGTGCGGGCGTGGACGATCAGCTCAGAAATGGGATAGTCGTTGTATATCTCCAGCAGCGCGGCGAAGTCCTCCGCGCTCTTCATCCCCAGCCGGGTCTTTACAGATACCCTCACAGGGCAGCCAGGGGCGAATATGCCGTCCAGGAGCCGGCGCAGGCCGTCCCTGTCCGCCAGCAGGCCCGCGCCCTTGCCCTTGGCGGTGACCGTGCCGGAGGGGCAGCCGGCGTTCAGATTGACCTCCTCATAGCCCATATCCGCCAGCGCGCGGGCCGCCCAGAGGAAGTCCTCCGCCTTTTTCGTCAGCAGCTGGGGCACCACAGGCACGTCCCGGTTGTTCTCCGGCAGCACCTGCCGCAGCTCCCGGGGCGGGAACGCCCGGTTCTGTCCGGGGCTGAGGAAGGGGGTGAAGTACTTGTCCACCCCCGGATAATACCGCCGGTGGGTCCGGCGGTAGATATAGTCCGTGACGCCCTCCATAGGCGCGAAATACATGTCCATGGCCATATTGTAGCATAGGCCCCCGCGCCGCGCAAGACTTGTCAACGGGCCGCAGCTATGGTAGAATCCACGGTAGTACGAAAGGGGGCGCGGCGTATGATCGACCTGATCCGCTCGGCGGAGGACATGGAGGCGCTGGTGCTTCAGTGGGGCTTTCTGCCCTTTTTCAAAAATGAGTTTCCCGGCTTCTCCATCGAGGAACACACGCCGCCGGAGCTGTGGTACGACTCCGAGAGCGGCGACTGGGCGCCCTGGGACTGGAAGGGTCCGGTGGCCCGGATGGGCCGGTGCGTATATGGCAAGTTCTTTTGGAAGAAGGCCGGGTTCGTAAGCCTGGAATGGTTTCCCGATTTTGCCAATTTCCGCCGGGACGGTTACGACTTCGACGCCCGGTTCGACGACGAGCTGGCCTCCTACAAGGACAAGGAGCTGTATGACGCCGTGGCCCTGCACGGCTCGCTGCAGACCGGGCAGCTGAAAAAGCTGCTGGGCTATGGCGGAAAGGACGGCAAGAAGGGCTTTGAAACGGTCATCACCCGCCTGCAGATGCAGACCTACCTCACCGTGGCGGACTTCGACTATGCCACCGACCGCCACGGCGTGCCCTACGGCTGGGGCATCGCGCGGTACGCCGCGCCGGAGGCCCTGTTCGGCTATGACGCCGTCACCGCCGCCTATTCCCGCCCGCCGAAGGAGTCCCTGGAGCGGATGCTGGCATACCTCAAAAAGCGCCTGCCCCAAGCCAGCGAGGGCCGGCTCATAAAACTTTTGAACATGTAAAAAAGCAAGTCCCGCCGGGACTTGCTTTTTGTTTAGGGATGCTCCTTGATATGGGTCACTTCCCATGTCCCGTCCACGGTCTTTTCCAGCGTCCACAGGGCCGGGATGTCCCAGCTGCCGGTGACGGTGTTCCCGTCCGCGTCCAGCCCCGCCTGGCTGTACCACACCCACATAAAGCCAGTGCCGCCGTAAAACCGGGCCGACCACAGCTCCAGCCGGTGCCGCTCGGATACCGCCGTTTCATAGCTGTCCCCCGTGATGGCGTAGCGGCTCAAAAGCCCATATTTTTCCCGGGCCTCCTCCCCGCTGACGCCCACGTCGGAAAAGGCCAGCTCCGCCTTTGCCATCACCGTCTGGGCGATGCGCCGGTCCTCCGCCGAGCCGGTATAGGCCAGCATCGACACCTCGCCGGTCTCAAAAAAGCTGGGCGACCACACCCGGGCGATGCGATAGACCGGGAACCGGTACAGGACCAGGGCCGCCAGCACCAGCACGGCGGCGCAGACCGCCGCGGCGATCCATCTGCGGCGGTGCTGCCGCGCGGATACCCGCACGGTCTCGGTATAGACCGCCGCCAGGTCCTCCCTGGGCAGCGCCTCCTGCTGCCGCCGGCAGCGGAACAGCTCCAGCACGCTCATGTCCAGCGCCGTGGCGATGTCCTCGAACTTGGCCACGTCCGGCAGGCACTTGCCCCGCTCCCACTTTGACACCGCCGCCGCGGACACGTGCAGCATCTCCGCCAGCTGTCCCTGGGTCAGCCCCGCGGCCATTCGCTCCGATTTGAGAAACGCGCCGAATTTTTCCGGCTCCATATCCATCACCTCGCCGCCAGCATACCGCCGCGGGCCGGTTTTGTAAAACGACCTGCGGTCGAATGGGCGGTTTTCAGGGCAAAACCAGCTCCTCGTCGGTGAGAACGCCCTTACACACGATGTTGGTGGGGCCGGTGAGGAAGATATCCGTAACGCACTCCCCCGTCTTGGTCACATCGATATAGAGGCTGCCGCCGGCCATGTCCGCCCGCATGGCCTTGCCGCTGATCTTTCCCAGTACGGTCAGCACCGCCGCCACCGAGCCGGTGCCGGTGCCGCAGGCATAGGTGAAGTCCTCCACGCCCCGCTCGAAGGTGCGCTCGTAGATGTGGTCCGGGCCGATCAGCTCATAGAAGTTCACGTTGGCCCCCTTGGGGAAGGCGGGATGGTGCCGCATCTTCCGGCCCAGCTCCCGCAGAGCGTTCTCGTCGGCGTCCTGCAGGCCCTCATAGGGCACGGCGGCGTGGGGCAGTCCCGGCACCCCCAGCTCCACATAGGCGCAGGGCCATGTCGCCCCGTCCACCTGGATGGGACGGTCCGTGTCCAGCACGGAGGGGTCGTTCAGCCGCACCCGGTACATGCGCTCATCGATACGCCTGCCCGTCACCGTGCCGGAGATAGTTTCCACCCGCTGGGTCTCCCCCGCCAGGCCGTTTTCATAGCCGTAGCGGCAGATGCACCTCGCGCCGTTGCCGCACATCTCCCCCTCCGAGCCGTCGGAGTTGAAAAATACCATCCGGTAGTCCCCGTCGGCCTGGGCCGGGCGCACCACCATCAGCCCGTCCGCCCCCAGGGACATGTGCCGGTGGCACACCGTCCGGGCGATGTAGGGCAGCGCCCCGTCGGGGAGGCGCCTATCCATATCGTTCAGGATGATAAAATCATTGCCCGCGCCGTTCATCTTCCAAAAATCCATAGCCGATCTCCTTTCCTTTCCTGTGCCGATCATACCCTCCCGGCGGGGAAATGTCAAATCCCATCCCCCGCAGGCCGCAGCTCTGCCCGGAAGGATATGCTCCTGGACGTGTCCATGCCGTCGAAGCGCACGGCATAGGCGCCCCGGTCCATGTCCACGTCCTCCACCGTGCCGGGACCCAATATGGCGTGCTCCACCCGGTCCCCCGCTCGGAAGCGGACGGCGGCGTTTTCCGGAAGCCTGCTCTGGGCCGCGGCGATATAGGTCCTGGCGTCGGCGATCAGCCCCTCCCGGGGCGGGGCGGTGTACTCCACCAAGGACGGGTCGATGTCCAGCAGGAACCGGGAGGGATACCGGGGCGCCCCGTCCAGAGCGCGGCCCTCCGCCTCGGTGATGTAAAGCCGCCTCTCCGCCCTCGTCACGGCCACGAAGGCCAGCCGCCGCTCCTCCTCCATCCCCGGCAGGGTCCGCACCTTTCTCGAGGGGAATATCCCCTCGTTCATGCCGCACAGGAACACATAGGGAAACTCCAGCCCCTTGGCCGCGTGGACGGTCATCAGCTTCACCTTGTCCCCGGGCTGCTGGGCGTCGGCGTTGGTGAACAGGGCCACGTGGGACAGGTAGTGTTCCAGCCCCGCCTCCTCCCCGCAGCTTGTTTCGTACTCATACACCGACTGCTTCAGCTCCGCCAGGTTGTCCAGTCTGTCCTGGGCGCCCTCCGTACGCAGGGCCAGCTCATAGCCGCTGGCATCCAGCACCGCGCCCAGCACCTCCGACACCGGCCTGCCGGCATACTCCCGGGAGAAGGACTCCACCAGGCTCACAAAGGAAGCCGCCTTCGTGCCCCGGAACATGTCGTCGTCCAGCGCCCCCGTCAGGACCTCGTAGAGGGTGCAGCCCTGCTCCTGGGCACGCTGCTCCAGAAAGGCCATCCGCCGCCGGCCCATGTTCCGCTTGGGCACGTTCACCACCCGCCGAAAGGCCAGATCGTCCTTATAGGCGATCATGCGCAGATAGCTCAGCGCGTCCTTCACCTCCGCCCGCCCAAAGAAGGGCACGCCGCTGTATATGGCGTAGGGGATCTTCTCTTTCAGCAGCGCGTCCTCCACCGACCGGGACACGTAGTGGGCGCGGTAGAGCACGGTCATGTCCTTATAGGCCACGCCCTCCTGCTCATGAAGCCGGGCCATCTCCCCGGCGATCCAGGCCGCCTCCCCCTCCGCGGTGCGTCCGTGGTGGCACAGCACGCTCCGCCCCGCCGGGAGGGTGGGGATCAGGTCCTTTTTGATGCGGGTGCGGTTTTTGGCGATGAGGGAGTTGGCCGCCGCCAGGATCTGGGGCGTGGAGCGGTAGTTCTCCATCATCATGATGGTCCGGGTGCCGGGGAACTTCTCGTCGAAGTGCAGCAGATACCGCACGTCCGCCCCCCGCCAGGTGTAGATGGTCTGGTCCGGGTCCCCCACGATGAACAGGTTTTTGTGGTAAGCGCACAGCACCTCCATCAGCTCATACTGGATGGCGTCGATGTCCTGAAACTCGTCGATCATGATGTACTCCAGGCGCTTTTGCCACTTCAGGCGGATATCCTCGTGCTGCCGGAAGATGTACAGCGTGAACTTCAGAAGGTCGTTGTAGTCCAGGGCGAAGCACTTCTTCTCCTGGTAGAGGTAGCCGTAGAAGATGATATCCTTGGCCGAACGGGCCGCCAGGTATTTTTGATGCAGGGCCTCCAGGTCCATGGACAGCATGTCCAGGTAATACTCAGGCCGTTCGATGAGTTTCAGCATCTCGATCATGTCCCGGGCGGCGGCGAAGGTCATGTCCCGCAGGGACAGTCCCCTCTCCTCATAGATGAGCCGGAGCATCTGGTCGATGTCGGAATTGTCCAGCACAAGAAAGCTCTTGGGGTACTGCACGGCGTGGCTGTCCTCCTGCAGCACGGACACGCAAAAGCCGTGGAAGGTGTTGATATAGCCGGTGTCCTCGTCCCCGATCAGGCTGTGGATGCGCTGGCGCATCTCCCCCGCCGCCTTGTTGGTGAAGGTGACGCACAGGATGTTCCCCGGGGGGATGCCCAGGTCGTTCACCAGATACGCGAAGCGGTATGTCAGCGCCCGGGTCTTGCCGGAGCCGGCCCCGGCGATGACGCGCACGTACCCCTCCGTGGCCGTGACCGCCTCCCGCTGGGCCTGATTGAGATCGGAAAAGGTCATAATGATCCGCCTCCTGTGGGTGGTATCCCTCCATTATCCACACGGGCCGTCCCATAAAACGGACTGCCGGCGCGGAACGCGCCCCCGGCACACCGCCGGGGGCGCATTATCATACTCGTTACCGCCTGTTCATCCGCCGCCGCATGGTCTCGGTCAGCGCTGCCAGCACGGCGCACAGGCCCATCGCGAGCGCCCAGGGCAGGATGGCCGTGCCGTCCCCCGTGCTGGGAGAGCGAGGCCCGTCGCTGCCGCCGCTGCCGGGGGCGGGAGTGGACGCGGCTCTGGCGCTGCCGCCGCCGTCCGCGCCGTCATGGATCACCTCGCCGTTGCTGTCGGCGTCTGTCTGGGGGACCAGGTCCGCCATGGCCTGCTCCAGCTTGGACAGGGCCTCGGCCAGGCGGGACTCGTCGTTCCCGCCCGCCGCCAGGGCCTCCTGGGCCTCGGCGACGGCCTGCCGCAGGGCGGCGTAGCTCTCCGGCGTATAGCTAGCCTCGTCATAGCTCCCCGCCTGCTCCAGAGCCTGCTGCAGGGCCGCCCAGCCCACGGGCACCAGGCCCGCCTGGGCATTGCGCAGCTGCTGCAAGGCCTCCGCCAGCATCTGGCTGGTGGCGGCGGGGTCGTTCAGCACCTGGTAGGCCCGGTCGATGGCCACCACCAGCGCGTCCCAGCTGTCGGAGGTATACTTGCTGCGGGTGGTCTGGTCGGTGGCATAGATCCGGTCCACGCTGTCCAGCTCCGCCTTGAGGGATGCCCGGGCCGCGTCCTCCGGGGTCACCTGCACGCCGCCGGAGGGATCGGGCGTGGCCTCCGGTTCCGGGGTGGCCTGCACAGGCTCCGCCGCGGCCTGGGCCACGGTGCGCCGGCCATAAACATACTCCAGGGAACCGGGCGCCAGGGACACGCTCCCCGGTTCGGCGCCGGTGACGTTGCCCAGCACCAGCTCCATCTGGCCGGCGGCCATCAGAGGCTCGGAGCCGGATATGTAGATATAAAGTCCGTCGGATTTCAGCGCCGACTGGGTGAGCCGGTCACCCAGACCGGGGCTGAACGTAAAGCCCAGCGTCCCCTCCTGCTGGGAGATGGCGGTGAGCACAAGCTGCGCGGAGCGGATGGCCTCGTCCGCCGCGTGGGTGGACAGGAGCGTGACGGTGCCGTCCTCGGCCACGGTCACGTCATCCGCCGGGCCTGTGCCCTCCGCCGCCAGGGCGGAGGGGCACAGCGCCGTCAGCAGCAGGCAGGCCAGCAACAGCGCCGGGATGATGAACGAATGGATGCGTTTGGTCATATCTGCTTCCCTCCCTGTGTCAGCCGACGCCGGTGCCAGCGCCGCTGATATGAATGGCGCCGGGCTGGGCGGGCACATTGACGAACAGGCTGTCGCTGACCAGCCGTTCGCCCTCATTGGTACGGGCGTTGTTCACCCGGTATAGCTCCGCGCGGACCCGTGTGGGCAGGGTGTAACCGTCCAGGTCCTCCGGATAGAGCCAGTAGATCCACGTGCCGTCGGAAACGTTTTTGATGCTGCCCTTCTCGGGCACAGGCGCCATGATGATCTGGTCGGCCCGCGGCTTTCCGTCGGCGGAGGGGGCGGCCACGATCTTCCCGTCCTGGTCATAGAGCACCACCACGTTGTAGCCGGCGTTGCCCTTATAGCTGCCGGTGAACACCAGCGCACCCTGGGGGATCACATCCTCCGGCTCGGTGCCGTAGCGGAACGGTTCGGCCAGATAGCCCACCGCCGCCTCGCCGGTGCTCTCCGTGGTGCGGAAGTTCACGTCATCGCCGGTCAGGCCCAGCAGGTCGATCTCCGCCACGGTGACGGTCTGGCCCAGCTGGCCGGTCAGGTCCAGGCGCACGGCGTCCGCCGCGTAGGAGCTGACATACTTGCCGTCGGCGTTGGAGAAATACACGGTCTTGTCGCCGTTCAGCTCGCCCTCGTCCACCAGTATCCACTCGCCGCTCTGGCGCACATACATCAGGTACCCGCCGATGGCGGTGCCCACGCCGGCCTTGTACTGGAAGCCGGTGATCACCTGGGTGTCGTTCAGGTCGATGCGGATGGAGGCGCTGTCCTCCACCAGGCCGGAGTACACGGTGACGGTCTTGCCGTCGATCATCCGCTTGGCGGAGTCCTCCAGCACCACCTCCGGCATATCCTCGTTGCCGCCCACTTTGTCCGGGGCGGCCTCCAGGCCGGTGGTGGAGATGGTCCAGTGGGTCTTGTCCAGGTTGCCCTCGTGGCGGATCTTCACCGTTTCGGTGACGGCGGGGGCGGAGCGGTGCAGGTACTTGTCCACCAGGGTGATCTCGTAGTACACCGCCCGGTTGTTCATGGCCAGGATCACGTCGGAGAAGCTGTCGGTCGTGGTGAAGCCCACGGTCCTCTTCTCCACCGCGCCGCCGGCGATGGTGCAGCGCACGATCTCATAGCCCAGCACCTCGCCCGGGTCCACCACGCCGCCGGGGGCCACGGTGATGTCCACCTTATTGGCCTGGTCGGGGTCGGTCACCAGGGTCACCTGGCCCACGGCCTGGGTGGTGCCGGCGTCGTCCAGGCGGCTGGCGCCGCCCTGCTCCAGGGTATAGCGGCGGGAGTCGTCGCAGACGTAATAGATGGCGCGTGTTTCCTTGTCGAACTGGGAGGCATAGGCCACGGTGTCCGCGTCGGGGGTCTTGCCCCAGCGGACGAAGAAGTCCAGGATATCCCGCTCCGCCGCGGCGCATGCTAGGCGCATCAGGGTCTGATCCACGTCTGCCCCGTCCAGGGACAGGGCCACGCCCATGGGCTGGGGGGCCTTCTTCGGGCTGCGGGCGTAGGTGTCCACCCGGGCGAAGAACAGGCTGTCGAGCTGGGTCTGGTAGTCGTCGTAGGTCTTATAGTTCCAGCCGGTGTCGTAGGCCAGGTGCAGCTGCCAGTACATGCCCAGCTGTGTGAACACGTTGGAGGCGCTGCCCTTGGTGCCGCTGGTGACCTTCTCATACACATCCTCGTACTTGAACCGGACGCTGTCGTTGGTATCTTTGGCCTGGGCCAGCACGGCGAAGTAGTTGTTGGTGATCTCCGCGATGGCGTAGCAGCCCTGGTTGATGTCGTGGCCGATCTCGTGGGCGATGCCCCAGCCGAAGTAGCCGCCGGACTGATACAGCCCGCCCTCAGCCGTCACGCCGGCGCAGCCGGCCATGCCCGCGGTCTCGTTATAGCCGATGCCGATGTGGTCGCCGGAGGCGTACATGAACGCGCCGGAGAACATCCTCTGGTAGCGGATGTTCAGGTGCCTGTTGGGGATGCGGTCCACCGCGTCCTTGGCGGAGGCGTTCAGGCCCTTGTGCTGATAGAACAGCCCCATCATGCTCTCCATGGCGTCCAGGGAGGCCAGCAGCGTTTCAGCGCTGCCGTCGCAGCCCGCCGCCACCTGCTTCGCCGGCAGGGACAGCATCATGGTGTCCAGCATGATGTCCGTGGCACCCAACACGCAGGTGCGCTCGTCATAGGGATAGTCGCTCTCCCGGCTGACGGCGTTTTCGCCCTGGTGGATGCGTTCGTGGAGGGCCTGCTGGTCATTGGCGAAGGCGGTCAGCTCCTGGACATAGGCGCTGGTGCGCGCCAGCCGCTCGCTGTGGTCCGTGATCTTATACAGGTCCAGCACCGGCACGGCTGTGCCGCCGCTGACCCGCACGGCGTAGCCCTCCGGTGTGGAGGCCGCGCCGGTATACTGCACGTACAGCGCTCCGCCGGACTCCACCCCGGTGGTCTTCCACACCTTGGGGATCGTCAGGTCATTGGCGCCCACCCGCAGGGTGGTCTGCACCTTGCTCATGGCGCTGGCCTCGGCATTGAACTGGGTGACCACCAGCTGCAGGTCGGTGAGCGCGCCGGCCTTGCGGGTGTTGCAGCCCACATAGATGGTGACCTTCTCCCCCGCCGACGCCACCACGCCCAGGGGCTGCCAGGCGTTCAGGCCGCCAAAGCCGTGCTCGTCGCCCCGTCCGGTGATGCCGGTGTGGATCTGGGTGACCCGCCCCAGGTACTGCTCATGGAAGATCTTATAGGCGGTCTCCCACTCCCGCATCAGCAGGTCCTTGTCCGGGTTGGGTTCGCCGAACTTGTCCACGGAGTTCTCGATGCGGCTTTTCAGCTCGTTGAGGCCCTCCTCGGTGACCCCCTCCGTCAGGGTGGTGTGCAGATCGTCGGCGTACAGGGCCGCCAGCTCCCGCTTCAGGGGATCGTACTCGTAGAAATAGGCCTCGGACACGGCCATGGAGTTGGTGCCGGCGGTGTAGCGGGCCACGCCGATCTGGATCTTCTTGGCCTCCACCGGCTGGGGCAGCCGCAGCAGGAAGTAGCTGCTGCCCTGGCTGTCGGTGCGCCGCTCCGTGAGCATGAGGGACTTGTCGATGAAGTGCTCGGTGCCGCCGGCGTCCCACCAGCGGATCTTGGCGTAGGTATAGTCCATGCCCTTGTCCACGGCGCACATCATGCCGATGGTGTCGATAGTGTAGACGCTGTCGAAGGTGTAGATCAGGCCGATGTCCGCGCCCAGGTTGTTGAACCCGCCCTCGTCCCAGGTGCCCCGGTAGTAGTAGGAAGCCGGGTCCCCGTCCACGGTGCCCCAGGCGGTGCCGGCGCCGGTATCCAGAGCACTGGCGTTCATCCTGCCGCCGGGGTTGGCCATGACGGCGGCGTCGATGTGGCTCCTGCCGGGCCGGCCGGAGCCGTCGCGGTTGATAAGGTTATACCGGGGCATCTCCGCCGGGATCAGGGTGACGGTGTCGGCGCTGGCGTGCATGCTGGGAGCGCTCTCGCCGTGCTCGTTTTTGCCCACCACGTAGACCTCATAGGTGGTAGCGCGGGAGCTGTCCAGGCCGGTGATGGTGTACCGGTTCGCGGTCAGGTCGGATATCTTGGTGAAGTCGGCGTCGCCGGCCTTCTTATAATAGAGGTCATAGCTCTTGGTGTCCTTCATGGCCTTCCAGCTGACGGTGACGGACTCATAGCCGCCCTCGGCGGTCACGTTGTCCGGCTTGTCCGGCCTTCCGGAGGGGGCGGGCATCACTGTGACCTCCCCGCTCCAGGGGCTGGTCCAGGCGCCGTTGACGGAGCGCACGGACACGGTATAGACGGTGTAGTTGACCACCTCGTCGTTGGCGTAGCGGGTCACGGTCAGCTTGGTGCCCGCCAGGGGATATATCTCCTGGGCCTGGCCGGGAGCGCTGACGGCCACCTCATAGCCGGTGATGTTGGTGCATCCGCTCCAGGACACGGTGAACTGGCGGCTGCCGGCCACAGCTATGACGTTCTCAGGCACGCTCATCTCCGGCTCGCCGATCCGGTCGGCCATGCCATTGACGAACTCCACCTGGGAGATGGAGGCCAGATCCTGCCGACCGGAGGTGGCGGTGATCCGCAGGGCCACCCGCTTCACCGCCACCTGGCCTCCCAGGTCCACGGTGATGTTGCCGCTGTCGTCCTTGGTGACCTTCACCGTGGGGGCCGCGGCGACGGTGGCCGGCACATCGCCCGACAGACTGACGACAGCGGGGCTATCGCCCGCCGCGGCGATGGTGGCGGGGCCGTCGCCGATGGGGGTGGCGGCGCTGGTGCCGTCGGGGAAATACACGGTGATCTGTCCGGCCTCGATATTGGTGTCCTCGATGAGGATGACGTCGCTGCAGGCGCCGTCTGCCATGCCGAACTGCACCTCCACGGGCGTTTCCTCGGAGATGACATTGCTCTGCTTGGGTTCCAGGGTGAGTTTTTCGCCGTTATCACGGAACAGGTTCTCCATGCCCCTGGCCTCGGTCTCAGCCCCGGCCAGGGTAGCGACGGAGGCCGCCGGCACATAGTGGGCCTCGGTGGCCAAAAGCGCCGCCGGGTCCATCCGGCCCAGGGCCATGCTCCTGGCCAGATACTCCGCATCCGCCAGCGTCACGGTGCCGTCGGCGTTCAGATCGGGATACAGGCAGCTGTCTGTCCCGGCCACGGTGCGCATCAAGGCCAGGCCGTCCTCGCCGTCGATGTCCCCGTCGCCGTCCACGTCGCCCGGGCGCAGCACGCCGTAGTGGGCGCCTTCGTCAAAGCCGGCCACATGGCCCACCGTCAGCTGCAGCAGGATGCCGTCGCTCTGGCCCACGGCAATGCTCTGCCGGTACACGGCATAGCCCGGGGCGGTGACGGTGAGGGTATACTCCCCCTGGGGCAAGTCCGTGAAGCTGCGGCTGACGCCGTCCGCGTCCACGTCCAGGATATAGGCCCGGCTCTCTTCGCCGGTCAGCTCCGCCCGGAACCGGGGCACGCTCTCGCCCAGGTCCATGGCCTTGATGATCGCCAGGTCCACCTGGCCGGAGGAGGCGGGCACGATAGGTCCGTTGGCGAAGGGGTCCTCCGACACGGCCTCCGGCGTAGCCGAAGGCTCCGGTGTAGCGGAGGGTTCCGGCTCCGCAGAGGGTTCCGGGGTACTCTCCGGCTCCGGGGAAGGCTCCGCAGAGGGTTCCGGGGACGGCTCCGGCGTATTTTCCGGCTCCGGCGTGGCCGTCGCTTCGGGGGCGGCGGTCTCGGTGGGAGCAGGCGTTTCCTCCGGCGCCTCGGTGGTCTGGGGTTCCTCGGAGGGGGCCGGCGTGCTGTCGGTCCCGACCGCGGGTTCAAGCTCGCCGTGGTCCTCGCTCACCGGCGCGCGCCCCGCGGCAAATGCGGGAACAGCCATGCCCAGCATGATGATACATGCCAGCAGCGCTGCGATCGTTCTTCTCATGGCTACACCTCTGTTCTGGTCCACTAGGGTGGTCATATTCTGTCATATTTTATCAGGTTTACCATAATGAATCAATAGTTTTGTTATGTGATCCGGAAAAATCTTTCTCTCCCCTTCCTGGCCGCCGGACGTATTGCTTTCCGGGCCAAAGGCATGTATAATACAGCCGCGGACGGCCACCCGCCCGCAGCAAAGGAGTCATGACATGATCTGTTTTTTCACCAGCAGCCCCACCGGTCCGGGCAGCCCGGATGTGAACCCCGCCAACGGCTTCATCCATGAGCTGCACCTGGCCCTGCCCTATCCCTGCCAGGCGCTGTTCGTCTGCTCCGACCCGGACGGCGAGGAGTTCACGGACATGATCGGCGCGTCCATGGCCGAGAGCCTGGAGCACGCGGGCTTCGCCTTCACGTCCTTCGACGTGCTGGACTGGCGCACCGCCGACGACGCCGCCGCGCTGATCGCCAGCGCGGACCTTATCATCCTGGCCGGGGGTCATGTGCCCACCCAGAACGCCTTTTTTCAGGAGATCGGCCTGCGGGAGCTGCTGCAGGACTACGATGGGGTGCTCATGGGCATCAGCGCCGGGAGCATGAACTGCGCCGACGTCGTCTACTCCCACCCGGAGCTGGAGGGCGAGGCCCTGGACCCGGACTATGAGCGCTTCCTGCCCGGCCTGGGGCTGACGGAGGCGAACATCATCCCCCACTACAACACCGTGGCCGGCACGGAGCTGGACGGGCTGGACCTGTTCGAGGACATCGCCATGCCCGACAGCGAGGGGCACCTGTTCTTCGTGCTGCCCGACGGCAGCTACATCCTGTCCCTGGACGGCCATGAGGAGCTGCGGGGCGAGGCGTGGCTCATCCATGACGGCATCATGGAGAAGATCGCCGAGGACGGGGACGTGCTGCCCCTGGACGAATAAAGAAGAAAGAATATAACATGCCGCCCCGACGGATCTCCGTCGGGGCGGCGCTCGTTTACTTTTCTTTCATCACGCAGGTTGCGAAGTAGCACATCCCGGGCGGCACGGTCAGCTCTATGCTGTCCCCGTCCAGCCGCCGCCAGGTGAGCTTCTCCCCCAGCACGTCCGTTTCCGCCAGTCCCGCCGCGCCCATGACGCCCAGGGGCAGGCGGATATGCTCGGTCGTATCGGATACGGATATCACCGCCGCGAAGGCCTCAGAATCGTCGCTGCGGCCCAGGGCGATCACGTCCCCCTTCGCGTACAGGATCTGCATCCCCCCGCCGGACAGAGCCGGGTGCTCCGCCTTCAGCCGGGCCATGGTCCTGACGGTCCGGAAGGCCTGTCCGCTCTCAAAGCCGCTGCCCCAGGGCATGGGATACCGGCAGCCCTCATTGGACCCCAGGGTCCCGCCGATGGCGGCCTCATCGCCGTAGTAGACGCTGGCGGCGCCGGGCAGGATGAACTGGAAGTACACCGCCCCCCGCCAGGCCATGGGGGATATGGCCGGGTCATTGTGCAGCCGGGAGGCGTCGTGGCTGTCAAAGAGGTTGAACTGGTTCTCCTGGATGACGCCGGGCAGCTTGCCCAGGTGCTGGACGATCCGCCGGGCCAGGTCCTCCGCCTGCATGCCCCGGGAAGCCCGGCGCAGCAGCTCGTCCCGGGCCATGAACAGGTCCGGCTGGCCCAAAAACTGCCGGATGGGCCTGCCGCAACCATAGTAGTTCATGGGCGCGTCCCACTCGCTGCCCTGCAGATATTCGGCGCAGTCCCCCCAGTCCTCCGCCAGGATGTATGCCTGGGGATTCTCCGCGCGGATACTCCGGCGTATCTCCGGCCACAGCGCATGGGCCAGCTGCACCCGGTCGTTGCGGGCGAAGGTGTCCGCCACGTCGAAGCGCCAGCCGTCGATGGAATAGGGCGGCTTGAGCCACTTTCTCAGCACCGACCCCTCCCCCCGGTATATCTGCTCCCGCAGGTCCGGGGAGGTGTAGTTGAGGGTGGGCAGATTGTCGTTGCCGGCCCAGCCGTGATAGGCGTTCCCCTCTCCGAAGAAATAGTATCCCCGCTCCCGGCTGTCCGGGTCGTGGAAAGCCCCCTCGCCGACCGGGAAGAACATCCCGTCCCGGTTGAACCAGCGGTGGTTGGCGCCGGTGTGGTTGATGGATATGTCCAGCACCAGGCGCATGCCGTTTTCATGCAGCGCCTGGCTCAACTCTGCCAGGGCCTCGTCCCCGCCGAAGTGGGGGTCCACATGGAAGTAGTCCACGCAGTCGTACTTATGAGTGGAGGGCGCCCGGAAGATGGGGTTCAGGTACAGCGCCGTGATCCCCAGGTCCTTCAGGTACGGTATCTTCTGCCGTATGCCCTCCAGGTCCCCGCCAAAAAAGTCCAGACAGAAGCCTTTCTCATAAGGCAGCGGCTCGTCGTCCCAGCGCTCCATGCGGATGGCCGGGTGGCCGTCCTGGGCGTATTCCCCGCAGCGCACATCGTTGGAGGGGTCCCCGTTGCAGAACCGCTCGGGGAAGATCTGGTAAAACACCGCCTGCTTCACCCACGCGGGCTGGACATAGTCCGCCAGCACGGTGAAGTAATAGGTGTGGTCCGGCAGGCACCGGCTCACCCCCTGCTGGGTGAGGAAGAACAGTCCCTCGTCCGTCACCAGGTCGAACCGGTACCGCATCCGGTTTTCCGTCACGGGCATCTCCGCCTCATACCAGGCCAGGCCCCGCTCCGTCTTGATCCGCCGGGCATAGGCCACCTGTTCCAGGCCGTTGCGCAAATACCGCAGCAGCACCGCCTGTATCGGTGCGTGCTCATAGGCTCGCAGCCGGATGCGCACCGCCGTGCCCACCGCCGGGAACGGGTCGCTGACGAACAGGGCCGTGCCGTCGGAATATACGCTCTCGATCCAGGATGTCATCGCTGTCGCCACCTCATCAAAATAAAACATCCTTGACGGCTGTCAAGGATGCGCGGACCCAGGTCCGCGATATCTCGCCTCACCGGCGCAGCTATTATAGCCGCATTTCCAGCTCCTGTCAATGAATGGAAACCTCCCCCGCGATATCCGCCGCGGCCAGCGCCTCCGCCAGGGTGTTGAAGGGGGAAAAGCTGAAGCGCACCGTGCCGGTATCCAGGGTGCCCGCCGTCCTGTGGGCCAGAGGCGCGCAGTGCAGCCCCGCCCGCACGGCCACGCCCCGCTCCGCCAGCCGGGCCGCCGCCGTTTCGCAGTCCACCCCGTCGTAGGAAACCGACAGCACCCCCGTCTGGCAGACGCTGTCCCGGGCCAGATACTGCCGCACCCCCGGATAGCGCTCCAGCCGCCGGGAGAAGGCCGCCAGCAGCTCCCGCTCGTGGGCCAGCACTGCCGGCAGCGTCCGCCGGGCCAGCCACCGCACCCCCTCCAGCAGCCCAGCCGCACCGGGCACATTGTGGGTCCCGGCCTCCAGCCGGTCCGGCAGGAACGCGGGCATATCCGCCTCCGCGCTCAGAGAGCCGGTGCCCCCCGCCAGCAGCGGCTCCGCCGATGCGTCCGAGCACAGCAGCACCCCCGTGCCCTGGGGTCCCAGCAGGCCCTTGTGGCCGGGCATGGCCGCGAAGGCGCAGCCCATGCCGTCGAAATCCAGCCCCAGGCAGCCCGCCCCCTGGGACGCGTCCACGATGAGGGGCACGCCCGCGTCCCGGCACAGCGCCGCGATCCGCTCCACCGGCAGGATGTAGCCGAACACGTTGGACACCTGGGTGCACACCGCCGCCTTGGCCCCGTCCAGCCGCTCCCGGAAAGCCCTGACCGCCTCCTCAGGCCGAAACAGGGACGACGCCGCCACATCGATCCGCGCCCCGACGGCGTGCAGCGGCCGCCACACCGCGTTGTGCTCGTAACCGGAGATCACCACCCGGTCCCCCGGTCCAACCAGGGAGCGGATGGCGATGTTCAGCCCGTGGGTGGCGCTGGAAGTGAGCACGACCCGGGCCGGGTCCCGGACACAGAACAGGTCCGCCAGCGCCAGCCGGCAGTCCAGCAGTGTGTCCGCCGCCGCCATGGCGCTGTCATACGCCCCCCTGCCGGGACTGGCCATGGTGCGCACCGCCCGTGCCATGGCGTAGGGCACCGCCGCGGGCTTGAGAAGGCTGGTGGCCGCGCTGTCCAGATAGATCATTCCGCCGCCTCCCAGCTGCCGTCGTCCCGGCGCAGCAGCACCCTCTCCGGGGCCAGGTGCGCCCCCGTCAGCACCGCCACGGCCCTGTCCCGGTACCGGGCCGGCACGGCCACGCAGTAGGCGCAGCCCCGGGCCGAGGCGTCCCGGGGGACCTTCATCAGCCACCCCGTCACCCCCGCCCGCTCCAGCACACGCCCCGCCCGCTGGGCGTAGGTCAGGCTTCGGTATGTCAGAAGATATTGCACAAAAGATCCCTCCCGCAATGGTCACAGGCCATTGTATGCGGGAGGGACCTTCTTTGGTCCGTCAGCGCAGCAGCACCACCGCGTGGGCGCTGATGCCCTCGCCGGCGCCGGTGAAGCCCATGCGCTCCTCGGTGGTGGCCTTCACGCTGACAGCCGATACATCCACGCCCAGGTCCGCGGCGATGTTACGCCGCATCCTATCGATATAGGGCGCCAGCTTCGGCCTCTGGGCGATGACGGTCACGTCGCAGTTCTCCACGGCGTAGCCGGCCGACCCCGCCTCAGCCGCCGCCGCCCGGAGGATGACGCGGCTGTCCATGCCCTCCGTGGCCGGGTCGCTGTCGGGAAACAGCTGTCCGATGTCCCCCAGCGCCGCCGCGCCCAATATGGCGTCCGCCAGGGCGTGCAGCAGCACGTCCGCGTCCGAGTGGCCCAGCAGGCCCTTTTCAAAGGGGATGTCCACCCCGCCCAGGATGAGCCTGCGCCCCTCCGTCAGCCGGTGGGCGTCATAGCCGTGGCCGATCCTCATCCCTGCCGCCTCCTTTTCAGAATGATCCGCGCCAGCTCCAGGTCCAGCGGCGTGGTGATCTTGATGTTCTCCTCGCTGCCCCGGGACAGGGCCGCCCGCCCGCCGATGCGCTCCACCGCCGCGCAGTCGTCCGTCAGCTCCGGGGCGTTGACCGCCGCGTCCGCCAGCGCCGCCGCCAGGATGTCCCGCTGGAAGCACTGGGGCGTCTGCACGGCGAACAGCACCGACCGGTCCGGCGTGGCGGTCACCATCCCCTCCCGTGCCTGCTTGATGGTGTCCCGCACGGGCACCGCCGGCACCGCCGCGGTGTGGCGGTGGGCCTGCCACAGAGCGTCCAGGATCACGTCCTCCGTCACCAGAGGCCGCGCTCCGTCGTGGACGGCGATCAGCTCCGCCTCCGGCGGCGCCGCCATCACCCCCGCCAGGCAGGACCGCACCCGCGTTTCGCCTCCGGCCACCACGGCGCACACCTTCGTGATGCCGTGGTCTTCCGCCAGGGCGGCGATGCGCTCCTCGCTGCCGGCGCGGGTCACAACCACGATCCAGCCGATGGCATCCAATGCCTGGAATGGCCGCAGCGCGCGGATCAGCACCGGCTCCCCCTCCAGGTCCGCCGTCAGCTTATCGGCGCCGAAGCGGCTGGCGGAACCCGCCGCCGCCACCACCGCCGCCGCCAGGGGCAGCCGCTCCGTCTTCAGTCTGTCCGCCATCGCTCCCATAGCTCCTCCTCATATAGGCCGGATTTGTCCCATATAGTGATTATAACCGTTCGGTTCATCTTACGCAAGTGCAGGGAGGGCTTTCATTTGCATCGGGACAGGACTCTCGCCTTCAACACCGCCCTTCTCACCCTATCGGGCCTGGCCATGCGTCTGGTGGGCATGGTGTGGCAGGTGTGGCTGGTCAGCCGCATCGGCGAGGCGGGCACGGGGCTGTTCCAGCTGGTGATGAGCGTGAACGCCCTGGCCATGACGGTGGCGGTCAGCGGCAGCCGCTACGCTGTCACCCGCCTGGTGGCGGCGGAGACGGGCATGGACCGGCCCCAGGAGGCGGCCCAGGCTCTGGACGGCTGCCTGCTGTACGGGCTCATTTTCGGCCTCATCTCCGGCAGCGCCCTGCTGGTGTGCGCCCAGCCGCTGGGCTTTCTCTGGCTGGAGGACGCCCGCACGGTCCGGCCGCTGATGCTCCTGGCCGTGACCATGCCCCTGGAGGGGCTGGGGGCGGTGATGCACGGCTACTTCACCGCCGTGGGCCGGGTGTGGAAAAGCGTTGCCATCTCCCTGGCCCAGCAGCTGGCCACCATCCTGCTGACGGCCCTGGCGCTGACCGCCGTGCCCACCGGGAACCTGGAGCGGGCGGTGGCCCGTATCGCCGCCGGCACTCTGGCGGGGCAGCTCATCGGCGCCGCGGCGCTGGGACTTGCCTTCCTCGCGGACCGGCGCCGGTACGGCATCCGCCGCAGGCGGGAGGACGCCCCCCTGCCCGGCATGACAGGCCGGATGCTGCGCATCGCCCTGCCTCTGGCGGCGGCCTCCTACGGCCGAAGCGGCCTGTCCACCCTGCAGCATCTGCTGGTGCCCCGGGGCCTGCGGGCCTCCGGGCTGGGGGCGGAGGACGCTCTGGCGGGCTACGGGGTCATACAGGGCATGGCCCTGCCGGTGGTGCTGTTCCCCTCCTGTCTGATGCTGGCGGTGGCGGAGCTGATCGTGCCCCGGCTGACGGAGCAGCAGATACAGGGCCGGACCGGGGCCATACGCCGCACCGCGGAGGACGTGCTGGAGATGAGCCTGGCCTTCAGCGCGGTGACGGCGGCGCTGCTGCTGGCCCTGGGGGACCAGCTGGCCGTGGCGCTGTACGGCTCGGCGGAGGCGGGACAGTACATCCGGATGTTTGCGCTGATCGTGCCGGTGATGTACATGGACACCGCCGCGGACGGGTGCCTGAAGGGCCTGGGCGAGATGATGTACTGCATGTACGTGAACATCGCGGACGTGGGCCTGTCGGCGCTGCTGGTGTGGCTGGCCCTGCCCCGGTGGGGCTTGGCGGCCTACATAGGCGTGATATGCTTCACGGAGGCGTTCAACTTCGCGCTGAGCATCCTGCGGCTGAAAAAGGTATCCGGCTTTCGCGTCCGCCGGCGGCGAACGGCGCGCATCCTTCTGGCCGCGGCGCTGGCGGGAGGTGCGGCGAGGCTTGCCGGCCATCTCACCGGCGCGGGCGGCAACGTCCTGTCCCTGGCGGTCAGCATGGTCCTAGGGCTGGGGATATACCGCCTGGCCCTGGGCCGGCGGGCAAGAACCCTTTGACAGCGCCGCGATAATTTGGTATGCTTGGCCCATAGGAAGTGATGGAAATGATCCTGACAGTCGATCTGTCCAATACCCGCATCACCATGGCCGGCGCGGACGGCGATGGCATCCGCTTTTCCTGCCAGCTGGCCACGGCGCGCAGCCGCACGGCGGACGAGTACGCCGCGCTGATGGGCCTGCTGCTGGCCCGGGAGGATACGGACCTGTCCGCCCTGGACGGGTGCATCCTGTCGTCGGTGGTGCCGGAGCTGACGCTGGTGGTCCGCCGGGGGCTGGAAAAGCTCACCTGCAGGGACGTGATGGTGGTGGGACCGGGTGTGAAGACCGGGCTGAACATCCGCCTGGACGATCCCTCCCAGCTGGGCAGCGATTTCGTGGCCGCCGCGGTGGCGGCCCAGGCGGCCTATCCCCTGCCGGTGATCACTGTGGAGATGGACACCGCCATCGGCCTGGGCGTCACGGACGGCTCCGGCTGCTATATCGGCGGGGTCATCGCCCCGGGCATCACCGCCTCCGCCGCCGCCCTCACCAGCCGGGCGTCCCTGCTGCACGACGTGCTGCCCCAGGCCCCGGCGCGGATCATCTGCCGCAACACCGACGAGAGCATGCGCTCGGGCATCATCTACGGCGCCGCCGCCATGCTGGACGGGCTGCTGGCAGGCATGGAGCAGGAGCTGGGCCAGAGCGCCCACGTGGTGGCCACCGGCCCCTGGGCCAGGGCGGTGATCCCCCACTGCCGCCGGGAGGGCATCCAGGTGGACGAGGACCTGATCCACCGCGGGCTGTGGTTGATCTGGAAGCGGAACCAGCGGCGGTAAAAAGAAAAAAATGAGTCCCCCGGGGACATTGAACTGTACCAAGCGAAACGGACAGGGAAAAAGCCCCCTAGTGTAAGGGAATAAGTAGACGGATGTGTGAAG
>CANQXG010000005.1 GCA_947627735.1 uncultured Oscillospiraceae bacterium | reverse complement strand
GTCCACCCCCTGGTGTTTTCTATCTTACACCAGGGGGTGGCTTTTCCTATTGTCTGTTTTTCCCGGTACAGTTCACTCCTGTCAGGGCGGTCTTTTTGCATCAGTTGATCTTCAGCGTCTCCCACAGGGAGTTGATGTAGTCCAAAAGGTCGTTGTCCAGGTTCCGGTAGGCGTAGGTGTTGTACTTCTCGGCGAAGTCCCCCCAGTCGGGGTAGAGGATCTCCATGGCCTCTTCCCCCATCTCGTCGATATAGTCCGGGTCCTCGTACACCAAGGTGTTGGGGGAGGCGTACCAGGTATACTCGGCGTTGGCGATGGCGGGGTCCTTGGAGAGCATGTAGTTGATGAATATCTCCGCCACCTCCTTGTTCTGGCAGCAGGAGGGGATGCACATGGCGTCGATGTAGAAGTTGGTCTTTTCCGGGTAATAGAACCGCAAGTCCACCCCGTCGGCCTCGGCGTCCAGCATGGTGAAGTAGTCTCCCGCGTAATAGGCGGCCACGGCGGCCTCGCCGGACTCCATCATGTTGTACACCTCGTCCTGGACGTAGCTGCGCACCACGCCGCTGCGCCGCTGCTCCAGCAGCGACTCCAGCGCCTGGTCCCACTGGGTCCGGTCGGTGGTGTTCACGTCGATGCCCGCCCGGTACATGGCCGTGCCGAAGGCGTCACGGGAGTTGTTGAACTGCAGCACCTGGCCGGCGTATTTCTGGTTCCACATCAGGTCCCAGCTGCCGGTGTCCGCCTCGTCCACCACGTTGGCGTTGTAGATGACGCCCACGATGCCGTAGGCATAGGGCACGGAGTACATGTCCTCCGGGTCATAGTACAGCCCCCGGAAGTCCGGGTCGATATACTGATAGTTGGGGATGTTGTCGAAGTCCAGGGGCAGGAGCATATCCTCCTCGATCATGCGGGCGATCATGTAGTCGGAGGGGATGATCACGTCGTAGCTGATGGCGCCCTTGGACAGCTTTGCGTACATGTCCTCGTTGCTGGCGAAGGTCTCGTAGTTGACCTGCACCGGCCGGCCATACTCCTCCTCGTACCACGCGGCGAACTCCTTGACCACGTCCATGGACCCCTCGGAGCCGTCGGAGATATACTCGCCCCAGTTGTACACGTTCAGCACCTGGGGCTTGTTGTCCGTCTCGGTGACGGCGAACACCAGCGCCGCCGCCAGCGCCGCCAGGGCCAGGCCGCCGCCGCAGCCGTAGAGGATGCGCCGCCGGCGGGGGTCCATGGGGGGCTTGCCCGCCGCGGCCCGCTTGGCCCGCCGGGCGGCCCGAAGCTTTTGGCTGTCCTCGCTGTCGGTCAGATTGGACAGCAGCAGCAGCGCCAGTATCACGAAGAAGATGATGGTCGCCAGGGCGTACATGTCCGGCGTCACCGTCTTTTTCGTCATGTTGTAGATGCGGATGGGCAGGGTCTGGAAGCCGGTGCCCGTGGTGAAGTAGCTGATGACGAAGTCGTCCAGGCTCAGGGTGAAGGCCATTATCATGCCGGTGACGATGGCGGGCATGATCTCCGGCAGCTCCACCTTCCAGAACGCCCCCCAGGGGGTGCAGCCCAGGTCCATGGCCGCCTCCGGCAGGGACTTATCCATCTGCCGCAGCCGGGGCAGCACCTGCAATATCACGTATGGCAGGCAGAAGGTGATGTGGGCGATGAGCAGGGTGATGAAGCTGAGGCTGTTGGCCAGGCCGAACAGACGGCTGACGAACACGAACATCAGCATCATGGAGATGCCGGTGATGATGTCCGGGTTGATCATGGGGATGTTGGTGACCATGTCCAGGGCCGAGCGGAGATACCGGCTGCGCATCCGGTGGATGCCCACGGCGGCGGCGGTGCCCATGACGGTGGACACCCCCGCGGCGCACACCGCCAGCACCAGGGTGTTGCGCACGGCCTTGAGGGTCTCGGTGTCACGGAAAAGCTCCTGGTACCACTTCAGGGAGAAGCCGGAGAACACGGAAAGGCTCCGGGCCTCGTTGAAGGAGAACACCAGCAGTATCACCAGCGGCGCGAACAGGAACAGGAACATCAGCGCCGTAAAGATCTTGGACGCTCTCTTCATCTGTCCGCCCCCCCGTAGGTATACTTGTCGGTGAGCCGGCGCATCACGGCCATGGCCGCCAGCAGCGCCACCATCAAAATGAAGGCGATGGCCGCGGCGAAGTGGAGGTTGTTGGCCACGTACTGTCCCTCGATGGCGTCGCCTAAGAGGAAGAACATGCCGTCGCCCAGCTTCTGGGAGATGTAGAACGTGCTGATGGAGGGGATCAGGACCATGGTGATGCCGTTGACCACACCGGGCATGCTCAGCGGCAGGATCACCCGCCGCAGCACCCCCGCCGGGGCGCAGCCCAGATCCCGGGCCGCCTCGATGAGCTTGACGTCCATCTTGGCCATGATGGAGTACAGCGGCAGGATCATGTAGGGCAGATAGTCGTAGACCATGCCGATGATGACCGCCGTTTCGGTGCCGATGATGTGCACCCGCCCCAGGCCCAGGGCGGACAGGAAGTTATTGAGGATGCCGGTGTCCTGCAGGATGGTCATCCAGGCGTAGGTCCGGATCAGGAAGTTCATCCACATGGGGATCATGATGAGGGTCATCATGGTCTTCTGGGTCCGGGCGCCGGCCCGGGAGATGATGTAGGCCAGCGGATAGCCCAGCAGCAGGCACACCACCGTGGAGATCAGCGCCAGCTTGATGCTCCGCCAGGAGATGACCAGGTAGGTCCGCACCATGGCCGTCTCCCCCCCGGCGCCCATGGCGGCGGAGGTGTCGGTGAAGAACCGGGCGATGTTGGCGGTGGTGAAGCGGAAGTTATTGTCCGTGAAGGCGTAGTAGGCCACGAAGCCCAGGGGCACGAGGATGAATATCACCGCCCACAGCTCGTAAGGCCCGCCGGCCAGGCCGGTGACCAGAGAGGACCGGGAACTTTTCTTCGTCATTCCGCCGCCTCGCTTTCCGCGTCGCTGAGTTCGTCGAACTCGTTGGAGAAGCTGGCGTAGTCCCCGTACAGGCCGGAGTACTGGCTCTTCTTCATGATATGGATGGCGTCCGGCTCGATGAACAGGCCGATGTGCTCGTCCACGTCCACGAAGTCGGTGGTCTGGATCATCCACTTGAACCCGCCGATGTCCACGATCACCTCATAGTGCACCCCCATGAAGGTGACGGAGGTGACCACGCCCCGGAGCATCCCCTTGTCCTCGGGCACGATGTCCACGTCCTCGGGCCGGACCACCACGTCCACCGGCTCGTTGGGGGCGAAGCCCCCGTCCACGCAGACGAAGGTGTGGCCGGAGAAGCTGACGGACTTGTCGGCCAGCATCACGCCGTCAACGATGTTGCTCTCGCCGATGAAGTCCGCCACGAAGGCGTTCTTCGGCTCGTTGTACACGTCCTGGCTGGAGCCGATCTGCTGGATGCGCCCCTCGCTCATGACCACGATGGTGTCGGACATGCTCAGGGCCTCCTCCTGGTCGTGGGTGACGAACACGAAGGTGATGCCCGTGGCCTTCTGGATGTTCTTCAACTCCTGCTGCATGTCCTTGCGCAGCTTCAGATCCAGCGCCGCCAGCGGCTCGTCCAGAAGCAGCACCCGGGGCCTGCCCACCAGCGCCCGGGCGATGGCCACCCGCTGCTGCTGGCCGCCGGACAGGCTGGTGACGGCGCGGTGCTCGAAGCCCTTCAGGGCCACCATGGCGAGCATCTCGCCCACCCGCTGCTCGATCTCGTCCCGGGGCACCTTCCGCTCCCGCAGGGGGAAGGCCACGTTCTCGAACACGTTCAGATGGGGGAACAGGGCGTAGCGCTGGAACACGGTGTTCACGTTGCGCTTGTGGGGCGGCACATCGTTGATGCGCTGGCCCATGAACAGCACGTCGCCGCTGTCCGGGGTCTCGAACCCGCCGATGAGCCGCAGCGTGGTGGTCTTGCCGCAGCCGGAGGGTCCCAGGAGGGTGATAAATTCGTTGTCGTAGATGTCCAGACTGATGTTGTCCAGCACCACCTCCCCGTCGAAGCTCTTGGTGATGTTCTTCAGCTCGATGATCTTATCCATGGCGTCCGTCTCCCTTTTCCGGAATGATAAAAAAACAAGCGGAGCGTGCGCCGGCACGTTCCGCTTGCGGGATATTTTGTCTGATGCCCGGGATAAGGATCGCGGGTAAGACCGTCCCAATGGATTTGAGAGTTTCTGAAAGCAAAATGCCTTGCGCTTACTCTTACTGACCATTTTACAAGTTTGCGTGCCGCCCGGCACCGGTTATAAAGTAACCAACTTATAAAACTTGAGCTTTTAACTCAATCAATAAGGCAACAGAAGTTGCCGCCGCTTTCGCGGGGTTCGGCATTCGACCCGGCTGTCCGTATGGCCTCGGCCGTTTCCGGGGAAACGGCGGTCGCATCCTGCTTTGGAAAAGACTCTTTCCAATTAAGACGGGACACATTCTATCAGCGTTCCCGCCCCCTGTCAAGAGCGTTATCAAAATTGTATGAAATTTGTCATTTATTCCCTGTAAAGGCGCCGGCGACGGTCCCCCGTCCCCGGCGTTTTGCATACCCTGTGCGCTTCAGAACGTGACCGTCACGGCCGGACACAGCCGCGGCTCCTCATAGCCCTTTTCCGCCTGCAGGTATACCGACAGCGTCACCTCCACGCTTTGGACCGGCCCCGTCCGGTCGATGATCGGCCCCAGGTCGGTGACGAACATATCGTCCTCGTCCACATAGCCCACGGTGTCCTCCATGAACCCGCTGTCCCAATAGGACTGGCCCAGGGTGTTGCCGTATTCCGGCACTGACAGCGCCGTTCCGTTGACGGTCGGCCCCCGGACGGACAGCTCCATGTACCGGCCCGTATAGTTTTCGTACTGCACGGTCAGGCGCAGCGCGTCGTCCTCCACCGCGGCGTCCGCCAGCGTGATCTTATACTCGTCCGTATCCGCCACCGTCACCGGCTCCATGCTGAACACCGGCTCCGCCTCCGCCGGCTCCTCCGCCTCCGTGAGGGCGGGAAGTTCGGCGGACAGGGCCGTTTCCTCCAGGGACGAGGAGTAGGACCCCTCGTCGTCCTCCTGCCAGACGCTGGCGTAGGCGTCGATGGTCTGTACCTGGCCGATGCCGAACCGCGCCAGCTTCTCCGAGTCCAGCCGCAGCACGCACTGGGTGGTCTGGCCCGGGTCCGTGCGCGCCGTCTGGAACTCAAAGCCGGTCACGCCCACCCCGTTCAGGGCGACGCTCTGCACGGAGAGATAGGCCCTGCTGTCGCAGCGGTCGGTGAACTCCATCACCACGTAGGGAGGCATATAGCCCTT
This sequence comes from uncultured Oscillospiraceae bacterium, assembly GCA_947627735.1. Taxonomy (GTDB): domain Bacteria; phylum Bacillota; class Clostridia; order Oscillospirales; family Oscillospiraceae; genus CAJOIG01. The sequence continues at coordinate 85,511 of CANQXG010000005.1, read as the reverse complement.
CAGGGCGAGGGTACCGCACGCATCCTCCAGCATGACCGCGTCCATCTTCGCCGAGGCGGGCGCCTGCGCCCCCGCCATAGGCACCGGGTCATAGGACTCATAGGTGAACGCGGCGTGATCGCCCTCCTCCGACCCGATCAGCACCAGGCATCCGGCGCCGTCGTACTGGATGGCCGGCTCGCCCTGCCCTCCGGACACGCTCACACCCAGCAGCTGCTCCCCTCCGCCGGCCAGCATGGCGGCGGTCACGGACCCGTCGTCATATGCCGCCAGGCGCAGCGCCCCGGCATAGGTGTAGTCCGCCGCGGACATCTCCCCGTCCCGGGAACTCTCCGTCCTGGTCAGCCACCCCTCGGCGTCGTAGGTGCATGTGTTCTCGGTCACATCCTCCACCGTTACGGGTTCGAACGTGTCCGGGTCATAGGAGTCGTAATAACTCGTGACCTTCTCCCCGGTCCGCTGGCCGTCGGTATAGGTGTACGCCCGGGCGACGATGGGCTTGCCGACGCTGTCCGCCGTGACGGCGGCGGTCAGCTGGCCGGCCCCGTCATAGGTGTAATCGGTGTACTGCCCGTAGGTATACCAGCCCGCCGGCTCCCAATTTTCGTCGTAGGTCCGGCTGCGGATGCTCTCCGCCTGCCACAGCAGCGTCCCGGCCTCGTCGTAATAATAATCGGTATGGGAACTCTCCTCGTCCCCCTCCATATCCCGGGTCAGCACCCGCCCGTCCGCCAGGTACGTATAGGAGAACGTATGCTCCCCCTCCGGCGTGGTCAGCCGCACCGCGGCAGGCAGGCTGTCGCCGGCGGCGGCATAGGTCAGCGCGTACTGCGCGGTCAGTTCGCCGCCTGTATACTCGCTGGCTCCGGTGAGCCGATAGATCGCCGGGGCCGCCTCCGAGGCAGACTCCTTATCCTCGGCAGACGCGGCGTCCCCGCCGCCGCAGCCCGCCAGCGCCGTCAGCATCGCCAGCGCCAGAAGCAGGCTCAAAACGCGCTTTTTCATGTCTTGCCATCCTCTCTTCTCTTTCCGTTGTGCCCGTCCGGCGGCGCCGGCCCGCGGGCCTTGCACCGGACAATCCAATATAACGCTTTATGCGTCTGTACGCAAGCGGTTTTTCCGCCGGCGCGCCGCCAGGACATGGGTGGCGCGCCCCTTTTTCGGCATTTTTGCGCACAAGATATGGTATACGCGCGTAAAATTGTGAAGGATTGCCCTTGTTTTTCATTTCCGGCGGTGCTAAACTATCGCCTTACCCGGAAGGGGTAACAAATCTTTCGCGAAACCAGGTATCAAAATGGAGACCCTTCTTCTCGTATCCTTCGCCATCCTGGCGGGCCTGCTGATGACCCGCCTGTCTAATCTGGCAAAGCTGCCCACGGTGACCGCCTATCTTGTGTCCGGCGTACTGATCGGCCCCTTCGGCCTGGGGGCGCTGGGCGTGGGCTTCACCACCACCGGCGCCGCCGAGGGCCTGGCCCTGGCCTCGGACATCGCCCTGGGCTTCATCGCCTTCTCCATCGGCAGCGAGTTCCGCCTGAAGGATCTGAAGGCCGTGGGCCGGCAGACCTTCGTGGTGGGCGTGCTCCAGGCTCTGACCGCCACCGTGTTCGTGGACTGCGCGCTGTATCTGTTCCACATCCTCCGGCCGGACATCCTCTCCCTCGCCCAGGTGCTGACCCTGGGGGCCATCGCCACGGCCACCGCCCCGGCGGCCACGCTGATGGTGGTGCGCCAGTATAAGGCCAAAGGCCCCCTGACCAGCCTGCTGCTGCCGGTGGTGGCGCTGGACGACGCGGTGGGCCTGGTGGTGTTCGCCGTGTCCTTCGGTCTGGCCAAGACCCTGGTGCTGGGCAGCACGGACATGGTCTCCATCCTGGTGGACCCGCTGGTGGAGATCGTGGCGTCCCTGGCCCTTGGCGCGCTGATGGGCTGGCTGCTGACGGAGCTGGAGCGGCTTTTCAACTCCAATACCAATCGGCTGAACATGACCATCGCCTTCGTGTTCCTGACGGTGGCGCTGTCCATGGCGGAGTTTCATATCGGCCCGGTGACGGTAGGCTTTTCGTCACTGCTGGTATGCATGATGCTGGGCACGGTGTTCTGCAACTGCTGCCCCCTGAGCCAGGAGCTGATGGACATGGCGGACAAGTGGTCCAGCCCGGTGCTGGCGCTGTTCTTCGTGCTGTGCGGCGCGGAGCTGGATCTGGGGGTGTTCGCCTCCGGGGCCATCGTGCTGGTGGGGCTGGTGTACATCATCGCCCGGTCCGCCGGCAAGTATCTGGGCGCCCGGTTCTCCTCCCGGATCACCCACTGCTCCCCGGAGATCCAGAAGTATCTGGGCGTGACCCTGCTGCCCCAGGCGGGCGTGGCCCTGGGCATGTGCACCACCGCCATGCAGCTGGGCGCAGACGGCGCCCTCATCCGCAACATCACCCTGTTCGCGGTGCTCATCTATGAGCTGGTGGGTCCCATGCTCACCAAGCTGGCCCTCCAGGCCGCCGGGGACATCCAGCCCAAGAGCGAGGAGGTCACCCAGCGCCGCGCCAGGAAGCTGGCCGCCGCCGGCACCGCCGATCGACCCCGCCGGGACCGCCGGTCCCCCGCTCCCGTCCGGGCACACGCTCACGCCCGCGCCGGCAAATAAAACGCAGAAAAACGCCCCGCGCTGAGCGGGGCGTTTTTGTATGCGCTTTTTCCTCAAAACTCGCCGGGCAGGCTGAGCAGGTACTGGCCGTAGTCGGTCATGCGCAGGGCATGGCCCATCTCCAGCAGCCGGCGGGTGTCGATCCACCCCTGCCGCCAGGCGATCTCCTCCAGGCAGGCGATGTAAAACCCCTGCCGCTCCTGGACCGTCTGGACGAACTGGGCGGCGCTGAGCAGGCCCTCCGGCGAGCCGGTGTCCAGCCATGCCATGCCCCGACCCACCTGGATCACCTTCAGCTTCCCCTTGGCAAGGTAGGCGTTGTTCACGGAGGTGATCTCCACCTCCCCCCGGTCCGAGGGGGTCACGGTCTTGGCGATGTCCACCACGTCGTTGTCGTAAAAATACAGCCCCGGCACGGCGTAGCGGCTCTTGGGCCTGGCGGGCTTCTCCTCCAGGGACACCACCCGCCCGGTCCGGTCGAACTCCACCACGCCGAACTGGCTGGGGTCCTTCACCGGGTAGCCGAACACCATGGCCCCCTCGGTCAGGGCCGCTCCCCGGGCCAGATAGCTGCTGAGCGCCTGGCCGTAGAACACGTTGTCCCCCAATATGAGGCACACCGTGTCATCGCCGATGAACTTTTCCCCCAGGATGAACGCCTCCGCCAGGCCCCGGGGCCGCTCCTGGGCCGCATAGCGGATGTCCATGCCCAGGCGCCCCCCGTCCCCCAGCAGCTCCCGGTACCGGGGCAGGTCCGTGGGGGTGGAGATCACCAGCACCTCCCGTATGCCCGCCAGCATCAGCACGCTCATGGGGTAGTACACCATGGGCTTGTCATAGATGGGCAGCAGCTGCTTGCTGGTGACCTTGGTCATGGGATACAGCCGGGTGCCCATGCCGCCGGCCAGGATGATCCCCTTCATGCTCACGCCTCCGCCATATAGGCGTTCTTGCGGGCCACATAGCCCCGGGCGTTGGTCAGGTTCGTCCGCTTCTGGTCCTCCCGGCCCGTGCGCACCACCTTGGCGGGCACGCCCACGGCCAGGGAGAAGGCGGGCACCTCGAACCGCTGGGTCACCAGCGCCCCCGCGCCCACCACGGCGTATTCGCCCACCCGGGCCTCGTCCAGCAGCACCGCACCCATGCCCACCAGGGCCCCGTCGCCCACGGCGGCGCAGTGGACCACCGCGTTGTGGCCCACGGTCACGTCCTCGCCGATGGTCAGGCCGTGGCCCGGCTCGCTGTGAAGGGTGGCGTTGTCCTGGATATTGCTGCCCCGGCCCACGGTGATGGGGCCGTTGTCCCCCCGGAGCACCGCCCCGAACCAGACCGAGGCGTCAGGCCCCACGGTCACGTCCCCGATGAGGACGGCGTTGGGCGCGACGAAGGCGGTGGGGTCCACGGAGGGGGTCTTTCCCTTGTATGTAACGAGCATAGGTGCTCCTCCTTGCATTTCCCGCGCCGGGCGCGTATATTACTAGGGAGATTATAATGATTTCGTCGGTTCCTGTCAACCGCGGGAGGGCCGCCATGGCAAGCTGGATACAATACCTCATCGTCTGCCCGCTGATATTTCTGGGGGGCTTCGTAGACGCCATCGCCGGGGGCGGCGGACTCATAAGCCTGCCGGCCTATCTCATCGCGGGCCTGCCGGTGCACATGGGCATCGGCACCAATAAGATAAGCTCCGCCATGGGCACCACCCTCACCACGGCCAAGTTCTGGAAGCAGGGCTACATCAAGGCGAAGCTGTGCCTGCCCTGCGCCCTGTTCGCCCTTATCGGCTCCGCCGCCGGGGCCAACCTGGCCCTGCTGGTGGACGACTATGTGTTTCGCATCATCCTGCTGGTGGTGCTGCCCCTCACGGCCCTGTACGTCTTTCGCAGCAAGGGCCTGGACGCCGGCGGCAAGGACCCCCTGCCCCCGGGCCGGACCCTGGCCATCTGCTGCGGCGCGGCCCTGGTGATAGGGGTCTACGACGGCTTTTACGGCCCCGGCACCGGCACCTTCCTTCTGCTGATACTCACCGGCCTGGGCCACCTGACTCTCAACGACGCCGCCGGCGCCACCAAGGTGATAAACCTCTCCACCAATATCGCCGCCCTGACCACCTATCTCCTAAACGGCCAGGTGTGGCTGCCCCTGGGACTCACGGCGGGCCTTTTCGGCATCGCGGGCAACTACCTGGGCGCCCGCTCCTTCACCGCCAAGGGTTCCAGGATCGTCAAGCCCCTCATCATCACCGTGCTCGGCATCTTCTTCGTCAAGATAATATATGACACCTTCCTCTGAAACACATCCACCGCTCCCCCGCCGTCTCCGGCCCCGCCGGAGGCGGTTTTTTTGTCTTAAGAAATTCCTAAACCATTCTTAAAAAAGCCATAAGCCGGCGTTCACATCCCGTTCACATTTCCCCTCTATCCTGAAAATAGTTACAAAAAGGAACAAATTAAACAATTCTTAAGAATTTTGATGCCGTTTTGATGCAGCGGTCCTGTATGATGCGGCCATGGGGAGAGACCGCCCCACCCAATACCACCGACGGAGGGCAAAACGATGCGCTATGCCAATGATGATACATCCCGAAAGCTCTATACCGATTTTCTGACCCGCCACGAGCGGTGCAACTTCCAGCAGTCCGTGGAGTGGGCACGGGTGAAGTCCGGCTGGAAGAACGAGATCATCCTGGCCGAGGCGGCGGACGGGACCGTCACCGGGGGCATGAGCGTCCTCATCCGGCGCATCCCCCTGTTCGGGAACCTGATGTACTGCCCCCGGGGACCTATATGCGACCCGGCGGACGCAGACAGCCTGCGCCAGCTCACCGAGGGGGCGCAGCTGCTGGCCTGGCGGTACAACGCCATGGCCCTGCGGATGGAGCCGGACGTGCCCTCCTCCGATGTCGGCTTCCGCGCCGCGCTGGAGCAGCTGGGCTGGCGGCTGGACGGCGGGGCCGGGCAGACGGTCCAGCCCCGGCACGTGTTCCGCCTGGACATCAGGGGCAAGAGCGAGGACGAGCTGATGGCCGGGTTCAACCGGAAGGTGCGCTACTGCATCCGCCTGGCCCAGCGCCGGGGCGTGCAGATCCGCGCCGGCGGCCGGGAGGATCTGGCGGCGTTCCACCGGCTGCTGGCCGAGACCGGCCGGCGCAGCGGCTTTCTGGTGCGGCCGCTGAGCTATCTGGAGCGGATGTGGGACGAGCTGGGGCCGGAGCACATGCAGCTGCTGCTGGCCTGCTGGGAGGGCCGACCCATCGCCGGGGCCATCCCGGTGCACTACGGCAACAAGACCTGGTACGTGTTCGGCGCAAGCTCCGGCGAGCACCGGGACCTGATGCCCAACTACCTGCTCCAGTGGGAGATCATCCGCGCCGCGGCGGCCCGGGGCGACGCGGTGTACGACATGCGCGGCGCGCTGGACAGCACCGACACCACCAGCGGGCTGTACCTGTTCAAAAGCCGCTTCGGCGGCACGCTCACCGAGTTCATCGGGGAGGCGGTCATGGTCTACAAGCCCATGACCTACCGGCTGTACCGGCGGGCGGAGCGGCTTTATATGGACGGGCGGGAGAGGCTCGTCACCCTCCGGCGCCGCCGGGAGCAGGAGCCGCGGCCCGTTCCCTGGCCCCTGCCCGCCCCCTCCGGTGGGGAGGACGCGCCCCTGTCCGCCTGACACACGCCAACACGCTTTGTCATATACTCCTCCTTCCTTCCCCCGCGGGCGGCCGGTCCGGAGCACATCCGGGCCGGCCGTTTTTCCGCCGGTTTTGCGCATTAAATCATTGACAAGGACCCGATTTGGTTATATAATGCCACCATCTTCTCAGGGAGCGTAACGCTTTTATGATGGAACACATCTTTTTCGGCGGCTACTATTACTATTACTTTTTTGCGAAGTAATAGCGATATGTGCTGCGAAAAAGCGTTGGACCAGGTACAACACAAGGCTGTGCGGCACATGTGCCGCACAGCTTTTTTTGCAAAGGAGAACATCCCATGATCACCGTATTGAAACCGAACACCACCGACGAGCAGCGGGACCATCTGATCCACTGGCTGGAGACCCAGGGGGTGCAGGTGCACGTGTCCCAGGGCAGCGAGTACACCATCCTGGGCCTGGTGGGCGACACCGCCCACATCGACGTGGAGCTGCTGGAGAGCCTGGAGATCGTCCAGTCCGTCAAACGGGTCAGCGAGCCGTTCAAAAAGTGCAACCGCAAGTTCCACCCGGACGACACGGTGGTCAACGCCGGCGGCGTGCCCATCGGCGGCGGCCACTTCGCCGTCATCGCCGGACCCTGCTCCGTGGAGAACCACGACCAAATCGTGGGCATCGCCCAGGCGGTGAAGGCCAGCGGCGCGAAGCTGCTGCGGGGCGGGGCGTTCAAGCCCCGGACCAGCCCCTACGACTTCCAGGGCCTGCACGCCACGGGCCTGGAGCTGCTGAGCGAGGCGAAGAAGATCACCGGCCTGCCCATCGTGTCGGAGATCATGGACATCCGGGATCTGGAGCTGTTCCAGGACGTGGACGTGATCCAGGTGGGCGCCCGGAACATGCAGAACTTCGAGCTATTGAAGGGCCTGGGCCGGACCGACAAGACCGTGCTGCTGAAGCGGGGCCTGGCCAATACCCTGAAGGAGCTTCTCATGAGCGCGGAGTACATCATGGCCGGGGGCAACGAGAACGTGATCCTCTGCGAGCGGGGCATCCGCACCTATGAAACTTACACCCGCAACACCCTGGACTTAAGCTGCGTGCCGGTGCTCCATGAGCTGAGCCACCTGCCGGTGGTGGTGGACCCCAGCCACGCCACGGGCCACTCCAGCCTGGTGCCCTCCATGGCTCTGGCCGCCGCCGCGGCGGGGGCGGACGGCATCATGGTGGAGGTGCACAACGACCCCCTGCACGCCCTGTGCGACGGCGCCCAGAGCCTGACCCCCGCCCAGTTCGACGCGCTGATGGGTCAGATGAAGCGCATCCTCGAGGTGGTGCGGCCATGACCGTGGGGATCGTGGGGCTGGGACTCATCGGCGGGTCCCTGGCCAAGGCCTATAAGCGGGACCCCTCCGTGCGGGTGCTGGGGGCCAACCGCACCGCCTCCACGGTGGAGTTCGCCCTGCTGGACGGCTCCATCGACGGCGAGCTGACGGCGGATAACCTCCGGGAGTGCGACCTGGTGCTCATCTGCCTGTACCCCCAGGCCGTCATGGACTATCTGTCCGCCCACGCGGAGGACTTCTCCAAGACCGGCATCGTGATGGACTGCGCCGGGGTGAAGCGGGAGGTGTGCTCCTTCGCTTTCCCCCTGGCGGCGGAGCACGGGTTCACCTTCGTGGGGGGGCACCCCATGGCGGGCACCCAGTTCTCCGGCTACAAGTACGCCCGGGCCAATCTCTATGACCGGGCGCCCATGGTGATCGTGCCGCCGGTGTTCGACGATCCGGACTTCCTGGCCCGGATAAAGGCGCTGCTGAAGCCCGCCGGCTTCGGGCGGGTCAGCGTGACCACCGCCGAGGACCACGACGAGATGATCGCTTTCACCTCCCAGATGGCCCATGTGGTGTCCAACGCCTACATCAAAAGCCCCACTGCCGCCCGGCACAAGGGCTTCTCCGCCGGCAGCTACCGGGACCTGACCCGGGTGGCGTGGCTGAACGCGGACATGTGGAGCGAGCTGATCCTGGACAACCGGGACAATATGCTGGGGGAGATGGACGCGCTCATCGCCAGCCTCTCCGCCTACCGGGACGCCATCGCCGCGGACGACCGGCCCGCCCTGCGCTCGCTGCTGCAGGAGGGAAAGGAGCGGAAGGAGGAGATCGACGGATGAACACCGTCCATGTGCCCGCCTCCGTGCCCTACGACGTGCGGATCGGCCCCGGTCTGCTGTCCGGCCTGGCAGACGCGGTGAAGTCCCTCTGTCCCAAGGCCGGCAAGTGCCTGGTGGTGACGGACGACGCGGTGGGGCCGCTGTGGCTGGAAAAGGCCACACGCCCGCTTTCCGCCGCGCAGATCCCCTTCTCCGTATACACCCTCCCCCACGGGGAGGCCAGCAAGACGGCGGATGATCTGATCGCCATCCTGAACCACGCCGCGGCGGAGCATTTCACCCGCGCGGACGTGTTCCTGGCCCTGGGGGGCGGCATGGTGGGGGACATCACCGGCCTGGCCGCCGCCGTGTACATGCGGGGCGTGGACTATATCCAGCTGCCCACCACCCTGCTGGCGGCCATCGACTCCTCCGTGGGGGGCAAGACCGCCGTGGATCTGCCCGCCGGGAAAAACCTGATGGGCGCCTTCTGGCAGCCCCGGGCGGTGCTATGCGACACGGACACACTCTCCACCCTGCCCCGGGCCGACTTCCTCTCCGGCTGCGCCGAGGTGATCAAGACCGCCGTGCTGTTCGACGAGGAGCTGTTCGCCCTGCTGGAGCGGACCGGTCCGGACTTCGACCGGGAGTCGCTCATCGCCCGGTGCGTGGCCCACAAGCGGGACGTGGTGGCTCAGGACGAGCGGGACACCGGCCGCCGGGCGCTGCTCAATCTGGGCCACACCCTGGGCCACGCCCTGGAGGCGGAGAGCGGCTTTGCCCTGACCCACGGCCAGTCCGTGGCGGCGGGCATGGCGGTGGTCTGCCGGGCGGCGGCCGCCTACGGCATATGTGCTGCGGAGGTGCCCGCCCGGGTGGATGCGCTGCTGGCCCGCTTCGGCCTGCCCACCGGCACGGACGCGCCCTTCGACGCCCTCATGGCGCGGATGCTGTCGGACAAAAAGCGCGCCGGCGGCGCCATCGGCATCGTCGTTCCCGAACAGATCGGGCGGTGCTCCGTCCGGCCCATGGCCACGGACGAGGCCGCCGCGTTTATGAAAGCGGGGCTGTGACATGAAAGCGACCATCTATCCCGCCCCCCTGCGGGGGACCATCCCGGCCATCGCCTCCAAGAGCCAGGCCCACCGGCTGCTCATCTGCGCCGCCCTGGCGAACAGGCCCACCTCCGTGGCCTGCCCCACCCTGTCGGCGGACATCACCGCCACGGCGGACTGCCTGCGGGCGCTGGGGGCGACGATCACCTACGACGGCGGCGTCTTTGCCGTGTCCCCCATCGTCACCGTGCCGGAGCGGCCGGCGCTGGACTGCGCCGAGAGCGGCTCCACCCTGCGGTTTTTGCTGCCGGTGGTGTGCGCCCTGGGGACAAAGGCCACGATCAAGATGCACGGCCGGCTGCCCCAGCGGCCCCTGTCCCCCCTGTGGGAGGAGCTGGAGCGCCACGGGGCGGTGCTGACCCGGCCCGAGCCGGACACCATCGCCGTGGACGGCGTTCTCACCCCGGGGGAGTACGCCATCGCCGCCCACATCTCCTCCCAATTCATCAGCGGGCTGCTGTTCGCCCTGCCCCTGCTGGCAGGCCCCAGCGCCATACGCCTCACCGGCCACCTGGAATCGGCCTCCTATCTGGCCATGACCGTGCGGGCACTGGGCCTGTTCGGGGTGGACTGTCCCCTGGACGGGGACGTGTTCGCCGTGCCCGGCGGCCGGTGCCTCGCCTCCCCGGGCGATGTCCGGGTGGAGGGGGACTGGTCCAACGCCGCCTTCTGGATCGCGGCGGACAAGCTGCCCGGCTGCGCCGTCACGGTGACGGGCCTGGACCCGGACTCCCCCCAGGGGGACCGGGCCGCGATGGAGCTTGCAGGCCGCATCGCCGCCGGGAACGCGGTCATAGACTGCCGGGACGTGCCGGACCTGGTGCCGGTGCTGAGCGTCCTGGCCGCCGTGACGCCGGGCGTCACCCGCTTTGCAAACGCCGGTCGGCTGCGCATCAAGGAGAGCGACCGCCTGGCCACCACCAGCCGGCTCATCCGCGCCCTGGGCGGCACTGTCCGGGAGCTGGAGGACAGCCTGGTGGTCACGGGCACAGGCCGCCTGGCCGGCGGCGCCGTGGACAGCGCCAACGACCACCGCATCGCCATGAGCGCCGCCGTGGCCGCCGCCGCCTGCACGGGACCGGTGGTGATCGCCGGCGCCCAGGCGGTGAACAAATCCTATCCCGGCTTCTGGACGGATTACGCCACCCTGGGAGGCCGTGTCACACTGGAGGACGAACCATGAGCAACAGTTTCGGCCAGCGCTACCGCTTCACCATCTTCGGCCAGTCCCACGCCCCCGCCATCGGCGTGACCATCGAGGGCCTGCCCTCCGGCTTCGCCCCGGACATAGAGGCCCTGGCCGCCTTCCTGGCCCGCCGCGCCCCGGGGCAGGGCAAATATACCACCGCCCGCCGGGAGGCGGACATGCCGGAGTTCGTCTCCGGCCTGGTGGACGGCCATACCTGCGGAGCGCCTGTGACCGCCATCATCCGCAACGGCGACGCCCGCCCCGGGGACTATGAAAATCTCCGCCGGGTGCCCCGGCCCGGCCACGCGGACTTCACCGCCGCCGTGAAATACGGCCCGTCCCGGGACGTGGCCGGGGGCGGTCAGTTCTCAGGGCGGCTCACCGCGCCGCTGTGCGTGGCGGGGGGCCTGGCGCTGCAGCTGCTGGGTCAGGCGGGCATGAGCGTTTCCGCCCGGATCGTGTCCATCGGCGGCCAGACGGACCCCGCCGCCATGGAGAAGGCCCTGGCGGGCGCCAAGCAGGCGGGCGACTCCCTGGGCGGCGTCATCGAGTGCGTCTGCCAGGGAGTGTTCCCTGGGCTGGGCGAACCCATGTTCGGGGGCATGGAAAACCGCATCGCCCAGGCGGTGTTCGCCATCCCCGCCGTGAAGGGCGTGGAGTTCGGCGCCGGCTTCGCCGCCGCGTCCATGAAGGGCAGCGAGAACAACGACCCGTTTTATTTCGACGAGCTGGGTGTGATCCGGACCCGGACCAACCACCACGGCGGCATCCTAGGGGGCATCACCAGCGGCATGCCCATCGTGTTCCGCGCCGCCTTCAAGCCCACCCCCTCCATCGGCATCGAGCAGGACAGCGTGGACCTGATCAGCCGGGAGAACGTCAAACTCACCGTCGCCGGCCGCCACGACCCCTGCATCGTGCTGCGGGCGGTGCCCTGCGTGGAGGCGGCCGCCGCCGCGGCGCTGTACGACGCGCTGCTGGAAAGCAGGTGCACCCAATGGATCTGACCGAAGCCCGCGCACAGATCGACGCCGTGGACCGGGATCTGACGGCGCTGCTGGAAAAGCGGATGGACCTGTCCGCCGCCGTGGCCGACTGGAAGCAGGCCCACGGCAAGGCCGTGCTGGACCCGGCCCGGGAGGCAGAAAAGCTGGCCGCCATAGAGGCCATGTGCAGGCCGGAGACCGCGCCCTACATCCGGGAGCTGTTCCAGGCCGTCATGGCCGCCAGCCGGGCCTATCAGACCCGGCGCATGGAGGATGGCCATGGACGGACGTAAATTCGGCCTGCTGGGCCGCACTCTGGGCCACAGCTGGTCGCCACAGCTGCACGCCATGCTGGCGGACTATGACTACCGGCTGTATCCGGTGGAGCCGGAGGATCTGGACCGGTTCCTGGCGGAAACGGACCTGGCGGGCATGAACGTGACCATCCCCTACAAAAAGGACGTGATGGCCCGCTGCGCCGCCCTGACGGACGCCGCCCGGCGCATCGGCAGCGTGAACACCCTGGTGCGCACCGGCGATGGCTGGCGGGGGGACAACACCGACTACGCCGGCTTTTGTTACATCGTCCGCGCCGCCGGCATCGACCTGCGAGGAAAAAAGGCGCTGCTGTTCGGCACCGGCGGGGCCTCCCTGGCGGTGCGTGCCGCCCTGGAGGACATGGGCGCGGGCGAGATCGTGTCCGTGTCCCGGACCGGGAAAAATAATTATGACAACCTCCACCTCCACCGGGACGCCCAAGTCCTGGTGAACGCCACCCCCCTGGGCATGGTGCCGGACACCGGCTCCCTGCCCGCCCATCCCGGGGACTTCCCCCGGTGCGAGGGGGTGCTGGATGTGGTGTACAACCCCCAGCGCACCGCCCTTCTCATGGAGGCGGAGCGGCTGGGCATCCCCTGCGCCGGCGGGCTGGGCATGTTAGTTGCCCAGGCAAAATACAGCGCCGAGCAGTTCTGCGGCCACAGCATCCCCGACGAGCGGATAGAAGAAATTATGTCAACCTTATCCCACCAAATGGCCAACGTCGTCCTCATCGGCATGCCCGGCTGCGGCAAGACCACGGTGGGCCGGGCCCTGGCCCGCAGGCTGGGCCGGTCCTTCCTGGACGCGGACGCCGAGATCGAGTCGGAGGCGGGCATGACCATCCCCGAGATCTTCGAGCGTGAGGGCGAGGAGGGCTTCCGGGTCCGGGAAACGGCGGTGCTGGCCCGGCTGGGCAAGGGTTCCGGGGCGGTGATCGCCACCGGGGGCGGGTGCGTGACCAGGCCGGAGAACTATCCCCTGCTGCACCAAAACGGGTTCATCGTGTGGCTGCGGCGGGATCTGGACGCCCTGGCGAAGCGGGGCCGGCCCCTGTCCCTGCGCACCCCGGCCAAGACGATGTATGAGCAGCGGCGGGACAAATACGCCGCCTTCGCGGACCTGGCCGTGGACAACGACGGCCCCCGCCAGGCCGCCGTGGACGCTATATGGGAGGCAGTGCGATGAAGATACTGGTTATCAATGGCCCCAATCTGAACATGCTGGGCATCCGGGAGCCGGACATATACGGTCGGCAGGACTACGCCGCCCTGACGGCCTTCGTCCGGGATGTATGCGATAAGCTGGGCGTGGAGTGTGAGTGCTTCCAGTCCAACCACGAGGGGGCCATCGTGGACGCCATCCAGGCCGCCTACGGCGCTGTGGACGGCATCGTCATCAACCCCGCCGCCTACACCCACACCAGCGTGGCCATCCTGGACGCGCTGAAGGCGGTGGCCATCCCGGCGGTGGAGGTGCACCTGAGCGACGTGTCCAAGCGGGAGGATTTCCGCCACATCTCCTACGCCGGCATGGCCTGTGAGGCCACCTTCGCCGGCTACGGCTTCGACGGCTACCGGCTGGCAATAGAACACCTGGTCAAGCACCACAGACAATAAAAAAGACGCGCCGCCGGGCGCGTCTTTTTTATTGTCTGTCCCTTCAGGCCTTCTGCAGGTCCTCGCCGTAGAAGTATTTCTTCATGGGCTTGTACGCCACCGCGAAGATCACCAGGATCACCACCGCGCTGACGGCGATGTAGCTGAAGTTGTACACGAAGGAGTACAGCCACGGGTTGATGAACGTCATGCCCAGCACCTCCGTAGGCTCATAGATGCGGTAGATCGTCACGCCGCTGATGAAGCTGAACACGAACCGGGCCAGGGAGCCGACCACCGTGCCCACAAAGACGTTGCCCTTCACCTTGCTGAAGAAGCCGGCGGTACCCAGTGCGCCGAAGGCCAGTATGTAGTCCAGCAGCATGGACCAGGGACCCCAGGCGTAGGCGCCGTCGAACACCAGCTGCAGGATGCCGAAGGCGAAGGAGGCTAAAAAGCCGCTCTTCCAGCCCCAACGGGCACAGTACACGAAGATGGGCAGCATGCTGATGGAGATGGAGCCGCCGTTCGGCAGCTCGAACAGCTTCAGATAGCCCAGCGCCTGGGCCATCGCCACCAGGATCGCGCCCTCGGTCAGCGCACGGAGTTTCATGTGATTCGTCATATTTCCGACCTCCTAAAATTTCCGACCGGCGCCAAGAAAGACCGCCGGTCATAATGACCGGCGGTGAACGCGCAGCTTTACGCTGCCATTTTTCCTACGCCGGTATTATCCGGATCAGGTTCCAGGGCCCGGCGCGTCTACGCGCCATCTCAGCCGGGTCACACCCAGCACCCCTTTTCAGTTGCGGGGACATTATACAACCCCTGTCCCCCGTTGTCAAGCGCCATTCTTGCGCCGGTTTATTCCCGCCCGCGCAGGTAGTCCTCCCGGGTCAGCTCCAGCTGAATGATGCCGCCTTCCCTGCCCGTCTCCCGGAAACCCACCGCCCTATGGATGTGATAGGCGGCGTCCCGGGTGGTCTCAAAATCGTTGTGCAGGCGCTCCACGCCGTCCACCAGGAACGCCCGGTCCGCCAGCAGGCGGAGGCCCTGCCGGCCGTATCCCTTTCCCCGCTCCGGGGCGTAGATCACGATCCCCATATCATGCCAGCCGTGCCCGAGGGAGTGGTGATGGTTCACATCCCCCACAAAAGCGCCGTCGCTTTTTCGCCTCAGGAACGCGTAGAACCGCTCCGGCCCCTTCCCGATCCAGGACGCCTGCATTTCCCGCCACTCCTCCTCCGGCGCGGGGATGCACCCATCCGGCGGGAACCAGGGCGCGTTGTAGGCCATCGTTTCCGGGTCGGACAGCATCTTACAGTAAAACCATCCGTCCTCCGCCCGGGGGATATATAATTGCAGCTCGTCTTGCATATTACGTTTCCTTTTACTGATTTTCAGGCCTTGCCGGCCAGCCGCAGCCGCAGTAATCCTGCCGGTACAGGTCATACTCCCGGCTGAGCTGGATGGAGCGCAGATAGCCGTTTCGCTTTTTGAAGTCCGACGGCAGCCACCGCACGCCGTACTCCTCCTGCAGGGCGAAGCCGATGTCGTTGATGCGCTGGGCATCCTTGTGGGGGCTGACGGTGAGGGTGGTGCCGAAGAAGTCGAAGCCCCACTCCGCCGCCGTGCGGGCGGTCTGGCCCAGGCGCAGCTTGAAGCACTCCGTGCACCGTGCGCCCCCCTCCGGCTCCGATTCCAGGCCCCGGGCGGCCCGGAGGAAGTCCTCCTCCCGCCAGCCCGGCTCGAACAGCGCCGGCGCCCCGGCGAAGGGCATCCGGGCCAGCAGCTGCTTCAGGGTGTCCAGCCGCCGGACATACTCCGCCTCCGGGCGGATATTGGGGTTATAGAAATAGGCCGTCACATCGAACCGCTCCGTCAGATACTCCAGCACATAGCTGGAGCACGGCCCGCAGCAGCACTGCAGCAGCAGACTGGGCCGCCCGTCCAGCCCGGCGAGCACCCCGTCCAGTTCCTTTTGATAATTCCGCTTTTCCATGACCTCATTGTAGCACGTCCCGCTCCGGGGCGCAAGCGGCGCGCAGATTTAACCGATTAGTAACCACTTTCCGGGGAAAATCTCCTATAATGAAGAAAAAACAGGGAGGCGACCACATGCAACGACGGGACAAGCTGAACTACTATCTGGATATCGCGGACGCGGCCCGGGAGCGGTCCACCTGCCTGCGGCGGACCTACGGCGCCATCATCGTGAAGAACGACGAGATCCTGGCCTCGGGCTACAACGGCGCGCCCCGGGGCCGGTGTAACTGCGTGGACCTGGGGGTATGCCACCGGGAGGAGCTGCGCATCCCCTCCGGGGAGCGGTATGAGCTGTGCCGGAGCGTGCACGCGGAGGCCAACGCCATCATCTCCGCCGCCCGCCGGGATATGATCGGCGCCGACATGTACCTGGTGGGCCGGGACGCCAAGACCGGCCAGTACCTCACCGACACCACCTCCTGCTCCATGTGCCGGCGGCTCATCATCAACGCGGGCATCGCGCGGGTCATCGCCCGCCTGGGGGAGGACGACATCCGCGTCACCGACGTGGCCGACTGGGTCCGCATGGACGACACGGTGGTGAGCTGAGCGGGACATGAAACACATCCTCCTGATCGGCACCGGCGGCACCATCGCCTCCCAGCCCACCGACGCCGGCCTGGCGCCGGGCCTGACCACCGAGCAGCTGCTCAGCTACACCCCCAGCATCACCCGGCTGTGCCGGACGGACTGCGTGCAGCTGATGGCCCTGGACAGCACCAACATCACCCCCGCCCACTGGCAGACGATCGTGCGGTGCATCCGCGGGCGGTACGACGACTACGACGGCTTCGTCATCACCCACGGCACCGACACCCTGGCCTATACCGCCGCGGCGCTGAGCTATATGATCCAGGGCAGTCCCAAGCCCATCGTCCTCACCGGCGCCCAGAAGCCCATCGGCTTCGACTCCACCGACTCCAAGATCAACCTCACCGACGCCTTCGTCTGCGCCGCCGGGGACCTGCCGGGGGTGTCCATCGTGTTCGACCACAAGGTCATCCTGGGCACCCGGGCCAAGAAGACCCGCTCCAAGAGCTTCAGCGCCTTCTCCAGCATCAACTACCCCGACCTGGGGGTGATTCGGGACGGGAGCCTGGTCCGGTTCATCCGCCAGAGCTGCTTCGACCGGCCCCGGTTTTATGAGGAGCTGAACACCCGGGTGGCGGTGATGAAGCTGGTGCCGGGCATGGGCCGGGAGGTCCTGGACTTCCTGTTCGAGCGCAGCGACGCCGTGGTGGTGGAGAGCTTCGGCGTGGGCGGCGTGCCGGAGGCCGGCGGGTTTTATGAGTGCATCCGCCAGTGGAAGCAGCGCGGCCGCGTCGCCGTGCTCACCACCCAGGTGGAGAACGAGGGCAGCGACCTGGGGGTGTACCACGTTGGCCACCGGCTGAAGAGCGACCTGGGGGTGCTGGAGGCCTACGACATGACCAGCGAGGCCGTGCTGGCCAAGCTGATGTGGATATTGGCCCAGACTAAGGACCCGGCCCGGGTGCGGGAGCTGTTCTACGCCCCCGTGGCCATGGACATGTTCCCCCAGACCTGATCCGGCTGACTGTGACAGGGCGGGAGCATCGAAGGATGCTCCCGCCCTGATCTTATTCTCTTCGCCGTGCCCGGCTGGTTCAGTTGCTGGTGTTGGTGGGGATATAGGGCAGCAGGGCCGCGGCCACGTTGCTGATAGGCATGGTCTGCAGCCACACCCGGCCCGGGCCGGTGACGGTGGTCAGGAAAAGGCCCTCTCCGCCGAACAGCACGTTCTTCGCGCCCCGCACCGTCTGGATGTCCATGGAGCAGCTGGCGTCCATGGCCGCCAGGTGGCCCGTGTCCACCACGATCTGCTGGCCCGGCTGCAGCGGATATTCCACCACATGGCCGTCGAACTCCGCGAAGGCGATGCCAGCGCCGGACACCTTCTGCATGATGAAGCCCTCGCCGCCGAACAGGCCCGCGCCCAGCTTTTTATTGAAGTGCACAGAGAGCGTCACGCCGGCCTCCGCCGCCAGGAAGGCGCTCTTCTGGAACACGACCTCCTGCCCCGGGGCGATCTGGAACGGGCGGATGGAGCCGGGGAAGCTGGAGGCGAAGGCCACCATGCCCGGTCCGCCCTGGGCGGTATAGCTGTTCTGGAAGATGCGCTCGCCGGCGAACAGCCTTCCCAGGGCCTTGCCCGCGCCGCCGTTGGAGCCTGTTTCCATGCGCATATTGGGACTCATCCAGCACATGCTGCCGCCCTCGTTGATCATCTTCTCCCCGTTTTCCAGGTGGCACACCACCACCGGCAGGGTGTCGCCAAGGATCTCGTATCTCATGTCGCTGCTCCTTTCTCCTGCCCGGACGGCAGGACCCTCTGCCGGCAGGATACCACGTTCCGCCGGCAAATACAATCCCCTGCCGGCCTCACCGGTCCATGAACCGGTACAGCACCTCTGCCCCGTCGGCCCGGGTCAGCTCCGCCTCCGGCTCCAAGGTGTCCCCCTCCGCCAGACCCAGTGCCCTGGCCAGGGCCGCCACGGCCTCGTCGGCCTCCGCCACGTCCGCAAAGCCCGCGTCCCATATGCCCTCCAGGGCCGCCGCGGCCCCGTACCGGGACGCGCCCACCAGCATCCGCAGCAGGTCCATCCGGGTCATGGTCTTGTCCGGGTCCCAGTCCTTCCCGGACAGCAGGTTTTGCCGCCGGGCCTGGCCCAGGAGGGTCTCGTCGTCCGCCCCACCGGAGTACCCGCCGGCGGCCCGGATAGCCAGGCGTACGCCGTCCCGCCAGGTGAGAGGCTCATCGGGGCAGAAGCTGCCGCCGTCGAAGCCCACGCCCGCCAGGCCCAGGGCGCGGATCATGTCCGCCCGGGACTCGCCGTCCAGATCGTCATAGGTATATGTCCCGTTCTCCGCCGGGGCCGCCACCGCCTCGCCGGTGATGGCGTCCACCCCGGCCACGGTCTCCGTCCCGGCGTAGAAATAGGCCAGGCGCAGCTCCTCCACGTACGAATAGCCCCACTCCAGGCTGTCCGCGTAGACGGCGTTCTCCTCCAGCGTCACGTCCAAAGGCCAGGCCACATAGCCCAGCACCGTATCCAGCGCGCCGGCATACGCCTCCAGCGCCGCCTTCTCCCCCACGGGCTTTCCGCCGGCGCCGAAGGTCACGTCCTCGTCCCACGTCACCGTGAAGCTGTCCACCGTGCCGGCGGCGGGATTGACCGTCACGGACAGGGTGTTCTCCGGGAAGAAATAGCCCTCGTGGGTGCGGGCATACACCACCTGCTCGCCCTCGTTATAGCCCTTGAGGGTGCACAGAGCACTCTCCGCCGCCAGGTCGGGCGCGGCGATGGCCAGGAAATTGTCCGCCGCCCGCTGGGCCGCCTGCCGGGACATGGTCACGTTCCCGTCCCGCTGCCACAGGGGGTAGCGGGTGTACACGCTCTTCAGCGCGCCCGTGACGGCGTCAAGGGTGACGGTCTTGTACACCGTCATGTCCTGGCCCCGGGCCAGGGCGTCATCGTAGGCCTCCCGGGCGTAGCCGTACAGAGCGTCCTCCGTCATGACGGCGGTATACCGGGCCGTGGCGGTCACGTCGCCGCTTTCGCTGTCCAGGGCATAGGAGCACCGGCTCAGGTTGAACTCCTCCAGCCCCAGGGCCTTGATCTTCCGCAGGGCCTCGTCCACAGCCGCCTGGTCCAGCACGTCGCCGTAATTGGCGATGGAGGCAAGCTCCGTTTCCGTCAGGCCCGCGGCGCTCTCCGGTGCCTCGGCCGCGGCGGCGTCCATGGTGGCCGTGTTATAGGGCGACGGCTCGCCGCCCACGGCCTCGTACAGCGCGTCCATGTCCACCGCCTCGCCGCTGCCGGCGTCCACCACGGTATAGGGTCCCACGGGCACATACCGCAGCGCGGCCCCGCCCTGGCCGTCGGACACATAGTAAAGCTCCAGCTCCACCGCTTTTGCCAGGGCCTTGGCGGCGTCCTCCTTAGGCGCCTCAGGCTCCGGGTCGGGAAGCTTCCCCACATAGCCCGAGTAGCTGTCCGTGCGGTAGAAGCTCCGCATCCCCTCCCCGTCGATGGCCAGGGTGAAGTCCACCGGGCTGGGCAGGCCGTTTTTCAGCACGTTCCCGGAAAAGACATAGTATCCGTCCGCGCCCAGATAGGTGCGCACGCCGTCGATCCGGCCTGTTTCTTCGCCGGAAAACAGCCGCCCGCACCACGCGTCCGCCTGCTTCTCCGCCGCCTCCCGGTCCAGGGCCGGGAAGGCCGGGTCGAAGCCGTAAAACTGCTCATATACCCCGCTGTCCAGCCAGCGGTTCACGGACAGGACATCCCCGCCGGGGGACGCCTCCACGCTCAGCTCCCGGCCATCCATGGTCCAGCGCAGGCTCCACCGAGGGGTGACGCCGTCGATATAGTCCCCGGAGAACTCGGTGTACTCGTCCCCCACGTCCAAGGTCTGCTTCACCGCCAGGGTGACGGCCTGCAGCCGCTCGTCCAGGTCCTCCTCTTCCTCCGGCGCGAGGAAGCAGACGGTGTCGTCCAGGTCCATCATGCCCGTGTCGATCGGGGGCTGTGTCTGCTCCTCCTCGGCCAGGGCCGGCGCCGCCAGCGCCGCCGTCATCGCCAGGGCCAGTATCATGCCGATCCAGCGTTTCATATCCATGGCTCCTTTCTCAGGTCTTGTCCTTCTGACGCCGCCGACGGAAAAAAGTTCCCCAAAAGCGCCCGCGGCCACATTATTGATTATAGCATAGCGTCCCGGCGAAAAAAACCTTGACAATCCCCTTCGGTTCTGGTAATATAATGGCCGTTCAAAGACAGCCGGCGGCCCTTCGGGGCGTAAGACCTGCCGAGGACGTCAAATAGGATCGTGATGATTTTATGTGTCGTTGTCACTTTGGACAAGGACATTTTTCTTTTATAGGAGGTGAAACGAAACACATGCCCAGCAAAGCAGTTTTGACCGAAAAGCAGGCCATCGTGGAGGCTCTGGCCCAGCGCCTGAAGGAGGCCGAGGGCGGTGTGCTGGTGGACTACAAGGGCATCAACGTCGCCCAGGACACCGAGCTGCGCCGTGATCTGCGCTCGAAGAACGTGGAGTACACGGTGGTGAAGAACACCCTGACCCGTCTGGCTCTGGACAAGGCTGGTCTGTCCGGTCTGGACGACCACCTCAACGGCACCACCAGTCTGGCCACCAGCGCCGCCGATCCCCTGGTCCCCATCCATGAGCTGACCGAGTTCAGCGACAAGATGGGACAGCTGTTCACCATCAAGGGCGTCTTCGTCAACGGAAAGGTGCTGACCGACGCCGAGGTGGCGGAACTGGCTCCCCTGCCCAGCCGCGACGCGCTGTATTCCAAGGTCCTTGGCACCATGCTCGCTCCCATCACTTCTCTGGCCGTCGTTCTTGGCCAGGTCCTGGAGCAGAAGGGCGGCTCCCCCGCCCCCGCCGAGGAGGCCGCCGCCGAGTGATCCCGGCGCTGAACATCCCACATCTGATAATTTTTTGAAGGAGAATGATAAAAATGGCTAGCGAAAAAGTTACCGCTATGATCGAGGAGATCAAGGGCCTGTCCGTGCTGGAACTGGCTGAGCTCGTACATGCTATCGAGGACGCCTTTGGCGTTTCCGCCGCCGCTGCTGTGGCCGCTCCCGCTGCCGCCGCTGCCGGCCCCGCCGTGGAAGAGAAGACCGAGTTCGACGTGGTCATGACCGACTTCGGCGCCGAGAAGATCAAGGTCATCAAGGAAGTCCGCGCCATCACCAACCTGGGCCTGGCCGAGGCCAAGGCCAAGGTGGAGGGCATCCCCGCCGTCATCAAGGAGCAGGTCTCCAAGGAAGAGGCCGAGGAGCTGAAGAAGCGCCTGGAGGACGTGGGCGCGAAGGTGGAGCTGAAGTAACAGCTTCTTATTCAGCATGCTTTAGGGCGCGGTGGAACCACCGCGCCCTGTTCCATTTTGTGGGAGGGCACCGCTATGAGTAAACATAATCCGGTTTCCATAATTCTCCGCCCCCTCTCCCCCGCCGACGATATGGCCGCCGTGGAGGCGCTGCTGGCCCCGTGCCGGGCCGCCACCGGCCAGGCCCTGTCGGCGGAGCTGGGCCGGACGCTCCTGCTGCTGGACGGCGGGCGCATGGCGGGCATCGCCGTCTACGGCCCCTCCCGCCGGCCAGAGGACGCCGGCTGGAGCGAGGTGGAGGCGCTGTATCTGCTGCCGGCCTACCGGGGCCGGGGGCTGGGCCGCTGGATGCTGTCGGCATCGCTGCGGGACATGACCTCCCTGGGGGCGGAAAAGGTGTGCCTGTACCTGCCGGCGGACAGCGCCGACGGGGCGTTCTTCCGGCAGATGGGCTTCGTCCCCGTGGGGGATGGGCCGCTGGTGCGCCACGAGTGCTTCCCCGGCCGGGGACCCCGGCTGCGGGAGCGGTGCTGCGGCGCGGCCATTTTTGCCCGCCGGGACGGCAAGGTCCTGTGGCTGACCGAGACCACCTGCAAGGGCCACACCGCCCTGTGCAAGGGCCATATGGAACCAGGCGAGGACGAGCACGCCACCGCCCTCCGGGAGATCCGGGAGGAAACAGGGCTTGCGGTGTCCTTCCTGGGGGATTTCCGGGAGATATCCCGCTACAGTACCTTCCCCGACCGGGTGAAGACCGTGACCTTCTTCCTGGCGGAAACGAAGAGCACCGACGCCGTGCCCCAGCCGGAGGAGGTCCGCTGGGTGCACTTTCTGCCCTTCGACCTGGCTCTGGACAGCCTCACCTACGCCGACGATAGGCGCATCCTCACCGCCGCCCGGGACTGCCTGGCGGCCATGGAGCCCCGGCAAAGCTATTGACATCCCCCTGCCGATATAGTAAAATTGTATAAAAAGACGACTGGAGGCGGGAGAAATGGCAGCGATATTGAGCAATTCTCAGGCCATATTCCACTATATCGTGGAGTGGGGCATCCTGATCCTGGAGTCCTTCGGCGTGCTGGTGCTGCTGGTCACCGCCATCATCAGCATCCGAAAGTGGATCAAGCGCGCCCCCGACGTGCGCACCACCCTGTCCGAGGGCATCCTGCTGGCCCTGGCCTTCAAGATGGGCGGCGAAGTGCTGCGCACGGTGATCGCCACGGAAACGGCGGAGCTGGTGAGCATCTTCGCCATCATCCTCCTGCGCGGCCTTGTGGCGGCGCTGATCTACTGGGAGATCACCAAGGAGGCAAAGATCGAGGCCCTGTACCGGGGCATCGATCTGTCGGAGAAGGCCAACCGCTTCCGCAAGGGGAAGGAAAAGGCCGCCCGGGAGCAGGAGCCGGCGGAGCAGGTCTGACAAAAAATACCATCCGGACGGCATGGCCGGCGCCATGCCGTCTTTTTTGCCTGCGCCGGAAAAACGCCGGCGTTTTTTTGTTGCCCATCGGCGGGAACCGTGGTAAAATAGCCGCGATGCGGCTATTTTCCTTCTAAATACCGGTCGCGCTCCCGGCTTACGCCGGAACCGCGCGACATGGTACAATAGCCGCGATGCGGTTATTTTACCTTTTAATATAGCAGGCAATCAGGCAAAAGAGGAGCGCAAAGGCTATGAAATATCTTCTTATCATCGGCGACGGCATGGCGGACAATCCCGTCCCCGCCCTGGGGGATAAAACGCCCCTGGAGGTGGCGGACAAGCCCTTCATCGACGAGCTGAGCCGCCGGGGGACGCTGGGCAGCGTGGTCAACTGCCCCAAGGAATTTGAGCCGGGCAGCGCCACGGCCATCATGTCCATCTTCGGGGCTTCCCCCCTGGCCTATTACCACGGCAGAGGACCGCTGGAGGCCGCCGCCCAGGGCATCTCCCTGTCCGACGGGGACATGGCCTGCCGGTGCAATATGGTGGCCCTAGAGGACGGGGACATGCCCTATGACCAGCGGCGCATCCTGTCCCACAGCGCCGGGTCCATCGACGGGCCTACCTCCGACGCGCTGGTCACCCAGCTCTGGGCCAGTCCGGAGTTCGCCGCCCTGGCGAGGGAGTACGACATCGAGATCAACCCCGGGTCCTCCTTCCGCCACTTCGCCGTGATGCACCACGCGGACATCGCCGGCATATCCCTCATCCCGCCCCACGACCATCTGGGCGAGGTGATCGGCCCGCTGGCCCCCTCCGGCTGCGCTGTGGCGGAGAAGCTGGGACGGCTGCAGGAGGCAGCGTTCCGGTTTTTGGACCACCATCCCCTGAACGAGGCCCGCCGGGCGGCGGGAAAGCTGCCCGCCAACGGCATATGGTTCTGGGCGGAGGGCACCGCCGCCCTGCTGCCGGATTTCGCGGAAAAATACGGCCACACCGGCGAGGTGGTCTCCGCCGTGCCCCTGGTGCGGGGCATCGCCCGGCTGTCCGGCCTGCCCGCGCCGCTGGTGGAGGGCGTCACCGGGGAGATCGACACCAACTGGGACGGCAAATGCCAAAAGACCATCGAGATTTTGTCCCGGTGCGACTTCGCCGCGCTGCACATCGAGGCCCCGGACGAGTGCACCCACAACGGGGACACCCCGGGCAAGATCCAGTCCATTTCCTGGCTGTCCAGCCGGGAAACGGAGCCTATCGTGGAGTATCTGCGCTCCACGGGGGAGGACTTCCGGGTGCTGATCCTGTCCGACCACAAGACCCTCACCTCCAATCGGGCACACGACGGCTCCCCGGTGCCCTTCCTTGTCTACGACAGCCGGGAGCGGGAGCGCTCCGGCCTGTCCTACACGGAAAAAAATGGCCTGAAGACCGGGCTGTTCCTGCCTGACGGGACGGCTCTGCTGGATATACTATTTGAGAAATGATCGTAACGGCACACGCAAAACTGAACCTCTCCTTGGACGTGCTGGGCCAGACGGGCGACGGATACCACCAGCTGCGGTCCGTGATGCAGACGGTGGCCTTCGGCGACACCGTGGAAGTTGACCTGACGGAGGACGGCTCCTTTTCCATCGACCCGGGCCAGCGGTATCTGCCCGCCGACGGGCGGAACCTGGCGGTGAAGGCGGCGAAGCTGTTTCTGGAGGGCACCGGCCTGGGGGCCGCCATATCCGTGGAAAAGCGCACCCCGGTGTGCGCCGGCATGGGCGGCGGCAGCGCCGACGCAGCGGCGGTGCTCCGGGCGCTGAACGACCTGACCGGCAGGGGCCTATCTTTGGAACAGCTGGCGGCGCTGGGCGCCCAAGTAGGCAGCGACGTGCCCTTCTGCGTCATGGAGGGCACCGCCCTGGCCGAGGGCCGGGGTGAAAAGCTCACCGCCCTGTCCCCCCTGCCGGACTGCGCCATCGTCGTATGCAAGCCCGCCTTCTCCATCTCCACGCCGGAGCTGTTCGCCAAGATCGACCGGCGCCGCAGCCGCCTGCACCCGGACACCGCCGGCATGCTCTCCGCCCTGGAGGCGGGGGACCTGGCCGGAGTGGCCCGGCGCTGCTACAATGTGTTCGAGGACGTGCTGGGCCGCCGCCGGGGCGACGTGACCGCCCTGCGGAGCGCGCTGGCGGAGCGGGGCGCTCTGGGCACCGCCATGACCGGCAGCGGCAGCGCCGTGTTCGGCCTGTTCGCCTCGGAGTCCGACGCCAAGGACGCCTGGCAGGCCCTGTCGGCGCAGTACGAGGAGTGCTTCCTCACCCGGCCCTTGCCCGGCGGAGGACAACCGATGTAATGAATAACAAATTCCCCAATGATCTGATTTCTTATTTGAACGAGTTGGCATAGGCTATGATCAAGCTGATACGATTTGATTTACAGGAAAAAGACGAATGGGATGATTTCTATGATTTGTTCAGTACGTTTCTGAGCGAAGTGTGCGGCGAAGAAGAATATCAAGAGGAGATCGACGATCTTCACAATGATGAACTGAACGCGGAAATGATCGGGCAGTCGCTTCGAGAACATGATCCGTATTTTGTTATGCGGATTGTAGAAAATGAAGTTTGCGTTGGATTGATTACCTATTCGTATAATGAGGAACGCAACAAAGGCTTTATCAACAACTTCTATGTATGTACAGAGCGTAGAAGCTCCGGTGTTGGTTCTGCTACATGTCGAATCGTCGAAAACCATCTTCGATCATTGGGCGCGAAGTATATAGAAACTAATCCTGCTGAAAAGGCTGAACGCTTTTATTTCCGTAATGGGTTTGAATTCTCTCGTACATCATCAGACGGAGAGCGAATTTTCGGTAAGGCAATAGAATGAACATACAACAGTAAGATACCGGTCGCGCTCTCGGCTTACGCCGCAACCGCGCGACATGGTATAACAGACGCTTCGCGCTGTTATACCCAAAAGATACCGGTCGCGCTCCCGGCTTACGCCGCAACCGCGCGACATGGTATAACAGACGCTTCGCGCTGTTATACCCAAAAGATACCGGTCGCGCTCCCGGCTGGCGCCGCAACCGCGCGACATGGTATAACAGACGCTTCGCGCTGTTATACCCAAAAGATACCGGTCGCGCTCCCGGCTGGCGCCGCAACCGCGCGACATGGTATAATCGACCCCATCACCGGCGATAATCCCGTCGGTGATGTTTTTATGGGCAAAGACCGGAATACTTACAAACTGAAGAAATGGGAGGTGGCGCTGCTGCTGGCGCTGTGCGTGTGCTTTCTGTCCGGCGCCTGGGCGGCGGACGCCCAGCAGGAGCTGGCCGGGGGCATGGTGCGGCTGCACGTGGTGGCCAACTCCGACTCCGCCGCCGACCAGGCCACCAAGCTGGCCATGCGGGACCGGGTGCTGGAACTGCTCACCCCCGCCCTGGCGGACTGCGCCGACCGGGCGGAGGCGGAGGCGGCCATCGCCGAGCGCATCCCCCGGCTGGAGGCGCTGGGGGACGTGGCCGTGACGCTGGACGAGGAGTATTACCCCACCCGCCGCTACGGCGGCTTCGCCCTGCCCGCGGGGGAGTATCTGTCCCTGCGGGTGGTCATGGGGGCCGGGGCCGGGCACAACTGGTGGTGCGTGGTGTTCCCGCCGCTGTGCACCGAGGCCCTGGCGGAGCCGGCGGAGGACGTGTTCCAGCCCCTCCCCGGGGATGAGGCGTCCCTCATCACCCAGGACGGGACCGGGTATGTGCTCCGGTTCCGGCTGGTGGAGTGGTGGAGCGCTCTGCGGGCCTGGCTGGATGGGCTGGGTTCATAAAATCTTAATTTGACAACCCCTCTGTTCAATGGTATCCTGAACAGGCAGAGGATATTTTTTCCTCCCGCCCGGCAGCGGGCCGGAACAGGGCGCGACGCCCACGGAAGACCAGGAGGGAGTGATCTGTCACGTCGAGCATCGACCATCGTCGGAATTTCATCATCAACGTGGTCTATGTGGCTCTGATCATCGCCATCGTGATGCTGGTGGTGAAGTACGTGCTGGGGCTGATATGGCCGTTCTTCCTGGCGTTCCTCTTCGCCTGGTCCATGACGCCCATCATCCGCTGGATGACGGTGAAGTGCCACATGAAGCGCCCCTTCGCCGCCGTCATATGTCTGCTGCTGTTCTTCACCGTGCTGGGCGGGCTGCTGGCGGTGCTGCTGGTGAGCGTGGTGTCCTGGCTGCAGGATCTGATCGTGTTCCTGCCGAAGCTGTACCGGGAGACCATCGAACCCTGGCTGCAGCTGATGACGGGCTGGGTGACAGACTTTTCCGAGCGGCTTGGTCCCGACGCCTACGCCGCGGTCACCTCCGCCATCCCCAATATCATCTCCTCCATCGGCAACGCCGTCACCAGCTTCTCCATGCGGGCGGTGGGACTGGTGTCCGGGTGGGTGACGAAGGTGCCCTCCATGCTCCTGAGCACCCTGATCTGCGTGATCGCCACGGTGTTCATGACCATCGACTTCCACCGCATGACCGCGTTCCTGCTGCGGCAGCTGCCCCAGCACGCCCGGCACGTGACCGTGAAGGCCAAGGACACCTTTATCTCCGTGGTGGTCAAGTACGGCAAGAGCTACGGCATCATCATGGGCATCACCTTCTGCGAGCTGCTGGTGGGCCTGCTCCTTCTGCGGCAGCAGCAGGCGCCTCTGCTGGCTCTGCTCATCGCCGTGTTCGACATCTTCCCGGTGCTGGGCGCCGGGTTCATCCTCATCCCCTGGGCCATCATCACCCTGCTGGGCGGCGGCGTCGCCAAGGGCCTGGGCCTGCTGGCGCTGTACATCGTCATCACCATCATCCGCCAGTTCGTGGAACCCCGTGTGGTGGGCCGTCAGGTGGGGCTGCACCCGCTGGTGACCCTGATCGCCATGCTGGTGGGCACAAAGCTGTTCGGCGGCATCGGCCTGCTGGGCCTGCCCATCGCCTGCGCCATCATCAAGAATCTGGACGACACCGGCGTGATCCACCTGCTGCGCAGGGAGGAGCCGGCTGTCCCCCAGCCCCAGGCCCCGGCGCCGGAGCAGGCAGAAAAAAATTAAGATTCTTCCCCCCAGCTATTGACTTTTCCCGCGGGGGATGATAAAATTTCCTAGCTTGCGGGCGTAGCACAACGGCTAGTGCACCAGCCTTCCAAGCTGGGGACGTGGGTTCGATTCCCATCGCCCGCTCCAGCCGGGGTGCCGATGACAGGTACGTATGGATAGGCGAGGTGCTGGCCAGGCAGATACGCGCCAGTAGCTCAGGTGGATAGAGCAACTGCCTTCTAAGCAGTAGGTCAGGGGTTCGAGTCCCTTCTGGCGTGCCACTTTCCCGCGGCGTCATCATATGGTGGGTGTAGCTCAGTTGGTTAGAGTACCGGATTGTGGTTCCGGGTGTCGTGGGTTCGAGTCCCATCTCCCACCCCATTTCAATAGGCTGCCCGGTCCAGCCGGACAGCCTATTGCCTTTATAGCGGCGCTCCCCGCCGGGACGCGGGGCGCAGACGGATGGCGGCATCCATAGGGATGTAGTGTAACGGTAACACACCAGACTTTGACTCTGATATAGTGGGTTCGAATCCCGCCGTCCCTGCCATTATGACTTGGTAGCTCAGTAGGCAGAGCAACTGCCTTTTAAGCAGTGGGTCCGGGGTTCGAATCCCCGCCAGGTCACCAGAAAACCCTAGAGCCACAACGGTTCTAGGGTTTTGCATTTTCTGGAAATTCGCAATTTGTTAGTAACGCGTTAGTAATATCGAAAGAACCGGGACGGATGACCGCCCCGGCCTTTTTACTTTGTGACGTTCTCAAAGTACCTTATTGCTGTTCAAGTGTGCTAAAAAGTGTGATAAATTTCAGGCCCCGCGCAGGTCGCCCGCATCAGGCGGACTTTTTCCCTCTTCCCAGCAAATACATTCCCGCCACGATCGCCAGGCCAGCCAGATCGGTCCATAGCCCGGAGTCTATGAGCAACAGCGCCGCGGCGAACAGCAGCGCCCGCAGCGCCCAGTGCAGGGGCTTTCGCATATACCCCTCGATGCTGCAGCTCAGCGCGTAGATGCCGATGACCGCCGTCAGCAGCGCCTTGACGATGCCCAGGGGCGAACCCTGGAACAGAAGCTCCTGGTTGAAGATGAACATGAACGGGATGATGTACCCCGACAGGCTCAGCTTCCACGCCTGGAACCCCAGCTTGAACGGGTGGCTGCCCGTCAAAGCGGCGGCGGCGAAGGAGGCGGTGGCGACCGGCGGCGTGATGGCGGACAGGCAGCCGTAATAGAACACGAAAAGGTGCGCCGCCAGAGGGTCAACGCCCATCTTCGTCAGCGCCGGCGCCAGCAGCACCGCCAGCACGATGTACACCGACGTGGTGGACATGCCCATGCCCAGGATGATGCCGGCGACAGCCGCCAGCACCAGCAGCACCACCATGTTCCCGCCCGCCAGGGACACCAGGATGGAGGAGAACTTGAGGCCCAGGCTGGTCAGGGACAGGGTGCCGATCACGATGCCGGAGATGGCGCAGATGACCGCCACCGACAGCGACGCCATGGCGCCCTTTTCAAACGCCTCGAACAGCCGCCTGGGCGTAAGCCAAGTCTCCCGCCGCAGGAAGGACACCGTGATGGACGCCATGATGGCCCAGAAGCCGGATTTCAGCGGGGACCAGCCCATAAACACCATGAAGAATATCAGCAGCAGCAGCGGAAACGCCAGATAAAAACCGTTTTTCAGCACGGGCCACACCTTCGGGCACTGCTCCTTCGGCAGCCCCTGAATGTGCATCCGCTTGGCGTGCAGGACGATCATAAAGATGATGGCCCCATAATAGAGCACCGCCGGGATGAACGCCGCCAGGGTCACCTGGATATAGGGCGGGCCCAGGGTCTCGGCGATGATGAAGGCCGCCGCTCCCATAATGGGTGGCATGATCTGCCCGCCCGTGGAGGCGGACGCCTCCACGGCCCCGGCAAAATCATCCTCATACCCGGTCTTTTTCATCAGGGGGATGGTGACGGAACCGGTGGTCACCACGTTGGCCGCGGCACTGCCGGAGACCATGCCGAACACGCCGCTGGCCACCGCGGCGGCAATGGCGGCGCCGCCGCGCCTGCGTCCCAGCGCCCCTGTGGCCAGGTCCACAAAGAACTTTGCCGCGCCGGAGTATTCCAGCAGCGTCCCGAACAGCACGAACAGGAATATGTATGTCGCGGACACGCCCACGACCGTGCCGTATACGCCCTCGGTGTTCATGGTCAGGGACGCTACCACCTGCCGCCAGCCGTATGCCCGGTGTCCCAGCTGCCCCGGCAGCACATGGCCGAACAGGGCATATGCCAGAAAGAGCACCGTGATGATGGGCAGCGTCCACCCCACCCGGCGGCGGGTGGCGTCGATGACCAGGACGATGAGCGCCCCGCCGACGACCAGGTCCGCCGCCTTGGGGAACATGATGCGCACCGCCATGTCGTACCAGTTGAAGTACACGTACACCGCGACGGCGGCGGCCACAAGGGCGCAGAGGATGTCAACGACCCAGGCCGCGTCCGGCTTCTCCCGCCTGGACGCGGCGTAAAGGTATATGAGCACCAGAGCGAATCCCACGTGGACACAGCGCTGCTCCATGGTGGCCAGGGTGCCGAAGCCCGCCGTCAGCACCTGGAACAGCGCCATGGCCACGGCGATGACGCCCATGACCTTCGGTATTGCTTGTGTGAGCCTTTTACTCATGTGTTATTGCCTTGTATCTCGTCATAATAGCGGGCCGCACCCGGATGGAAGGGGACAGCTCCTCCGTTATAGAAACCGAGGCTGTTTTCCGTATTCCATTCTGCACCCTCCGTATGTGCCGCCGCAAGATCAGCAGTCCCCTCATTCAACGCCTTTGTGATCTCATATACGAGATCCTCATCCATATCCTCGTTGCAGACCAAGCCCATAGGAATTCCAAGTACAGTGCAGTCCTCCGTCATGTCGGAATACACATCCTTGCTGACACTTGTAGAAACATAGGCCGGGTTTTCTTTGATGACCTTGTTCAGCACATCCTCAGGAACCTGCAGCATCACAATATCACGAGTACTATTCAGGTCAGAAATTGCAGCCCCGGGAAGTCCAGTATTAAAAATACCCACGTCTATGGTTCCATCCTTTAATGCATCTGCTGTATCGCTTGGCGTCATAGCCGTAATAGACGCAAAATCACTTTCCTCATAGCCCATTTCTTTTAGGAGAAGCAATGTTGCCGCTCTTCCGGTTGTACCCGGATTGTGAGTTGCGATCCGTTTGCCGGCCAGTTGATCCAAGGATGTGATTCCACTTTCTTTAAGCGTAATAAACTGAATCTTTGTCGCGTTTCCCGTCATTATAAGGCGAAGCTTATCCAGACTCTGAGGCATGTCCGGATATGTGCCCTCCAAAAGCTGCTGCAGTCCGATTGGTGCCAAAAACCCTAAACAGTCTGCATCATTTTGCACAATAGGGCCATTTGTCGTAGGGCTGGCATCCGTTGCTTCTGCCGCAAAATCCACGCCATCAATAGCATTATTCAGGATTTGACTCTGGGCAACCGCGATATAGTAATTTGCTCCGCCAGTATCACCGGATGCAATAGTAACTCTTTCTGGCCATGAGGCAGCATTTTCGTTGCCCTTTTCCGCAGCTCCATCGTTAGAGCTGCATGAAGCCTGCACAGCCAGCATGCCGACTGCCAAAATTACAGCGATGATTCTTTTCATGGTTTTCATATTCAATCTCCTTTGTTGTATCTAAAAATAAAGCTTTGTCTGTAATACTTTCTGTCAGGTTTTCCGCTTTCCGTTTTTTTGATTTCGCTAATGATCTCAATTCTTGATGGAATTTTATATGTATCTAACTTTCCAAGAAGTTGAGCACGAATTGCTTTTGCTTTCAATGTTTCATCCCGGCACCTGACTAACAAGCAGGCCGCACTGCCTGTCAATTCATTAGGAATATCAAAACAGATACATTCTTCTATCCCCTCGATCTCTAGTGCCGCATTTTCAATTTCTGTTGGATGTACTTTGAGGCCACCAATATTGATTATATCGTCAATACGACCTAATACATATAGATAACCGTCTGAGTCAAAGTAGCCTGCATCATTGCTTAAGAAATAGTCATCACAATACAGACTGTCTGTTATTTCGGGCATATCCCAATAGCCCAAAAAATTCATGTCTGAACGAATTGCCAGCCGTCCAGTTTTTCCCGCAGGAACATCGTGATAGTTTTCATCTAATACTCGTATATCGACCCCCTTACAAGGCTTTCCTGTGCAGCGAATATCTTTTTGCAAATGATCGAAATGAAGCATTGATAATGTGCCGTTCTCCGACGTCCCATAGATGTACAAAAGGGTGCTCTTTGGTAAAACTCGCTTCAAGAACTCGCGTTGTGGTTCCTGCATGACCGACCCGACAATGTATACATATTGAATCTGGTCTGAATACTCATATAACTTATCCTGCGAAAACTGCTGTAATACTGTGATGCCTGATGGTGGAACATAAAACGATGTTACATGATATTTTGATATATACGCATAAAACAGATGAAGTTTGAAAACACCATCGATAAATATATATGTGCAACCGCCATATACCGCTGCATCCATCCTCCTCATGGGCGCCGCATGATTCAATGGCAAAAACGTAATTCCTATATCATTCTCCGGAATATTCGCTTCATGCACTATGACATCAGCTATTGCAGCTATATTCTTATTTGTCAACATGGCGCCTTTAGGAGTTCCTGTAGTTCCCGACGTCAATAGGATCGCTCCTACTGACCCTGGATCAGGGAAAGCCCAAGGTTGGAGTTCAACTTTATCCGCCAGCTCGTCTAATTCCCCATAACTAAGGGATATCTCAGCGTGAGGCGCTAACCAAGACACGACGACTTTTGCCGACATCTGTTGTATGATCGAAGAAAGAGTTTTATCCGACAATGTTTTTTCCACGGGAATAAATGCTGCTCCACACAACTGCGCGGCATAGCATGTCGCAAAAAACCACTTTCCATAGTGCGCCTGGGCGATGATCCGGTCCCCCTCGGTCACCCCGTGGAGCTTGAACCAGCTTGCCAGGCGGATAATAGCGTCCTTCAGCTGACCATAGGTGACCTCCTCGTTCTCGAACACCACCGCCAGCTTGTCCGGGTACAGGTCCGCGTTCTCAAAAAGCTTTTCGACGACTGTTTTCATTTGCTCAGTCGCTCCACCATGGCGGCCAGGCCGTCCACGGAGTTGAAATTGGCCTCGATGATCTCCTCATATGGTATCGTAATGCCGAACTCCATCGTCAGCGCCGCGATGATGTTGGTCAGGGTCAGGGAGTCCATGATCCCGTCCGTCACCAGCTTGTCCGAGGCGAGAAAGTCCACGTCCGGGCACTCCCGCTCCAATACCGCCAATACCTTTTCTTTCATCTGTCTTTCCTCCTTAAAATTTCATGTAGATAAAGCTTGCCGCGTCATATCCGGGACCGTATATCCCGAAGATGAGGATGGCAAAGAAGCCGATGTAATAGATCGCCCAGCGGAAAACGATATTGCTCTGCGCGATCCGCTCCCGGATGCAGACGCCCTTTTCCTGGGCATAGCTCACGCCCCACAGAACGCCGATGCACACCAGCGCCAGGAAGAAGTTGGGCCTGTCCAGTCCCAGGGAGAACAGGGAGCCGTCAAGCAACCCCTCCGGGTGGAACCGCAGCAGAAGCCGCTTGCCCACGCGCAGCGTGTCATACACGCTCCCGGGCCTTGTTATCATGGTGCTTCCCACGAACAGCAGAGACGTCCGGACCATCTGGAACACCTTCCAGCTGCCGGCCTCCGTGTTGATGTGCAGCGCTTTGGTGATCTTTTTGATCTCCGGCTCAAAGACCGTGGAGCACAGGATCAGCGTGAACCAGTACAGGCCCCAAACGACGTAATTCCAGCCCGTCCCGTGCCAGATGCCCGTCAGCAGCCACACCGTCGCCAGCGGCACCACCGTCATCACCGCCTTGCCCGGGCGGACGCCGAACCGGTCTCGGACCTTTTTGGAAAGCATGATGACCTTGGGCGAGATCACGATGGGCATGTAGACATATTCCCTGAACCAGCTGCCCAGGGTGATGTGCCACCGCCGCCAGAACTCCGCCACGGACTTGGAGAAAAATGGCCGCTGAAAGTTCTCTTCCAGCTTCAGGCCCAGGATCTGAGAGAAGCCGCCCACGATGTCCATGCAGCCGGAGAAGTCGCAGTAGGACTGCACGGCGGCAAAGGCCGCCGCCACCAGCAGGTGGGCGCCGGTCTCCCCGGCGATGTTGCCGAACACGGTGTTGACGAACAGCGCCAGCCGGTCCGCGATGACCATCTTCTTGAAGTAGCCCCACACCATCAGCTGCAGGCCGAAGCAGAACTCCTTATAGTCGAACCGGTGCTGCTCCATGAACTGGGGCGCCAGGTTCTTGTGCCAGGAGATGGGTCCCTGCAGCACCTTCGGGAAGTAGATGGTGAACAGCAGCAGCCGCAGGAAATTACGCTCCGCCTTGTCCTGCCGCCGGTAGATGTCCGCCAGGTAGGAGATCAGCGAGAAGGTGTAATAGCTGACGCCCAGCGCCACGATGGCCTCCATGGCGGTCCCCTCCGCCGAGAACAGCCGCGCCACGCTTTGGATGACCCATGTCCCGATCTTGGCGTACACCAGCAGCGCCGCCAGCAGGGCCACGGCGGTCAGCAGCACCGGCCTGCTCCGTTTTTTCGCCGCGGCCATATCCTTGCGGAAAGCTCTCTGGAACTGCTCGATCTTCAGGCCGGCGAAGTAGGCGATGACGGCGGACGCCAGCAGAAATGGTAGCTTCTTCCAGCCGTAGGTGATGTAAAACGTCACGCTGGCCGCCAGCAGCACCAGCCACTGGACTTTTTTCGGCAGTATGTAGTACAGCAGCACCACCAGCGCCGCGAATATGAAAAATCGAATATCAATTAATCCCATCGTTCACCTCAAGCCTCTGCGCAAGCTTCCCATCCGCATCCGCCGCCATCAGCCTTTCCTCGTATTCGCGCAGATATTCCGCCGTCCGCGGGTTATTTCTGACCGCGTCCGGATTGCCGGACGCAAAGGTGTCGAAGGAAGCGCTGTCCAGCACCACGCCATATTCGTTATCATAGACAACGATGTTGACGCCCCTGCCCCCCATGGAATACTCTGTGCCATTGATGACGATGGAGGATTTCGAGCCGACCAGCCAGCCCGCGCTCTTCAGCGTGTATTTACATGCTTCTCCCAGCTGGCCGCTATGGCTGATGGCCCTGTCCGATACGGCCTCATAAACGGATACGCCGTCATCAACGACTCCCACAAAGGCGCCCCGATAGTTCAGCAGGCCGAAGTCCGTTAAAAGGCCGGACCGGTGCAGCGCATCCACAGCCTCCTCCGAAAGCGCGTTTTTCATGTCATCGCTGGCAGAGAAGAATATCGTCGTATGCTCCCGCTGGGACGCCGCCTCCAAAAACGACAGCATATCCCGTGTACTCTGCAGTTCGGAGGCCTGGCATATCGCGTCATAGATCGGCCTGTCCCGCTCATAGTCCTCGCAGACCGTCCCCTGCAAGCCGCATTCGTTTTTCAGCTGATCCGCGAAAAAGTCAGATACCTTCTTCGCGCCTGAATAATTGAGATGCTGGCCCCCATCCGGGGTATCATGCGTCCAGTCGATCCCGATATCATAGTCATACAGGAGGTCCAAAAACGGCAGGCCGTACTCTTGGGCCAGGCCTTTCGCCATGGACGAGCGCAGCGACGTCCACGCACCATGATACGCCTGCGGCGCGTATATCGTCGGTATCTTGACCAGTTTAAGAGTAATATCATTTTCTTCACATATTTGTATAAATTGCAGAAAATACTCCAAATTCTCATCTGAGAATCCTGGTACATATATCGGTTTATCGATCTCAGAGGACGAAACAGCGCCATTCTTGATCTCAACGACGCTTCCCGAGCTTTGGCTCAACTCGTCCTGGATACTGTTCATCCCATCTATATCCGTCGCAATAGTTCTATACGGCGTATACAAAAAGTAACCTTTTCGATACAGGTTCCGATCGGGGAAAAGATCGAAATCCAGCGCCTTCAACGACGTCCATCTATCATGATACGAATAGATCGGGAAAAATGCGCTCAGAAAGAAAGACAACCTTCGTGCTTCGTCGTAGTTGCTCGCATATATCTTTGCCAGATCGATCTTGCTATCTCCAAACGGAAGCAAGTCCAACGCATAGCGGTAAGTCGAGTCTATAAAAGTACTGTTGTTAAAAACTCCACTCACATCTAAAAAGACCACTTTTGGTTCTTGTGTCTTTAGTGCTTCATTTAATAAGCTGACACTGATCGCAAGCGTCTGCCCGGCTGTCCCAAGATTATAAGTAACAATACCCGACCGTTCATATATCCGCATGGGGTCCACGCTGTCCGCCACATGGCTCGAGCCAAAAAACAGGGCCTGGATCGAATCGTCCGGCATGGAGTAGAACTCGTTCAGCGCATCCTCCATACCGTCATTAAAATGCGGATACCTCCATTGTGGTGAAAGGATCTCTTGCACCAACAGAAAAATCATAACAAGAATGACGGTAAAAACTAAACAGCGAAATAATACTCCCCGTTTGCCAGTTGCTATTTCCTTCATGCCTCGTCCTTCCATGCTCCCAAAAAGTTCCGTTCACCCAAACCCCTTACCGGTCACACGAATCTCTCATTTCCAATGTTTTGCATACAGAGTCGACAACAGCTTTCAGTCCCTGCTCTATCTCTACCTTCGGCACCCAGCCATAAGCCTCCTTCGCGTGTTCATTGCTGCAAAGAGAATACTTGTTGACCTCATGTTCCAGAATCTCCGGCTTGATCGGATATGCCCCCTGATACAGAGTCGGATACTTCTCCCAGTAGCGGGACGCGGGATTGTACTTTGCCTGGATATCCTTATCCATCAACTTGCTTACTATCGCATATAGCTCTCGCACAGAATAATTCTTATTGCT
Organism: uncultured Oscillospiraceae bacterium; assembly: GCA_947627735.1. Lineage (GTDB taxonomy): Bacteria > Bacillota > Clostridia > Oscillospirales > Oscillospiraceae > CAJOIG01. The sequence goes on along the minus strand of CANQXG010000005.1, from coordinate 48,427 downwards.
GCAAGCATTCACTACGTCAAAGCCTTTTCCTTTTACCACCCGCAGCGCCAGCTCGATCAGATCATCCACATAAATATAATCCCGCCGCTGATGGCCGTCAGAATGGAATACCGGCACACGGTCATAGTATAGTTCTCGGATCATATACGCGACAAAAGGCGGCTGTTTCCTGAGGCAGTCCATATTGGGACCATAGACATTCGCGAAACGGATACACGTCACATCCATTCCATATGTATCCGCATAGCTTTGACAATACCGCTCCGCACAGTATTTTGAGTTCGTGTATATGAGTGTCGGTAACTTGAAGTTGTCTTCAACGGTCGGAAACGTCGTTTCATTCTCATAGATAGCGTTTGTCGACGCCTGCACAAAATGCTTTATCCCAACACGCCGGCAGCACTCCAAAAGGTTCACCGCGCCCAGAATGTTAACAGAACTCGCTTCCACCGGGTCGCTTTGACAGTCCGGAAGCGGCGCGATCCCCGCGATATTATATACAACGTCAAAATGATACTTTTCCAACAGCGCCATGATCGCTTTTTCATCGCGGATATCTATCCTCTGGACGATCGATTCAAGATTCACGTCCTGAAAGTGGAGGTTGTCCGTCTTCCCGTAGCTATAATTGTCGATCCCCACTACAGTTTCTGTTCCGTCCAGCGCCCAGAGCTTGTGGCAAAGCTGCCCGCCAATGAATCCCGCCGCACCTGTTACTAAGTACTTCATATTTTCCTCCCAATAGTTTTTTAGATCTTTCTATTAATTGATATAATCCGCAAGGCGTCCATTTCTCGGTATATTGATCGCCTCACAGCTCGGATAGGCGTTTGTCGCCGCGAAGTCATTGATCAGCACTCTTCGCGCGTGATTGCAGTTCGTAACGATCCCATGGATCTTGATGCCGGCAGCCTCTAGGACGCTTCTGATCTGCCCGGCGTATTTTTCATCTCTGCAGGTCGTAATGACGATCTGACCGCCGTCATCGGAAAGTTTTTTTACTACGTTTACATTATCCTCGAGCAGTTCGATATCGTTTCCCCAGTTCTTGGTCCCATACCGTCCCCGGTTTCTGCAGAGCACACCGTCCAGGTCGATAAAATATGTGCGGTATTTTGCCTGTTCCTGATACCACTCATCCCGGGTGCCCCAATCATCATAATCCGACACTTCTTTGAGGCGGAACACACATTTCCCCGTCCCGATGAGATAGGATATGACGTGAGAGATATATATTTCTCCTCTGCAGAACGCATCCTCCCGCAGGCTCTCATAGGCGCCGCAGTAGACCTCCGCCGAGTCAAAGCTGTACAGCCCGACGCAGACATATTTCGATTTCACGACCTTCTCGATGATATCAACGATGATCGATTGGTCGTTCACGATGAGAAAGCTCTTCTCCCTAAGGCGGCCGATCTCCTTTTCAAACGTTTCAACATTGATGCCGGCAACACAATTTGGGGCGATCTCGTCTTCCGCAAAGAAGAGCCGGTTATCTACATCCTTTACCACAAAGCGGCCCGTGATATGCTTGCGCATGATCGTTTCATAGACCGTTTCCGCCTGACAGGATGTTTCCTGTTCGAGCACAAGGAGTTCCACCTGCGGCAGCTTATCAAATATCTGATGGAGTATCAGCTCCGCTTCATATTTGACACTATGCTCCCGCAGGATCGTGATGACGATGCGGTCAAACTGGGAGATATCCAGGCCCTCTATGGCCTTCTCCACCATCAAGGTCCCGTCCGGATGGGTGAGCAGATATTTCGGCTTCATATGCGGGAAGCGGGACGACCGCCCCGCACAGGGAACGATCAGGGTTTTCATAGGCAGGTCTCCTTATCGATTCTTAATTATTTTCAGAACGTGATCGATCTGTCTTTCGATCCATTCCTCTGTGATCTCATCCCGGCAGTACGGTATGATGCGAAGTACATTCAGGAGAAGTACGTGGTACACGGTGCTGTATAATCTCTCTCCATCGTCATGGGCCAATATGGCGCCGACGATGGAATCCTTCAGACAGTGGAGGCGTATCTTCAGATTGTTCTCCAGATCGCCCTCATACCGGTAATGCCAGTGCAGGTCCGCATCCTGCAGTATCTTCGCCAGGTCGATGGCCCAGCTGTCATAAAAGGAATCCAGAAAATCTATCAGATATATCTCGCCGTTCCTGAGGATCATATTCTCCAGCGTCAGATCGCCGTGGCAGGGCGATCCAGACGCGGCGCTCCAATCAAAACTTTTCAGTTCCTCAAGAGCCTGCTTCGCGCGGGACCCTTTTCCGCATATCTTCCCGGCCAGTATCGCTATCTTGTTTTTGAATACGTTATCCGCACCTGGATTTGGCACGACCGCATCCGGAAGCAGCGCCGCGAATTTATCGCCCAGGAGCGGGACCCTGTACAGTTCGATCGTGCGCATCTCCTCCGCCACCGTCTTGCCGTTGATGTAATCCATGGTAAAGTATGTGCGACCGTCGGCGTCCTCCGAATACTGATAGACATTGGCACAGCGAAAGATTGTTGATGTGTAGTTTTTTTGCCGTAAGTACTGGTTATACAGGCGCTGGTTATAGCTTTGCTCCGACGACTTCTTTTTCACAAGCAGATGCTCCGGCGTCCCGATGATAGTTATCTCACAGCCTGAATGTCCGCTAAGATGTATGTCTATCTTCCTGTTTGTCATTTCCTGTTCGTTCTTCCAAGCCGGTCGTTCCTACCGACCGGCTGTTCAGCTTTTCCCGGGCTTCCTCCAGCGTGATCGTCTTATCCAAATACTGTTGGTAGAGATCGCATATCATTTCCTTGTCACCTACGGCGATCTGTTCTCCTCTCTCCAGCCACAGGACCTTTGTGCACAGCTCCCGCACCTGCCCGAGAGAGTGCGACACCAGGATCGTTGTCGCCCCGCCGTTGATGATCTCCAGCATCTTTGCCTCGCTCTTTTTACAGAAGGCGCCGTCGCCCACGGAGAGGACTTCATCCAGTATCAGGATATCCGGCTGGACCAGGGACGCTATAGAGAACGCCAAGCGGGATTTCATGCCGGAGGAAAGCTGTTTGAACGGCCTGTCCTGAAATTCCTCAAGCTCCGCAAATTCAATGATCTTCTCATAGGTCTCATCCATGAATTTGCGGGTATACCCAAGCATGGCCCCCCGCAGATAGGTGTTTTCTTTTACGGTCAGATCGCCGTCAAAGCCGCTGCCCAGCTCCAAAAGCGCCGCGATGTTCCCCTTCCGCCTCACGTACCCCTCCGTAGGTTCCATGATGCCGGACACGACTTTGAGAAGAGTTGATTTTCCCGCTCCGTTGCTCCCGATGATGCCAAGCATCTCTCCCTCTTCCAGGGAGAAAGAGATATGCCTGTCCGCCCAAAATTCCTGTACGTGATAGTTCCTTGTTATCCGGCGCAGGATATACTCCTTAAAGCCAATGTCCCGGAAATCCCCGGTGATATAACGGATGGAAACGTTGTTGACTTCCAAAATGCTCATATAACGCCCCCGCTATACATAGTACAGAAACTTGGTATTATATTTCTTATAGATCCAGCAGCCAAGCCCCAGGACGATGACCACATCCGCCGCCATCAGCAGGTGGAACCAGACCGTCGGGATCGTGGCGTCCAGGACGATCTTTCTGAAATACCGAATAAAGAGATATATCGGGTTCAGCAGGAACGCATACTGGACTTTGACGCTGTACACATCGATGCTGTAAAAGACAGCCGACATATATCCAAGGAGCTGGGTAAATATACCGTAAAGATATTGCGTGTCCCTGAAGAACACAAAGAGCGCGGAAAGGATCATGCCGACGCCGATATTGAACAGGATCAGACAGCAGATCGGGTACAGCAAACATATAAACTTCCATGTGAACGCGATGCCGTCAAACGCGACAAAGATGAAAAACACGATAAGTATCAGCCCAAAGTTGATGAGCGATTGGATATTTCGGGATAATAAAAACAAATACTTCGGCACATTGACCTTGGTGAAGATCCCCGCGTTTCCCATGATGGTCTCCATGCCGCCATTCGTCGCTTCGATGAAGAAGGAAAAGACCAGGGTGCCGCAAAAGATAAAGATCATATAGTGCGGCGTGTTCTGGCCGAAGAACCGGGTAAAGACGACGGTCATCACCAAAAGCTGGAGCAGCGGAGAAAGAATGCTCCAGCCCATCCCCAGCAGCGTTCGCTTATACTTCTGCTTAAAATCCCGCTTCACCAGCTCGGTAAACAGAAACTGATTTTGCTTTAGTTTTTTCAGCATATCAGCGTTTTCTCCCGCAACATACAGTAATTTCGGCGTCTGTTTTTTCTTTCGTGAGCAGATAACACTATTCCGGAGTCTTTAACACACTTTTGTGTCCGACGCTGCGCAGGATGGCCAGCGTTTTCTTTTTTATAGCGCGGTACAGCAGGCTGACCACCGCTCTCGCCCAATCGTATACCCGGCGGGCGCAGCGATACAGGAACTTCACAGGCTCTCTGAGCACCCTCAGCATATCGGCAAAAGGATTCTCATCCGTTTTCCTCAGTCTCCTGGGCGTATAGGACGGGTCACAGTAGAATTTATATCTGTCCTGGAAATAGTAGTGGTTGATGATGCCGTGCACATAATCTTCCGTCAGGATCGACCAGGCGTGCTTATCCGACCAAATGCCGCTCTGATCATGCGACAAAAGGACAAAATTATTGAAGATGATATTATTTGCCAGATCGATATTCGTGCTGTTCCAGTCCGACCAATCTCTGAGTTCAAGTTCCGGTATTTTTGACTTTACATAGGAATAGCAAAAATGTTGTTCCAATGGAAACTTAAACGTCATATCCGGGTACGGGACGCGCTCCGGATGGACGAAATCGTATTCACCCAGCTCGTTTTCTTTAAGGATCGGTGCGCTGCAATAGTACTCCTTCACGTCGTCAGCCAGGCCAAACATCCAAAAGTCAGATATATGAAACGGCGTCGGTATGCCGGTGGTGTGAGCGCAGAACCGGGAGAAGAGCACATCCGCGAGCACCCGGTGGGAGAACAGCGCGTACTCTGCGCGGCGCTTTGGATACGCATCCCAGTACCGGAGGAATTCGTTGCTCTCCAAAACGAAGTCCGTTCTGAATCTCAAGATGTATTTCCGCGTCGCCTTTTTCATTCCGGCGCTGCTGGACACGATCTGACGGTTTCCGTTGTTCAAAACGGAATAGCCTGTATTGAAATACTTGGCCCCGGGGTCCTTGCTCAACACCAAAACATCATAATCCAGCCCGGTGATATCCGAACCCTGCCAGGTAGAGAGGATGATCTCCGCCCCCGGCAGGTGCTTCCTGATGCTGTTCAGACATTTTCGCGCGGCCTCTCCCCCCACGGCGCCCTGGACCACGACCGATATCTCATCACCGCTTATCGTGATGGGCTTGTCGATCGGCAGATAAGTCAGCTGCCTGATTTTTTTTTTGCTTCCAGCTTATTCAGCTTTTTTAACGCCGCAAAAGGGTGCCTGATCTCTTTGGCAACTGTCGAAACGGTCACCTCATTGACCTGCCTGTCCAATTCGAAACAGGCGTTGAGGGACAGATACTTGTAAAACATCTCCGGCGTATAGTACACCGTCAGCGCATCCTGCCTTCCCACGAGGCAATCACACAGCCCGCTTCTGAGCGAGTGGATCGAATGGCACCGATAGCCCAAAGCGATCAGATCGGATACGCTCATTTTCAGGTTATGTGTCCCCTCGATCGCGTTCGCGTCGTTCACCGCATTTGTAACGACGATATAGCCTTGCTTTTGAAGTCTGCGGGCCAATTTCGGCCAGAAGGAGCTGTCCGCGAACATAAATGACTGCGCCTCCGGCGCCAGCAGGACGATCTTGTCCAAAGCGCCAATGGCCTCCAGCTTTCCGGAGAGTTCATCCGACAGTTCAGGTATGTTCTTTGGCACCGGGAGCTTCTCCGCCTCCAGGCCAAGCATCTTTGCCCAGCCATCCACAAAATTATCCCAGCCCAGCCTCTCCTTGACCCACGCGGCAGGCGACGCGATAAAGGGCATGTCCAGCTGCGGGACAGACGGGAATATCCGTTCACAGAGGTTCTCCCTGTATTTATCGATCTCAAGCGGTGTAAACTCCCAGTCCAGATGCGGCTCATCCATGAGCGTTGAGAAGTCTACTGTGGTATAGTTCGTCACCCCGTACATTTGGGCCAGTACTTCCTGGTTTTCTTGGATCAGGTAATGTATGGGTGCCTGATACTTCTCCTCAAAAATATCCTTAAGGCCCAGCAGGACCAGAGAATCCCCCAGATGCCGGTGCAGAAAGAGGTTATACTGTCCTTTTTTGCACTTACCGCAGATATAGCTGTAGTAGCTGTAATACTGGTCTATGGTCTTTGGCTCGATCTTCGCCGCCTTCAATGGTTCCTTCTTCATTTCTTTTCCACTTCTCTCTTATTGGTCTGTAAACAGTCTTTGTATGATCTCCGACGCAGCCTGGTCGCTGCCTCGGCCGTCGATATATGATTCCGTCACGGCCCTGCACAGGCCCATTTTCTCCAGCGAGAAAAAATCCAGCCATGTACAGGGGCCGCCCGTCTTGAACTTGTCGGAGTACAATACGACCTTGCGGCACCTTGCGCCGGAGATGATGTCACACAATCCGCTCCGCAGGCCGATGAATATCCCGGCCCGCTCACAGAAGGGCCGCACCAGCCGGTAGGGTACCAGCAGCGGTCTCGTCCCGGGCACCGGCGGCTCTTTTTCCCCGCCGCTTGTATTGGTACATACGCAGAAGCCTGCCGCATGAAGCTCGTCCGCAAGCCTTGCGTAAAATGCCACCGGGACGCCCCACATCTCGCTCTTCCCCGCATAGGGCGCCAGCAGGACTGTCCTGCCGGGGATAAGCTTGTGCTCTTCAAATATCGCCTCTATCTCTCCCTCATCGTAAGGGAACGACGGCTGGGTCCAGAGGCCCTCCCTGTACGGTACGCCGCAGTTGGCCTCCAGGCCGATCTTCAACATGGTCATGAAGTCGATACCATGAACGCCCGCCATATGGCGCATGACTCCTGAATGCTCCAAATGGTCCGACTCATACAGCAGCGGCAGAAGTTCCAGCCGCCGACCGTAAAACCGCTCCATCAGCCGCACGTCCAGCGCAGCCTTTGGCCTCACAGCAATATAGCGACCGAACCCAAAGAGTTTGGCGATCTTCATAGACGGACCCTCGGAACCCGCGAAGGCGTCCTTTGGCCCCAGTAGTCCTCTTGACTGAAGATAACCGCAGGTCAGATAGGTGTCGCCGGAGCCGTCATAGTCCATGAACCAGACCCGCCAGCCCTCCTCCGGCGGACAGGCCCGCAATATGTGCCGGTAGGCGCGCCAGCCCCGGAGGATGCGGAGCACGAACACCGCCGGTATCACGATCAGCGGCAGCCGCTTCAGCCGCCCCTTGACCGCTCGGAGCCAGTCCTTACAGCCGCTCATCAACTTTGAATACCGCGTCCATGAACACGTCCCGGTCCGTATTCACCGTTATGGCCGTGGCCAGGCCCGAAGGCTTGCGGTCGTTCACCAGTATCCGCTCCCCGTAGGGCGCACCGTAGATGATGGCGTCATAGCGTATGCCGTTCTCTTTTAGAAACGCCTCCGTCATGGCCCGCTGCTCCTCCGTCCTGGACGTGATGAAAACCACCATGTCCTCCGGCGGGATATGGGTGAGGAAGTCCTTCGCCCCCGGCAGCAGGGTGTCATGGCCGTCCAGCTTGTAGCCGTTGTGCTTCACCACGGTCCCGTCCAGGTCCAGCACCCAGGTCTTCCCCAGGGGCGAAACTGTTATGACCTCACTCATTTTTGAGCTGCTCCCCTATGTACCCGCCGGGGTGGTTCTCCTTGAAGTCGTGAAGCTGAACGCCCATCCGCTCCGCCAGCGTGATGGCCAGCCCCTGCAGGATGATCAGGTTCACCGTGGTGGAGTTGTTGGGCACGATGTCCCAGGGGTCCCCCTCGTGCTCCAGGTCCAGGATGATGTGCTTTGGGATCTCCCTGGTCAATGTGCTCTCCCGCCGGAACGTCAGCAGCCATATGTCCGCGCGGCGCTTCTTGAGAAGGTTCGTCAGGTACACGGACTCTATGGTTTCACCGCTCTTCGTCAGCACGATCACCAGGTCCCCCGGTTTCACCAGACCTAGGTCACCATGGACCGCGCTGTTGGTGTTCATAAAGCAGGCCGGCAGCCCCAGGGAATTCATGGTCCCCACGAACTTGTCGCACACCGGCACGTTCTTCCCCAGCCCGCTGACGATCACTTTGTGCCCGCTTTCTATGACCTGCCGGCACTCGTCCACCAGCTGCTCGAATATGTCCCCGTCCAGCGACTCCACCGCGCGCTGTATCGTTTTCAGTACGCCCTTGAAATATGTCTTCATCCCATTGCTTCCTCTAAGTGATATAGTCCGTTGTAAAACGCCCCGCAGATGGAGTCGTAGTCCTCCCAGGCGTAGGTGGTCAGGCTCAGCCAGATGATAGCGTGCAGCAGCTTCACCTGCTCCGGCGTCACCTCTCCGTCCAGCAGACGGAAGAACTCGCCCTCCATGTCCTCCCAGCCGTTGGACCGGATGGTGAGGGTCACGTCCCGTTCCCCGATAGTCAGGTCGAACCGCTTGCGGTTGAACTGGTCATAGTTGCCCACCACGGAGTAATAGAGCTTGGCCCAGTCGTAGGCCGGGTCGCCGTACAGCTCTGTGTGACCGAAATACCCCCGGGGGTCTATGAGCACCGGGCGGCCATCCGAGCGCAGCATCGTATTGGAGAAGGTGCAGTCCCCATGAATGAGCCTGAACTCCGGCGGGAAATATCCCGCGATCTGCTTCTCCAATTCCTCCCGGCGCCAAAACACGTTCCGGCACTTCCGCCCGTTCACGGTCACATACTCGTCCTTGGCGAAGGGTACCAGCTCCTGAACCTTCTCCAGCCGCTGGAACGTCTTGCCGATGTAGGCGTCGTCAAAGCTGACCCGGTCCGCCGGGACGGACGCAAGAGCCTGGACGGACTTCAGGCACCCGATGACCTGCCGCAGGATGTTCTCCTTCTCCGCATGGGATAGGCCCTCGTACTCGTAGATGGCCTTGCCGTCGATGCGCTCCATCTTCAGAGGCTCGTAGCAGGCGATCCTGGGGATATTCTCAAAGTGCTGGTCCTGCACCGCCCGGTACCAGGCCCGCTCCCGCCTGGCCAGGCCCTCTCCCTGGGCATCTATGGGTTCCTTCACGAACAGACCGTCTTCTATGTACGTCCGGTTAAAGGGCCGGCACTTAGCCGTGTCCAGCTTTTCGTATTCGGACAGCAGCCCGTACTCCTTCACCCGATACAGGGGCAGGCTGTCAAACTGCGTTCCCGTCCCGGACAGCCACCGCACCAGCTCGCCCGATTCGGGAACTTTGGATAACAGGCCCTTGTCCCTGAAATAGAACAGCCCCGCCACGCCGAACTCACTGCTCCGTTCCTCCTGGAACGCGCCATTCTCATACTTCCACCGGCAGGGGAAGTCCTTCGCCACGCCGATGTAATTGCCCACCTCTTCCGGCAAATCGAAGTCCTTGGGCAGGATCAGGTCCGACCAGATGAGCATAAAGGGCGTGTCCGCCGGCAGTCTGTCCATGGCCGCCCGCACGCCGGCGCATGTGCCCGTGCTACCGCTGGCACACACCACCTCATACTCCACATCGGCAAAGGCCGCCAGATACCGCTCCAGCACATCGCACCTGTAGTCCCCGATGACGATGTACCGGCTCTCCGGGTACTTGCGGAACAGGTGGAACAGCATGGGCAGGTTGTCGACGGGCACCAGGGCCTTGGGCTTATTCCTCGTCAGGTGGCCCAGGCGCGTGCCCTTGCCCCCCGCCTGCACTACGATATATTTTGGATTCATTGAGGCCGGTCCTCCAAAAAGTTCTTTATATCCGGGTCGTCTCCACCGTACTTCGGCGCCTCCGGCCGCGTGAACGGATACATCCGGTATACCCCGATGACGAAGATCTCCTCCACGGTGGTGCCCTTCTTGCCTATGAGCGCCGAGCCGTTGCGCCCATTGGGTTCGTCCAGGCTGGCACAGATGAACCGCTTGTCGAACTCATACAGGCAGTAAAACTGCATCAGGTGCTCCGCTTTCTTCCGGCTGAAGTCCACCACACGCAGGATATTTTGTGAGAACAGGCCCGCGCACTTTTTCACTGCCAGGTCGTGGGTCAGGAGCACGGCGTTTTTGTATTGCCGGCTTTTGAGCATCTCGTCCAGGTACAGCAGCGCCATGTGGTTGATCTCCCGGTCGCAGCCGGGCAGGAGGATGACGGCCGTGTTCCCCCCCACACCATCCGCTTTGACGACCTTGTGCCACTGCCACCAGCCCTTGTGGGCGGAGATGAGGTTTTTATACAGCTGGCGCTTGACCTTTTTCAGATGCTCCGATGTCGACATACTTGTTCTCTCATAACGGTGCTTTATAATCTGTACTGATCTGTTCCGCCACCTGCGCGATATCGAATCCGGCATCCCGCACCACGTCCGCACCCTCTGTCGCCCGGTCACGGGCCTCCGTTATCTCTTCCGCCCAGGTGACCGCCTCCAGCGGCAGCGCCGCGCACCCGGCGATGCGTGCCTCTTCCGGCACATGCTCCGAGCACACCACCGCCAGCCCCGCCGCACGGGCCTCGATCACCGCGATGCCAAAGCCCTCAAAGAGGCTGGGAAACGCGAACACGTCCATGGCCCAGTAGAGCCTCTCTATCCGGTCCGAAGTACCCGCAAAAAGCACTCTGTCCGCAATGCCCAGATGCCGGGCCTTTTCCACCAGCATGGGCTGGTCCTCGCCCTCGCCCACCAGCAGCAGAACAGCCTCCGGCTGCACCTTTACCGCCTCCGCCAGCACGTCCAGCAGGAAGCTCTGGTTCTTCTGGTAGCACAGCCGCCCCACGTGGCCGATGACGAACTTTCCGTCCAGCCCCAGCTCCCGGCGCACTTCTTCCCGCGCCGCCGGGTCGAGCCGGAATCGCTCCACATCTATCCCATTGGGGACAAACTGATAGCCCCGTTCATCCAGCACCTTGGCAGAGAATAAAAACGCCGCCGCATCCTTGGAGCATGCCCACAGGGCCGTGGCGTCCTTCGTATACCGCTCCTTCGCCCAGTTATGTATCGCAAGCTTCAATGGCCGGGTCAGGCTCTTGCGCAGAGCCACGTTGTGGCTGTGGGCGATGCGCGCCGGCACGCCCGCCTCCTTTGCGATGCGAAGATAGGCCAGGGACAGGCCCTGGAAGGCATTCAGGTGCAGCACATCATACCGCCGCTCCCCCAGGAGCGCGCGGAACCGCCGGCGGTTTTCAGACACCCGGCGCACGCTGCCGGACAGCTCATAGAATCGAATGCCGCGAGCCTTTAGCTTGTCCGTGAACACGCTGTCGTCCAGCCGGGCCGCCACGATGTCCACTTCCAGCTCTGCCATGTCCAGCTGCATGAGTACGCTGCAGAGGAACGACTCGATCCCGCCGGTCGTCCAGCTCTCGCACAGACAGCATATACGCCTCATTCAGCTCTCCCACCCATGCTCCGTCTGCTCCTGCTCTGCTCGTTCTATCATCAGCCGCTCCACAGTCTGCGCTGTTATCTCCGCCCGGGTCTGCTCGTACAGCTTCCGCAACGTGCGGACGCAGGCCTTGCCGGCCCCGAACCCTGTCGCCTTGCTCACCGCCTTGATGTGCAGCCGCACGGTTTCCGCCCGCAGCGGCTCTCCGCCCCGGCCCACGAATATACGCCCGCCGCGGACGCCATTGTGCAGGGCATACTCCAAAAGCTCCCCCCGCAGGCTGTCCGGCAGGCGGACAGCGGTGGTCCCATCCCGCACCGCCTCCACCGTCAGGGCCAGGAAGTCCGCCATCTCCATGTCCGTGCAGGCAAAGGCCCGCATGGCCAGATAGGCCAGGGGCTTTCCCATCGCCCGCGCCGTAGCTACCAGACGCAGGTATTCCTCCCGGGTGAGCGCCGTTTGGGACGGCTCCTGTTTCCCGATATAGCGGGTGAGCTGATAGCTCTCATAGCCTCTGTAGCGCAAAAAGGCGTTGCAAGCACTGGTGAGCATGTTCACGTGGGCGGCGGAGTACCGGTCCGCGATGCTCTCAACCCAGTTGGCCAGCGTGTCCTCCCGGACCCGCTTGTCCGCCGGCAGGGCGTCGTAAAAGGCCAGCAGCGCCCTGCGATACCGGGCGACCGTACTGGGGCTGAGGTCCGCTTTCAGCCGCCCGACACAGTCCTCGATATCCGACCGCCCCATCTGAAAGCCGAGGCCCTGAGGCATGTCCTGCATCCTTACGCTCCCCAGCCGGCGGCGAGCTGTTCCTGCTCCGCCTGCCGGTCCATGGTCTGCTCCACCAGGACCGCGAAGCTGGCCTCCACCGCCGCTCGGGTGGTCTTATACAGCCGCCGCAGGCACTGGGGATTGCACTTCTCGCCGGGCAGCCCCGCCTCGTCACTCAGCTTCGCGATGGACTGCACCACGGCGGCGCGGCTCATGGCCCTGTCCCGGTTCGACACAAAGATGGGTCCCGTGCCGATGCCCTGCCGCTCCGCGTAGGCCAAAAGCTCCCGGCACAGGCTCCCAGGTAGATGGAGCACGCTGCGTGTGCCGCTGGAATCGACCGTCATGCTCCCGGCTCTTGCCGCCGCCACCGTCACCTTGTCCAGCTCCTGTACCGGCAGGTCGCAGGACGCGAACAGCCTCACCAGCAGATATTCCCGCTCCCGGTCCAGCCGCTTCGCCGCCTGCAGCAGCTGCAGGTATTCGCTCCGGGTCAGCTCCGGCTGGGGGATATCCGCCAGCTTGGGCAGGCTGGAGAGCTGGCACTCCCGGTGGCCCGCATGATCCAGAAAACCGTTCGCCACGATGGCAAAGCCGTTGATGGTATTGGGCGCATACCCCTTATCCTGCAATAGCTCCACCCACTGGGCCAGGGTGCCCCTGCGGATGCGCTTGTCCTCCGGCAGGTCCTCATAGAGTTGCTCCAGGATGCTCCCATACCGCCGGGAGGCCGGCATACGCCCCTTGGCGCGCAGATCAGCCATGTACCCCTCAATGGCCTCGCGGGTCATTAGAAAACCCGGGTCATTGTCCGGAGAGGGAAGGGAAGTGTCCTCCGCTCCCTGCGGCCCCGACAAGGCGGCCTGCTCCGCGTCCGCCCGCTCATTCATGAGCCGCTCCGCCATGCCGGCGGCACGCATCTCCGCCTCGCTCCGGGCACTCAAATACAGCTTCCGCAAGGCTTTGGGACGGCTCTTTCCCGGGTCCAGGCCCGCCGCCGCGCCCAGCTGACGCAGCATATTGGATACACGCTGCACGTCCAGGTGCCGTCCGCTGCGGGTGGCAAACACAGGCCCGGACAGGATGTTCTTCCGGGCGGCATAGGACAAAAGCTCGTTTTGCATCCCCGGAGCCAATGGGACGCTCCCGTCCGGGAGCGCGACCCTGCCCGCCCGGACGGCCTCCACCGTCAGCGCCGGCAGCTCGGATACGGACACGCCCGTGGAGGCGAACACCTTCGCCAAAAGATACGCTTGTTCCCGGCCAAGCTGCTTCGCCGTGTCCAGCAGGCGGAGATATTCCTCCCGTGTGATCCCGGCCTGGGGCTGGATATCCGGCTCCGGCAGGGGAACAGCAGGCGGCTGTTCCTGCACTAAGTCCGGCGCCTGGGCCGGTTTCCAGCCGTACAACGTCTGTTCCTGTTCCAGCAGATCATCCAGGGCGTGCTCATCCGGCAGCGCCGCCATGGTGTTCCCATATAACTTCCGCAGACTGGCAGGCGTGCCCTTGCCCCCGGCCAGACCGGCCTGCTGGCTCACATGCTTCAGGCACCTTGCGATCCAGGCCGCCTGTAGCGCCCCGCCGTTTTTTGAACGGAAGATCACGCCGGCAGGATGCCCGTTGTACTCGGCATAGTTCAAAAGCTCTTTACGGAGCGCCTCCGGAAGATGGATCGTCTTTTTGCCTGAGAGGATGCAGCCCTCGCGGGCGGCGTCCGCCGTCAGGAGGGACAGCTCCCGGGCCGTGACGCCGGTATTGGCGAACACCTTGATAAGAAGGTAGGACCGCTCGTCCCGAAGCTCCTTCGCGGCCTCCAGCAGGCGGTGATATTCCTCCCGGCTCACGGCGGGGATGGAGGTCTCGCCGGGTCCGATCCTCTCCGTCCGCTGGTATCTCTCCGCCCCCACATATCGCAGCCAAAGATCGCACACGGCGCCAAACAGGTTCAGCGTGTTATTGGAGTAGCCCTCCGCCGCAAGGGCGCTCAGCCATTGGTCCACGGACCCCTCGCGGATGCGCTTGTCCTCCGGCAGCCAGTCGTACAGCATCGTGAGCGCGCTGCGGTACCTCCTGGTCGTGCCGGGGCGGTGGCTCTGTTCGCTCCGCTCTGCCAGGAAGCGGTCGATGTCCTCCTGCCGCATAGGGAAGCCGGGGTCCTGTCCGCGGCGCATGACAGGAAGCTCCTGCCGCCGCATGTCCACGATCTCCCGCATGTTCCGGACCCCCTCTCTGGCCGACAGCCGCCATTCGCGACAAAATTCTTATTTTGTTTATTTCCTTTCTTCTTCCGAGGCGGTCGAAAGACCCAGGTGACACAAAAGGGAAGAAAAAAGGCACGAGAAACAAGGCCGCCGCAAAAAGGTTCTTACGACGGCCCTGCTTTCGTGCCCTGATCGTTTTTTACCGGTTTTTAATTATTCCTAATGTGTAATGATTTGGTTCTTGAAAGTAGATTATATGTAGTGTATAATCCCAGAAGGTGGTATCTTTTAGGCTAAATAAGAATTACGTTGTTGACCCGCTAACTGACCAATCCCAGCCGGTCCAGGGTCCGGGCGTGCTCCATGCCGGTGGTGATGAGGTAGATACGCGTCGTGTTGATGGATGAGTGCCCCAGCACGTCCGCCAGCTTCACGATGTCCCGGCAGGCCCGGTAAAACACCGTGGCGAACAGGTGCCGCAGGTTGTGGGGAAACACCTTCCCCGGCTCCACGCCCGCCTGCGCGCAAACCGCCTTCATCTCCGCCCATATCTGCCGCCGGCTCAGACCTTTTCCGCTTCTGGTGAGGAAGATCTCACCGGAGGCGATTTTGTTTTTCCGTGCGTATTTTATGAGCTTCCGGCACAGCTTCCCCGGCAGCATGATGGTCCGTATTTTCCCCTTCAGGGCGATCTCCGCCCGACCGGCCTGTGCCGCCTCCACCGTTATGTACCGCACTTCCGACACCCGGATGCCCGTGCCGCAGATGGTCTCCATGAGCAGCGCCAGGCGCGATTTTCCGCTGTCCTTCGCGGCGGTCACCAGCTTTTCATACTCGGCCTTGGTCAGCTCCCGGCCCGGGTCCCGGAAGGCCCGCCGCTGGAGCCGCAGGGCCTTGACGCGGCAGTCCTGCCAGCCGCAGAACTTGAAAAACGCATTCACCGCCGCCAGCTTGGCGTTCACCGTCGCCGGGGCATAGTTCTGTGTGAGCAGCTGCTCCTTCCACGCTACCGCCAAGTCCTTAGTGACCTCCCGACCGCCCAGCCATGCGGCGAACCCGCGGACGCTCCGCAGGTACGCCTCGACGGTGCCCTCCGCCCGCTCGTCCTCTCCCATGTGCCGGGCAAACGCCCCGATCCGCTCCTCCGTGATCTTGCCCATAAAAACACCCCCGTTTCGTGTAGTGGTCCCATTCTACACAAAACGGGGGTCCGTTCTCAAACCCGCCCATACAGCAAGACCAGGGCATTAGGGCGTCAGCAGCGTCCAGGACAGGCAGTGCCTTGACATCCGGGGTATTTCGCTTTTGGCAGCCCCGACGGATATGGAGAACAGAGAACTGCCTAATGCCGCCAGAACACGGAATGGTCACGCAGGAGCAAAGGCAAGACCTCCGGTTTGGCCGGAGGTCTTGTCTTTTTTCAGATTATCTTCACGCCGTGCGGAGGGTGAGTTCCGCCCGGCGGCCGGCGCGGTCGATGTCCGTGTCCGTCACATACCGGCGCAGCAGCATCCCGGTCAGGTCGTCCCGTTCCAGCGCCGCCAGAGGCTCGCCGCCCAGCCGCGGATACTCCACGGCCAGCTTCATGCTCCCGCCGCCCTCGGAGCAGTCCAGCCGCAGCCAGATATCCGGGTCGGGAAGGTCCCCCGCCGCCGGCAGCAGCAGGTTCATGACAAGCTCCTCCACCACCAGCTGGGCCACGTACATCTGCCGGGCGGACATGCCCTGCCGCATGCAGAACATGCCCAGAGAGTCGGTCATGGCGTGGAAGTCGAAGTCCCGGCTGTGGATGGCGTGCTCCCAGGCGCGGATGCGCATGATGAAGGCTTTTGTCCGCTCCCGCCGGGGCGCGTCGAACACCTGGCTGGGCGGGCCGTCCTCATATATCTCCCCCTGGTCCATATAGAACACCCGGGTGGACACGTCGCGGGCGAAGCGCATCTCATGGGTGACGATGAGCATGGTCATGCCCTGGGCGGCCAGTCCCTTGATCACCCCCAGCACCTCCCCCACCATGGCGGGGTCCAGCGCGGAGGTCGGCTAGTCGAACAGCATGATCTCCAGACGCATGGCCAGTGCCCGGGCGATGGCCACCCGCTGGCGCTGGCCGCCGCTGAGTTCATCGGGATAGTTCAGGGCCTTGTCCTTTAGCCCCACCATATCCAGCAGCCGCAGCGCCTCGTCATAGGCCTCCTGCCGGGACAGGCCCAGCAGGTCCACCGGCGCCATCATGACGTTCTCCACCGCCAGCTTGTGGGCAAACAGGTTGAACGACTGGAACACCATGCCCATCTTCCGCCGCACCCGGGCCAGCTCCGACGCCGACGCAGCCGTCACGTCCGTCCCGTCCACGATGATCTGGCCGGCGGTGGGCGTTTCTATACGGTTGAGGCACCGCAGCAGGGTGGATTTGCCGGTGCCGGAGGGGCCGATGACGGATATGACCTCGCCCTTTTCGATCTCGGCGTTCACATCCCGCAGCGGCGTGGCGTTGGGATATTCCTTTTTCAGATGCCGGATGCTTATCATCAGGACCGCACTCCTTTCACCGCTCTGCTCCGGCGCTTGGGGTCGATCCGGATCTGGACAAGGGACAGCGCCGCCGCCATGAGGTTGGCGATGGCGAAGTAGATCACCGCCGTCGCGATCAGCGGGAAGAACGCCTCCATGGTCAGCGAGCGGATGATGTCCGACGCCTTGGTCAGGTCCTGCACCGCGATGTAGCCCACCACGGAGGTCATCTTGACCATGCCGATGAACTCGCCCTTGAACATGGGCAGAAAGTGCTGGGCCGCCTGGGGGAACGTGACCTTCCAGAAGGTCTGCGCCCGGCTGTAGCCCAGGGCCGCGGCGGCCTCGATCTGGCCCGGGTCCACGGCCTCGATACCGCCCCGGAGCATCTCGGCCACATATACGCCGAAGTTCAGGGAAAAGCCCACCACGCTCACCGCCACGGCGGACAGGTCCACCGACCCGAAGATCACGTAGTACAGGAGCATCAGCAGCACCACGATGGGCGTGCCCTGCACGATGTGGATGAGCGCCGCCGCCAGCCCCCTGGCCGGCAGCGCCCGGCCCCGGCGCACCATGCAAAGGGCGAAGCCCAGCAGGGAGCCGAACACGCCCGCCAGCAGGCTGATGACCACCGTCACCCCCAGGCCGCTGGCGATGAGCCGCCAGCGCCCCTCCCGGACGAAGGTGCGCTCAAAACTGTCCTTCAGCCCGTCCAGGAATGGCCTGCCGGCCATCCCCTCCCCGGTCCGCACCAGCAGGGCCGTCTCGGAGGTATAGATGGGCTGGGAGAAGTCGATCAGCTCCCGCCGCTCCTCGATGATGTTCAGATTCGACAGGATGCAGTCGATAACGCCGGTCTGGGCGGCGGGGACGATGCCGTCGAAGTCGTAGATGCGGAACTCTATCCCCGTCCCCAGCCATGCCGCCAGCCGGGTGGCCAGCTCGATGTCAAAGCCCCATATCCGGTCGCCCTTGTAGTAGCTGAAGGGCTGCACCAGCCCCGTGGTGCCCACCGTCAGGACAGTTTCCGGGTCCTCCGGCAGGGGGATATCGGGCATGGTGTCGTCCGCCTCGTCGATCCACCGGCGCTTCATCTCCGCCATGGTCCCGTCCGCCTCCAGGCCCGCGAGAAATTCGTCGATCCGCGCCGTGAGGTCGGGGATGTCCGAACTTTTGGAAATGCCTATGCCCACTTCCGTTTCGTCCCCCAGCGTTTCGTCCAGGACCGTCATGCCCTCCAGGCCGTTGGCCAGGGCGAAGCGGAGCATGGTCGCGTCATAGGCAAAGGCGTCCAGCTTCCCCTGCTGGACGGCCAGAAAGCCGGTCACGCTGTTTGTATAGCGACTCAGCGTGGCGTTGGGGAAGGCCTTTTGGGACGCCACGTCCCCCGCCGAACCCTGGGCCACGCCGATGGTGCGGCCAGGCTCATTCAGCTGCGCCAGGGAGGTGATGGCGCCGTCGGTTTTGCCGCAGCCCGCCAGCAGCCCTGCCAGCATCACCAGCAGCAGCGCCGCGGCGGATATCCTTTTCCGCACCTGTTTCCCCCCTTCAGACGGTCCGGCGCTCCCGGCCCCGGCCCCACAGGGCCTCCACCCGGGTAAAGCACAGCGGATAGACGGCCATCAGCAATATCAGCTCCGCGAAGGTGAGTACAAAGCCGATCCAGCCCAGGCTCACCGCCCCCGTCACGGCCGGCATGAGCACCATCTCGTAGAGCATGATGACCAGCGCGCCCACGCCGCAGCGGGTCACCTTCGTCAGCACGGGCACGTCCGTGGAGAAGCGGACATAGCGCCGCTCCAGATACCACCCCAGACTCACGCCCAGGATACGCCCGGCGTCCTTGTAGCCGTCCTTCATCATCTTGGCCGGGTCCACCAGCAGCTTGCCCGCCCCGTCATAGTCCATGGGATAGCTCTTGACGGAGATGTACAGGAGAAACAGCGCCGTCAGCGCCGCGCCCGCGATGGGGATGATCCGCTCCCGGCCCGGCTTTGCGTCGACCCACTCCCAGGCCCGTATGCCCAGGAACACCCCGGCCAGGCCCAGTGTCGCCCCCACGGCCACATCCTGGGGCGTGTGGACGCCGATGTAGTTGCGGGAGAACATGGTCAGCAGGATCATGACGGCCATGAGCGCTCCCAGGGGCCGGTGCTTTTTCCCGTACCGCGCCAGGACGGTGCCGTAATTGGACGCGCTGGTCACGCTGTGGCCGCTGGGGAAGGAGTAGCCGGTGGCCGTTTCCACCGGCGTGATGGCGGCAGAGCGGACCCACGGCCTGTACACGCAGAAGGTCAGCTTCAAAAACTGCATCAAAAACCGGTTGACCGCCACGTTGAGAAACAGGAACGCGCCGGTCCGTTTGTCCACGGCCCAGAACAGGACGCACGCCAGCATCCAGATGAAGACGCCGTAGGACAGGTCGCTGATCTGTAAAAAGAAGTCGTTCAGCACCCCGCCCGTGGCCTCGCGGAACCTTTGCAGCAAGAGCAGATATTGCAGATCCATATTTCTCCGTATCCTCCAAATCTATTTATGAAAAGCGGCGCCGTTACCGCCCCGCCTCCGCCGTGTCCGGCGTCTGGGCGCGGCTTTCCAGGACGGCCCGGGCGGTCTCATCGCCCATGGCGGCGGCCTGCGCATACAGCTCCATGGCCTTGTCCGGGTCCGGGTCCATGCCCTCGCCGGCCTCATACATCTCCGCCAGGTTCGCCACGGCGTTGGCGCTGCCCAGGGCGGCGGCCTGCTCGTACCACTGGCGGGCCAGGTCATAGTCCAGCTCCGTGCCGGTGCCGGTGACGTACATGTACCCCAGCATGGTCATGGCGTAGGGGTCGCCCAGCTCCGCGCCCGCGGTGAAGAGTTCGAAGGCCTTTTCATCGTCCTTCTCCACGCCGTCGCCGTTGAAGTACATCGCCGCCAGCATCGCCGGCGCTCTGGTATTGCCCATCTCTATGGAGGTGTTGTAAAGCTCCACGGCCTTGTCCAGGTCCTTCTCCACGCAGCAGCCGTACTGGTAAAACGTGGCCAGGATCTTTATACATGTGGAGTTGGCATAGCTGCCCTGCGCCAGGATGGACATATAGGCCTGCTCATACAGCTGGTCGGCCCGGGCCGGGTCCTGCTCCACGCCGAGGCCGTGGTCGCAGAGGACCCCCAGGCGGTACGCCGCCTCCGGCTGGCCCTGGGCGGCTGCCTTTTCATACCACTCCGCCGCCTTGGCGCAGTCCGCGTCCACCACGCCGTAGCCCTCCTCGTAGAACTCGCCCACGACCTCCTGGCCGTCGGGACTGCCCTGCTCCGCCGCCTTTTCGCCCCACTCCAGGGCCTTGGCGAAGTCCTGCTCCACTCCGTAGCCGCCGTAGAAATAGCTCGCGACCATGGCGATCATGGCATCCACGCTGCCCTGCTCCGCCGCCTCGGAGATGTACTCCAAAGCCAGGTCGTAGTCCTTCTCCTCCATCACCTCGCCGTACACGTAGCCAATGGCATACAGCGCGTCGGCCAGGCCCTGGTCCGCCGCCTGCTGAAACAGCTCCAGCGCCCGGTCCAGATCCACTTCCACGCTCAGGCCCTGCATGTACATACATCCCAGATAAAACTGCGCCTCAGTCAGGCCGGCCTCCGCCGCCTCGGTCATGGGTCCCAGGGCGGCGTCCATGTCGCCGGCGTCCCAGGCCTCCATCGCCTGGTCATAGAGCGCCCGGACGGCGTCCTCGCCGTCCTCCGCCGCCAGGGCCGGGGCGCCCAGGCCCAGGCACAGCGCCGCGGCCAGCGCCAGCGCTATCCAGCGTTTCAAGCTCTTTTTCATCTTTTTTCTCCTTCGCGAAAGCTTATTTCTTCAGCTTGTCCAGATCCTCTTCGGCCACATAAATGGATATCTCGCCGCAGGTCATGCACACCGCCGCCTTGGGATAGAGGGCCTTCCCCACCAGGCCGCCCTTGCGCCGGATCACGTTTCCGCCGCCGCCGGTGAAGACGAAGCCCTCGTCCATCTGCGCGCCGCATTTGACACATTTCCTCGTTTTTCCTGCTCCTTTCCCGGGATTCCGCCCCGGCCGGCCGGAGCGGACATTCCCCCATATTGTGATATCCATTATCAAAGGGCCGGGGCCGTTTGTCAACAGCCCCGGCACGAAATGGTCCGAAAACGACTTGAAAAGCCAAAAAATAACAGCCGCTCCCGATCGGGAGCGGCTGTGGTGATGTTATCGCGTTTCTCAGTCCGCCACGTAAGGCAGCAGGGCGATCTGCCGGGCCTGCTTGATGGCCGTGGTCAGCTGGCGCTGATGCATGGCGCAGGTGCCGGTGGTGCGCCGGGGCAGGATCTTGCCCCGCTCGGACAGGTACTTGCGCAGACGAGCGGTGTCCTTGTAGTCCACGTGGGTCATCTTGTCCACGCAGAACTGGCAGACTTTCCGACGCTTGCGGGGCTTGGCCCGGTTGGCGCTGTCGGTGGGAGCTTTATCGTAAGGCATGTTCTATCCTCCTTTATCAAAACGGTAATTCGCCGTCGCCGTCATCCAGCTCGGCAAAGGCGCTGCCGCCGGCGGGCGCATCGCTGTACCCGGCGTTGTATCCGGCAGGCGCGGGGCGGGACGCGGGGGCGGCGGGGCGCTGTCCGTCCTCACGGGAGCGCTTGCTCTCCCCGAAGTAGACGTTGTCCGCCACGATCTCCGCAGAGCGGCGCTTGCCGCCCTCCCGATCGGTCCAGTCGCGGATCTGGAGCCGTCCGGAAACGACCGCCATGCTCCCCTTCTGGAAAAATTTAGAAACAAATTCCGCCGTGCTGCGCCAGGCCACGCAGTCGATGAAGTCGGTCTGCCGCTCGCCGGTCTCCCGGGAGCTGAAGTCCCGATCCACCGCCACGGTGAACGAGGCCACCGGGGTCTGGGACTGGGTGTAGCGCAGTTCGGGGTCACGGGTCAGACGGCCCATCACAACGATGTGGTTGAGCATTTTTCGTCCCCCGTCAGTCCACCCGCAGGGTGATCAGACTGCGCATGATGCCGTCGGTGATCCCCAGCACACGGTCCAGCTCCGCGGGGAAGGCGGGATCGCTCGTGAACTTCACCAGCACATAATAGCCCTCGCCGATGTAGTTGATGGGATAGGCCAGCTTCTGCTTGTCCTTGACCTCCATCTCATCGACCGTGCCGTGCTGCTCCACAAGCGCCTTGAACTTCTCCACGATCGCGTTGCGCTCATCTTCCTCCAGGTTGGGGTTGATGATGTACATCACTTCGTACTTCTCGCTTGTTTTTGCCATGTTTGCACCTCCTTCTGGTCTATTGGCCCCTGATGACACCTCAGGAGCAAGGAAATTGGCCTGGCTAGGCCTTGTTTTATGGATGTACGTGCGCGGGGCGGAGAGGGATTTTTCTGCGGAATGAAGCCGGTTTTACGCAACAATACTTTGTGTATTGCAAGGAAAATCGGCAAAATGCCGCTGGAAAAGACCCTGCGCCCAGTGTGCGGGCATTCATAAAGCAAGGCCTAAGGTCAAGCCTTATTATTATACATGTTTTCCCGGATTTGTCAACGGTTTTCTCCCGCCTCACCAGCTTCTATGGATACCAAGAAAACTTGGCAATAAGCGTTGACAAGAAAACTTGGCAGTACTATAATGAGGATATGACAACAAAACTTGGCAGTGCAAGTTGGAGGTTTCCATCATGAACAAGGAAGAAATTTTAGCAAAAAGCAGAGCCGAGAACAAAAACAAGGATCTTTACAGCATCGATGTCTCGAAGCTTGCAGGTTCGATCACGACTGTTGTAATGATGGTTATTGCCGGCATATTTTTCATCGTGCAGATAATTACTGGCGGCGGATTGAACTTTGGAATGTGGGCGCTTGTTTTCAGCGCAGACATGATAGATCATTGGGTCAAATATATAAAACTCCGCCTCAGAGGGGAACTCTTAGCGGCTTTGTTATATACTTTGATTGTGGCAGTAATGTCCGGATACCATATTTATAATTTGATCGCATCATCTACGATCCTGTAAGGTGGTGGATGATATGGGTGATACGCTTATATTAAAAAACCATCTTAAAGAAGCACGGACAGAACTGAAATTATCACAGAATCAACTGGCCGAAATGGTTGGTGTGTCCCGGAATACGATCAGTTCTATCGAAACAGGGCAGTTTAATCCTACTGCCAAACTTGCTCTCATTCTATGTATTGCTTTGGATAAAAAATTTGAAGACTTGTTTTTCTTTTGATTTGTAAAATCATACCTTCCCTTCCCCCCGTTGACCCGATAAAACACAGTCCATAAAAAGCGCCCCCGGCGGATGCCGGGGGCGCGGTGCGTTGATGGGGTTCAGATCACTTCGCGGTCTCCTGCTCGTACATGGCCTTCTGGGCCTGCAGGTTGGCGTAGCGCTCCTTGGACTTCTGCTCGGCGGTGGTGAACAGGGTCTCCGCCCGCTCGGGGAAGTTGATGGTCAGGGCGGAGTAACGGGCCTCGTTCATGATGAACTCGCGGTAGGAGCCGGTGGGCGCCTTGGAGTCCACGGTGAAGGGGTTCTTGCCCTCGGCCGCCAGAGCGGGGTTGTACCGGAACAGGTTCCAGTAGCCGCAGTCCACAGCCTTCTTCATCTCGGCCTGGCAGTTGGTCATGCCGCCCTTGATGGAGTGCATCTCGCAGGGGGCGTAGCCGATGACCAGGGACGGGCCGGGATAGGCCTCGGCCTCGGCGATGGCCTTCAGGGCCTGGGCGGGGTCGGCGCCCATGGCGATCTGGGCCACGTAGATGTAGCCGTAGGTCATGGCGATCTGGGCAAGGCTCTTCTTGGCCACAGCCTTGCCGGCCGCGGCGAACTGCGCCACCTGGCCGATCTGGCTGGCCTTGGAGGCCTGGCCGCCGGTGTTGGAGTAGACCTCGGTGTCGAAGACCATGACGTTCACGTCCTCGCCCTGGGCCAGCACGTGATCCAGGCCGCCGAAGCCGATGTCATAGGCCCAGCCGTCGCCGCCGAAGATCCACACGGACTTCTTGGACAGGTATTCCTTGTGCTTGAGCACGTCGGAAGCAAGCTTGCAGGCGTCGCAGTCGCAATACTTCTTGCCCGCGGCTTTCAGCTCCTTGCCATGCTCGGCGAACTTCGGGTTGTCGCTGGCGATCAGCTCGTCGACGGTGCAGGTGTTCTCCTCCAGCGCGGCCACATAGGCCTTGGTGGCGGCCTCATTGGCCTGGCCGTCGCTGTAGGTGTCCAGCCACTTCTGGGCGGCTTCCTTCAGCGCGGGCTGCGCCCAGGGCACAGCGATGAGCTGCTCGGTCTCGGCCTTCATGCGCTCGCGGATGGCCTTCTGGCCCAGATACAGGCCGAAGCCGTGCTCGGCGTTGTCCTCGAACAGGGAGTTGGCCCAGGCGGGACCGTGGCCGGCCTTGTTGACGGTGTAGGGGCTGGTGGCAGCCGGGCCGCCCCAGATGGAGGAGCAGCCGGTGGCGTTGGAGATGTACATCCGGTCGCCGCACACCTGGGTGATAAGGCGGGCATAGCTGGTCTCGGCGCAGCCGGCGCAAGAGCCGGAGAACTCCAGCAGAGGCTGATGGAACTGGCTGTCCTTCACGTTCATGCCGAACAGCTCGTCCTTCTGCGCCACCTTGGTGACCATGTAATCCCACACGGACTCCTGAGGCGCCTCTTCCTCCCGGGGCACCATGGTGATGGCGCCGGTGGGGCAGACGCCCACGCACACGCCGCAGCCCATGCAGTCCAGCGGGCTGACGGCCATGGTGTACTTGTAAACGCCCTTGCCCTTGCCGGCCTTGAAGTCCACCAGCTTGGCCTCGGCGGGGGCCGCGGCGGCCTCGGCGTCGTTCAGAGCGAAGGGACGGATGGTGGCGTGGGGGCAGACGAAGGCGCAGCGGTTGCACTGGGCGCACTTGGCGGCATCCCAGCGGGGGACGGTCACGGCCACGCCGCGCTTCTCATGGGCGGCGGCGCCCAGCTGGAAGGTGCCGTCGGCGTAATCCACGAAGGCGGACACGGGCAGGCTGTCGCCGTCCATCTTGCCCACGGGGTTGAGCACGTTCTCGACGAGCTTCATGACCTCGGGCCGGTCGGCATGCACCGCGGGAGCGGCCGCGTCGGCGGCGTTGGCCCAATCGGCGGGCACGTCGATCTTCACGAAGGCGTTGGCGCCCAGGTCGATGGCCTTGTGGTTCATGTCCACGATGTCCTGGCCCTTCTTGCGGTAGCTCTTGGTGGCGGCATCCTTCATGTGCTGGATGGCCTCCTCCTCGGGCATGACCTTGGCCAGCTTGAAGAACGCGGACTGGAGGATGGTGTTGGTGCGCTTGCCCATGCCGATCTTCAGAGCCAGGTCGATGGCGTCGATGGTGTACAGCTGGATATCGTTCTGGGCGATGTAGCGCTTGCTGGCGCCGTCCAGATGCTGGGCCAGCTCCTCAGGGGTCCACTGGCAGTTGATGAGGTACACGCCGCCGGGCTTCACGTCCTGGACCATCTTGAACCCCTTGTCCACATAGGAGGGGTTGTGGCAGGCCACGAAGTCGGCCTTGTTGATGTAGTACGGACTCTTGATGGGCTTGTCGCCGAAGCGCAGGTGGCTGATGGTGACGCCGCCGGTCTTCTTGGAGTCATACTGGAAGTATGCCTGCACGTACTTATCGGTGTAGTCGCCGATGATCTTGATGGAGTTCTTGTTGGCGCCCACGGTACCGTCGCCGCCCAGGCCCCAGAACTTGCACTCGATGGTGCCGGCCGCGGCGGTGTTGGGGGACTCGCTGTCGTCCAGGGACATGTGGGTCACGTCGTCGTCGATGCCCACGGTGAACTGGGCCTTGGGAGCGTCCTTCTTCAGCTCCTTATACACGGCCAGCACAGTGGAGGGAGGCGTGTCCTTGCTGCCCAGGCCATAGCGGCCGCCGATGACCTTCACGTCGGACTTGCCGGCGTTGGCCAGAGCAGTGACCACGTCCAGGTACAGAGGCTCGCCCTGGGCGCCGGGTTCCTTGGTCCGGTCCAGAACGGCGATCTTCTTGGCGGTGGCGGGGATGGCGGCCAGCAGCTTGTCGGCGGCGAAGGGCCGGAACAGGCGGACCTTCACCAGGCCCACCTTCTCGCCCTGGGCGGTCAGCCAGTCGATGACCTCCTCGGCCACGTCGCAGATGGAACCCATGGCCACGATGACCCGGTCGGCGTCGGGAGCGCCGTAGTAGTTGAACAGCTGATAGTCGGTGCCCAGCTTGTCGTTGACCTTGGCCATCATCTGCTCCACGATGGCGGGGACGGCCTCATAATACTTGTTGGAGGCCTCGCGGTTCTGGAAGAAGATGTCGCCGTTCTCATGGCTGCCGCGCATCACGGGCCGCTCCGGGTTCAGCGCCCGGGCCCGGAAGGCGTCCACATCGGCCATGTCCAGCATGTCGGCCAGATCCTTGTAGTCCCACACTTCGATCTTCTGCAGCTCGTGGGAGGTGCGGAAGCCGTCGAAGAAGTTGATGAAGGGCACCCGGCCCTTCAGGGCGGCCAGATGGGCCACGGGCGCCAGGTCCATGACCTCCTGGGGGTTGGTCTCGGCCAGCATGGCGAAGCCGGTCTGACGGCAGGCGTACACGTCGGAGTGGTCGCCGAAGATGCTCAGGGCATGGCTGGCCAGAGCACGGGCGGACACATGGAACACGCAGGGCAGCAGCTCGCCGGCGATCTTGTACATGTTGGGGATCATCAGCAGCAGGCCCTGGCTGGCGGTGTAGGTGGTGGTCAGGGCGCCGGCGTTCAGGCTGCCGTGCACGGCGCCGGCCGCGCCGGACTCAGCCTGCATCTCCTGGACCTTGACCGTGGTGCCGAACACGTTCTTCTGCCCGGCGGCGGCCCACTGGTCGACGAAGTCGGCCATGGGGCTGGACGGCGTGATCGGGTAGATAGCAGCGACTTCCGTGTACGCGTAGGACACGTGCGCGGCAGCGTTGTTGCCGTCCATCGTCTTTTTGCTTCTCACAACTTTGGACATTAGCGCATCTCCTTTTATGTAAAAATTACTTGAAACATGCCGCGGCATGGCGCGCACGCCACGCCATTGAGCATTATAGCACAATACTCACCGGTTGAAAAGCTATATTCTCTTTTTTTCTGACAGTTTGCTCCGGAAATTTTTAGCTTGTTTCTCCGTATACATTGGGGTATAATGATAGACGCTGATTATTTTTTGGAACAGTTTATCTCTTCCGGAAAAAGGGGGTCATCGAAATGGTCAGAAAAGCCGGCGAAAAGGGCATCATCGAAATCACCAACGATGTGTTCATGTGCATCGTGGGCGACGCCGCCTCCAGCTGCTTTGGCGTGAAGGGCATGGCCAGCCGCGACAGCGGCGTGTGGCAGCTGCTGCGCCGGGAGTCCATGTCCAAGGGCGTGAACGTGCGCTTTGAGGAGGACAACTCTCTCATCGTGGACCTGCATATCGTCGTGGATCATGGGGTGAATCTGTCCGCCCTCTCGGAGAGCATCATCGCCGAGGTGGGCTACAAGGTCACCGCCACCACCGGCGTGCCTGTGAGCCAGGTGAACGTGTTCATCGACTCCATGAATATGGATTAACTTCTTGTAGGATAGAGGGTATTGACTTTGAGAGAGTATATAGACGGCGCCGCGCTGCGGGATATGCTCCTGTGCGCCTACGACGCCCTTGAAGCGAATGAGCAGGCCATCAACGAGCTGAACGTGTTCCCCGTCCCCGACGGGGATACCGGCGCCAATATGCGCCTGACACTGGGTTCCGCGGCCGCCGACCTGCGGCAGAACACCGCCGCCAATGTGACCGACACCGCTGCCCGGACGGCCTCCGCCCTGCTGCGGGGCGCCCGGGGCAACTCCGGCGTCATCCTCTCGCTGCTGTTCCGGGGCCTGTCCAAGGGACTGAAGAAGCTGGAGACCGCCACGGCGGAGGAATTTGCCCAGGCCATGACCGCCGGCGTGGAGGCGGCCTACAAGGCCGTTATGAAGCCCGCCGAGGGCACCATCCTCACCGTCAGCCGCCTGGCGGCGGACGGCGCCGTGGAGGCGGCCAAGAGCTCCCCCTGGTTCGAGGAGATGCTCTCCGCCGCCCTGGAATCGGGCAAGGCCGCCCTGGCCGAGACCGTCAACCAGAACCCGGTGCTGAAAAAGGCCGGAGTGGTGGACGCCGGCGGATACGGCTACGTGCTGATGCTGGAGGCCATGCTGGGCTACCTGGAGGGCCGGGTGACGGTGGACCAGGGCGGCGGCGCGGCCAAGGGCAAGGCGGACTTTTCCGCCATCCCCGACGAGGACATCAAGTATACATACTGCACCGAGTTCATCGTCCGCAAGGCCAACAAGAAGAGCGCCGACCTGCTGCGGGCCTATCTGGGCAACGTGGGCGACAGCATCGTGCTGGTGGACGACGACGGGATCATCAAGGTCCACGTCCACACCAACGTCCCCGGCAAGGTCCTGACCCAGGCGCTGACCTACGGAGCGCTCATCAGCGTGAAGATCGAGAACATGCGCGAGCAGCACACCTCCCTGGAGGAGGCCCAGGCCGCCCCCGCCGAGGAGGCCGACCCCCACGCCATCCCGGACCCGGTGCCGGCGGAGAAGCCGGTGGGCGCGGTGTGCGTGTGCGCCGGGGATGGGCTGGAGGAGCTGTTCCGCCAGCTGGGCGCCGACGGCATCGTGTCCGGCGGCCAGACCATGAACCCCTCCACCGAGGACATCCTCCGGGCCGTGAACCTGACCCCGGCGGAAACGGTGTTCGTCTTCCCCAACAACAAGAACATCATCATGGCCGCCGAGCAGTGCGTGCCCATGACCACCAAGAAGGTCGTCGTGATCCCCTCCCGCACCGTGTGCCAGGGCATCAGCGCCATGATGCGCCTCAGCCCCGACATGTCCGCCCAGGACCTGGAGGCGGACTTCAACGACGCGCTGGGCACGGTCCACACCGTGCAGGTCACCTACGCCGCCCGGGACTCCCAGTTCGACGGCTACGACATCCACGCCGGGGAGTATCTGGCGCTGATGGACGGCCAGCTGGTGGGTTCCTTCGCCGATGTGTCGGCGCTGGTGGAGGGCCTGATCCCCTCCGTGACGGCGCTGACGCCGGAGTTCGTCACCGTCTACTACGGCCAGGACGTGGCCGAGGCCGACGCGGAGAGCTTCTCCGGCGCCCTGACGGAAAAGCTGCCGGAGGCGGAGACCAGCCTCATCCGGGGCGGCCAGCCGGTGTACTACTACATGATAAGCGTGGAGTGACCGCCATAAAAACCGCAAAAAAGCCGCTGCGCTCGATGCGCAGCGGCTTTTTCGTCTTATTATTACCCCAAGGTGATGCCGTAGATCTGCTGGCCCCGGGTGCCGATGACCACGGTGTTGTTCCACACGATGGGCGTGGCCTCCACGGTGCAGCCGAAGTCGAACCGGTCCAGCAGGTCGCCGGTGCGGCCGTTGAACAGGAACATCGTGCCGTTGATGGCGCTGGTGTACAGCACATAGCCGTTGCCGTCGGTATCATAGAAGCACACCGGCGTGGACCAGGAGTAGCTGTCGGAGGTGTAGGTCCACAGCTCCTCCCCCGTGTCCTTGTCCAGGGCCACCAGCATCCCGTTCTGCCCATCGGGGCAGCGGGCCACGGAGGCGTACACGATCCCCTCCAGCGGGCCGGTGCCCAGGGACAGGGACCCCTGCACGCCGCCGGACAGCTCCTGCACCGAGTAGCAGGTGTAGCTGCGGTGCCAAACCTCCTGGCCGGTGACCGCATCGATCTTCCAGATCGGTATCTCCGCGGTATAGCTGCTGCGCCAGCCCAGGTGGAAGGAGGTGCTCATGTAGATATAGGGGTGCCCTGTGTCGTCCACCTCCAGAACGCCGGTGCAGTTGGTGTCGTCCAGGCAGTCGAAGCGCCACTCGATCTGCAGGGTGTTCAGGTCGATGCACAGAAAGCTGGCCCCGTTGTCGGCGACGAACAGGTGGTCCCGCCAGGCGATGGCGCTGTCCTCCATGCCGTAGTAGAACTTCTTGCCCATGGTGGACTCATAGGTGAAGCGCACCACCTCCGGGAACACGTCTATCGTGCCCTGGCCCTCGTCATAGGAGGTGTTCAGGTCGATGATATACAGCACCCCGTTCTCCCCGGGGTAGATGAGCTGGTCGGTCTCCGCGTCCACCAGGGGCGCGCTGTCCCAGGCGCTCCAGGCCCGGGGAGCGAAGGGGTCGTTGTCGCCCACAGTGAAGAGCACTTCCCCGTCCAGCAGGCTCACCACCATGATCCGGGGCGTGCCGTCGCCGGCCACGCCGCCGCCCAGGTACATCAGCGGATAGCCCCGGGGGTCCAGGGACCCGGCGCCCTTGAAGGGATAGCCCAGATACAGGGACTCCCGGGTCTGGTCGCCGGTCTCCATGTCGATGAAGTACACCCGCCCGGCCAGGGTGGCGTAGATCACCTCCACAAGGTCGTCCTTGCTCTTGGCCCAGTCGTACATGTTCATCTGCTGCTTCATCTCCGCCGGCCACCGGACCGCCAGGGGCTGGCCGGTCCAGCCGCTGCCGCCCCAGCCGTTCATGGAGCCGATGGACACGGTCCAGTAATCCCCGAAACGGCCGGCGTTCAGGGCCGCCTGGCCGTAGGCGGAGGAGTTGCGGAAGTTGTTGCCCCGGAAGGTGACGATGCCGTC
Organism: uncultured Oscillospiraceae bacterium; assembly: GCA_947627735.1. Taxonomy (GTDB): domain Bacteria; phylum Bacillota; class Clostridia; order Oscillospirales; family Oscillospiraceae; genus CAJOIG01. The sequence continues at coordinate 17,695 of CANQXG010000005.1, read as the reverse complement.
CGCCTTGGCGTAATCCTCCGGGCCGCCGAAGTCGATGATGTGGTGCTCATCCGCCTGATAGCTGTCCACATCCGTGTCCCCTACCCGGATGGCGGTGGAGGTGATCACCTCCGATGCGTCCGATGCCACAGGCTCGAACTCCGGCCACGGGGTGGGCACCGGGGTGGGCGTGGGTTCGGCGGTAGGCTCCGGGGTGACGATAGGCCCCAGGCCGTCGCCGCCGCCCTCCGCCTGGGCACTTGACAGCCCCACAGGCACGGAGGCGTGCCGCACCTGATAGACCAGCACCCCCAGGCACACCAGCAGCGCCGCCAGCACCACGGCCTGGACAGTGCCCTTATTGTTCCGACTCAATATGGACCCCTTCGTTTCTTACCCGCCGGCGTTCCCGCCGGCGGGGTGATGTATCACTCGGTAAAGTGGATATGATCGTTGATGTGGTCGGCGCAGAAGCAGTGGAACCCCGCGCACCGGCTGCAGTAGCGGAAATCCAGCTGGGGGAAGTCCCGGTCCGTGCGGCCGCACACCTCGCACCGGCGGGAATAGGGCTGGCTCTGCTGCTGTTGCTGCACCTTCTTCGCCGCCTGCTTGAACTGGATGGTCTTGGCCTTCTGCTGTGCCCGGCGGCGCATCCCCGCCGGCCGGAGGAAGTCGAACAGCCAATCCCCGCAGAACAGCAGGTAATTGCCCACCGCCACCACGGGCACCAGCGCCAGTCCCAGCTGCCCGGCGAAGAGATACTGCACCACCGTCACGCCGAACAAGCCCGCGTCCAGCCAGGCCAGCCATTTTATCTTCACCGGGATGAAGAAGAACAGCAGCACCCTCTGGTCCGGCCACAGCGTGGCGAAGGCGAAAAACAGCGACAGGTTCAGATACGCCGAGTTCACCCACACCGCCGTGCCGCTGATCCAGTAGTACACCAGCGAGTACAGCGCCGTCATCACCATGCCGCTGAGGTAGTATATGGTGAACCGCCCGGCGCCCCACGCCTGCTCCAGGCTGTTGCCGATGAAGTAGTAAAAATACAGGGCGATGGCGAACCACAGCAGCCCCGACGCGTCCGGCACCAGCGCGAACGTGACCAGACGCCACACCTGGCCCCGGCAGAACATCATCGGGTCGAAATACAGCAGATATTCCAGCGTGCGGGTCCTGTCCATCTGGCAGAACAGCCACACGATGATCTTTCCGATGACCACGAACATCATCAGCCGGGGTATGCCGAAGCGGGGATGCTTCCAGCAGAACCGGTCGATCTTGCGGTTCAGGGATCTCAACGCAATCACCTCCTTACAATCATACCCTTTTTTGGACTCAAAGTCCACACAAATTTGCCTTTTCTTCCCTCCCGCCCGGGATTTTTCGGCAATCGGCATTTTCCCTCTTTCAAATTGGGAAGGCTTGTGTTATAGTACAATCTGTATGAATATGTCAGATGAAAACATCATAGCGGGAAAAAACGCGGTCACGGAGGCCATCCGCGCCGGCCGGCCCCTGGACAAGGTCTTTCTGGTCCGGGGCAGCGCCGACAAGGCCCTGGCCTTCATCGCCTCCAGCGCCCGCGCCGCCGGCGTGGCGGTGACGGAGTGCGACCGGCGGAAGCTGGACGCCATGAGCGCCACCGGCGCCCACCAGGGCGTGGTGGCCGTGGCAGCCGCCCGGGAGTACTGCACCCTGGAGGACATCCTGGACCGGGCCGAACAGCTGGGCCAGGCCCCCTTCGTGGTGGTGTGCGACGGGCTGGAGGACCCCCGGAACCTGGGCGCGGTGATCCGCTGCGCCGAGTGCGCCGGGGCACACGGGGTGGTGATCCCCCGCCACCGCAGCGCCGGCATCACCGCCGCCGCGGACAAGGCCAGCGCCGGGGCCGCCGAGCATATGCTCATCGCCCGGGTGCCCAATCTGGCCGCCGCTCTGCAGACCATGAAACAGCGGGGCCTTTGGATCTACGGCGCCGAGGCCGGCGGCGGCAGCCCCCTGTGGAAGACCGATATGCGCGGACCCATCTGTCTGGTGATCGGGTCCGAGGGCGCGGGCATGTCCCGGCTTGTCCGGGAGGCCTGCGATTTTGTCATGAGTATCCCCCTGCTGGGGAAGGTCAACTCCCTGAACGCCTCCGCCGCGGCGGCGGTGCTTCTGTATGAGATCGTCAGACAGCGCCATGAGTGATCGGTATTTGGACAATCTGCTGCCGGATTTCGGGGAGTACTCCTTAGAGTCGTTTCTGGACAGCTATCGCCAGCGGACCGCCCAGACCGCCGCGGAGGGAAAGCCGCCCCAACCCGTGCCCCCGGCCAAGGCCGCCGAGGCCATCGCCCAGCGCTCCCGCCAGATCGTCATGGAGGCCCTGGGCGAGACCATGAGCCGCCAGACCGCCCATGAGGCGGACATGCAGGAGCAGCCGGACGCCCCGGAGAAACCGGAGCAGCCCGCCGCGCCTGACGGGCCGGAGGACGCAGCCCCGGACGAACCCACCCGCCGGGTGGACACGGCGGCGCCGGCGGCGAAGAGCCGCCCCGCCCCGGACAAGGGCAGCGGCCGGGTACATATCGGCCCCGACGGGGTCATCACCCTGGACCTGGACATCCCCGATCAGCCCTCCCAGGAGGAGGCTGTGCCGGAGGAGGACGATGTATCGGCGTCGGAGGAGCCATCCTTCGCAAGCGGACCCATCCGCTCCCGGCAGCCCAGCCGGGAGCGGACCGCCTCTCCCGGCAGCCGCAGGGCGCCCCAGGCGTCCGCCAAGGCCAAAGCCGGCGTCCCCTCCGCCGGCGACCGGTTCCTCAAGCCCCTGGTGCGGCTGGCCGCCTCCCGGATCAACCGCCGCCAGATGCAGAAGGCGGAGGCCGCCAACTGGCCCGATCCGGTGGATATCCGCCAGACGGAGGAATTAAGCCCGAAAAAGGCCAACCGGTTCTATGTCCGCCAGCTGCGTCCGCTCCGGTTCCGGGCGCGGGTCAGTCTGCTGCTGAGCGTGACTCTGGCCTGGATCAGCATGGGCCTGCCCATGGCGGGCATCCTGGGCGCCAGCCAGACCGTCCAGGCAGGGGTGTCTTTGATACTGCTGCTGACGGTGATGATGGCCTCTCTGGACATCCTGGCCGCCGGCGTGCGGCAGCTTTTTGAGCTGCGGCCGGGCAGCGAGTCGCTGGCCTTCCTGGCGGCGCTGATGAGCTGCGTGGATGCGGCCATGCTGGTATTCGGCTACGGGGAGCAGCTGCCTTTCTGCGCCGTGGGGGCCTTCGCCCTCACCGCCGCGCTGTGGGGCGAGCGGCTGGAGTGCACCGCCCGGGCGCGCACCATGCGGGTGGCGGCCATGTCCCGGAGTCCCTCCGCCGTCACCGCCCAGGCCCCGGAGCGGAGCGGCCGGTATCTGTGCCGGTCGGACGGGTCCATCATGGGCGTGGTCCGGCGCAGTGAGCAGCCGGACTTCTGCCAGAGCGTATACGCCACGGCGGCGCCCCTGCTGCTGGCGGCGGCGTTCCTGCTGTCGGTGATATCCTCCCTCAACGGCCAGGGGGCCTATTTCCTGCACACCCTGTCGGCGATGCTGAGCGTGGGCGCGTCCTTCACCGCCTTCCTCAGCTTCCCCCTGCCATACGCCATGACAGCCCGGAAGCTCCAGTTCTCCGGCGCGGCCGTGGCCGGCTATGCCGGCGCCGCCGACATCGGCCGGACCCGCCGGGTGGTCATATCCGACCTGGACCTGTTCCCCCCGGGGACCATGAAGCTGAGCGGCATCAACATCCTGGAGGGCGCGCCGGTGGACCGGGTGATCTCCTTCACCGCAAGCCTTCTGGCCGCCTCCGGCAGCGGCGTCACCGGCGTGTTCATGGAGCTGATCAACCGCCGGGGCTATGAGCTGGTCCAGCCCCAGGAGTTCCGCTGCCACGAGGGCGGCGGCCTGTCCGCCCAGGTGGACGGGGTGCAGATCCTGGTGGGTTCGGCGGGCTTTATGAACCTGATGGGCATCCGCCTGCCCCAGGGCATGCAGGTGAAAAACGCCGTCTGCACCGCCATCAGCGGGGAGCTGGTGGGGGTGTTCAACGTGGAATATATCCCCGTGACCAGCGTCCAGGACGCCCTGGTCACCCTGCTGCAGGGGCGCACCCGCCCCATCTTCGCCATCCGGGACTTCAACATCACCCCCCTGATGATCCGGCAGCTGTTCCGGGTGCCCACGGAGAGCTTCAACTTCCCCACCTTCCGGGAGCGCTACCGCATCGCGGCCTCCGCCGCCGACCCGGACCGGCCCGTGGCCGCGGTGATGGCCCGCACCGGCATGGGGCCGCTGGTGGACGCGGCCGAGTCCGGTCGGAAACTATACGGCGCCTGCCGCATCGCCACCCTCATCTCCCTGGCCGGCTCCGCCATCGGCATGGTCATCATGTTCCTGCTGTTCCGGGCCGGGTCCTTCGACACCGCCACCGCCGGCAACGTGCTCAGCTATATGCTGCTGTGGGCACTGCCCGTGGTGATCCTGTCCGTGGGACAAAGCCGATGAGAAGATTTTTGTTGCGGTACATGTTGCCAAGAAATTTACAATCGTGTATAATAGATATTTGGAAGAAATGTCTGATGTAACATCGACCAGTAATAGTATGTAAGGAGAACACCTATGAGCTACGAACTGAAGACCATCCGCAACATCTGCCTGCTGGGCCACGGCGGCAACGGCAAGACCTCCCTGGCAGAGAGCATCCTCTTCACCGCAGGCATGACCGACCGTCTGGGCAAGGTCACCGACGGCAACACCGTCTCCGACTACGACCCGGAGGAGGTCCGCCGCCAGATCAGCATCTCCGCCGCCACCATGAACGCGGTCTGGAAGAATACCAAGATCAACATCATCGACACCCCGGGCTTCTTCGACTTCGTGGGCGAGGTCTACCAGGCCCTGCGTGTGGCGGACATCGGCGTGATCTGCGTGGCCGCCAAGGAGGGCGTGAACGTGGGCGCCGAGAAGAGCTGGAAGTACCTTCGCGACGCCGGCAGGCCCCGGGCCATCTATATCTCCAAGATCGACGAGGAGCACGCCGACTTCGACAAGACCTTTGACGGCCTGCGCGAGCGCTTCGGCAACTCCGTCTGCGCCATGACCGCCCCCATCAAGGACGGGGACAAGTACGTGGGCGTGGTGGACGTGATCACCCGCAAGGCCTATAAGATGGACGGCAAGAAGCGCGTGGAGATCCCCGTGCCCGACGCCATGAGCGGCCGGCTGGACGAGCTGTACACGGAGCTGGCCGAGTCCGCGGCGGAGACCAGTGAGGAGCTGATGGAGAAGTACTTCGAGACCATGGAGCTGTCCCCCGAGGAGATCTCCGGCGCTCTGAGCACCGCCGTGGCCGAGGGCAGCGTCTGCCCGGTGTACTGCGGCAGCGCCGCCACCGGCATGGGCACCCAGATGCTGCTGGACGCCATCGTGAACATCTTCCCCACCCCCGCCGAGGGCGGCAAGCCCTGCCAGGCGGACGGCCCGGCCAAGGCCCTTGTCTACAAGACCATCTCCGACCAGTTCGGCAAGTTCAGCCTGTTCAAGGTCGTCTCCGGCAAGGTCACCGCCGACATGACCCTCACCAACGCCCGCAGCGGCGCCCAGGAGAAGCTGGGCCACATCTACACCATGCAGGGCAAGAAGAACACCGAGGTCACGGAGCTGTGCTGCGGCGACATCGGCGCGGTGAGCAAGCTGACCGACACCAAGACCGGCGACACCCTCTGCGCCGCCGGCGCCGTGGAGGCCCTGCCCGGCATCAGCTTCGACGTCCCCTGCTACCAGATGGCCATCGCCCCCAAGGTAAAGGGCCAGGACGACAAGGTGGCCCAGGGTCTGGCCCGTCTGGGCGAGGAGGACCCGGCCTTCACCGTCACCCTGAACGCCGAGACCCACCAGCAGGTGGTGGCCGGCGCCGGCGATATGCACATCGACGTGCTGTGCTCCAAGCTGAAGAGCAAGTTCGGCGTGGAGGTGGAGCTGTCCCCCGCCCGCGTGGCCTACCGGGAGAAGATCCGCAAGACCCTGGAGACCCATGGCCGGCACAAGAAGCAGACCGGCGGCCACGGCCAGTTCGCCGACGTGAAGATCCGCTTCGAGCCTCAGGACGAGCAGGAGGACATGATCTTCGCCGAGGAGGTGTTCGGCGGAAGCGTTCCCAAGAACTTCTTCCCCGCCGTGGAAAAGGGCCTGCGTGAGTGCTGCCTGAAGGGCGTGCTGGCGGGCTATCCCATGGTGTACCTGAAGGCCGTGCTGTACGACGGCGACTTCCACCCCGTGGACTCCTCCGAAATGGCCTTCAAGACCGCCGCCGGCCTGGCCTATAAGGAGCTGGTGAACGCCAACCCCGTCATCATGGAGCCTATCGGCCTGCTGAAGGTCACCGTGCCCGACGCCAACCTGGGCGACATCATGTCGGACATCCCCTCCAAGCGGCGCGGCACCGTGCTGGGCATGAACGCCCACGACGGCATGCAGATCGTGGAGGCCGAGGTGCCCATGGCGGAGATGACCACCTACGCCATCGACCTGCGCTCCATCACCCAGGGCCGCGGCTCCTTCACCCTGGACTTCATCCGCTACGACGAAACCCCCATGAACGTCCAGCAGAAGATCATCGAGGAGGCCAAGGCGCTGGCCGCCGAGTAAGGCAATACGAAAATACGGCTAAGGGGAAGCATCCGCTTCCCCTTAGATTCTGAAACGGAGGAAAACCATGGACCGGCACAGCCAACAAGCCCTGCCCCGGGCGGTCATCATCGTGCTGTCGGTGCTCATCGTCCTGGCCCTGATCGCGCTGATGTGGACGCTGCACCGCTATACAGGCCCCGACGCCGAGGCGCCGTCCCCCTCTCCCGCCCCCACGGCGGAACCCACCGCCGCGCCCACACCGGAACCGACGGCGGAGCCGACGCCCGAACCGACCCCGGAGCCGACCCCGGAGCCAACTCCCATGCCCGTGGAGCTGCCGGAAACGCCGGACGCGGGCGAGGAATACATCGATAAAGTGGTCTTTTTGGGCGACAGCCCCATCTACTGGCTGTACGGCTACGGCATGCTGCCCCGCACCCAGGTGTGGACGGACAGCCAGTGCACCATGAGCCTGTTCAACGTCCCGGTGGACCCCATCGAATACTACGACCCCGCCACCCCCGACGTGGCGGAGAGCCTGCTGATCCCGGACTGCGTCGCCAGGCGCAAGCCGGAGATCCTCATCATCACCCTGGGCCTGAACGGCGTGGCCCTGCTGGATGAAACACAGTTCCGGGATTACTACTCCACCATGCTGGACCAGATCATCGCGGCCAGTCCGGAGACCAAGGTCATCTGCCAGAGCATCTTCCCGGTGGACGACAACCAGGCCCCCCGGGGGGTGAACAACGCCGTCATCAACACCGCCAACACCTGGATCAGGGACATGGCGGAGAAGGCGGGGGTGCACTTCCTCAACACCCACGACGTGCTCATGGACGAAACGGGAAACCTGCGCCACGACTACGACAACGGCGACGGCATGGGCATCCACATGAATACCACCGGCCTGAACGCCATGCTCCAGTATATCCGCACCCACGCCTGGCTGGACGACGCCCCGCCGGCAGGAGGACAGTGACCATGAACAGCAACACCCGCCGCCGGGGCGGCATGCCGCCGCTGATGATCGCGCTGCTGGCGCTGATGGTCTTTCTGGTGATCGTGCTGATCTACGTGTCCCTGACCGTAGGCCGGGGCGGCGAACCCCAGGCCAGCGCCGAGCCGACGCCTGTGCCCACCGCCGTGCCCACGCCGGAGCCGACCCCTATCCCCGTGGAACTGCCGGAAACGCCGGACGCGGGCGAGGAATACATTGATAAAGTGGTCTTTTTGGGTGACAGCCCCATCTACTGGCTGTACGGCTACGGCATGCTGCCCCGCACCCAGGTGTGGACGGACAGCCAGTGCACCATGAGCCTGTTCAACGTCCCGGTGGACCCCATCGAATACTACGACCCCGCCACCCCCGACGTGGCGGAGAGCCTGCTGATCCCGGACTGCGTCGCCAGGCGCAAGCCGGAGATCCTCATCATCACCCTGGGCCTGAACGGCGTGGCCCTGCTGGATGAAACTCAATTCCGGGATTACTACTCCACCATGCTGGACCAGATCATCGCCGCCAGCCCGGAGACCAAGGTCATCTGCCAGAGCATCTTCCCGGTGGATGACAACCAGGCCCCCCGGGGCGTGAACAACATGGTGATCAACGCCGCCAACACCTGGATCAGGGACATGGCGGAAAAGGCGGGGGTGCACTTCCTCAACACCCACGACGCGCTCATGGACGAGACGGGCAACCTGCGCCACGACTACGATAACGGCGACGGCATGGGCATCCACATGAACACCACCGGTCTGACCGCCATGCTCCAGTACATCCGCACCCACGCCTGGCTGTGAGCTGGCAAAGCGTAATCAGGAGGATAAAGACAGATGAGAAATAACACCCGCCGTGGAGGCGTCCCTCCGCTGATGATCGCGCTGCTGGCGCTGATGATCTTTCTTATGATCGTGCTGATCTATGTGTCCGTGGCCGGCGGCCGCCGGAGCGGCGAAACGGCGGAGAGCGCCGGTCCCGCCCTGTCCAAGGCTACGGCCGAACCCCTGGCCGAACCCACAGCTGAACCCACGGCCGCGCCCACGCCGGAGCCCACCCCCATCCCCGTGGAGCTGCCGGAAACGGAGGACGCGGGCCAGGAGTACATCGATAAGCTGGTCTTTCTGGGCGACAGCACCACCTATGGCCTGCGCTTTTATGAAGTCCTGCCCGAGTACCAGGTCTGGACGCCGGCCAGCGGCACCCTGGCGCTGTTCAACGTGCCTGTGGAGACCATCGAGTACTTCGCTCCCGGCACCCGGGAGAACCCGGAGATCCTCCCCATCCCGGAGTGCGCCGCCAAGGGCAAGCCGGAGATCCTCATCATCACTCTGGGCCTGAACGGCGTCGGCTTCCTGGATGAGGACAGCTTCAAGGGCTATTACCGGGACCTGATCACCTCCCTGCAGGAGGCCAGCCCCGACACGCAGATCATCCTTCAGTCCGTCTACCCCGTCATCGACTCCATGACCGTGGAGGGCATCAAGAACGACAACATCAACGCCGCCAACCAGTGGGTCCGGCAGCTGGCCGAGGAGATGGGCCTGCACTATCTCAACACCCATGACGCCATCATGGACAGCACCGGCAACCTGATCGCCTCGTACAACTCCGGCGACGGCATCCACCTGACACCCGATGGCCTGCGGGCCATCCTCCAGTACGTGCGCACCCACGCCCTGCTCTGACGGCAAGGGGAAAGGAGACGCCGTGAACCGACGCACCCGCGACAGCTTTTACTCCATGTGGACCGCCGCGCTGCTGATCTGTCTGGCGGTCTGCGTGTTCGTGCTGATCTACACCTCCGTGGTCAAGCCCGGCCCTGGCGGCGCGGACGGCGCCCTGCCCGACGGCCAGCCGGCCTCCGAGGGCCAGACCGCCGAGGGGGATCAGTCCGCCGCCGAAGGCCAGGGCACAGACGCACAGCCCGCCGAGGGCCAGGAGGAGCAGCCGGCCCAGCCCCCCTCCACCCTGCTGGGCGAAACGGAGGACCTGGGTCCGGACTACATCAGCAAGATCGTCTTCCTGGGCGACAGCACCACCTATGGCCTGTACTCCTACGGCGTGCTGCCCCACACCCAGGTCTGGACGCCGGAGAGCGGGACGCTGAGCCTGTTCAACTGGCCGGCGGAGTTCATCAACTACTTCCCGCCGGAGGACCCGGACAACCCGGTGAAGCTGACCATCGCCGACACCGCCGCCCGGGCCAAGCCGGAGTATCTGGTGATCACCCTGGGCCTCAACGGCGTGGCCTCCCTGGACGAGGAGGGGTTCAAGGGCTATTACCGGGATCTGATCGCCGCCATCACCGCGGCCAGCCCGGACACGAAGATCATCTGCCAGTCCATCTACCCCGTCATCGACTCCATGACCGTGGAGGGCATCAAGAACGACCGCATCAACGCCGCCAACGGCTGGATACAGGCCCTGGCGGAGGAAACCGGCACCCGGTATCTGAACACCCACGACGCCCTGCTGGACAGCACCGGCAACCTGAACGCCGAGTATAACTCCGGCGACGGCATCCACCTGACCCCCGCCGGCCTGACCGCCATCCTCCATTACGTCCGCACCCACGGATATAAGTAAGTCCATACAACGCGAGCAGCCGCCATTTTGGCGGCTGCTTTGTCATATGTCCCCCGCCGCACATACAATGTCCAGGAGGGGATCACGATGGATGAGAATATAATGGAGAGCCTGGCCGGGTTCGACGCAGTGTGGCGGCGGGTCACCGCCCCGGGGCCTGCGGACCGGGAGGATGACGCCGGCGGACCGGAGGGCCTGACCGCCTTTATCCGCGACGAGACGTGCGCCGCGGTGTGGGCCGCCGCCCTGGCCCGGCAGTTCACCGGGGATAAGCGGGCGGTGCTGCTGCGCCAGGCCGCCGACGCCCGCCGGCACCTGCGGCGGCTGCGGGCGGAGCTGTTCATCGCCACCGGCAGCCAGGCGGGCGCCGTCCCGGACTGTCGGGACATATCGGGAAAGCTGGCCTGTCTGCGGCGGCTGTATCTGTGCGCCCGGGACCGGGCCGGGGCCTATGGGCGGGCGGCGGAGCGCACAGACGGGGAACTGGGGGAGATGTACGCCGCCTTCGCCGGGGAGGAGCGACGCCACGCCGCCGAGGCAAGGGCGCTGCTGCTGGACTGCTTCCGCTGACGGGATTTGACACCCGCCCGGAAAGGGGCTATACTGTCCTGCGGAGGTGAGGCGAATGCTCTGGCTGACCATCATGGCCGCGGCGGCGGCATTTATCCTGCTGGCGGCGTACATCGCCTATCGGGTGCCATTTTACCACCCCCTGCCCCACCGGGAGGACCCCTACGCCATCCCCACCGAGGAGCAGTACCAGCGGGGGCGGGACGTGATGGTGTCCCTGATCCGGGAGTTCGACGCCATCCCCTATGAGGAAGTTAACATAATTTCCTATGACGGCACCCCCCTGCGGGGTCGGTACTACCACATAGCCGACGGCGCGCCCCTGCAGATCGAGGTCCACGGCTGGCACGGCAGCGCCATCCGGGACTTCTGCGGCGGCAACAAGCTGGCCCGGGAGATGGGTATGAACACCCTGCTGGTGGACCAGCGGGCCCATGGGGAGAGCGGCGGCAGGACCATCACCTTCGGCCTCCGGGAGCGGTACGACTGCCAGGCCTGGTGCCGATACGCGGCCCAGCGCTGGCCCGGCGTGCCCACCGTGCTGGCGGGGGTGTCCATGGGCGCGGCCACGGTGCTGATGGCGGCGGGGCTGGACCTGCCGGAGCAGGTGCGGGGCGTCATCGCCGACTGCCCCTACTCCTCTCCGGTTGACATAATCAAGAAAGTGATGCGGGACGATCACCTGCCCGCGGCGCTGCTGTGGCCCTTCGTCCGGCTGGGAGCGAGGCTGTATGGCCGCTTCGACCCGGCGGAGACCACCGCCGCCCGGGAGATCAAAAAGGCGAAGGTGCCCATCCTCATCATCCACGGGGAGGACGACCGGTTCGTCCCCTGTGACATGAGCCGGGAGATATACGACGCCTGCCCCGGACCCAAGATGCGCGTCACCTTCCCCGACGCGGGCCACGGCCTGAGCTACATCGTGGACACGGAGGGCTACCGCCGGGCGGTGACCCGGTTCTGCCGGGAGACCCTCCGGCTGTGATCTGGCCCTGGCCGCCCGCAAAACGGGCGTCTGATGCCACAAAAAAGCAAAAATAGAGCCGCTTTTCGCAAACAATGAAAAGCGGCTCTGTTTTTTATCGGTGTCAAGACAATTAGTCCGACTCCACGTGCCCGCGGATGACCCGCAGGTCGCTGGCCATGTCCAGGAACACCATGATACCGGCAGAACTCAGCAGGCTGGCCACCGAGCCTATCACGATGATCGCGATGCCCACCAGGATGCCCGCCGTCCGGTTCTCCGGGTCCGCCCGGAAGATGAAGATGCAGCCCAGCAGCAGGCTGAACAGGCAGCCGCAGATGATGGTCGCATAGGCCACCACGCGCAGGAGCTTTCCCCAAAAGCTCGAACGGGACACTTTTTTCTCCGACATTCTTGTTTTCTCCTTTATCGATGTGATTTTTTATTGCCGGCAGGCCGGCCATAGGCGGGTCTGCGTGACGCACTTTTCAGTTTTCCGGCACATCCAGCCGCTGGCGGGCCACCAGCTGGGCGAAATAGCCGTTCTCGGCGATAAGTTCATCGTAGGAGCCGTCCTCCACCACATGCCCCCCGTCCAGCACGATGATCCGGTCGCAGTGCCGGATGGTGCTGAGCCTGTGGGCGATGACGATGCGGGTGCATTTGAGCTTATCCAGCGACTCCGACACCACCCGCTGGGTGATGTTGTCCAGCGCCGAGGTGGCCTCGTCGAAAAGCAGGATGCGGGGCTTGGGCGCGATGGCCCGGGCGATCAGCAGCCGCTGGCGCTGGCCGCCGGAGATGCCGCCGCTGCCCTCGGAGATCAGCGTGTGCATCCCCATGGGCATGCGCCGGATGTCCTCCGCCACCCCCGCCATCTCCGCCGCCTCCCAGGCGTCGTCCATGCTCAGCCAGGGCGCGGAGATGGTGATATTGGAGAAGATATCCCCCTGAAAGAGCTTCCCGTCCTGCATCACCACGCCCATGCGCCGCCGCAGGCTCTTCAGGTCCAGTCCGGCCATATCCCGGCCGTCGTAGTAGATGGCCCCCTTCTGGGGCGTTTCAAAGCCCAGCAGCAGCCGCATCAGCGTCGATTTGCCGCAGCCGGTCCGTCCCACGATGGCCACATACTGCCCCGGGCGGATCTTGAGGCTCATGTCGTCCACAACGTTGGGCATGTCCTCCGTATACCGGAAGCTGACGTGGTTCAGCTCTATCCCGCCGGACAGCCGCTCCACCGCCTGCTTTTCCGAGCCGATCTCCGGCTCCGCCTCCAATATGGGCCTGGCCATATTGAGGATGGGGACGATCTGGCCCGCCAGGGACGCGATGCCCGCCAGGGACGCGAAGGCCCCCGTGAGCATGGCATAGGCCGTGTTGAAGGCGTAGTATTCCGACACGGACACGCCGCTTCTCACCGCCAGCGCGTACATCACCAGCGTCCCCGTGAGGCTGACGGCCAGGGTAATGACGCTGTTCAGCTTCAAAAACAGGGGCGGGTCGTACTGCAGCCGGGCGCCCTTGGCGTACTGCTCGCTCCACTTGGCGAATGCCCGCTTCTCCGCGCCGGAGAGCTTCACCTTCTGCACGCCGCTGATAAGGGCGTAGGAAAGGCCGCTCTCCTTGGCGCTCTGCTCCATCGTCTGCTGGGTGATGCCCCGCTGCCGGATGGAGGTGGCCACCGACAGCGCCAGCGTCACGGCGACGATGATAAGCGCCGGCGCCGTCAGCGCGGGCGCGTAGGCGAATATCTGGGTGATCTGCAGCAGGGAGAACAGGCTCGTCAGCCCCACCGACGCCACCGACGACACCAGCAGCCCCGCCAGGAGCTTGATGTTCATCACGCGGCTGGCCATCTCGCCGGTGCTGTACTGCCGGAAGAAGTTGGCCGGCAGGGAGAACAGCCGCATCATCCCCGCGGCCTCCACCGCCACGGACACTTTCTCGTTCATCCGGGCCGTGAGCAGCTGCTTCACCGTTTCCAGCAGCAGCCTGCTCACGCTCACCAGCAGCATGAAGCTGACCAGCGCCGCCAGCACCTGGGCGCTGCCGCTGTCCACCACCCGGGAAAACAGCAGCTCGTTCAGCCGTGGCAGCAACAGTCCCACCAGGGAAACCCCCAGCGCCGCCGCTCCGAACAGGAGCCGGTCCGCCCAGGAGGTGCAGGAAACGATGTACTTCATCAGCCCCGGGATGCCGATCTTCCCCTGGGGGAAGGGCTTATAAAAGGCGATGGCCTCCCGCTGGAACAGCTCCGCCCGACGGGCGTTCACCCACAGGCGCTTTCCCGTGGCAGGGTCGGCATAGGTGTAGCCGGTCAGGCCCGCGGGGATCAGGGCCGCGAGGGAGCCGTCCTCCCGCCGGCGGGCCAGCATGGCCCCCACGGCGTCCTTATACCAGCCCTTCTCCAGCATCACCGTCCGGCGCATGATGCCGTAGGGCCGCAGCAGGTATTCCAGCTGCTCGTTCACGTCCTCCGCCGAGGCGGGGATCTCCCGGCCCTCGGCGTGGTAATACTTCAGTATCTCCTCGATAGCGCTCTTGGCCTGCTCGCCCCGGTCCCCGGGGGCGGCCCGCCGGCCCAGCACCGCCCCGGCGATGGAGGCGACCCCCGCCTCGAAGGCCTGCTGGTCCCGGCGCTTGCGTTCCCGTATCTGTTCGTCAAACCACCCCATGACGCGCCCCCTCAGTCGTTGGACACCAGACGGGTATAGTACCCGTTCATGGCGTAGAGCTCCTCATGGGTGCCCCGCTCCACCACCTTGCCCTGGTCCAGGACGATGATCTCGTCGCAGTCCCGGATGGTGGAGAGCCTGTGGGCCACCACGATGCAGGTGACGCCCCGGTCCTTGATGGACTTGACCACCTCATACTCCGTCTTGGCGTCCAGGGCGGAGGTGGCCTCGTCCAGGATGATGATGGTGGGGTCCTGGGCCAGCACACGGGCGATCTCCAGGCGCTGGCGCTGGCCGCCGGAGAAGTTCCGGCCGCCCTCGGTCAGCTTGTGCTCATAGCCGCCGTCCCGCTGGACGATGTCGCCGTGGATGCCCGCGTCCCGGGCCGCCAGGATCATCTCAAAGTCCTCGATGGACTTATCCCACATCTTGATGTTCGCGGCGACGGTGTCCTCGAAGAGGATGATGTCCTGGTCCACCACCGCCAGCGAGCCGGTGAAAACGCTCCGGTCTATGTCCCGGATGGGCTTGCCGTCGAAGAGTATCTCCCCGCTCCAGGGCTGGTACAACCCGGAGATGAGCTTGGCCAGTGTGCTCTTGCCGCAGCCGGACCCGCCCACGAAGGCCACCCGGCTGCCCGGCTCCAGGCGCAGGCTGAAGTCCTCGATGAGCGGCTCGGCCAGGCGGGAGTAGCCGAAGGTGACATGATCCATCTCCAGCGCACCGGAGAGCTTGTCGTAGCTTTCCGGCTTCTCTCCCCCGGCCATGTTCCCGTCCTCGGGGTACTCCATCACGTCCTCCACCCGCTCCATCTCGGTGCGCATCTCCTGGACGGTCTGTCCGGCGCCGATGAGGGTGGTGGCGGGCGCGGTGAAGCTCATGAGGAAGCCCTGGAAGGCCATGACCATGCCGATGGTGAAGCTGCCCCGCATCACGAACAGCACCCCCAGAAAGAGGATCGCCATGTCGCTGACAAGGCTCACCAGGGCCGGGATCAGGCCCAGGTAGGCGTCGGTCTTGGTAAAGCGGGACTTCTGGGCGTTGACGCTGGCCTGATACCCCGCCCAGCGCTCAAAGTAGCCGTTCTCCGCGCCGGCGGCCTTGATGGTCTCCATCATCTCGATGGCCGCCATGGTGGACGACGAGAGCTTCCCCGCGTCCCGCATCTGCACCCGCATCACGTTCATCCGCTTTTTGGAGATGGTCCGGCTCACCGCCAGATCCACCGCCACGGACGCCAGCCCCACCAGGGTCAGTATCCAGGAGTAGCGGAGCATGACCGCCAGGTAGAACACCATCATAATGGCGTCCAGCACCAGCGGCCCCAGGGTGTTCACCAGCTCCTGGGCGATGGAGGCGTTGGTGGCCTGGCGCTGCTGGATATCCCCGGCCATGCGCTGGGAGAAAAACTCCATGGGCATGTGCAGCACCTTCCACAGGAACGTGGCCGCCCCCACGCTGGCCAGCTTTCCCGTGATGCGCAGCGACCACACCGCCTGTATCCACGCCGTGACCAGCTGCAAAATACTGATCCCCGCCAGCGCCAGCAGGAACGGCCAGAACCAGTCCGGGTTCCGTCCCGTCAGGAGCCGGTCCAGGAAGATGCGGGAGAATACCGGGGAGATCACGCCGAACAGGGAGCCTATGAGCGTGGTGACCGCCACGAATACCAGGGCGGCCCCCGCGCCGGCCAGGCGCTTTTTCGCGTAGCGGACCATGCTCTTGGGCTGGCCGGAGGGTTCGAACCCCTCCCCGGGCTCGAACATCATGCACACGCCCGTGAAGGACTCGTCGAAGCTGTCCATGCTCACGCTCACCACGCCCCGGGCCGGGTCGTTCAGGATGGCCTTGTCCCCCCGAAACCCGTCCAGCACCACGAAGTGGTTGAAATTCCAATGGATGATGCAGGGAAACCGCCCCTGCCGCCGCAGGTCCTCCGGCTCGAACCGGTACGCGCTGGCCGTCAGGCCATAGCTCCTGGCCGCCTGGAGTATGTTCCGGGCGTTGGAGCCGTCCCGGCTCACGCCGCAGTCCGCACGCACCTGTTCCAGGGGCACCCACTTGTCGTAGTAGGCCAGCACCATGGCCAGACAGGCGGCGCCGCACTCCAGCGCCTCCATCTGCATGATAACCGGCACCTTCGCCGTGCCCTTGGCGACGGGCGTTTTTGTCCGCTTCCCCATAGGCGCCTCAGTTCAGCAGAAAGGAGATGGGCGAGACGCTGTCCACCACGATCTCGGCCTCGTATACCCCCTCGTCCAGGGACCCGTCCACCGCCGCGGGATACACCCACTGGCCGGTCTCCAGGCCGCCCACATGCATGGTGTAGGCGTCGAAGCTATCGTCCACGGTCACGGGCCGGACCGCCACCTCGGTCAGAGCATGCTCCGCCCCGCCGATGCGCACAGTCTGCCCCTGGCGCACGGCGTCCCGGTCGGCCTCGCCCACATAGCAGACCACGCTGCCATCCGGCGCGGCCACCGCCGCAGCCGTCACCGTGGTATCCAGCCGGCCCAGGACCGACCAGATGATGAACCCTATGAGCAGCGCGGCCACCGCCGCCAGCACCAGCCACACGCTCGGTCCGGTCACCCGGATATAGTCGTTCATCTGCTCCGGGCTGGACACCTTATCCAGGCTCTTTTTCCGAAATAGCTCCGTCCCCATGGCGCTCCTCTCTCCTATGCCGTCACACCCCCGCGGGTTTCAAGGGCGGCGTGGGCCTCTTCATCGTCGACACCAGCTTCCCGTTCTCCACCTGATACAAGGTGCGGCAGCGGACGTTGGGGCAGGTGACAGACGTGTCCCGGCTGGAGGCGGAGATGACCGTGCCGCAGTTGGGGCAGGTATAGACGACGCTGCCGGTGGGCGCGGCCGCGGCCGTGCCGCCGGTCACGGCGCACAGATCGTTCTCGTTCAGCTCGCGCATATGTACTCCCTCCAGCCGTCAGGCGAGCGGCGAGTAGTTGGGGCACGCGACCTCCTGACCAGCCGCCCAGGCCGCGTGAGCCAGCTCCCGCCCCGGATCGCATTTGGCCGCGTAGTTCCCGTGCTGGTCACACACGCCGCAGTGGGTGGTGACAAAGGCGTTCCACTTCTCGTCGAAATCAATTTCATACGGGTCGAAGCAGTTGCCGCCGGACACCTTTTCCAGCTCCTGCTCGCCGATGATCTTTTCCTCGCTCATGGTCATTCTCCTTGTATTATGAAGTAGTAGTTATTAGTGACCCTCTCCAAGGTCATGTGCTACACTGGAAGGGATGCTG